>DCHF01000044.1 GCA_002315555.1 Lachnospiraceae bacterium UBA1759 | reverse complement strand
ATGGTGTCCATCATACCGGGCATAGATGCACGTGCGCCGGAACGAACAGATACGAGCAGCGGATTCTGCAGATCGCCGAATTTCTTGCCGTTTACTTCTTCCATCCAAGCTACGCCCTGCATAGCCTGAGCCATGATCTCGTCATTGATCTTGCGGCCATCTTCATAGTACTGCGTACAAGCCTCAGTTGTGATGGTGAAACCCTGCGGAACCGGAAGACCGATCTCGGTCATCTCAGCCAGGTTAGCGCCCTTACCACCAAGAAGGTTACGCATGGACATGTTACCTTCTTTGAAGGTATAGACCCATTTTGCCATGTTTTGATTTCCTCCTAATAATTAATTACCATTAGTATCTATTCTAACCCCCCTATTCGGGAGGCATAGAGCCACCTATAATCTTAACAGACCGAATTGCATTTGTAAAGCAATTCGGCCTGAAAAAGTTGATTATTTTGTTGTAAAAAAGCGATGGATCACAGTCTGAACAGCTTGGTGCCCTCGTATTTGGGCTCGCAGGTCAGATTGATGGAAAGACGGCGCATCATGGCAAACTCCAGATTGGACGGAATGATGGTCGTGTGAGCATCGCAGCCACGGAGATCAGGAAGGCAGGCGATGGCCTTTGCGGCGTTTTCATCGGTCGCGGCGTTCACGGCGATGGCGATCAGCGCTTCATCGGTGTGAAGACGCGCGGAGTGCGTATCCTGGTAGTTGCGCTTCATGTCCTGTACCGGATCCAGCAGGTTCTTCGGGACGAGGTCGATCTCATCCGGGATGCCTGCCATAGCCTTCAGCGCATTGATCACAGCCGCGGCACATTCATGCATCATGGCTTTTCTCTTACCGGTAACGATACGGCCGTCCGGAAGCTCGATGGCCATGCACGGCACACCTCTCTCCGCTTCCGCATCGATGGCCGGCTGAACGACCTTTCTGTACTTCCGTGTGATGCCGAGCTGGTCCATGATGTTTTCGATCCGCATGATCTCGTTCTCATGGCTGGAATTCTTGTCATTGACATCCTGCAGCATCGTGTTGTAGTAGCGGCGGATGATCTCGTAACGGGAAGCGTCCTGGCAGACCATGTCATCGGAGATGCAGTAGCCGGCCATGTTAACGCCCATGTCTGTCGGGGACTGATACGGGCAGGAACCATAGATCTTCTTGAAGATCGCCGCAACGATCGGGAAGGCCTCCAGGTCACGGTTGTAGTTGACCGTTACCTGATTGTATGCTTCCAGATGTAAGTAGTCGATCATGTTGACATCGCTTAAGTCTGCGGTCGCTGCTTCATACGCCAGGTTGACCGGATGCTTGAGCGGAATGTTCCAGATCGGGAAGGTCTCGAATTTAGCGTAACCGGCCTGAATGCCGCGCTTGTTCTCGTGATACAGCTGGGACAGGCAGGTGGCAAGCTTGCCGGAGCCCGGACCCGGAGCCGTGATGACGATCAGGGACCGGGAGGTCTCGATGTAGTCATTCTTTCCGAAGCCGTCATCGGAAACGATGAGCGGAACGTTGGACGGATAACCGTTGATGAAATAATGCTTGAAGACCGGAATGTTGTGCTCTTCCAGTTCACGCTGCAGATTCAGTGCCGCTGCCTGTCCGTTGTTTCTTGTGATGACAACGGAGCCGACGTAAAGGCCCACGGAACGGAATTTGTCGATCAGGCGGAGGACCTCCTGATCATAGGTGATGCCGGAGTCGCCTCTTCTCTTGGAGGATTCCAGTGCCTCTGCGGAAACCGCGATGACGATCTCAGCCTGATCCTTTAACTCCAGGAGCATCTTCAGCTTACTGTCCGGCTGGAAGCCCGGCAGAACGCGGGATGCGTGCGTATCATCGAACAGCTTGCCGCCAAACTCCAGATAGAGCTTGCCGCCGAACTGGCTGATGCGCTTTTTGATGTTCTCAGACTGCATTTTAATGTATTTGTCGTTATCAAAACCAATTTTTCCCATAGATCCCTCTTTTCATACCTACCATTGATCACCGGTATTCGCCGGCGGAATCATAGAACCAACTTAAAAATTATAGCATACCGTCCCGTATATGAAAAGCGGTTTTTATATGCGGGCTCCCGAACTTTTTTACGAAAAAACCGTCGAAAATTATGCAAAACGTCAATGTTCGGTTCAGGAAAAGAAAGGCTTTTCCCCGCCGATCGTCGTGCTCATCTCGTGGCCCGGATAGACGCGTGTTTCCTCGGGAAGGATCAGAAGCTTGTCCCGGATGGACTGATACAGCGTACGCGAACTGCCCGTCGGGAAGTCCGTGCGGCCGACGCTCCGGAAGAACAGGGTATCGCCGGAAAACAGGATGCCGTAGTCCGGGAGGTAGTAGCACACCCCGCCGATGGTATGCCCCGGCGTCTCGATCACCTCGATCGTGAACGCGGGATCGTCCGCCGGGAGAAGCAGCGTTTCCCCGTCCGAAACGGTCCGATCTGCCCGGAGGACCGTATGCGTCCCCATGAAAGGCATCGCCAGATTCAGGTCGCTGCTTGCCAGGATCTCCGTCTCATGCTCACCCGCCAGGATCGGGGCGTTGTAACGTTTTGAGAGTTCCTCCGCCGCGCCGATATGATCGAAATGACCGTGCGTGAGAAGGATCGCCACCGGAGCTACCAGCTCCTGCGATATAAGAGCGGCAATCCCCGCGGCATCATCGCCCGGATCGATCACGATGCCCGGAAAACGTCCGCTTTCGGGATCCTTTTTTTCTTCATTCCACAGAATATGACAATTGGTCGCTACCATGCCGACCACAAGTTTTCTCAGTTTCATGGACTCTCCTCCGCATCATTTCCGCCTGCCGGTGCGGTTCCCGGAAGCGGTCTTGACTATTATAGCACATTTCGGTATGATTTTTTCAGAAATTCTTTTTAAGGAGGCCCCTTATGGCTTATCTTCCGAAAGACCCGAACATGCTCCTCAGCGTGATCAATACCGCGCTCCGCGACCGTTTTCCCTCGCTGGACGCCCTGTGCGATGATTACGACATCGACCGCGAAGCGCTGGAAAAGCAGCTGGCAGCGATCAACTGCACGTATGACAAAGAAAAGAACCGGTTCGCATAACACGAACCGGTTCTTTTTTTACAGGATCGCGACCGTTCCGTCCTCCCGGACCTCGATCGTATCGCCCGTCTTCACGGTATCTAAAAACTCCTGTCCCAGGCAGTCGATGGCGATCATATCACTGCCCTCCCAGACGACGGACAGGATCACGCCCGCGCCGGCCAGGGAATCAATGTGCTCGGAGAACAGCATACACGCCGGATTGATCTTCAGCGAGCAGATGAGCTCCAGTACCATACCGCCCGTCGTGGAGCCGATGGTCTGCGGCAGGCACAACGCAATGCCGGTCAGATTCTTTTCAAACACATCCGGATTATTCTGATCCGCTGCGATGACCTGCTTTGCGCCGGCTAACGCGGACTTCTGGAACGTTGCCAGTGTATTCACGCCCTGCCGGGAAACGACCGCTTCACCCTTATAATAACCGGGATTGATCACACGTCCTTTAAATTCTTTCATATGCCGCCTCACTTTCCGATGATGTAATTCAGAAGATCGTCATCCTTGTAGTAACGCGCTACGGAATAGGTCCTCAGTTTGTTGGAGCAGGTCATGATCCTGCGGGATTTGGTCAGCGGGTTGGATGTGTACATTAACGGACAGATGTACGTCACACGCGCACCGGTCTTTAACAGCTCCTGATACTTCTCCGTCTTCTTGAACTCTTCAAATACCGGCGGCGCAGTGCAGAGCACAGTCTGGCATCTCACCTTCTTCTTACCGGTCTCCTTCATGCCGTCGATGATCTTATCCGCCCACTCATGAAGCTGGGCCCTGGAAAGATGCGGGCATCCGATGAACGCCAGCGTGCCGTCCTTCTCCGGATCCTTCCACATGACCGGATAAGAGTTGTATACCCGCTCCAGTTCGGCATCATCGACCACATATTCCTTATAATCCTCCGCGAGCAGCGTGTCACCGAGTTCAACCGCCTCCGGCGTCAGATTCTCCACATGATACAGGCCCACGGCGCCATTGGATGCAGTAGCTGCGCCGAAATCCTTCAGGTAGGACTTGGTCGCGTCATCCAGTTCGGTTCCGATCCAGCGGTCCAGTCCGACGATGTACGGCACGTCCTCCATGACTTTAATACCGATGGCCGAACCCAGGATCTGCGGCAGCGGCTTCTTTGTGGTCTTGACGATGACCTTCCACTTTGCCTTGCGGCCCTCATCGGTAAGCAGACCGAAGTTCGGGACAAAGCCCAGCACGGAGCCGAAGATATCGATCATGCCGGAATTACGGTTGCAGCGCGCACCGAGTACGGAGTTTGCATAGTTGACTGCAGAGGATTCCGCCCAGGAAAGGATATCGCCCTTCTTCGGGACATTGCCCATTTCATCAAAATAGCAGGCGCAGGAGAATGCATCATCACCGGAAAGGCCCAGTTTCTTCAGCTGTTCCTCGTAGCGTCCCTGGGTGCCGTATAAAACCGTGGAAAACAGAATGCGGTCCAGAAGGTTGCATTTCACATCCTCGAAATCAACCGGGCGGGGGTCCATCGTGAAGCCGCCCTCCACCTTGAGGCCGGCGCCGATGAGCTCGTCCATCGTCCGGTAGACCGGCTTCAAAAGCGACAGGCCGAAGGATGTGACCAGATGGCCCTGCGCATGCGTGACCGGAACCAGGCGGTCTGCCTCGAACATGTCACCGTAACGGACGATGGTCTCCATGACCTTGGCCTTGACCTCGCCCTCCTTACCGTCTAAGATCTGCCGCTGCTCTTCCGTCAGCTGCATTTTCGGTTCATACATTGTGATTCCTCACTTTCTCAAAAGAAAAAAGAGCGCGGAAACCATACAGTTCTCACTGCATCGTCTCCACACTCCGTTTCGGGCTTACGCGTTAGCCTTTGCTTTGTTTTCTTCAAATTCGTTAATGGCGTCAACCAGCTCATCGACATCGATACCGTGAACCATGCAAGCCATTTCCAGGGATTCCATCTGAGAAGACGGGCAGCCCAGGCAATGCATTCCTGCAGCCATCAGGATCGGAGCAACTTCCATGTCATAATCGAGCAATTCGCCGATCAGCATTTCCTTCGTTACCATTTTCAACACCTCCGGGTAAAAACTTAATATGATTCGAGTGGCGGTCTCCCGCCGCGGAATGCTTGGAATCAATTAATAATAATAACCACCGGCCTGTCCTGCGATCACAGCCAGAACAACGATCGCAAAATAGATCACCATAAAGATCGTCATCAGGATACCTGCAATGATACCGGCCTTACCTAAAATGTGACCGGCCTTTGCCTTGCCGGACAGTGCACGGACATTCAGGATGTTCATGACCTTCTTGGCCTTTGAGAGACCGACTGCGGAAAGGATGATGCCGACGATGGACGTGAAGCCCAGCAGGGACAGGCATAAACCGACGATGCCCAGGACCATGGAGGACTTGGACAGGGATTCCACCTCATAATTTGCGCCGTATACCGGTGCTTCTACCTGTGAAACAGATTCATAGGTGTTATACTCCTGTACCGGAGTTGCCTCGTAAGACGGGGCCTCATAGGACGTGGTCTCGTATACCGGAGCCTCATATACTGTCTGCTGTACAGCTTCTGCAGCCTTTTCTTCTACGGGATTTCCGCAGATCGTGCAGAATTTTGCACCTTCTTCAATCGGAGCACCGCACTTCTGACAAAAACTCATATTTTACCTCCTCTATTCTCTTTCCGTCCACCGGCCGTCAAGCCTCAAGGGTATTCAGAAAGTCTATAATGGTCTGATCATACACTTCCGTATTCGCGTAACGGATACGGGAATGTGCGCCGTGTTCAAACCATACCAGTTTCTTATCGGCACTGCAACTATCATACATCATCTGCGCATCTTTTGGCAAGGAAAAAATATCCTCGCGGCTGTGGATCATGAGAAGCGGCTTCTTCAGATCCCGGATCCGCTTTACCGGACCGTCATTCGTGATATCCGCGCCGGTAAACAGGCGGACATATAGGCAGATCCACTGGGTGAACGGGAACACCGGATGGTGGTCCTTCACCATGTGATTGACGAACGAGCTGCGGAAGGTCGGGAACATGCCGTCCGCGATCATGGCGTTCACGACCTCCGGACAGTTCGGGTCCGTTGCCGTGAACATGGCCGATGCCGCGCCGATGCAGCATCCGTGCAGCACCACGCTTTCCACACCGTGTTCGTCGCGGAGCAGCTCCGCCCACTTCATGACATCGCGATGCTCATTCCAGCCGAGGGAGCTGTAACGGCCATCGGACCATCCGTGTGCACGGTTGTCGATGACCAGCACGTTATACCCCGCGCGCTGATAGGGCTCCGCAAAATAAAGCGAATACAGGCAGCTCTCCATACGTCCCGGTAAAATGATGACGGCCTTTTTACTGCCAAAATCAAAGTACTCCGCATAGAGATGCAGGCCTTCGTTCATCATATCGAGGGATTTCTGACAGGCCTCGTGCTCTTTCCCCCAGGCCATACCGGTCTCAAAGAGCTCCACCTGGATCGGGTCGGAAGGCATGCTGCACCGGCGCGCCCACTCCTCCTTTTTCCGGCGGACCAGAAGTGCCCGGTATAAGAACCAGGACATGATCGCAGTCGGGAAAACGCCAAAGAACAGAACTGCCATCACCAGTCCGAAGAGGACCCATTTGAATACTTCCATGGGCGCCTCCTTACACGATGCCGATCAGCCACGGATAAATGCGCTGACCGCCGGCCATAAAGCTGACTTCCAGATTCGGGAAAGATTCCGTGATCCGTTTTTCCAGCATCTCCTGCATCGCTTCGTTGACGTTCTCGCCGGTGAAGACCATGCAGACTTCCTTATCGTAGATCTCGTCCATGCTCTTTAACGCACTGACGATTGCTTTTTCCGGTTCCTTACGGGCCGCGGCAAGCTCGCCGTCCACCAGAGCAATGCCCTCGCCCTCCTTGCAGGCGATGCCGTTCGCGGAATAATCCCGCGTCGCGTAGGTCGCCGATACCGTCGTCACCAGGCTCATACCGAGCTTCAGGTTCTCCAGACGCTCTTCATGGCCCGCATGCGGAATGTCCATGGCCATCGCATAGTAGCCTTCCACGGTACTCCTTGAATGCAGGACGATGATTTCCGCCGCCCCCGTATAAAGCTCCTTTGCCTGCTCCGCCGCGAGGATCACATTCTTATTGTCCGGGAGGACCGCGATGTAATCGGCATCCAGCGCATTAAACGCTTCCACGAACTCCTCCGCGGAGGTATTCATCGTAGAACCGCCGTCCAGCACATAATCGCAGGACATGTTCCGGTAGATCTCCAGCATACCGCTGCCGTTTGCGACCGCAACGACTGCCATTTCCTTGTGCTCTGCCTTTTTCTTCCGATTCATGCGGATGTGCTCGTTATGCTGCACCTGCATGTTTTCGATCTTCATCGTCAGGAATTCGCCGTACTCCTGCGCCAGGGTGATGACCTTGGCCGGCTTCATCGTATGCACATGGACCTTAACGCGTTTTCCGTCCTGAACGGCCACCAGCGAATTTCCGTAGACCTGCAGATCTTCAATAAAAGTCTCCAGCTTGAAATGCTGATCGTACTTGGGGCCACGCATCAGCTGCAGGATGAATTCCGTGCAGTAACCGTCTTCAAAACGGCTGTTTTCATTGAACAGTTCCTCTTCGATCTGCGCCGGTACGGCACTCGCCGCGTTGCTCTCGGACGCGACCTCGATGATTTCTCCGTACAGGAACTTTAACATACCCTCCGCAATCAGGATGTAGCCCAGCGCGCCGCTGTCGATGACGCCCGCTTCCTTTAACACCGGCAGGATATCCGGCGTCCGCGCAAGGCTCTTCCGCATCTCCGCGATGTACATGGAAAGCAGTGTTTCAAAGGTCGTCGAACGGTCCACCTGGCTGCGGATGTTCTCCGCGCCTTCGCGGGCCACGGTGAGGATCGTGCCCTCCACCGGACGTACGACGGACGCATACGCCTGCTTGTAACCGCGGATGAATGCGTTTAACAAGTTCTCCGGGACGATGGTACCCGCATGCTGCAGCTCCATAAAGATCCCCTTGAAGATCTGCGAGAGAATGACGCCCGAGTTGCCCCGCGCGCCAAGCAGCATCCCGGAGGACAGCTGCTTCAGATAAAGACCGGTCTCTGTTGTGGTCTTTGCGTTCCGGATACCGTTCTCCAGTGTCAGTTTCATATTGGTTCCCGTGTCGCCGTCCGGGACCGGGAATACATTTAAGTCATTGACCTCCTGTTCCGCGGCCTTGATATTACCAAGGCCGTTGCGGAACATTTTTTCAAGGGTCTGACCGTTGATCTTTTTTGTGTTCATTAATGTTATCAGTCTTCCTTCGGCAGCTTGCCGTCTCCCTTACCCATGACCTTAACGGACTCGGGAAGGATGAATGTAAATACAAATGCAAGGACTGCACCGATCGATGCAACCAGGGTCATGTAAACGATGGCGCTTCCGCCGTTTACCACCGCTTTCTTCAGCGCAGTAAGTACAACGCCGGTGCCGATGCCGGCTGCCACGCCCGCAAACAGGCCCTGTACCGCAAAGTACATAGCGGAGTTGGAAATGCCGGTCTTCTTCTCTTCATCGGCCGCGAGCTGTGCCGGAACGGAGTATGCGACCGAGAACAGCGCGCCGATACCGAGGGATGCCACCAGGCCGCCCAGGATGGAAGCCACGGTCTTGCCGGTGCCTGCCGGTAAAAAGCTGAAGCCGAACAGCATCATCATGGAAACGGTAAAGGTCACCAGAACATAACGGAATGCCCAGCCAAAGCCGAATTTTTCGATCAGCTTGTTATAAAGGATCAATGTGAACGGAACCGGTGCGAAGGATGAGACCATGACAAAGATCATGCTCATGCCGACGTAGGAGAAGTACTCGTTGATGCCGCCAAGGAAAAGCTGAACACCGAAGGTCATGAAGGAATAGACGACCATCCAGATGATGAAATCGCGGTTTTTAAATGTACAGCCGATGGACTTGACCAGATTGACCGTTTCCGGCGCTTCCTCCACGCCGTCCAGGGTGGACGGTTCCTTGATCATGAAGAGCGGGATGATCATCGTAGCGACCAGCGGAAGTACGATCAGCGCGACCGGGCGGATGTTCATGCCGTTCAGCATGGCACGGACCACGACGTAGCCCAGGATGAAATAGGCAATGTCACAGACGGACTTGACGTTGGAGATGAAGTTTCTCTTTTCGGTCGTGTCCACGATCTCGGTGAAGGTGGCGTAATAGGTGACCATCGTCAGGGTGTAGAAGCTATAGAATACGCAGAGGATGATACCGTAGAAGACGGTATTCAGTACGGTCGCGCCTTCCGGGTTCGGGGTGACCGCAGCAAACAGGATGTACGCCAGGATCATCGGAACGAGGCCGATCACGAGCGCCGGTCTGCGGCGGCCGAAACGGGTCTTTAAGCGGTCGGTAAAGGAAGCCATCGGGATGTCGATGACACCGTCCAGGATCTTCGCGATCAGCGCGAACGTGGCCCACAGCGCGGCGATGACCAGGTCGTGGCCCTCAAACGTCTGGAACGGAATGGCCTTTTCGCCGAATCCGCTTGCGATCAGGGCACTGCAAAGATAGGAGCCCATCATCAGGTTCAGCATATTGACGCCGAGACCGGAGATCGCATACACAAGCATCTGCTTCTTCGTTGTCAGGATCTTCATCTTACTTTCCTCCGTTTAATGCAGCCTGAAGAATGGCCTTTTCCGTTTCCAGGTCCTTGGAGATAGGCTTGCCGACATAGTAAGCGGCCATCAGACCGGGACCGACATTGACACCGACGGACGGGTACACATCATTAATGAGTACTGCCTTGGGATGGAAATTCTCCTCGATCAGCTTCTTGTATTCAATCGCCTGCGGCATTCGGTTGCCCTGTGCAATGAAAATGATCTGCTCCTCCGGATCCTCGATGGTCTCCGCGATGTACTTGATCAGTGCGGCATAAGCGGCCTTTGCGCCGGATGCCTTTCCGAGTACGGTGGTCAGACCGTTGTAATCGAATTCACCGATGGGCTTAACGCCTGCCAGCGTACCGAAGAAAGCGGCTGCATGATTCAGGCGGCCTTTTCTGGCAACAAAGGTGAGGTCATCGAGCCATCCGGCCTGATGGAAACGGTTCTTATTCTCTTCGATATAAGCCGCGACCTCTTCCATGCTCTTACCGGCTTCACGCTGCATTGCCGCGTAAACGACAAGAAGGCCGAAGCCCGGTCCGAAACGCAGGGAGTCGATAACTTCGATCTTTGCTTCCGGATACTTTTCAAGGACCTCATTCTTTGCGCTCGTTGCGAAGCCGCATGCGCCGGAGATCGCGCCGGAAATGGTGACGCAGAGCACGTCCTTTCCTGCCAGGATCTCCTTCTCAAAAGCGGCGCCGAATTCCGCAACGTTTGCCGGAGAGGTGGTGTATGCCGTCGGGCGCTTCTTCAGATCCGCATAGAATTCATCATGACTCACCTTGTCCCAGTTCGGGTAAAACAGTTCGTTGTTTCCGTTCGGAAGTGTGATGTGGCCGGGCAGAACGATGATATCATATTTCTTCTGAAGCTCCTCGTTCAGATCGCAGGTACAGTCGGCAATAATAGAAAAATTAGCCATGGTGATTCTCCTCTTCTTTTAAAATGTTCTTATTGAGAAAACGGCGAACCGTTTCCTCCGCTTTGACACCGCCTGCGACAAATGCGAGCGTATGGCCCGCGCCGGGGACGGTGAAAAGTTCTTTTTCTGCTGTGCAGGCTTCATAAGCCCGCAGGGTGTCCTCCACCGGAACCGAAGTGTCCGCTTCCCCGTGAAGGAAAAGGGCCGGGATCCGGTTCTTTTTAACGGAATCGATCGTTTCCGCGGAAAGATCAATTCCGCTGATCAGCTTTGCCAGTCCGGCAATGACCGGATAGATCAGGGCGTTCGGAAGATGGCGTTTCCGCCCCTCGCTTAAGATCTGCGCCTTCGGACTGACAAATCCGCAGTCCAGGATCAGGCCCGTCACGGACGGATCATCGATCTTGGACGATGCATAGGAAAGTGCCGTACAGCCCATCGACATGCCCCACAGGACGATATCCTCCGCGCCGAGCGTATTCTTTGCATACGCGATCCATTTCAACACGTCCTCCTGTTCAAGAAGCCCCATACCGGACAACTTCCCGCCGCTTTTCCCGTGCGCGCGCTCATGAATGAGCAGAAGATTCCGGTCTTCCTTCAGAAGGAACTCGCCGGGGAGCGCAAAATTCATCAGCGGTGTCGCGTGGTAGCCGTGAAACAGGATCGCGGTCTTTTTCGAGCCGGTGACCAAAAGGTCCGCTGTCAGTGTGATGCCGTCCGCATCCATTTTCACCTCACGGTACTCCCGCTTTTTCATCCGCGCGTAAGCCGGAATAAGGACCGGAAGATACGGCTCGTAATAAGTGCCTGTATAGTCCGTATTGTCAAAGCTCCTGCCTTCCGACGGACGGAACATCATAAAATAAACGACGACCGCCGGACCGAGGATAAAGACCACATACAGAATTAGCAGGATCAGAATGATTTTCAGGGTCACAGATCAGTCATCTCCTTCCGTTCCTCCCGCATCAGGGGACGAACTCCGTCGTTCTCCGACACAAAAAAGCGTATTCCTGTGATGTCCTTACCGGCTGCGGAAAGGATGTATTCCGGCGCAGTTCCGATGAGGACCGTACAGAGAGTGTCTTCGTTCCCGGTCGTTTCAAGCGCCGCGGCATCAAAAGCCTTTGCATCGCCGGCCTTGAACAACGCTTCCTTCCGGGTCCAGCGGGTATAAAAGCGTTCCGCGGATGAATCGTTTCGGTCCGCTTCCTTTTCCGCTTCCGTCCGCACACGGTCATGCATGCGTGCGGGAAGCTCCGGGCTCTTTTCGTGCCGCACGGTCAGGTTTTCCATATCCACGCCGCACACCGCATTTGAGACCGCCACCGCCACGGCACCGTCCGTATGGGTGATGGAGAAGCAGAGTTCCTCCGCGGTCCATTTTCCGGTCTCCGTCTTTTTTACGGTCAATTCGGAAAGCTTCTTCCCAAAGGACCGCTCAACCGCCGTTTCAAGCGTCTTCCATGCCGCAAGCCGCTGCATTTTCAGTTTCCGGTTTCCGGTCGCGCGGATCTCCTCCGCCCGCTCCTCCGGTGTTACACCGGCAAGTGCGTCCTCCTCCGGGATCCCTGCGATGTAAACATCAAGTACGATACTCTGTTCCATCACAGCCTTGCTTCCACGTAGTCGACAACGTCTTTCAGGGTAACGAAATCCGCAATTCCGACGCTCTCAAAACGAATACCGAAGGTCTCCTCCACGGACATGACGATGTACAGCATATCCACGGAAGAAATATCAAAATCTTCAACGAGGCGGTCGTTCTCCGTGCAGTTTTCCAGCACGGATTCGTCGCATCCGATGTCCTCTCTCAAGATCTCCTTCAGTTTTTCAATGATCTCATTTCTCGATAATTTCATTTTTTCTCCGATCCGTACGTGCGGCAGTAATTCCGCAGCTCCTCTTCCTTCCTGAACAGCATGTCCGCAATTTCTCCGACCTGCTTCATATTGGGACGGCGGCCGTAGACCGCCGTGACATCGAACGGAGCGCCGATGCCGATCTTCAACCGTTCAAACACGCTCTTCCGGTTTTCGATATAGACTGGGACGACCGGTTTTCCGCTCATCAGCGCCATAAGAACCATTCCGGATTTGAACTGATTCAGGCCGTCGCCTTCAAAGTTCACATGTCCCTCCGGGAACATCGAGACCATTTCATCGTTTTTCAGCGCGTCGATGATCTCACGAAACGATGCGATGTTAAAATTCTCGCGATCGATCGGGATGCAGTGGAACCGGTTGAATAACCATGCCACGAATTTCTTCTCGTAAAATTCCTTCATGCACACAAAGCGGTGCCGGCGGTACCAGATGCCCATCATCACATAGATGGGATCGGCAAAGCCCACATGGTTTGAAATGACCAGTGCCCCGCCACGGATCCGCTCCTTGGGTTCGTGCTCGAAGTGAATGTACTTCGGGCGATAATAAAGAAGTCCCGGGATCGCCGTAATCTTCACAAAGTCATATATAAAATTGTGGAAAAGCTTATGCTTCTTCATTCAGTTTCTTTCCAAGCTCGATCACCCGGTTCCGCATGGCTTCCGTCACGCGTTCCAGATTTTCCTTATCACTGAGGTGTTCATCCGTGTAGTCCGCGGCATTCATCGGCGTACCGATCACGATCTCCGCCCGCTTCTTTCCGAAGTAAGCCCCGTTCGTATAAACAGGGATCACAGGTACATTGGCCGCGAGGGCGATGTACGCCGCACTCGTTTTAAACGGAAGCGGCCGTTCCTCACCGGGCTTCGGAAGCCGGCTCTCGGGAAAGATTCCCACAACGCCGCCCTTCTCCAGAAGGTCCAACGATTCCGTCACAAATCCCATGTCATACGCATTCCGGTCCACGCGGATACCGCCCATGAGCTTCAAAAATGTACCGAGCGGCTGCTGTCCGAACAGGACCTCCGCCATCTGATAACGGAGCGTGCGGCCGGGAAACGCAAAGATCATGGCTGCATAGTCATAGATCGAGGTATGATTGGTGATCAGGATCGCGGGACCGTGGATCCTGCGATTCTGCACCGACTGATCTTCGTAATGAAACCGGGTGTTGAACACGATCCGCTGCGGGATCCAGCCGGTGACCTTGACGAATCCGTTAACGAACCGGACCGCCGTTTCCTTCATTCCTGACAAATTCGTAAATCTCCTTCAGCGTATTGAGGCTCTTGCCCTCCTGTACCGGGAATACCACGCCGAACTCCTTCTGAAGCTCGGAGACCATGGCAAAATAGTCCAGGCTGGTGCCGCCGGCATCCAGGAAGAAATCCTCCGTATAGCCGATTTCTCCGATCTCCTTCCCAAGGGCTTCCGCATATAACGCGCGGATCCGCTCCAGTAAGGCATCGTGCTCTTCCGGCGCATTCCCCGTCTCCGGGTCCAGCGTATGAAGCCGTCCCGCCGCATAGTCCTTTGCGAGCCGGGCACGGTTTAATTTAAACTCTTCCCCCTGGATCAGTTCATCGCTCACATAAACGATCCCGCGGACCTCAGCCGCCAGATTCATTTCGCGAAGCTTTTCCTTTAATGCCGCGTCAAGCGCTTGTAAGGTCTCCTTCGCAAGATAACGGTTCAGCGAAACAAGAAGCACCGGTTCCGCAGAAACGGAAGGCTCGGTGCCTTCTTCAGCGAGTGCTCGCTTCCCCTGCGCGGCATCGATCAAGCAGACGTTCTTCACATTCGGAAGCCGCAGCCGTTCTTCATAAAGGTTCGGATTCAGGTTCTCACCGGACGCGCCGACCATGAGATCATCCTGTCTTCCGAGGATGTAATACCGGCCGTTCTTTTCTTCCGCAAGATCATGCGTATGAAACCAGCCGGTGTTTTCCGTCTTTTCTCCGTCTGTGATGATGAAGCGGCTCATGGCCGTACCCCGGACGATGAGCTCGCCGCTTTCATCGACCTTATATTCCATGGAGGTCATCGGCCGGCCGACCGATCCGCTGCACAGCGTCTTCAGGTCCTCCGATTGTTCCACGGATGAAATTCCGATCTCGGTCATCCCGTAGCCGTTTGCCAGGTGATAACCGATCCCGTTAAAGAATTCCAATACTTCGCGGCGAATGTGCCCGCCGCCGGTAATCATGAAGGCGATGCTTTCACCAAACAGGCCGTCGCGTACTTCCTTCATGGCAAGCTTCCGGAAGATCCGGCCAAAGCCGGTTCCGCCAAGCTTCACGGAAAGTCTCAGGCCCTTCTCAAACCTGGCAGAGGTCTTCTCTCCCCGTTCGCCGATGGTCCGGACCGCCTGCTCATAGACCGTATCCCAGAAAAGCGGTACCGCAAAAATGTGCGTGACCTTGTGGCGCTTGATGGTCGTAAGAAGCGTCCGCGGGGACATGTCGCCGAGCTCCACAAAGGTCCGCGAGAAAAAGGCGAACCACATGTAAACAGCCACCAGGCCGAAGATATGATAAAACGGCAGGAAGGTCAAAAGCTTGAGTTCCCCGTTGCAATGCATTTTGATACGGCGGCAGTTCCGGACGATGTCCGCGCTGTCCTTAATGAGCGAAAAAAGTTCCGCTGCCGTATAACCGCAGATCTTCACATGGGAAGATGTGCCGGAGGACATGACGTAGAAGACCGTGCCAAAGCTTCCGCTTTCGATCTTCTTTTCCGGCGTTCCTTCCGAACCCGCGACCTGATCCGGAGAAATCGTCCGCACGCTGAAGGTCTTACCGTTTGAAAGAACGGCCTTTACATCGGCGGAACGGATGGCCTGCTCCAGTGCAGCGTCATCCAGGCGGAGATTCATAAGAAGCGGCGAATAGCCGGCGCAAAGGACGGTCCAGAAAAGCTCCAGCCAGGTCAGATTGTTGTCCATGTAGATACCGATCACCGCGTCCTTCGGAACGTCCGAAAGGAGCTTCTCCAGCATTTCAGCCCGGCGCAGGATACGGTCACGGCTCTCCCCGTACGTAATCTTCCGGATCCGGTAGCCCTCGCTCTTCTCATAAAAAATGTTTTCGCGTTCCGAAAACATCAGTTCAAAAATACCCTCAAAATGCGGGCCGCATTCCTCGAGCTTCCGAAGCTTCATGGATACAAATTCATTGACCGAGCGACAACCCGCGATGTTTTTTAACCTCATCTCATCAAAACCATCCGCAGTACATAATTACCTAAATATAGAGTGTACACCTAATCGGTGAATTTCTCAAGACCATCGCTGAATTTCTCAAGACCATCGCCGAATTTCCCAAGACCGGTCCGTGAAACTGTCCGGGTCGTCCCCGGATCATCCGGAAACCGGCGACAAGATCAAAAAAAGAGAGGCCGTTAATGACCTCTCCTTTTATATGACAAAACTGTCATATCCGCTCTATCAACTGTAATGTGTATCGATGTTTCGTAAACGCTCCCCGGAGTATGATGGTGTCATCAAACACAAGGAGGAACAAACATGAACATTTGGCTTACATCACTCACCTCAGGCTTCAAGCTTTACCGCTCGCTTGCACCGTATTTCCTTTTAGCGTGCCTTCCGATGATCGTTTTCAAAAAAGACCGCTGCTTCTTCCGTTACCTCCTGACGGAGGCTTTTCTTCTGTACATGACCTTCCTGTTTGCAATGGTCTTCCTGCCGCTTCCCACCTTTTCGGAGGCGGAAAGCCTGAAACGAAACGCTCAGATCATTCCGTTCTATGCGGTCTACGATCTTTTCACGAACTTCTCTGTTTGCGCACTGCTCGGCCTTGTATTCAACATCGTCATGACCGTCCCCTTCGGAGTATTTTTAAATCTTCTCTTCGGTTTAAGCAAAAAGGATGCGCTCCTCATCGGCCTTTTACTGACGCTCTTTATCGAAGTCGGCCAGTACACCGGACTCTTCTTTTTATTCAAGGGTTCCTACCGTCTTTTTGACGCGGACGATATCCTGACGAATGTCCTGGGCTGCGGCCTCGGATTCCTGTTTGCGAATAAGCTGCGCGTCCTTATTTCCGGTTCTCTTTTCGCGAGACTTTCCGCCCCTCTTCACGGATCTCACCGGCACTCTTCAGCGCCTGTTTGGTCAGCATCGGGCCTGCAAGCTCATAGATCATGACACTGAATAAAATAATATTCCGGATGAAACTGCCCTCGGCCTCGCCGAGGGCTTGCGCCGTTACGACCATGCCGAGTGCCACACCGGCCTGCGGAAGCAGTGTAATACCCAGGTATTTGCGTACATTTCCATCGCAGCCCATCATCGATGAAGAACTCCGTGCGCCGACATATTTGCCCAGCGAACGCGTCAGGATGTAGACGACACCGATCAGAAGAACGACCGGCTTCCGGAAGACCCGAAGATCCAGTTCAGCGCCCGACAGCACAAAGAATACCGCATAGAGCGGTGCGGTCCAACGTTCGGAGCGTTCCATGATGTCTTCGGAAAAGGTGCTCATATTGCAGAAGACCGTGCCGAGCATCATGCAGACCAGAAGTGAGGAGAATGAGATCCGGAGCTCCGGGCCGATGGCAAACTCATGCGATGCCAGTGCGATCGTGATAAGAACAAAGGCGATCGTCATCGACAGACGGTTGGAATTGGAGAAAAAAAGTTTTTCGATCCGAGTGAGAAGAACGCCCATCAGCGCACCGAGACCCAGCGAAAAGACGATCTCGAGAAGCGGATTCACCACAACGGATACTACGGAGAGACCGCCGCCCTGCATGGCGCGGGCCACGCCGAAGGATACGGCAAAAACGACCAGGCCGACGGCGTCATCGAGTGCGACGATCGGAAGGAGCAGCTTGGTGACGGGGCCTTCCGCCTTGTACTGGCGGACGACCATCAGCGTGGCTGCGGGTGCGGTCGCGCTGGCGATGGCACCGAGCGTGATCGCTGCAGGGACCGAAAGCACGTCCTTGCAGATCGTGAGACTCATCGTCACGAGGACGACGTCCACCAGGATCGACGCAAGGAGCGCCTGCAGAATACCGATCACCAGAGCTTGGCGGCCGGTCTTCTTCAGTTCCGACATGCGGAATTCATTACCGATATCAAAGGCGATGAAACCGAGCGCGGCGTTACTGATCACGCTGCAGGCTTCGACCTGTTCCGGTGTTTGGAAGCCCAAGCCGGGAAGATCGAGCTTTCCGAGCATAAACGGGCCTACAAAGACGCCTGCGAGTAAAAATGCGGTTACATCGGGGAATTTTAAGTGCAGCAGTTTGAAAATGCGCGTCATTAAAAGACCCGCCATGAGTGCTGCGGCGACTGCCAGAAGATTTGTCATTGGATTGCCTTCTTTCATTTTTCTGCGTGTTTTGCAGCGGTGTGAAAGAGGCATCGGTTCAGGGCTGTGGACCTGTCGATTCGGCCTGCTGTAGTAGCATGCGTTTTAAATCAACTACATTATAGTACCGAAAGGGAGAAATGCAAGGGGAAAATAAAAGAGCACCGGCGCATGGAAGCATGGCCGGTGCTCTTTTATTCACGATATTCAGATCACGAACTGATCCATATATTTCTTTGACAGCTTCAGCGAATCCAGTACTTTTTCCTTTGAGCTTTCAAACGCACGATCCTCGACCTCGATGCAGGTGAATCCATCGTATCCGATGTCGGTCAGCGCGGAAACATATTTGCCCCAGTCCACATCGCCCAGGCCCGGAAGCTTCGGTGCCATGAACTCCAGCGGATATGCCATGATGCCCACATCATTCAGCTTGTCGCCGTAGACCTTGATATCCTTGTAGTGAACATGGAAGATCTTGTCCTTGAACTCGTAAATGGGCTTGATATAGTCGATCATCTGCCAAACAAAATGAGACGGGTCATAGTTGATGCCGAGATTCTCATACGGCAGGATCTCGAACACCTTGCGCCAGTTTCTGGGGGTCGTCATGATATTCTGTCCGCCCGGCCACTGATCACGGCCAAAGAGCATCGGGCAGTTTTCGATCGCGACCTTGACACCCAGTTCCTTTGCGAGGTCCAGGATGGGAGTCCAAACGTCCTTCAGAATAGCAAAGTTGTCTTCCAGGGATTTCTCCTGATCACGGCCGATGAAGGTCGTTACCATATTGACGCCCAGCTTCGCGGAAGCCTTGATGACGGTCATCAGATGCGCATTGGCAGCCGCTCTCTTTTCAAGATCGCCGTCCATGTTATTCGGATAGAATGCCAGAGAAGAGATCTCCACACCCTTTTCCTCCGCGTAAGCCTTGACATGGGCTGCGTAAGCATCGTCGGAAAGGACCTTGTCGCAGTCGATGTGGCAGGTGCCCGCATAACGGCGCTCGCTCTCACCGCCGCCCGGCCAGCATGCCACTTCAACACACTTGAAGCCCAGCCCGGCTGCGGTATCCATCATTTCTTCATAGTTCCAAGTCTCCAGAATGGAGGTAATAAAACCCATCTTCATGAAAACATTCTCTCTTTCTTTGTTTTATATGTTTATTATAATCCCTTCGGAACGATTTCTCAATAACCGAATTTGTCATTGATCGCCTTCATGGCCGCAGGTTCGAACTTATAACTGCGGTCATAGAACAGGAGACCGTTCTGTTCCTGCTCAACATCCGTAACCTGGGTATAGCAGAAGCCCTGGACCGCGGGGCTCTTGCAGAAAGCCGTCGTGATCTCGTCGTAATGCTTGAGGAAGGCTTCCGGAGAATCATCCTTGGAGTAACCCCAGCTGCCGTCACGCTTGGACGCGTCGCCGAGCTCACCGGGAAGCATCATGTGCATGCCGCCGTACTCGGTGATGATGACCGGCTGATCCTCATACTTCATACCGCCGACCATCAGTACGCGGCCGGGGCCCTGCGGATCACAGGTCGGGATATTATCCACATCCATATACATCGCTTCGATCTTATCGCCGTCCTTCTCGTAATCATGGATCGTGAAAAGGTCACCGGTGACATGCTCCCAGCCGTCATTGTCGATGACGGGGCGCATCGGCTCGAGCGACTTGGTCAGCTCATACGCCGCCTTGATCTTGTGCTGCTGCATGACATCGTCCCTGCACTCCCAGACGCCCCAGGATTCATTGATGGGCGTCCAGCAGACGATGGACGGATGATTGTAGTTCTGAAAGAAGTTTTCCATCCACTCGGAATAAAGGCGGGTCGCGGAAAGCTTGGAAAAAACATAGGAGTTTCCGATCTCGCCCCAAACCAAAAAGCCCATGCGGTCCGCCTGATACAGATAACGCGGATCCTCGACCTTCTGATGCTTGCGGACACCGTTGAAGCCCATGTCCTTCATGGCCTGAATATCAAAAATGTAAGCATCATCGGACGGACCGGACAAAATGCTTTCCGGCCAATAGCCCTGGTCCAGCACCAGTTTCTGGAAATACGGCTTGTTGTTTAAGCAGAACTTTCCGCTGTCGATGGAGACCTTGCGCATACCGAAGTAGGAATGCACGCGGTCCGTGATTCTGCGGCCTTCATACGCCTTGTACTCGAGCGTGAATAAGACCGGATGCTCGGGGCTCCAGCTGTATTCCTCTTCGGTCAGGCCTTCCAGCGCTTCCTTTAAGGAAACGGTCAGCGTACCGCGGTTGCAGCATTCCGGAACCGCCTTTTCCGAAGCGATCTTCTTACCGTTCAACAGGACATCGACCGCGAAGGCACACCTGGACTTCTGTCCCGGGAACGGAACGAAGGGACATGTAAGTTCGTACTCGAGCTTGACCGCGAGGTCATCGTACAACGGGGTCACCAGCACATTTTTCACGTGCGTCTCTTCAACGGCTTCCACCCAGACCGACTGCCAGATACCGGTGGTTCTCGTGTAGAAAATGCTTGCGGATCTCTCCTCCCAGTACTGCTTGCCGCGGGGCATTTCGCGGTCCGCGGGGTCATCGAACGCCCGGACGATGATCGTATTCTTCTTTCCGAACTTCACTGCCCCGGTAATATCCGCGGAGAAGCCGACCTGACCGCCGGTGTGACGGATCAACTGGCGGTCATTCACATAGACCGTTGCTTCGTAGTCCACCGCGCCGAAATGCAGGAAGATCCGTTTTCCCTCCATGCTTTCCGGGAACTCGATCTTCTTCCGGTACCAGACCGTGTTATGGAAATCGCTGACGCCGATGCCGGACAGCGGTGCTTCATAAACAAACGGTACGACGATCTTTTTGTCAAAGACCGGCTCGTCAAAAGAAAAGTCCCATTTTCCGTTCAGACACATCCAGTTTTCGCGTTCAAAATCCGGACGCGGGAACTCACTTCGTAAGATCTCAGCCATGTTTTCCTCCTTACAATTCAAACATATCATTATAATTCAAACATATCATTCAATATCCGCTTGCCGGTCTCCGTGCGGAAGATCCGCTCGCGAACAGAGAGAGCCTCTTCCTTCCCGTCTCCGTTCTCATACAAGTTGACCAGGAAGTCCGCCTCCACGAGGATCTGATAATCCGGGCCGTCGATGTCCGAATAGGTGTGATGATGGCCGACCAGATAGGAGACGCGCTCTGCGCGCTTTTCACCGTAGCCGAGACGCGTCAGCATTTCGTAAGCCGCCGGCGCCCCTTCCTTTTCCTGCAGCGGGCCCGCGCCGGAGCCGTACTTTTCCATGGACGGCCTGATGCCAATGTCATGGACGATGCTCGCCGCCTCCAGTGTGGCCAGCGTCTCCTCGTCCAGGCCTTCTTCCTCGCCGATCAGCTTTGAAAACGCGTGGACCTTCAGTAAATGCTGAAGCCTTCCCGGTACGCCCGCCTCATAGCGGAACATTTCTTCAAGCAATCTGTTATGATTCATTTTTCCACCTCACAACTCTCAATGATCACTGTCATTGTAGCTTTTCCGCCTGAAAAAGTCCACCGTTCTTTCGGTGTGTTTTCCGCTCCTTTTCGTAGAAAACCATTCACTTTCCGTGCCTCCTCCGAATCGCCGCTTTTTTGTCTTGAACTGCCCCATTGATGGTATTATACTGACCTTGGTACGTTTGTGCCGGAGTCCGGAAGCGCCATCAAGCACCGCTTCCGATGAAAGGACATGACAGCAATGCGCATTATGACAAGAGACCGTTCCTTTTACAAGACCCTCATCGCCCTGACGATTCCCATCGTCCTCCAGGGCATGATCTCCTACGCCGTCAATTTCGCGGACCATCTGATGGTCGGAAAGCTGGGAGACCTGGCCGTTTCCGGCGTTTATATGGGCGAACGTTTTCAGACCATTCTGCAGATGTTCGTGTTCGGCATCGATGCCGCCATGCTGATCCTGAGTGCCCAGTACTGGGGTGCCAAGGACAAGGACAGCGTCAAACGGATCTCCGCCATGGGTATCCGCTGGTCCTTCTACGTCGGCGCGGTCATGGGCATCGTGATCGCCCTTGCGCCGCGCTTCTTCACCGGTCTTCTGACCGATGATACCGCCGTCGTGGAGACCGCCGTGGGCTACGTCGTCTTTGTCGCGCTCTCCTATCCCTTCTTCTGTGCGTCGCAGCTTCTGATCACGTCGATGAAATCCGTGGAGAATGCGCGGCTTGGATTCTGGATCTCCTTCATCGCCCTGTTCGTGAACATCGGCCTGAACTACATGTTCATCTTCGGTGCGCCCGGCATTCCGGCAATGGGTGCAACCGGCGCCGGCCTTGCCACCCTGATCTCCCGGATCGTCGAATTCCTGATTGCCGCGGTCTTCGTCTTTAAGATCGACAGACGCCTCGGCATGAAGCTTTCCGATATGTTCGTTCAGGCGCCGGAGCTTCGCAGCGATTTTGTAAAAAACGGTGCACCGGTCGTGGGCGGCCAGATGGTATGGGCCGTCAACCTGGTCTATAACGCCTATGTCATGGGCCATCTTTCCGCGGCAGCCGTTACGGCCTCGTCCATCACGGATCAGCTGGAAGGCTTCCTCCGCGTCTTTGTATTCGGTCTTTCCGGAGCGCTCGGCATCATCACTTCCAAAACGGTCGGTGCCGGCGAGTTCAAAAAGATGAAGGAATACGCGAAGACCGCGGAAGTCATTTTCCTTGCGGTCGGCCTGACCGCCAGCGCAATCATGTACATCTTCCATGAGCCCTTCATGTCCCTGTACGATGTCAGCGAAGAATCCCTGCAGCATTGCCGCGAATTCTTTAACGTCCTGTTCTTCACGTTCATCGGCACCTGCTGGCAGGCCACGACTCTTTCCGGCCTGGTGAAATCCGGCGGTGACACGAGCTTCGTTCTGAAGAACGACTCCTTCTTCGTCTTCCTGGTCATGATCCCGGGCGGACTGATCGCCCTGCATTACGGCGCGCCGGCGTGGGTCATCTTCTTCATTTTGAAGATCGACCAGATCCTGAAGTGCTTCGTTGCGGTGGTCAAGGTCAATAAATTCAACTGGATGAGGAAGCTGACGCGAACCGCGGAGGAAGGCTGATTCCCTCGTTCCGGCAGGGATGCGGTATTATTGAGAAATCAAAGAAAATATAAGAGGTGAACTATGTTAATCAAGAATGCAATGATCCATGATGCGATCCATGAGAAAGCTTACAAAGGCGACATCCTCGTGAAGGACGGCAAGCTCGTGCAGGTGGGCGGTACCATCGACGCAACGGGCGAGGAGGTCATCGACGCGGAAGGTCTCGCGGCCTGGCCGGGATTTGTCGATGCGCACAGCCACATCGGCCTGGACGACTGGGGCGGTCCCACCGGCGGTACCTTCGATTATAACGAAATGAACGATATCTGCTGCCCGCAGCTCCGCGGTCTGGACAGCTACTATCCGCAGGACGCGGCGATCCCCATGGCCTTGGAGGGCGGCGTTACGACCGTCGGCACCGGCCCCGGCTCCGCCAATGTTCTCGGCGGCACCTTCATCGCCGCCAAGCTGTACGGAAACTGCGTGGATGATCTGGTCATCGACCCGGCGGTTGCCATGAAATGCGCGTTCGGCGAGAACCCGAAGCGCTGCTACAAGGACAAGTGCGACTCCGCCCGTATGACCACCGCGGCCAAGCTGCGCGAGGCGCTGTTTACCGCAAAGGATTACATGCTCCGCAAGGAAGCTGCCGCCGGCGATGTAACAAAGCAGCCCGCTTTCGACATGAAGAAAGAAGCGCTGATTCCCGTCCTGAAGCGTGAAATCCCCTTAAAGGCCCACGCACACCGTGCGGACGACATTCTGACCGCCCTTCGTATTGCAAAGGAATTTGACGTTAAAATCACGCTGGAGCACGTTACCGAAGGTCATCTGATCGTGGACGAATTAAAGCGCGCCGGCGTTCCGGTGGCTGTCGGTCCCACCCTCACGAACGCTTCCAAGCTGGAGCTTCTCAATAAGTCCTGGACCACCCCGGGCGTTCTCGCAGACGCCGGTCTTCAGGTCTCCATCATCACTGACGCTCCGGTCATTCCGGAGCAGTACCTCCCGCTCTGCGCAGGACTTGCCGTCAAGGCCGGCATGGATCCCTTCAAAGCGCTGCAGGCCATCACCATCAACCCGGCAAAGCATCTGGGCATCGACGCGCGCGTCGGTTCTCTGGCGGCCGGAAAGGACGCAGACATTGTCCTGACCGACGGCGATCCCATGGTATCCAACACGAATGTGAAGGCTGTCATCGTGGATGGTAAAAAGCTGGTAGGCTGACCGTAAATCCAGTTCATAATGGAGAATCATCATGAAATTACTGAATTATGATATTGTCATTGCCGGTGCCGGTCCTGCCGGCATCGCTGCTGCCCTCGGTGCAGCACGCGCCAAGAATGCAAACGGAAATGTTCCTCAGAGAAAGATTGCCATCATTGAACGCTACGGTGTGGTTGGCGGCGGTCTGACATCTTCTTACGTCCGTCCGTTCCTTGGAACTGTTGAAAATGAAAATGTAGGCTGTGAAATCGAGCAGCTCATCACGGAGAACTGCAAATACATGTCTCCGGTAGAATCCGCCAAGGTCGTTCTAACTCAGCTTCTGCACGAAGCAGGCGTGGATCTTTATCTGCAGACTCAGGTCAATGCAGTGGAAAAGGACGGCGGAGACGTCAAAAGCATCCTTGCCGATTTCCGCGGCGAAAAGCTGAAATTCACCGCTGACGCATTCCTGGATTGTACCGGTGACGGTGACCTGTCCGTTCTGTCCGGGGCTGAATTTGAGATGGGTCGTGAAGGCGACAGACTGGTACAGCCGGTCTCCATCATGTTTACCATCGACGGCATTGAAAACGATTACGGCCTTCTCTGCGAGCATGAGGAGCATTACACCGTTCTTCCGAACGGCAAGGAATATCTGGACCTCTGCCACAAGGCGTGCGCAAGCGGTGAGCTTCCGCCGTCCGTTAACATCGTCCGTCTGTACGCAACCGCCATCCCGGGTGAACGCATGGTCAATGCAACTCAGATGAACCACGTAAATCCGCTGGATCCGCTGTCCCTTTCCAATGCCGAATACGAGCTCCGCATGCAGGTTCAGCAGATCGTGGCTTTCCTGCAGAACAATGTTCCGGGCTTCGAGCACGTTCGTGTCAACGGAAGCTGCACCACCACCGGTGTTCGCGAATCCAGAAGAATCTGCGGCGATTACACCATGACCGCTGAGGATCTGTTTGCCGGCAAGCGCTTCGATGATGCAGTCGTTGAAGACGCCATGTTCGTCATCGACATCCACAATCCGGACGGCGCAGGCCAGGCCGAGACCGATGGCTGCCCGCACAAGCCGGAACCGTACGAAATTCCGTACCGCGCATTCCTGCCGAAGGGTCTTGATAACCTGATCGTTGCAGGCCGCTGCATCTCCGGTGACCATCGCGCACATGCTTCTTACCGTGTTATGCGTATCTGCATGGCCATGGGTCACGCAGCAGGTGCTGCCGCAGCACAGATGACCGATGAGAAGATCAACTCCAGAGCCGTGGATATCCGCCGCGTGCAGAAGGAAGTATGCATCGAAAAGTAAAGTAAAGTTTATGACTCCGGTGATTGCTTACACCAAAGCAAATGTTCGGCTTATAGGACAAAACGTGTTGGTCCTTAATCCCAATCATTGAATGAATGAGTGGATCTGTGGAGCTCATTCCAGACCACGGCATCGCCCCAGATTGAGAGACTTTTCTCCAACCGAGTTTTCTCATTCATCCTCTGATAGATCGCTGCGATGCTTTTATCAGTGGGCACCACTTTTAATAACTCAGACGAGGTAAGCGGCTCTGGTGAGTGCTGATAGCACCACCAGTAGACCGCTTTTATTCGTCTCTCTATTGACAGACCTCTGTGATTTCTAAGCA
>DCHF01000038.1:14875-21619 GCA_002315555.1 Lachnospiraceae bacterium UBA1759 | reverse complement strand
GAAGTGATGGTAATACCACGCTCCTGCTCCTGAGCCATCCAGTCCATGGTTGCAGTACCTTCATGGGTATCACCGATCTTGTAGTTGATACCGGTATAATACAGGATACGCTCGGTAGTGGTTGTCTTACCTGCATCGATATGGGCCATGATACCAATATTTCTGGTTCTCTCTAACGGATACTCTCTAGCCATAATTTTTAACTCCTCTCGCTCAAAATGAATTTCAAATGTCCCAGTTTAAAACTGTGAATTAGAAACGATAATGAGCAAATGCCTTGTTTGCATCCGCCATCTTGTGCATGTCTTCTTTTCTCTTGACGGCATTACCGGTAGAGTTAGAAGCATCCATGATCTCACCCGCAAGTCTCTCTTCCATGGTCTTTTCGCCACGGTTACGAGAATAGGTGGTGAGCCAACGAAGTGCTAAAGTCTGTCTTCTTTCCGGCTTGACTTCCATCGGTACCTGGTACGTTGCACCACCGACACGCTTAGCCTTAACTTCAAGAACAGGCATAATGTTGTTCATAGCTGCTTCGAAAACTTCAAGCGCCGGCTTGCCGGTCTTTGCTTCTACTCTTTCGAATGCGCCGTAAACGATTTTCTGGGCTACACCCTTTTTACCGTCTAACATGATATTGTTGATCAGCTTAGTAACGATCTTATCATTGTATAACGGATCTGCTAATACATCTCTCTTCTGAGTATGTCCTTTTCTAGGCACGTTACTTCCCTCCTTAACTATCTGCTGTTACAATAAACAGCGTTAATTCATCGGTACTCACTTGCTTAAAAGTGTTCGCGCTTATTTCTGTTCCAAATCTATACAACCATTGTTATAGGAATTCGAAATGCCGCACTATTAATTATTCCGATAAATTTTAATGATTACTTCTTTCCTGCTTTCGGTCTCTTAGCACCGTACTTGGAACGAGCCTGCTTGCGGTTTGCAACGCCGGCGGTATCCAGGGTACCTCTTACGATGTGGTAACGTGTACCGGGTAAGTCCTTAACACGGCCGCCACGAACGAGAACTACGCTATGCTCCTGAAGGTTGTGACCTTCGCCCGGGATGTAGCTCGTAACTTCGATACCGTTAGACAGACGAACTCTGGCAATTTTACGAAGAGCTGAGTTCGGCTTCTTGGGAGTAGCAGTCTTAACAGCGGTGCAAACACCACGCTTCTGCGGAGAAGATGTATCGGTAGCTTTCTTCTTTAAAGAGTTGAAACCTCTCTGTAAAGCCGGAGCCGTAGACTTCTTCGAAGATGTCTCTCTACCCTTTCTAACTAACTGGTTAAATGTAGGCATTCTTTTTCCTCCTATATTATTCTAAATTCCTGTGTTCTTCAGGACACGCGTGGCTCGGTTGTCAGCCTTTTTGCGCGCAAAAAGAATAGGGTGCGCAGTAAGCGCACCCTATTATTATAGCCTAAAACCTTGATTTGTCAATACTTTCTTACACAAAACTGTAAAGATCTGCCGATTTTACAAAGGTCACCGGAACCTGTCCCTCCACGAGCTCCGCGATCCATTTTGCGGCATATTTCATGCCCAATTCCTCGGAATTGATATGGCCCACATTGAGGATCGCCTTGTTCTTTCCAAGCATGGCTGCATCGCGTGCATAGTTCAGCGCGGTCCAGTCGATGACTTCCGCCGGGATCAGGACATCGACATCGTCACGCATCAGAAGCTGCGTTGCCTTCTGCTCGCGATCGCCGGTGATATGTCCCGCAAATGCCACATATTCGACCTCAGCGTCCAAATTACCGATGACACGGACACCGTTCAGCCCCATCTTTTCCTTGATCTCCAGCGCCAACTCGCGCACCGTGGTCTTGGGAAGCTTCACGTGAATGTCGCTCTTCGTTCCGACCAGCTGCGGATCAAATACCATATACTGCTCCCAGCCAAGTTCCTTCATAACCCCGTAGCGGATACCGTCCGGTCTGTGGCTGTGAATGTGGTCATGGTCACGGAAGACCGCAATGCGGTGATCATCAAGCAATGCTCTCTTCTCCGTGTAGACCGGGTCATTTTCCAGCCAGTCCGTGGGATCCATATGCATATAAAACACCGGTTCATGAACGATGATCAGATTGGCACCGAGCTTGATTGCCTCGCGGATCACCTGCACGGAGCAGCAGCAGGTCGTTACGATACCTGTACACTCATCTTCCGGATGACCGCACTTAAAGGAGTCGCAGGTCAAGCGATCCCCGATGGACGGATGGTACGAAAGAATGCGGTCAACAACTTCCTGAATCTTCATGATGTCTACCTCACTGAGTATTGATCGGGATGATAACGAAGCCCGCGCGTACGCACGAGCATCGCGATGTTTATCTGTATTATCTTACAACACGTGCGCCTGCGCCGCCCATGAGCGCTTCCACTTCCTTCTTGTTCGCCATGGAAGTATCGCCCGGGGTGGTCATTGCCAGTGCGCCGTGTGCAGCGCCGTAGTTGACAGCCTTCTCGGCATCGCCGGTGGTCATTAAGCCGTAGACCAGACCGGATGCAAAGGAATCGCCGCCGCCGACGCGGTCGTAGATCTCAAGGCCGTTGTATTCCTTTGCCTGATAGATCTCGCCGTCTGCATAGCAGATCGCAGACCAGTCATTGACAGTCGCAGTCTTAACGGTACGAAGCGTGGTTGCGATGACCTTGAAGTTCGGATAAGCTTCAGCAGCCTTATGCATCATCTTCTTGTAACCGTCGATGGACAGCTTTTTCAGGCCTTCATTACCCTCGATCTCGAAGCCGAGGCAAGCCGTGAAGTCTTCCTCGTTACCGATCATGACATCCACGTACTTTGCGATCTCCTTATTGACTTCCTGTGCCTTCTCCAGACCGCCGATCGCGGACCACATAGACGGACGATAGTTCAGGTCATAAGAGATCACCGTGCCATACTTCTTTGCGATCTTGATAACTTCGATAACGGTCTTGCAGGACTGCTCGGAAAGCGCCGCATAGATACCGCCGGTATGAAGCCAGCGAACGCCCTGTACGCCAAACAGGTATTCCAGATCAAAATCTTCCGGAGCCGCCTGGGAGATCGCCGTGTTAAAACGGTCGGAACAACCGACTGCACCACGGACGCCGTAGCCTCTCTCCGTAAAGTTCAGGCCGTTTCTGCAGATACGGCCGATACCATCGGTCTTCTTCCAGCAGATGTGAGAAGTATCCACACCGCCCTGGCAGATGAAATCCTCTAACAGACGGCCGACTTCATTGTCCGCAAAAGCGGTCAGGACCGTCGTCTTCATTCCGAAGCACTTTCTCAGGCCGCGAACGACATTGTACTCGCCGCCGCCTTCCCATGCGCGGAAGTTTCTCGCAACACGGATACGCTCATCGCCCGGATCCAGACGAAGCATGATCTCACCGAGTGAGACCGCGTCCCACATCGCTTCTTTTCTTAAATTTAACTCAAGTGCCATATGATCTCCAATCCACTGCCGCTCCGGCAGTTCTGTTTTACCGGGCCTGCTCACCGCTCCGGTAAGTCTGTCATCACCGGGACGCCCGACCGCTTTCGGGCCAAGCCTTCCGGATACCATTCATCAGCCGCGGATCTCCTTTACGATCGCTGCCGCTTCCTTCGTCATTTCACGGATCTTGTCAAATTCGCCGGCCTTGATCAGGTCGCCCTTGACCATCCAGCTGCCGCCGCACGCCAGAATGTGCTTCTCATCCGCAAGGTAATCGCGAACGTTGCTTGCGCTGATGCCGCCGGTGGGCATGAACTTTAAGCCGACATAAGCCGCAGCCATCGCCTGGATCATCTTTAAGCCGCCGGACGGTTCAGCCGGGAAGAACTTCACGACTTTTAAGCCGAGGGACAATGCCAGCTCGATCTCGGACGGAGTAACAACACCCGGGAATACCGGAATGCCCTTTTCCTGGCAATACTTGACCGTTACGGGATTTAAGCCCGGAGAAACGATGAACTTTGCGCCTGCATTAACAGCACGATCGACCTGCTCGGTGGTCAGGACGGTACCTGCACCGACAAGCATGTCGGGATACTTTGCTGCGATACGGCGGATGGATTCTTCAGCAGCATCGGTTCTGAAAGTAACTTCCGCACAGTTCAGGCCGCCTTCAACAAGCGCCTGTGCAAGCGGCTCCGCATCATTTGCGTCATTTAAAACAACTACCGGTACGATACCGATCTCCTTGATTGCTTCACTCATTTCCATAGTGAGTACCCCTTTCATTCTTAATGATTAAAAGCCAAAATAGTTCTTTGTATTATTGTAACTGATATCCTCGATGATGGACTTCAGTGCCGCCGGATCATCCGGATACTCGCCGTTTTCTACCCAGCCGCCCACAAGCTCACAGAGAATTCTTCTGAAATACTCATGCCGCGTGTAGGACAGGAAGCTTCTTGAATCAGTCAGCATGCCGATGAATGTTCCCAGAACACCTTCGTTTGCAAAGCTGGTCAGCTGCTCGATCATGCCGGTCTTGTTATCATTGAACCACCACGCGGAACCATGCTGCATCTTACCGTAGGTCTTACCGTCCTGGAAGCAGCCGATGATCGTCTCGATCAGTACATTATCGACCGGATTCAGGGAATAAACAACGGTCTTGGGCAGTTCATCCGTCTCTTCCAATGCATTCAGGAAATCCGCAAGTTCTGCGCCCGGTCCGTAGTTATTGACAGCATCAAAGCCGGTATCCGGTCCGAGTTTTTTGAACATACGGGTATTATTGTTACGCTTAACACTGTAATGAAGCTGCATGACCCAATTACGGTTTGCATAAGCACGGCCCATCTCCAGCATGAATGCGCTCTTGTACTTGCTGACTTCGGAAGCGGTCAGTTCTTCACCGTTCAAACGTTTAGCAAATGCCGCCCGGACCTCATCGATGTCAGCCGGATCATATGCCACATAGTCGATGCCATGATCGGACACGCTGCAGCCCATCGATGCAAAGAACTCCATGCGCTTCTTCAGCGCTTCGATCAGCTCGTCATAGCTTCCGATCTTCATTTCAGCCGCTGCCGACAGCGCTTCAATGTACGGAAGGAACGTCTCTTTATCAATGTTCATCGCTTTGTCCGGGCGCCATGCCGGAAGCACCTTGAAGTCGATGGTCGCATCGTCCGCGATCTTCTGATGCCACTCCAGGCTGTCCGCCGGATCATCCGTGGTGCAGATGACCTTGACATTGGACTTCCGGATAATATTCCGCACGGACATATCATCCTGCGCAAGAATCTCATTGCAGCGATCATAGATGGCATCGGCCGTTTCACCGTTCAGCGGCGTTTCAATGCCAAAGTAACGCTGAAGTTCCAAATGGCTCCAATGGTACAGCGGGTTGCCGATGGCCTTTGCCAGACTCTCCGCATACTTTCTGAACTTCTCGCGATCCGGCGCATCACCGGTCACATACGCTTCATCCACGCCGCAGGCTCTCATAATGCGCCACTTATAGTGGTCACCGCCCAGCCAGGCCTCCGTGATGTTTTTGAACTTGCGGTCCTCAAAGATCTCCTGCGGATTGATATGGCAATGATAGTCAATGATCGGCATATTCTCCGCATAATTATGAAAGAGATCCTGCGCGGTTTTCGTGCTCAGCAGAAAATCCTTATCCATGAACTGCTTCATACATTCTCCTTTTGCCCAAAGGCCAAAATTCTCTCAATAATATTATATCCCTTTACGTTCCCTTTTCAAGCGGAATATCAAAAAAAGCCTTTTTTGTTGTTTTCGCAAAAAGGCCGGAGAGTTTCCTCCCCGGCCTTTTCACCGATCCGCATTTACATGCGTTTCAGATTATTCTTCAATGATGTCCTCAGTGGTCTCAACGATTTCTTCCGTCTCGATCACCTCTTCTTCCATCTCGCGGGATACTGCGACCGCTTCCATGACTTCATCAAATCTGGAAGCTTTCTCTGCCATTTCCTCTTCGAAACGGGCATCGGAGTCCAGCTTCATATCTCTGTACTTCTTCATACCGGTACCGGCAGGAATCAGATTACCGATCTGGACATTTTCCTTAAGGCCAACCAGGTGGTCTACCTTACCATTGATTGCTGCATCAGTCAGCACCTTCGTTGTCTCCTGGAATGATGCTGCAGACAGGAAGGAATCTGTTGCCAGAGAAGCCTTCGTGATACCCAGCATGATCTGAGTACCCTGAGCCGGTTCCTTGCCTTCTTCTACAAGCTTTTCGTTCATTTCATTGAACAGAAGGACATCCATTGTAATACCCGGAAGAACATCGGCATCGCCGCATTCTTCAACGCGTACCTTCTTTAACATTGAACGGACGATGATCTCAATGTGCTTATCATTGATTTCTACACCCTGTAAACGATACGGACGCTGAACTTCATGAAGCATGTAATCCTGTACGGCTCTTAAACCGTTGATACGCAGGATATCATGCGGGTTGATGGAACCTTCGGTAATACGCTCACCGGCTTCGAGCATGTCGCCGGTCTCCAAGTCACGGCCATTCTTCTTAGCCAGCTGAGAACCAAATGTGACAAGGTAAGTCTTAGACTCACCGGTCTCGTTATTGGTTACAACAACTTCACGCTTCTTCTTATTGTCACGGATCATTACTTCACCACTGATCTCAGTGATGGTTGCCATACCCTTCGGGGTACGGGCTTCGAACAGCTCCTCGACACGGGGAAGACCCTGGGTGATATCACCGCCTGCAACACCGCCGGTATGGAACGTTCTCATGGTCAGCTGGGTACCGG
>DCHF01000038.1:11670-14869 GCA_002315555.1 Lachnospiraceae bacterium UBA1759 | reverse complement strand
CGGGCTCACCGATGGACTGTGCGGCAATGATACCGACAGACTCACCGACCTGTACCGGCTCACCGGATGCCATGTTCGCGCCGTAGCACTTTGCACAAACACCCAGATGGGACTTACAGCTTAAGTTGTTTCTGATCTTAACGGAGTCTCTGCCCTGCTTGTCCAGAACCTTGATGACCTGCTTAGCGATTCTGGGGGTCATCATATTGTTGCACGTAATAACGACTTCGCCGGTCTCCGGATCAACAATATCTTCTGCGATGAAGCGTCCTACAAGACGCTCACCCAGGGACTCGATGACTTCGCCGCCATCCTTGAAAGCGGTGATCTCCATGTAAGGGATCTTGCCGCCCTTTGCACAGTCTTCTTCACGAATGATGATATCCTGAGAGACATCGACCAGACGTCTGGTTAAGTAACCGGAGTCTGCGGTACGAAGTGCGGTATCGGACATACCCTTACGTGAACCGTGTGCTGAAATGAAGTACTCCAGTACGTTCAGACCGCCGTGCAGTGAGGAGGTGATCGGAAGTTCGATGGTATGACCGGTAGTATCCGCCATAAGACCACGCCAGCCTACCAGCTGCTTGATCTGAGACTTATTACCACGGGCGCCGGATACAGCCATCATGTAGATGTTGTTGTACTGGCCAAGTGCCGGGTAAATACTGTCGGTCAGCTTGTTATCGACATCCTTCCAGGTAGCGATGACTTCACGATAACGCTCGCTGTCAGAAATAAGACCACGCTTGTAATTTCTGGAGATGCGCTCTACCTGCTTGTTTGCATTGGCAATGAGTTCATCCTTCTGCGGCGGCACCACCATGTCGCTGATGGATACGGTCATAGCTGCTCTGGTTGAATACTTGTAACCCATGGACTTGATCTCATCCAGTACCTCCGCGGTCTTTTCCTGACCGTGAGTATTGATGACCATTTCCAGGATCTCTTTAACTTTGTTCTTGTCTACCAGGAAGTCAACTTCCGGAAGAAGACGGTTGGCCTTCTTTGTACGATCGACATAACCGATATCCTGCGGGATGACCTGGTTGAAGATCAGTCGGCCAAGGGAGGTCTCAACAATACCGGTGCACATTTCACCGTTCACTTCTTTGGAAACACGAACCTTGATCTTTGCATGAAGATCGAGATAACCGTTCTCCATTGCAAGGATGGCTTCGTCCATGCTCTTGTAGATGTTGCCCTCGCCCTTTGCACCTTCACGAACCTGCGTCAGATAGAAGACACCGAGTACCATATCCTGATACGGAACGGCTACCAGACCGCCTTCAGACGGCTTTAACAGGTTGTTCGGAGACAGAAGAAGGAAGCGGCACTCCGCCTGTGCTTCTTCGGAAAGCGGAAGATGTACTGCCATCTGGTCACCATCGAAGTCGGCGTTGAATGCGGTACAAACAAGCGGATGAAGCTTGATTGCCTTACCTTCAACAAGGATCGGCTCGAATGCCTGGATACCCAGACGATGCAGTGTGGGAGCACGGTTCAGCATGACCGGATGCTCGTGGATCACGTCCTCCAGGATATCCCAAACGGAATCCTCCAGACGCTCTACCATCTTCTTTGCTGCCTTAATATTGTGAGCAATACCGCGGGAAAAAAGTTCCTTCATTACGAAGGGCTTGAACAGTTCGATTGCCATTTCCTTCGGCAGACCGCACTGATAGATCTTCAGTTCCGGACCGACGACGATAACGGAACGACCGGAATAGTCGACACGCTTACCGAGAAGGTTCTGACGGAAACGGCCCTGCTTACCCTTTAACATGTCGGACAGAGACTTCAGTGCTCTGTTGCCGGCACCGGTAACCGGGCGGCCGCGGCGACCGTTATCGATCAGCGCATCAACAGCTTCCTGCAGCATACGCTTTTCGTTACGGACGATGATCTCCGGAGCGCCGAGCTCTAACAGGCGCGCCAGACGGTTGTTTCTGTTGATAATACGACGATACAGATCGTTCAGGTCGGACGTTGCGAAACGACCGCCGTCCAGCTGTACCATCGGACGGAGATCCGGCGGGATAACCGGGATTGCATCCAGGATCATCCACTCAGGCTTGTTGCCGGAGTTCAGAAGTGCATCCATAACCTCCACGCGCTTAATGAGCTTGGAACGCTTCTGGCCTGCGGATGCGAGCAGCTCCTCACGAAGTTCTGCCGATTCCTTCTCGACGTCGATCTGCATTAAGAGTTCCTTAATGGATTCGGCGCCCATGCCGGCACGGAAGGAATCTGCACCAAACTCTTCTACCGCATCACGATATTCCTTCTCTGACAGGCACTGCTTGTAGGTCAGGTTCGTGGTACCCGGATCGAGTACGATGTAGGATGCAAAGTATAATACCTTGTCAAGGGTACGCGGAGCAATGTCCAGAGCCAGGCCTAAGCGGCTCGGAATGCCCTTGAAGTACCAGATATGAGAGACCGGAGTTGCCAGGTCGATGTGACCCATGCGCTCACGACGAACGGAAGCCTTGGTAACTTCAACGCCGCAGCGGTCGCAGATGACGCCCTTGTAACGGATCTTCTTGTACTTGCCGCAATGGCACTCCCAGTCCTTGCTGGGTCCGAAGATACGCTCGCAGAACAGGCCGTCCTTTTCCGGCTTTAAGGTTCTGTAGTTAATGGTTTCCGGCTTGGTTACCGCGCCGTGGGACCATTCCCTGATCTTTTCAGGTGAAGCCAGGCCGATCTTGATTGCATCAAAAGAAATCGGTTCGTAGGTTTCATTCGTTGTTTCTGCCATAAATGCTTCTCCCTTCTTACTCGTCAATGCTGTCATCCATGAATGCATCGTCGGAGATCTCTTCGACTTCTACATCCTGGAACTCACCATCTCTGATTTCCTGCTCGGCGTAACCGTATGCGCCGAACTCCTTCCGGTCGTAGTGACGGGAATCTTCATTCATGATGGAATTGAAATCGGTGTTGCCGTAATCTACGCTCTCGCCGATCTCGACTTCGGTATTGTCATCGCGAAGAATACGCACATCCAGAGCCAGAGACTGCAGTTCCTTAATAAGGACCTTGAAGGATTCCGGAATGCCGGCCTTCGGAATGTTCTCACCCTTGATGATGGCTTCATAGGTCTTGACACGGCCGACGACATCATCGGACTTGACGGTCAGGATCTCCTGCAGCGTGTAAGCTGCGCCGTAAGCCTCAAGAGCCCAAACTTCCA
>DCHF01000038.1:4418-11638 GCA_002315555.1 Lachnospiraceae bacterium UBA1759 | reverse complement strand
GCTGGCCGCCGAACTGAGCTTTACCACCCAGAGGCTGCTGCGTAACAAGTGAGTAAGGACCGGTAGAACGTGCATGGATCTTATCGTCGACCAGGTGATGCAGCTTCAGATAATGCATGTGGCCGATGGTTACCGGAGCGTCAAACGGCTCACCGGTACGACCGTCGCGAAGCTGGACCTTACCGTCTCTGGTGATCGGAACATCCTTCCAAAGGGCACGATGCTCCAGGTGATCGCCAAGGTAGGTCATAACATCCGGGAGGACAAGACCTTCATATTTTTCCTTGAACTCATCCCACTCGGTGTTGACATAGTCATTTGCCATTGCAAGCAGGTCCTGGATATCCATCTCGGATGCACCGTCAAAGATCGGCGTGGAGACGTCAAAACCAAGTGCTCTTGCAGCAAGTGAAAGGTGGATCTCAAGGATCTGTCCGATGTTCATACGTGACGGAACGCCTAACGGGTTCAGTACGATGTCAAGCGGGCGGCCATTCGGCAGGAACGGCATGTCTTCAACCGGGAGTACGCGCGAAACGACACCCTTGTTACCATGACGACCGGCCATCTTATCGCCGACGGACAGCTTTCTCTTCTGTGCAATGTAGATGCGGACGCTCTTGGATACGCCCGGAGCCAGCTCTTCGTTGTTCTCACGGGTGAATACCTTTGCATCAACGATGATACCGTATGCGCCGTGCGGAACCTTCAGAGAGGTATCACGTACTTCGCGGGCCTTTTCACCGAAGATCGCGCGCAGCAGGCGCTCTTCCGCATTCAGCTCGGTCTCGCCCTTCGGGGTGACCTTACCGACGAGGATATCACCGGCACGGACCTCGGCACCGATACGGATAATACCGTTCTCGTCCAGATCCTTCAGTGCATCGTCGCCGACACCGGGGACATCACGGGTGATCTCTTCCGGTCCGAGCTTGGTATCACGAGCCTCTACTTCATATTCTTCAATATGAATGGAGGTGTATACATCATCTTCAACGAGGCGCTCCGAAATCAGGACAGCATCCTCGAAGTTGTAGCCTTCCCAGTTCATGAAACCGATCAGCGGGTTCTTACCGAGTGCCAGCTCACCGTTGTAGGTGGACGGACCGTCGGCAATGACCTGACCCTTTTCAACGTGCTCGCCCTTTACAACGATGGGCTTCTGGTTGTAAGAGTTGGACTGGTTTGAACGGGCAAACTTGGTCAGCTTGTAGATCTCACGATTGCCATCATCGTTGCGGATGATGATCTCATCGGAAGCGGAACGCTCAACAACACCGGGCTCGCGAGCGACCTGGCATACGCCGGAGTCGACTGCGACCTTGTCAGACAGGCCGGTATCAACGACCGGAGCCTCGGTCAGCATAAGCGGAACGGCCTGACGCTGCATGTTGGAACCCATGAGGGCACGGTTTGCATCGTCGTTTGAAAGGAACGGGATCATGGACGTTGCGATGGAGAAGACCATACGCGGAGATACGTCCATCATGTCAATGCGGGTCTTGTCGAATTCGGTGATCTCATCACGGAAACGACCGGAAACCTGCGAATGAATGAAGTAGCCTTCCTCATCGATGGGCTCGTTTGCCTGTGCGACGATGAAATCGTCCTCTTCATCGGCGGTAACATAAACAACATCGTTCGTTACGCGCGGATTCTTCGGGTCGGTCTTATCGACAACACGGTACGGAGCTTCAATGAAGCCGTATTTATTGACACGGGCGAAGGATGCCAGCGAGTTGATCAGACCGATGTTCGGTCCTTCAGGAGTCTCGATCGGGCACATGCGTCCGTAATGGGTATAGTGAATATCACGTACTTCGAAACCTGCACGCTCACGGGACAGACCGCCCGGGCCGAGTGCGGAAAGACGTCTCTTATGAGTCAGTTCCGACAACGGGTTGTTCTGGTCCATGAACTGAGACAGCTGGGATGAACCGAAGAATTCCTTGACGGCTGCGGTAACGGGCTTGATGTTGATCAGAGACTGCGGGGTAACGCCCTCCATGTCCTGAGTCGCCATACGCTCGCGAACCACGCGCTCCATACGGGACATACCGATGCGGTACTGGTTCTGAAGCAGTTCGCCTACGGCACGGATACGACGGTTGCCTAAATGGTCGATGTCGTCCTTCTTGCCGATACCGTGCTCAAGACCGAGCAGGTAGCTGATGGAGGCGATGATCTCTTCCTTGATGATATGGATCGGAACCAGATCACGGATACGCTTTTTGATCTCTGCCTTCAGGTCTTCCTCATTGAGGTCCTGCTCCAGGATCTCCTTCAGTACCGGATAGTATACCATTTCCTTGATGCCCGCTTCTTCCGGAGCAAAGGGAAGGTATTCATCGGCTTCGACCATACGGCTTGAAATGACCTTGACGATCTTGTCGTCTTCAGCCTTGACCATAACATATTCGATACCGGTGTTCTGGATCTTCTGAGCCAGACCGCGATCCGGAACGGTGCCTGCTTCTGCGATGATCTCGCCGGTAGACGGATCAACAACATCTTCAGCCAGTTCCTGACCGGACAGACGGTAACGGAAGTTCAGCTTCTTGTTGAACTTATAACGGCCCACGTGCGCAAGATCATAGCGTCTTGCATCGAAGAGCATACCGTTGATCAGGCTTTCCGCGCTGTCTAAAGAAAGCGGCTCGCCCGGACGGATCTTCTTGTAGAGTTCAAGCATACCCTCTGAATAGTTGCGGGTCTTGTCCTTTGCAAGAGTTGCGGTGATCTTCTCTTCTTCGCCGAGGAGGTCTAAGATCTCCTGGTTGGAACCGTAGCCAAGTGCACGAACGAGAACGGTGACCGGGACCTTGCCGATACGGTCTACGCGTACGTAGAAAATATCGTTGGAGTCGGTCTCATACTCAAGCCAGGCACCGCGGTTCGGGATGATCTGGCTGGTGTACAGCTCTTTACCGATCTTATCGTGGTCGATGTCAAAGTAGATGCCCGGAGAACGAACGATCTGGCTGACGATGACACGCTCTGCGCCGTTGATGACGAAAGAGCCGGTATCGGTCATCAGAGGAAGGTCGCCCATGAAGATCTCATGGTCCTTGATTTCTCCGTTTACTTTATTATAAAGACGCACGGTAACCTTGAGGGGTGCGGCGTAGGTCGCATCTCTCTCCTTGCATTCTTCTATCGTATACTTGATCTCATCTTTGCAGAGCCGGAACTCGCCAAACTCCAGCGACAGCTGGCTGAAATTTTCACCGATGGGTGAAATGTCTTCGAATACTTCTTTCAGACCTTCATTGAGGAACCATTCGTAAGAATCTTTCTGTACTTCAATGAGGTTCGGCATTTCCAAGACATCTTTCTGGCGGGAAAAACTCATACGAGTATTCTTACCGGATTTGACTGGATGGATTCTGTTTTTTTCCATTGACGTTCACTCCTATTCACTTAATGTGTACGCCTGATCTTTATCAAAAGTGAAAAAAATCAAGTATTTACCCGGGGCTCTATGCCTATTTTTGAGCATAGTACGCCCTATTACGCACAATAGTGCACCTATCACTCTACCACAACATTTTTTTTGTGTCAACAACTTTTTTAATAAGTTTTTGCAGTCTTACGGCGTGTTCTGTGTTATACTGAATGAAAGAAAAATCGATCATACGGAGGTTCGAATGTTCAGTTCCGAAATGAAACACAAATACGCTTACACACTCGCACGCGTGGGGCTCAATGTACAGAAGGGACAGACTGTTCTCGTGGAGGCAGCTGTTGAAGGAAAGGATTTCCTGCCGGTCTTTATCGAGGAATGCTATAAGCTCGGGGCGGGAAATGTCATCGTCCGCTATCTGGACACCGCGGCGCTCAAGGTACGCGCCTCTTATGTATCCGCGGAGAAAATGGCAGCCATCGATGATCCAGAGCGCGACTTCTATAACTGGTATCTGGACCGCGGCGCCTGCTACGTCCGTCTGGAAAGCGTGAATCCGAGCGTCATGGCGGACCTTCCGGAGGATAAGGCCAGCGCGGTATTCAATTACATCGACGGAGTGCGGAACATCATGCGCGCAGCATCCCGAAAGTATCACTGCCAGTGGCTGATCGCTATGATCCCGACGCAGGAATGGGCGGATCACATCCTGCCCGGTCGCGAAAACAACCTGGATGAGCTCTGGAATCTGACCTGCAAGTTGAGCTATGTGACCGAGGATAACGATGTAGTCAAGGCCTGGGCCGATGCACAGGCGCTCCGCAGGGCACGCGGAAGACGGATCGACGCCCTGAAGCTCAAAAAACTGCACTATACGGCGTCCAACGGCACCGACCTGTATGTGGAGCTGACGCCGTGGTCGACCTTCGGTTTCGACGACAGCAAGCTTCCCAAGGACTTCATCCGCTTTACCCCGAACATTCCGTCCGAGGAGATCTGCACTACCCCGGAGAAATTCGGTACGAACGGCGTGGTCTACGCCTCACGCCCATTGGTCCTGGGCGGAAAGACCGTGGACAACTTCGGTTTCCGTTTTGAAAACGGCAAGGTCGTGGAAGTCCTCGCGGATGCCGGCAAAGAAATGCTGGAGAACCTGATCGCCACCGATGAAAACTCCGGTTACCTCGGTGAATGCGCGCTGGTCGAATACCACTCTCCGATCTCCTTAAGCGGCATCGTGTACTTCACCACCCTGATCGACGAAAACGCAAGCTGCCACCTGGCGCTTGGCCGCGGCCTCGCGCAGAAGACACCGGAGCCCTCCGATGTTTACACCTTCAACGACGCCACGATCCACGTGGACTTCATGATGGGTACGCCGGACATGGAGATCACCGGCATCGACGGAGACGGCACAGAGCATGCCATCTTCCGTAACGGGGATTTTGCGATCTGACCGCAGGACACATAATCCCTAAAAGCCATACAAATAAGACCGGGTCCGTTCGATATCCCGCCTCTACCGTACAACCGGTGAAGGGCCGTATATCATCAGACCCGGTCTTTTATTATGCCTGTTTCAACAAGAATTCCTTATTACAGATCCAGTACGTCTCTTAAGAAGGTTCTGGAAACTTCCGCAGCGTGATAGTTGGAGATCTTCGGATTGTCCAGTTCAACGCACAGAATGCCGTCATAGCCGACCTCTTCCAGTGCAGCCTTGACTGCCGGAAAGTTTACGGTGCCGTGACCGAGCGTACGGAAAGCCGCCATCTTCTGCGGACCCTCAGCGGTTCTCAGTGCATAGGTGTCAACGTCCTTTAAGTGCATGTATGCAATACGCTTGCCGAGCTTCCGGATCAGCGCTTCCGGATCCATGCCCGCAACGGTGGTATGTGCGGTATCGACACAGAAATAAACATATTCCGGATTCGTGTGCTCTGCAAAATAATCAATGTCGGACTCGTTGAACACACAAGTGCCATAGTGCGGATGGAAGCAGAGCTTTACGCCCTTACCGATCGCATACTCACCCAGGGTGTTGGCGATATAACACATAACATCCAGCTTCTCCGGATCCGTCGGACGCTCACGGGGACCGTCGTCACCAAAACCGCCGTTCTGACAGTTGAACCAGCGGCCGCCTACGCCCGCCAGGAAATCGATCTGCTTCTTAGCCTTTGCGATCTCCGCTTCCGCATCGAACATAAAATGGCCGTACAGATTGCAAAGATCCAGATCATACTTATCAACAATGGCCTTTAACTCGGACGGATCTTCAAAATAATCCGAAATGAACGCGAAATTCTCCACGTGATCATAGCCGATGTACTTACAGTCGCGGAAAGAATCCTCGAGCTGACGAACCGCGAGATCTCTGTCACCTGATTTGATCCAGGTCCAACCGGTATATGCTACCTGCATTTTATTATCCTCCTTTAGTCCATGATGCCGTGCAGCGGATTGTTCTTCATAGCGTCTGCACGCTCAAATTTAGATGTCATTTCGTAGAACTTGCCGCTTTCGGAAGCCTTGGTGATGCCGGTCATGATCTCAAGGACGTGGCGCTGCTGGCGATAGTTCGCTCTCCAGTCACGGCCTTCTTCCATGGCCTTACACATGTCCGCGAGACCGAGGCCGCGCGAATTCTCGGCATAGTCGAACATTAACGGCATTTCCTTGTAAGCCTTGTACGGGCCCGGACGCTGTCCGAGGAGCGCCGGATCGACCTGCGGGCCGGGGATATCGTCTTCCGGACGGTAGACGAGGATCGGACCGCCAAAGGTGTTCGGGTCCGGAACGACCATCGTACCCTTGGTACCGTAGACTTCAAAGGAGTCCTGTTTCTTGTAGAATACGTCAAACGTGGTGAAGATGGATGCAATGGCACCGTTTGAGAACAGAATGTTGCCCATCAGATACGTATCCACATCAACGTCAATGATCTCACCGCAGTGTTCCTTTGAGGAAATGATGCGGGTATCAAAGCTCTTCTTGGTCATGCCGGTCAGCGCTTTTGCTTCACCGAGCAGATTGACCAGCGCCGTTACATAATACGGGCCCATATCCAGCATAGGGCCGCCGCCGGCCTTGTAATAGAATTCCGGGTCATGGTGCCAGGTCTCGTGGCCGTGGCAGATCATGGCGACATTTGCGCCGATGACATCGCCGATGACTCCGTCATCGATCAGCTTACGGCAGGTCTGAATGCCGGCCCCCATAAAGGTATCCGGCGCACCGCCCAGATACAACCCTTTCTCTTCCGCGATGGCGATGAGTTCCGCCGCCTCATCCATGCTGATACCGAGCGGCTTCTCGGAATAAACGCTCTTTCCCGCAAGAAGCGCATTCTTTGTTACCTCAAAATGCTCATAGGGGCGGGTGATGTTCAGTACGACCTGAACGTCCGGATCCCGAAACGCCTCATACATATCCTTGTAGATCTTCGGTGCGCTTTTCTTCACCCCGTTCGCGATCTGCTCATTGATATAAGCCGCCGCCTTTTCCGCTCTCTCCGGAATCAGGTCACAGACGCCGATGATCTCGACCTCCTTAAACGTTCCGGTCAGGTTCTTCAAATAGATGCCTGAAATATCACCGCATCCGATCATTGCGATACGAACCATTTGCTGTCCTCCTGTTGTGTCTTTCTTTTTCGGAACCGGTCGCTTAAGAACTCCGAACGCGCCCCGGTCTTGGCTTGTTAAAATCAGCATAGCACGATTATCCATGCCATACAAGATGTATTATTTGTGCTTTACAATTACGTTTTCATCTGTTATAATATCGTTTGTTTCGGGGCGTGGCTCAGTTTGGT
>DCHF01000038.1:0-4347 GCA_002315555.1 Lachnospiraceae bacterium UBA1759 | reverse complement strand
AAGTTCGATTCTTGTCGCTCCGATTCAAAAGTGTCATAAAGCCAGGATCTGCAAGGGTTCTGGCGTTTTTTATTGGTCAAAATGAGAGCGCTTGAATTTTTCAAAAAAACGAGGATTCAGGAGTTCGAGAAATGAAAAGAAAATTGACAATGAGAGATCAGACGCTCGGTGAGGCGTTCGGCGGATTCATACTTTCGAAGCGCGCGTCCGGATGCGCAGAGAAGACGCTTGAAACGTATATCAGCCACTTCAATGCTGTGACAAAATACATCGATGATGAGACCATTCTGGACTTAATAACGACATCCACAATGAAGCGCGTGTTCGCCAAGATGTCCGCATCAGATCTATCTCGAAATTCCATAAGGAGCTATTCTGCAACCTTCAAGAGTTTCTTTAACTGGTGCCGAGAAGTCGGCCTGTGTGACGTCGAAATTGCCCTGTTTAAGGGAGAGGAGTCCGTTCCTGAGTTGTACACCTTCGACGAGCTTAAAAGGCTGTTAAAGCACCCAAACAGGAAGACCTGCACCTTTGCTGATATGCGTGCGTGGGCGATCGTGAATCTGCTGGTAAATGACGGATGCCGTGCCGGTACGATCCGTATGATACAGAATAGGGATGTGCATCTCGATGATCACGCGATCTTCATCCGGCACACAAAGAGCAGGAAGGCCATCACTATACCGCTGAATGATTCTCTTGAAAAAGTGCTTTGCGAATATATGAACCTTCGAGGAGGGAATGGATCCGACTGGCTTTTCCCTGAATTGGACGGGACCACGCAGATGAGCGAGTCAGCACTTAGGACCGCAATGAACAGGTATAATAAGAGGTGCGGTGTTGATAGGACCGGACTTCACAAATACCGGCACACTTTCGCGAGAATGTACCTTGTGGAATGCGGAGGCGATGCCTTCAAACTGCAGAAGCTCCTCGGCCACAGCACTCTTGACATGACAAAGCACTACACCAAGATTTTTGACAGGGACATCATAGAGGATTTCCAAAAGCACTCTCCTCTCGATGCACTGAATGATAAGAAAATAAAAATGCCCCGGAAGCGATAATGCCTCCGGGGTTTCATTTACTGGATATACTTGGCCGAACAGTAACCGACCTGGTTGTTATAACTTACCTTGTACCACTTCGCTCCTGTAAGCGTCTTTGCGTCTTCCAGGATCGTGACTGTACTGCCCTTCTTCATAACAGCAATGGCACCATATAAAGCACCGGCACCTTTGCGAAGATAAAGGTCTGTGGTGACAGTTCCGACCTTTGCCGAAGTAACTTCTTTGTATTCTACAACAACAGCCGTATGCTCAAACGGAGTGACAAGGATGTCACCTCTCTTCAGGCCTTTTCCTGATGCAAGGTCGATGGTGCTGGTCACATCGGTGAAGTACGGAGCCATAGAAGGTGCCTTATATACAGAAGGCATATTTGCGGTGACCTCAAGGCCTGACATCGGAGGATTCCTTCCAATGCAAATCCAAGAGATAAGTGCGTTCGTGTTGACGAGTGACGAACAATCGCAATCACACTTGACCTTGATGTGGCTCGGATCTGGATCTTTCATGATCTGCTCATAGTAGCCTTTTCTTGTAGGCTGTCCATAACCGATGTTCGTGTTGCGAACGGCCTGTTCCATTCTAATTGCAATCGCATTCGCAACATTCAAGTCGGTCGAACGGAACACATACTTCCAAGGCTTGTTGTAGTAATCAATGAAACGAAGCTCATCATCGATCTGCCGACCGACCTGATGGTTTGATTCGTACCCATAGGAACCCTGATGTTCGCAATGCGCTGCCTCTGCAAGTTTAATCGAAATGCTCATTTACTCCTCCTTGAGATGCTCCAGCACGATGTTCCAAGCCGCTGAAATACCGGCAGCCAATGCAGAGGTCAGCAGCGGCACAAGAACAGCCTGCCAAGCCGTGAAGTCCTCCGGCAAGCCTCCGTTCAGTATCAGGCACAGTTCCGGCACAAGAACACCAAAAAAGGCCTGAACGAATGTCTTTAATGCTCTTTCCATCCAATCTTTCATTGTTTTCCTTATACCTTCTTTTCAAGGTCATCAATGCGGTGATTTGCGACCTTGATCTGCTCGGTCTGTAATGTTGTGATCTCCTCCACCTTGTACATTCGCTCGACCAAGTTGTTGTGCTTGTCAACTGTCTTCTGCAATTCCGTCAGCTTGTACTCGATCAATGCTCGGTTTTTGCTGTTAGCGGCCGCATTAGTGATAATTGAAACGGCAAGTGATGCCGCCGCCGCAATTAAAGCGGCAATAATAGTTTCTGCCATAGTTCTCCTTATAACCAAGCACCGATTAAGGTACACTTGAAAGTATTGCTTGAGCTTGATGCACTCAATGAAAAAACACCTGTGCTTGATGTGTATGATGCTGTCAGTTTTGTCGGAATGCCGGTGTTGCCGAATACTGTAGCAATGGACGACAATGTTCCTCCGGCACAATGGAAACCATAAACACCAGTACCAACACCGTTCATTCTTATGAATGCTATTGCATCCCAATAGCCTCTTCCTGTCGCTTTAAATGTGTAGTAATGCGATAGTGTTGCCGTGTCATCGTCAAAGTAGATGTTAAACAGACCACTCGCAGGATATGTGTATACAGTATATTCTCCTGATGAGCTTCCGAAATTCACTCCATATTTGTCCACGATGACCTTTGCTTCTGTGCTGCTTGTGTCAGCTTCGTCATATATTTTGACCTGACTTCCTGAAAAAACTTTCCGAGCATACATTCCGTGGATTCCGGCATTGAATGCTGTTTTTTCTCCATCAATTACGGAAATTGCATTGAACGCATTATCACACTTTATCCGTCCTTTTCCCATAAGCGCTCGAACTTCACAGGCGGCGCACCGGAGACCGTGGCTCCAGCCGAAGGTCGACCGGCAGCGTCCGTCCTGTCATTGTAATTGACATTGTCATTTGAATTGACATTGTCATTTACATTATCATTAACATTATCATTAACATTTACATTGGGTTTAAGCGGGGTTTTACCAGTGGTTTTTAGTTTTTCGGTTTTCCTCGGTCTGCCACCCTTTGAGCCGTTCGCGCGGTTCCGTTCATTGGCCTTAATAAGGCTGTCAACGAACACAAAAGCAGTGGCCATGACCTTGTTGTCTGTGTCCGGAAATGGTACCCCGTATAAGCCCCGGTTTTTGATCGCGTTGTAAAACTCGATCTTTTCCTCTGCCGTCGGAAGCATCTGCATGACGTCGTCATAATTCTTGTAAAACAGGAAGCTTTCCATCTCTTAATATCTCCATTATTTTCTCACCGGTGTGATCCTTGTCGCAGAACCTCCACTCGATTCCGTATTTATCAGCCATTGTCCGCATGATCTTAGACAAGCGCTCGCCGGTCATTGCCATAGGCGATACCCTGATGCGTGGATTCTGCCAGCGGGCCACATCATCGATGCATTTGATTTTGTTCGAATGTTCTACCAATATCACCAAATGCGTTCCTGAATCCTTTGCCAGCAGCAGCTCACGCTTGAAGCGCTCATGATCCTCCTGTACATTGTTTACGACCTCGATCAGATTCTGCTTTCGGTCCACCGAGATCTCCGGATGTCCTTCCAGCTGGTAGTCGCCTACATCGAGCTTGCGGGAGATGTGCGCGATGCCGTTCTCGTCGAAGTGATCAAGGATCTTGACGATCGCCTTCGGCTTCTCCCGCGTGTCGATGATGACGACCTCCGGATTTAGTTGAAAGGGAGCCCGTCCATATCGTCCGGAATGTCCATGAAATTGTCTCCGGAAGTGGTTGTCGTGCTGGTGCCCATGTCTCCCTTGTAGAACTTCTTTGCCGGAACTTCCTGGTCAAGAGCCTTTGATGCATCGCAGAAGTATCTGATCTTTCGAGATGTCCGGAGCTCGTCGCGGTAGTAGTCTTCTTCCTCTCCGTAAACGACGCCGATCTTCTTGCCATTGAACTGTGCAGCATAGCTGTCGCCCCAGACGATGGTCGCTCCGTTAGACTCCTCATAAGCCGTATTAAAGGCCTTTAAGTTGCGAGAACAGTTTCCGTCGGAATCTTCTGCCATGATGTATGCCGTCGCGTTAAAAGGCCATTTTTTGTCGTCACGCGTGTCGGCCTTGTATCTGTCCGAAAAATATCCTCGCTGGTTGTCCTGCTGATCAAAGTCGATGAACACCTTGATCATGTCCTTGCCGTTCCGGCTCTTCATTTCTTCAACCTTCATAATCTTGGCAATATGGCCGCCAAGCTCAACCGGTGTGATGTGCGTCTGCACGTTTTCGTAATTGTTAGGCTTATTCAGTCATGACCACCCGTCAAACGGGT
>DCHF01000026.1 GCA_002315555.1 Lachnospiraceae bacterium UBA1759 | reverse complement strand
ATGCGTCCGAAGGGATTCGAACCCCCGACCCTGCGCTTAGAAGGCGCATGCTCTATCCAACTGAGCTACGGGCGCACATGAAATAATTCATGATTGAATGTTTTTGGACATTCAAAACTCCCCGAGTAGGGCTCGAACCTACAACCCTCCGGTTAACAGCCGGATGCTCTACCATTGAGCTATCGAGGAATGCAACTGATATTATATAAGATGCGTCCACTAATGTCAATCATATTTCGACTTTTTTTTTACACAAAACACATTCCCGATTTTTTCTTCTCATTCCCCCTAAAACTGTGCTATAGTACTGTTATCACTACAAAAAGGAGTCCATTATGTACTCAACGTTTTTAACTTCCCGGCACGATCTCTGTGCGGAACTTGTCCGCCGCCTGCAGGAGCGTTATACCTACGCGTCCGTTCTCGGCAAACAGGTTGCCGGCAACCGTGTCATGGTCACGACCGCTGCTACAACGGTTTCGGATACCCGCGAAAAACAGTGCGGATTCGTAGCAAAGGTCTACAACGGAAAGATCTATTCGGAGTATTCTTTCACAGATATTACAGAAGAAAGCATTGATTCGATCGAGGAAAGCATCGTCCGCGAGCTGACTCTTTCCGCAGAGCTTGAAAGCACTCACGTCAATGCCGGCATCTTACGGGACGAGCCCTGTGTGCGGCACTTCGAGCGTCCGGAAGCCGGACGGAAGCTTACGGTGCAGGAACTCGTTGCCCGCATGACCGATCTTCGCGACCGCGTCCATGCCGCTTCCGATAAAGTGATCCAGGTCATCATGATGATGGAAAATTACGAGACCTCGTCGATGTTCATCTCCGCGAACCGCGACCTGTCCCAGCACTATTCCTGGTGCTCCATGTACGGAATCGCCGTGGCCCGTGAGGGCGATGTCATCCAGGAAGCCATGGTTCCCGCTGCGGCAAACAGCACGGAGACCGCACTTTCCATTATGGAAGGCAAGACCGGCGAGCTTGCCGCCCTTGCGGAAGAGCTGCTTACCGCTGAGCTCATCGAGCCGGGCGTCTATGATATCATCACCGCACCGTCCATCACCGGACTGATCGCACATGAAGCCTTCGGTCACGGCGTGGAAATGGATATGTTTGTAAAGCATCGCGCAAAGTCGCGCCATTACATCGACAAGCCGGTCGCATCGGAACTCGTCAGCATGCATGACGGTGCCGGTGTCCGCGTACCGGCGGAGCTCTCTTCCGTGAGCATCGGAGAAGCGGCTCAGGATCCGGGCTTCATGAACGACCCGTGCGTCGGCTATTTCTTCGATGACGACGGCGTCTTTTCACAGGATACGCAGATCATCGAAAACGGTATCTTACGCCGCGGTATTTCCGATGCGGTCAGTGCCGCGGAGCTTGGCACCGCACCGACCGGTAACGGCCGCCGTCAGGATCCGTCAAGAAAAGCCTATACCCGCATGACCAATACGTATTTCGCGCCGGGCAAGGACAGGCTGGAGGATATGATCAGGTCCATCGAACACGGTTACATGCTGTTTGACACCTCGAACGGCATGGAGGACCCGAAGAACTGGAACATTCAGTGCGTGGCTTGCTACGGCCGCGAGATCAAAAACGGCGAATTCACCGGTAAGATCGTGGCGCCGGTCGTTATGTCCGGTTATGTGCCGGACCTTCTGATGAGCATTTCCATGGTCTCCGAGGAGTGGCAGATCATCGGCTGCGGACACTGCGGAAAAGGCTATAAGGAATGGGTAGCCGTCAGTGACGGCGGTCCGTACCTGAAGTGCCGCTGCAAGCTGGGTTAAGGAGGATGAACACCATGATCGAAAAATTAACGCGCATCCTTTCCGGGATGCAGGAAGTCTCCGCATGGAGCATCAGCACCGTGACCACCCGTTCCAGTGAGCTTTTCTACGTCGGTAAAAAACTGGAGACGAACCGCGCAACGGACACCGAAACCTGTGATGTCACTGTTTTCACCGACTCCGGGGACAAGCGCGGCGCGTCCGCCTTCTCCGTCTATCCGTACATGTCCGGGGACGATATCCGGGAGAAGATCCAGGAGAATGTTTACGCCGCCGGATTTGCGCTGAATCCGTACTACGATCTTCCGGTGCCGGCAAACGGATCGATTCCGGAGAGCGGATCCAACATCCGTACCATGACGCTGAAGGATGCGGCAGCCATCGTGTCCGAAGCGGTCTTCAAGGCCGATGTCTATGCCGACGGTTACTTAAGTGCCACGGAGATCTTCCTGACCGAGACCACCCGCCGCATCGTGAATTCCAATCACGTAGACATGCAGTCCGTCTCTTACGGCGGCGCCGTGGAACTGATCCCCTCCTGGGAAAAGGACGGCGAAGAAGTGGAAATCTACCATATGCTGCGGTTTGAGTCCATCGACCCGGAGGACATCACGGAAAAGGTCGATACCGAGCTCAAGATCGCCGCTGCCCGCTTTGAAGCAAAGCCGCTCAACGATGTCCTTGATATCAAGGCCCCCATCAAGGTCATCATCCAGGAAGCGGATGCGGGCCAACTCTTTGACTATTTCGCGGATGACCTCGAGTACTCCGCAAAGTATATGAAGACCAACAAGTTCGAACCCGGCGATAACGTCCAGGGCGAGGCCGTCACCGGTACCCCGCTGACGCTGTCCAAGGTGCCCTACGTGAAGGGCGCGTTCCGCTCCGCTTATTTCGATGCGGACGGCGTGTATCTGACCGAGACCCCGCTTGTTGAAAACGGTATTGCTGTGGGCCGTTACGGTTCCCACCGCTACGGAAGTTATCTGGGCGTTGCAGCACCGGCGGGGCTTCTGCCCGTCACCGTCGTTCAGCCCGGTACCAGGACCTTTGACGAAATGGCCGGAGAGCCCTACATCCGCTGCGCTGTCTTCTCCGGCATCCAGGTCGAACCGAATTCCGGCTACTTTGGCGGCGAGGTCCGTCTGGGCTACTATTTTGACGGTGAGAAGGAGATTCCGGTCACCGGCTTCTCGATCTCCGGTGACATGAATAAGTCCCGCGGAACGATGATCTATTCCAAAGAGGTCTGCACCACAAGCTCCTACCACGGTCCCCGCTATCTGGAGATCCCGGATATGAAGCTTGCCTGAGGAGGCATTATGCGTTATCCCGAGTTTTTAAAAGAAAACGGTACGATCGGCTATGTGGCACCGTCCTTCGGTGCCGCGACCGAGCCGTACAAGTCGCAGTTCATCCGCGCGGTAGAGATCTTCGAGCGGGAGGGCTACAAGTCCGATTTCGGCCCCAATGTGTTTGCCGGTGAGGGCATCGGCATCTCCAACACTCCGGAGAAATGCGGCGCCGAGCTGACCGAGTGGTACTGCTCGAAAAAGAACGATGTTCTGATCTCCGTGGGCGGCGGCGAGCTGATGTGCGAGACGCTGGACTACGTGGATTTCAAAAAGATCCGGCGTGCAAAGCCCAAGTGGTACATGGGTTATTCCGATAACACGAATTTCAATTTCCTGCTGCCGATGCTGTGTGATACCGCGGCATTCTATGCGCCGTGTGTCAGTTCCTTCGCAATGGAGCCGCGCCACGAAGCGGTGCAGGATGCCTTTGACATGCTCTCCGGAAAGAAGCTGACCGTGCACGGTTACAAGAAATGGGAGCTCCATGAGGTCGATTCTCCGGATGCCCCGTTCCTGCCCTATAATGTGACGGAGCCCACCCGCGTTGTCCCGTATAACTGGGACAAAACGCCGATCTCCGGCCGGATGATCGGCGGCTGCCTGGACTGCCTGGCCAACCTGGTCGGTACCGACTTTGACCGGGTAAAGAAGTTCAGTGAGCGTTACAAGGACGATGGAATCATCTGGTTCATGGAGGCCTGCGACCTGAACGTCTTCTCCATGCGCCGCGCGCTGTGGGAAATGAAACACGCCGGATGGTTCGATCATGTGAATGCCTTCCTGATCGGACGCCCGTATAATTACGGTCAGAAGATGATCGGCCTGGACCAGTACGAAGCCGTCCTCGGAATCCTCCGGGACTACGATGTTCCGGTCATTATGGATTGCGATCTGGGCCACTTACCGCCCATGATTCCGATGATAAACGGCGGTTACGGCACCGTAAAGCCGTACGGCAGGAATAATATCAAGGTCGAGTTCGAACTGAAATAAAGGGGCTTTTTGAAGCTGATAAAAGATGAAAAGACCGTGAAGATCCAATATCTTCACGGTCTTTTTTATGCCTTCCCGCTATGCTCAAAGCTCCACTTCCGTGACCAGGTAAAGACAGGAAGTTGTGCCGGTATTCCTTTGCGGAAATTGCCCGGCTGTAGCGAAACTCTTTTTTCAGCTACTCATTACTGTATTTTTTTATCCGGTGCCTCCGAAGACACAATCACAAAAGTTATAACTTCTTATCCCTCTTCATCTTATCGTAATGCTTCTCAAAAAGCGGGAACAGAGCAGCCGTCAGTTTCATGTCGAGGTTGAAGAAATATACCACGAACAGAAGCACGAACAGCGCTACGACTACGATCGCGATGATCAGTAAAACCTTTAATAAAGTCATCATCTGAATCTTCCTCCTTTACCATGCATTCTCGTCATTGATCTCTTCCAGTGACGGATCCAGCGGCTCCTCATGGAAAACGGTACGCATGTACTGATTGACCTGGTTGCGGACGCCCTGACGGGAAACGATACGCGGGTCAAACAGATCATGGGTGACCCAGATCAGGTGGATGTTCTTTTCACGGGCCTTCTCTTCGAACATGCCGTGCATGCCGTCCAGGGCCTTACATGCCATATGCTCCCAGAGAATGACGGTATCGGCGCGGAATTCCTCGCAGAACTCCCACAGTTCGTCCAGAAGGACCTTGTAGCCGCCGTGCGTGCGGTTTCTCATGATCATGTTCTCATTGAGCCATGCCATATCGTAGATAGCCTGTTCCTTGTCATCCTCGGAAAGGATGCGGGTGGAAACCATGGACAGCATGTCGGTGAGCGGAATGATGCCCCAGCAGTTCTGCAGCCATACCAGGAAATCCATGTAGTAATGAGACTGAACGCCCCAGATGATCGCTCTGTGGCGGACTTCCTTCACGACCGGATTCTTAGCTGCATAGGCCTTCTCGGCGATGGCCGTGATCTTACGGTCGGTATCCACAAAATCCTGGATCTTGCCGCAGATGGCCATATAGTTGGTTTCAGTATACAGCGCGAGGTTGCCGCCGAACACCTGCGGATAGTCGGTCTTGCTCATGTCAAGCCATAACTGACGATGGCGGGTGGATTCATTGACGCGTTTTGCGCACTCAAAATAGTAATCCCAGTCCCACTTGGCACCGGTGTGCTTTTCGATGAAGGCGATACAGTCGCGGATCTCCTGTGCGGCGTATTCCTGCACGTCGTCCTCGCGGTGACGAAGCGGAGCGGCCAGCTGGAAGCACGGAATGCCGTCCTGCAGCTCGAGCTTGTTGGAGATGACGCCGTTGCCCATCAGGGAGCCGTCGCAGGTCGTGTTACACTGGACCGCGCACGCGCCGAGGACCGGATAGTCATCGTCGATGGACACGCCGGCTTCCGCTTCGGGCATCGGGCAGACATCGCCCGGAAGGCCGAACTCCTGCGCCACGTCAATGTAATGACATGCCGCATACTGGTTCAGAAGTACCGAAACATAAACGGACGGCGTCTCACGGCTTAAGCCCATTAACGTCGGGAAGCCCATCATGAAGGTGGTCATCTCGTTTTCGTCCTCCAGAACGACCTTCTTGGAGAATTCCGTGTCGTTGCCGGTATTGCGGTCACCCTTGAACAGGTTTGCGAGAAGCTTTGCAACGTCCGATGCCACAAGGTCAAATTCCAAATGCGCGATACGAAGCTGCGGGCCGCGCAGACCGGTCGTATTCTTATCGATCATCATCGGAACCGCCAGATAGTTCGCCATCCAGCGATAGCGGAACATCGCCTTGATATTACGCGGTACAACGATGAATTTGGCCAGAATCGCCATAATTCCGAGCCAACGCCAGAAATCGTACAGGGTATCCTTTACACCGCGCCATTCGCGGCGTTTTTTTACGAGTCCCTTGGTGTAAAGATCACCAAGTCTTTCAGAACCGATCTCTTTGCTCATTCTGCTCTACCTCCGTTGATCTTCTTGATTTCGACGCTTTCCACAAACGCCTGTACACGGGTCTTCAACTGACCGGAAGACGCGACCTGATACGGACGGTCGATGGTCAGCACCGGATAATGATACTTGTCTCTTAAGATCGCAGAGCCCATCATACGCTCATATGCCCACGGATCGCAGAACTTGATCTGCTCAAAAATGATACCGTCCGCATTGTACTCTTCAGCGATGTCCGCAATGTATTTCTTACGCTCCTGGATCTTATCCTGGTTCATGTAACGCGGGCACTGGCTCTTTTCCATATAGTGGCGGCACACCTGCGTCAGCGCGTCCTCCTCATCGTTCAACACGATGGGCAGACGTCCCGGCAGGGAACCGTAGCAGAAACGGTCGGCACAGACGTACGCACCGCTCTCTTCGACGAGCTTGATCATATCCACGTCATCGACCTCGGATCCTACGAACACCACGCGCGCGCGGTAATCGTTCTTTTCGTCCGGCTCACGGGTCTTCAGTTCCTCCAGGGTCTCCTCGAGCATCGGGATCAGTTTGTCCTTCGGTGCAACATAGGTCACCATCGTAATGATATGGAACTCGTAACCGGTGATGGCCGGCTTATCGCTCTTCCGGTAATCGCCGATGGCCCGGATCAGCTCACAGACACGGTTATGCTCCGCAACCGCCTTACGGATGGCGGCATCACTGATATCCGTACCGAAATGCTTATTAAGCGGCGTCAGGATATGATTCTTGCACTGCAGCACATACAGATTCAGACCGTTCTGATTGGACTTCATCGGAATCTCCATGTACTCGTAGAAGAAATCGTCCTTCTCCATGGTTTTCAGAAGCTCCATGTTTTCCACGCAACGGTTCATCATGGAACATCCGTCCGGTGCGATCAGTGCGTCGGTAAAATTATAGCCGCCTTCGATGGCACGCTCGAGAAGCGCTCTCGTGTACTCGCAGAGGAAACTGGTCATGTAGTACGTGGCCATTTCCATCGAACCGGTACGCGGAGCGCGAAGTCTTGCGGAGAAAACACCGTCCAGGTTCAGCAGCGGTTCCGGTACGTTTTCGCATACCGTGCCGATGCACTTCCGGCCTTCCTCCTGAGCATCGCGGATCAGCTCATTGTTGGCGTCTTCCAGAAGACGTTCAAAGTAATAAAGATGTTTCAGGTCCCTCATTCAAAAACTCCTTTAGATATTGCGATAGCGTTCTGCCACATATTTCATACTGCGGATAAACGCCTCATCGTTCGGTTGATGCTCGATCATCAGCGGAAGGTTCGGATCCTCTTCATTGACCTTTTTCACGTAATAGTCAATGTCGAACATGCCCTCACCGACCGGGGCCTCCACGATCTGGAAGGTCAGCTCCTGCTTCAGGATGATATCCTTGAAATGGCAGCTGACGATCTTGCCGTGCATCTTTGCAAAAACATCGTCCATGAACTCACGCTGATGAAGGAAGCGGTCAAAGGAATTCATCCAGTTGATGATATCCAGATGCGCCTTCAGATGCTCGGAGCCCACATCTTCCATGAGCTTTAAATACTCATCCGGGCCGGCCGGAATCATGTTGGGCATCGGCTCCAGAGACCATGCGGTGTTCTTCGGAGCGGCCTTTTCAATGATCCGCTGCGTGGTGGTGACGATCTTATCATAAAACGCCGGAGAATAGTTGCCCGGATACCAGCCGTCCCAGATGGGGCCGTCCGCACCGGTAATGTTGCAGGCGCAGTTCGCGCCCAGATAGTCCGCAAGCTTCAATTGCTCAATGCAGCGATGCTCCGCAGCTTCGGCGATGGCCTTGTCCGGACAGAGCGGGTTGCACCACGCACCGACCTCCGCGATCACGATATCACGTGCACGGATCGCCTCCGCGTATGCGTCGATGGTCTTGAGATCCGCCTCAAACGTCACAGGGAATGCCACCGCACGTACGCCGAGGTCCGCCATCTTCTGCGCCCAATCCTCCGGTCCGGCAGCTTTCAAGCCGCCGTTCATACCAAGTCTCATAGGTTTCTCCTTTTCTTTTGTTTTTAATTCCTTACTTCATCAGCGGGAGAAGCAGCGTCAGAAGGGGAATCGTTATGAAGCACAAAACCGTGCTTAAGATCAACATATTGGCCGCCATCTTACTTTCAACGTGATGGAGCTCCGCAAGGCTCAGGACAATGGCTGCGCACGGCGCCGATGAAAGAACGACGATCGTGGCTTTCAGGGAATAGGGAAGCGGCAGAAAACAAACGACCGCAAAGGCAAAAAGCGGATATACGATCAATTTGAAAATAACGCCCAGGTAGGCTTGCTTATTCTTAAAGATCTCGGAAACCGGTGCCGAGGCCAGACGGATGCCGAGAATGATCATGGCAAGCGGTGTGCAGATGTTTCCGATGGTACGGATACCGTTCAAAAGCGCCGTCGGTAAGACCTCCTTCGCGCCGAACATGAACATCGGGATGCCGAATACGATGCCGAGCGTCGTCGCGTTCATGATTGCGGATCTCGGAGAAATATACTTCTTGTCATCGGTCAGGCAATAGATACCGATGGTGAACGCGATGACGTTCATGGCCATCATGTACATCGTGCAGTAACAGCTGGTCTCCGGATTGTTCGGGAACAGCGCGCGAATGATCGGAATACCGAAAAAGCCCACGTTTCCGAGTTCCGTAATGGACAACAAACGGTACTTGATATTGTGGAACTGCTTACGGAAGATCAGCCACAGGATCAAAAGGAACGCTCCCTGCAGGAATAGCGCAAGCAGGAAGAATACTCCCATCTCCCCCAGCGTCTGCCAGGAAAAGTCCATATCAAGAAATGCGGACGCGATCAGAAAAGGTGTACCGATATGGATCAGGATACCGGAAGCCATACCGAGTTCGGTCTCCTTGACCAGCTTCAGCTTCCGGGCCAGATAACCGGGAAGGATATAGAAGATCGTGACCAGCACGTTGGTCAGCGCAATCGTAAACATCAGTCCAGTCTCTCCCAGTCGTTTTCGTAGATCTCACGGAAGCGGCCTGCAAAGGACGGTTTTTCATCCTTTACATACAGATGCTCGATGGAACCGAACTCCGTGATTCGGAAGCAGGCGGTGCCCTTACGGCGCTCCTCCGTCACGACCGTGGTCACGGAAGTCGGTGCGCAGGCAAAACCCTGCCAGAAGATCATCGGAGACGTTCCGATGAGGTGGCTTAACAGAAGGCACTCCAGACCCAGATGGCAGAAGAACACGATGGTATCGCAGTTCCCCTGCTCGGTCTTGTAGACCTCGCCCTCGCGAACATATCCATGGGTCGCAAGCAGCTTATCCAGTTCAGCAAAAACCTTCTCCGCAGCCTCGCCGACCTTGCCCTCCTTCATAGCAGCATTGTCCTTCCATGCATCCTTGTCGAAAAGCTCCGGGCACACGGTCCAGTCCGCCGGAAGCCAGTCCCATGCGATGGTGGTACGGTCCGGAATATCCGGCCGATGGATCTGCGGTTTGAAGAATTCTTCCAGCCACCAGCATTCCTCAGCCTCTCTTCCCACCGCCTTCAGGGTAGGTGCTGCCGTATCCTTTGCGCGGCCGAGCGGAGAAACATAATATGCCTTTGCTTCGATATTCTTCATTTTTTCCGCAAGACACTCTGCTTCTACCCATCCTTTTTCAGTCAATGTATCATGCTCATAATCCGGGTCGCCGTGGCGAACGATCAAAATTCTCATTCAAATTCCTCCGTTTTATCTTTTTCCCGGTGTTCATCCCGGGTCACAAACGAACCATCTTCCAGCAGGTGATACGTGAAATAGTCTTCCGTCATGCCGTCTGTAAGACGGCCGGTCTCATCGGTAATGATGATGGCGGAGGCACCGTTTCTTGACAGCTGTTTTGTCAGTCGCAAAAGAAGACGGTCATAGTCCGGTGCGTCCACATAGCGGATCGTCATGTATGCCTTCCCGGCCGATGTAACCTCGCGCTGATCCAGCAGATACGACCAATGCGGGTTTTCCTCATCGATTACCGGGATCAGCTCTTCCTCCTCATAAATGGACTTTAACGTCAGGCCTTGCGCCGGTGCGCGGGGACCGGCCTTCGCGCGATCGCGTGCCTCCAGGATCTCCTTCATGGATTCCTCGGGGATCATGCCGCAGCCGATCTTCACCAGCGTTCCCACGATGATGCGGACCATATTGTACAAAAATCCGTTGCCGCTGATGCGGATCGTGATGACATCGCCCTCTTTCCGGACGGTGCATTCATAGATGCGGCGGACCGTATCCTCCACATCGGTGCGGATGGAACAGAAGCTCTTAAAATCATGCTCACCGACGAGCACGGACGCTGCACGCTTCATTTTTTCCACATCCAGGTCGTAGTAGTAAAAATAGGAGTAGTCCCGTTCCTTGGGAAGCGGAAGCTTGCGGTTTAAGATTCGATACTCATAAGTCTTTCTGGAATTGACCTTGCGCGGATGAAAGGTCAGCGGGACCTCATCGGAATCCTGCACGACGATGTTCGGCGGCAGGAATTCGTTCAGCGCAAAGCGGAATTTGTCCGCCGGAATGCGGCTTTCCGTGTCGAACACGCAGATGTTGCCGTCCGCGTGGACGCCGGAGTCCGTTCGGCTTGCGCCGATGACCTGGATCTCCTCCTTCAGAAGCTTTGAGAGTGCCTTGTTCAGGACCTCCTCGATGGCCACGCCGTTGGGCTGCAGCTGCCAACCCACATAGTTGGTGCCGTCATATGAAATTGTCAGCCGTATTCGACGCATGCCGTGTGCTCCTTCTCTTATGGGACAGGCTCATACCGGGCCTGAGACTTCCGAATATCATCCGCGTTCGCAGCTTTTCGGGACCCTTATTTCACTAAAATGCCCAGCGCGATCATGCTGCCGAGATAGAACAGCAGAATGCCGTAGGCGATATAATCCGCTGTATGATATTTCAGCGGATGCAGCTTGGTGCGGCCGTCGCCGCCGTGGTAGCAGCGCGCTTCCATCGCCAGCGCGAGGTCGCTTGCACGACGGAATGCCGAAATGAACAGCGGGATCAGAAGCGGCACCATGGCCTTGGCCTTCTTGAACAGACCACCGGTCTCAAAATCTGCGCCGCGGGCCATCTGCGCTTTCATGATCTTGTTGACCTCCTCGATCAGGATCGGGATGAAACGAAGCGCAATGCTCATCATCATGCCGATCTCGTGGACCGGGACACGGATCACTTTCAGAAAGCCCAGGCCCTTTTCCAGGCCGTCCGTCAGGTCGTTCGGCGTGGTGGTCAGCGTCATCAGGCTGGAACCCATGATCAAAAAGACCATACGGATGACCATTTTCGCTGCCATCTGCAAGCCCTTGTCGGTGATACGGATGATCCAGAATTTGACCAGAACGTTGCCATCGACCAGGAACAGGTTGAAGGCCGCGGAAAGGACCAGCAGGAAAACAATGCTGCGGAGGCCCTTGACCATAAAGCGGACCGAGACTTTGGAAAGCACGATCACAAAGGCAAGGAACGCTGCCGCGTAAACATAGCAAAAGACGCCGTTTCCCACGTAGAGCGATACGATGTATAAAAGTGTGAAGGCCAGTTTTACACGCGGATCCAGCTTGTGAATGACGGAATCCGCGGCATAATACTGTCCGAGCGTTATGTCACGAATCATGATTTTTTAAGCACCTTTAAGATTTCTTCTTTTGCTTCGGCGACGGTCAGGATATCCTCCGGAAGGGCAAAGCCCTTTTCGCGAAGCGAGCTGCAGATATCGGTCACCTGTGGAACATCGAGTCCGAGGGCCGCAAGCTCCTCCCGGTGGCGGAAAACATTGCGCGGGGTGTCGTCGTACTGAAGGACGCCGCCGCTCATGACCAGAATGCGGTCGGTGCGTTCGGCCACATCCTCCATGCTGTGAGAGACCAGGACTACGCCGATGCCCTCTTCCTTATTCAGGCGTTCCACCTGATCCAGGATCTCGTCGCGGCCGGCAGGATCGAGGCCGGCAGTCGGCTCATCGAGTACCAGGATATCCGGGCCCATCGCCAGAATGCCGGCAATGGCCACGCGGCGCTTTTCACCGCCGGAGAGTTCAAAGGGCGACTTTGTGTAATACGACTCATCCAGTCCCACCAGGGCGATGGCCTTCTTTGCGCGCGCCTCCTGTTCTTCCGGAGAACAGCCCATGTTCTTGGGGCCAAAGCAGACGTCCTTCAGGATCTCCGATTCGAACAGCTGATGCTCGGGATACTGAAAAACCAGTCCGACCTTCTTGCGAAGCTCACGGATCGGATAACCCTTTTCAAAAATATCCTCGCCATCGCAGAGGACCTGGCCGGAGGTCGGTTTCAACAGACCGTCCAGAAACTGCACGAGGGTGGATTTTCCGGAGCCCGTGTGACCGATGAGGCCCACAAACTCCCCTTTATTCAGTGTCAGGGACACGTCCTTTACCGCATAGCGCGGTTCGACGGCGTCCGTGTTGTATACGTATGAAACCGATTTCAGTGTAAGCTGCATAATGCCTCCACGAATTCTTCCTTGGTCAGAATTCCGTCCGGAAGATCCACGCCCGCGTTTTTCAGTTCCCAGGCCAGTTCCGTGACCTGCGGGACCGTCAGACGGTATTCCTTCAGTTCGTCCACGCGGGAGAAGATCTCACGCGGGGTGCCGTCCATGACAAGCTCGCCGCCGTCCATCACGATGACGCGGTCGGCATCGACGGCTTCTTCCATGTAATGGGTGATCAGGACGACCGTCATACCCTCGTTCTTGTTCAGTTCATGCACGATCTTCAGCACTTCCTTACGGCCGGAGGGATCCAGCATAGCGGTAGGTTCGTCCATCAGGATGACCTTGGGGCGCATAGCCAACATCCCGGCAATGCCGATGCGCTGCTTCTGTCCGCCGGACAGCTGATTCGGTGAATTCAGGCGATACGCCGTCATCCCGACCTTTTCGAGCGCTTCCGTCACGCGTTCCGCCATCGTCTCCGTCGGAATGCCGATGTTTTCCGGTCCAAATGCCACATCCTCTTCCACTACATTGCCGACGATCTGGTTGTCCGGATTCTGAAAGATCATGCCGGCATTTTTCCGGATCTTCCAGGTCTCCTTCTCCTCGCGCGTATTATCGCCGCAGACATAGACCATGCCCTCCGTCGGAAGAAGGAGCGCATTCAGATGCTTGGCGAGCGTGGATTTTCCGCAGCCGTTATGACCGAGCACGACCGTAAAGGAGCCTTCCTCCAGAGAAAGCGTCACATCATTCAGCGCACGGACGGTGCCGATTTCCTGCTCGTCATCATCGTATTCTTTATATTCATGGATCAGGTGTAAAATATCGATAATTTTCATCACTTGCCTCAGTTTGATCTCCACATAGCGGTTCAAAATGTCTTGTCCTGTCAAAAGGGCATATTTGCAGACATAATCATCTTATTATATCGCAGGAAACAGAAAGTTGCAACGAAAAGCCTGCATTCGTGCGGGAAAACATAAAGAAACGCTGCGGGGATCCGGGGATCCGCGCAGCGCGATGAATTTGTATGATCAATGATTAAACCGGACCGATTCCGGACACCGATTCCGCCGGCATCTTCCGATCAGATCGCCCAGGTACCGTCCTTAAAGATCACGGTCTCGGTTCCGTCTTCGTTCTCCGAAATGATGGAAAGATCTGCCGTGCCGATCATGAAATCGGTATGGACGGAGGAATCGTTGAGCGGGAGTGCCGCCTGTTCCTCTTCCGTCATCTTTTCGTAGCCCGGGATGACATCGTTGAAGCCCATGCCGATGGCCAGATGGCACACTGCATTCTCATCGAACAGCGTGTTGTAGAACAGGAGGCCGGTCTCATTGACAGGGGATGTAAACGGTACCAGAGCTACTTCGCCGAGGCGGGACGCTCCTTCATCCATGGCAACCAGGGACTCCAGCATCTGTTTCTCTTCTTCATTACGGGCGATGACCTCGACCACCTTACCCTTTTCAAAGCGGAAGCCGAAATCCTTGACGACCTTGCCCATCAGTGACAGCGGAAGGGCCGCCATAACAACACCCTCGGCCGTCCGGTTGTCCGGAGAAGTGAAGCACTCTTCCGTGGGCATATTGGGCAGGAACGTCACACCTTCAAACGTCGTCTCACTGCCGGCGCAGAAGATTGCTTCCGGCATCAGGCCGACGGTAAAGTCCGTACCGAGGCTGTTCTTGTATTTCAGTTTCTTGATGTGCAGTGCATTGAGCGCCGCGCACTTGTCCGCCAGGGACTTGGTATGCGCGTCCCAGTTCCGTACCAGGTCGCCTTCCAGACGCGCAGTTTTCATGATGGCCTTCCAAAGCTTCTCCATCGCGGATTTCTCCGTGTCCTCCGGGAAAAGCTTCTTTGCCCAGGCCGGGGACGGCATCGCAACGATGGTCCACTGATAATGACCTTCCATCGGTTTGCGGAACTTCCAGATCTTCGGCGAACGCGCACGGCGGACCGCCATCATCTTATCCTGGTCGATGGCATTCATCGCATCCGGGTCCGAGGAATCGATGTAGATCAGACACGGCAGATGCTTTGCCTTGTATTTCCATTTTTCCGCTTCCCACTTCGGGAATTCGGATAATGCCTTCTGATCCGCATACTGATAATGCATAGCGGTCATGGTGTCATCGCTCCAGTCTACATCGACCTTCGCGGCACCCGCTGCATAACATTCCTTCACGACCATGCGGCCAAACTCCGCGTCCTGCACACCCACATTCACGATGACCTGCTGACCGGGCTGTACATTCACGCCCTTTCTTGCAATCAGGCGCGCATATTTTTCAAGATCACTTTTCTTCATGAGAATCTGATCTCCTTTCGGTTATGATTGTAAAACAAGAATACTATGATGAGCGAAATTGTGCAAGGACCGTTTCCGTGTACCGCCGCTTGCTTTTTCACCCTCTTCGGTTATAATGTTACCGTGTGCCCTCTCCGGTTCTCCGCCGAACGGCCGCGTCCCATCTTTTGCCGTTTCTGTACCAAACGTCAACTACGCTTTCACGAGGTATATCATGACAACTAAAAAGACGTTTTACACGGAACTCTCCTACGTTTTCGGAATTCTGATCCTGGCACTCGGAACAGCCTTTATGGAGCGCGCGAACTTCGGTGTGTCGATGGTCGTTGCCCCGGCCTACATCCTGCATCTCAAGATCTCGCAGTATCTGCCTTTCTTTTCCTTCGGCATGGCGGAATACTGTCTGCAGGCGGTTCTTCTCGTGCTGATCGGAATCGTGCTCCGCAAATTCCGGATCACCTTCCTCTTCTCCTTTGTGACCGCCGTCTTCTACGGCTTTGTCCTCGACGGAATGATGGCCCTGATCGGCCTCCTGCCAATGACGACGCTCCTCGGCCGTATTCTTTTCTACATCGTCGGTCTTCTGGCCTGCTCTCTCGGAGTGGCCTTGCTTTTCCACACGTACATTGCCCCGGAGGCTTACGAATTATTCGTCAAGGAGTTCTCCGGAAAATATAACAAAAATATCCACAAAGTCAAGACCGTTTACGATTGTTGCAGTTGCTTGACTGCCGTCGTTTTATCTTTCATTTTCTTTGGTTTCCTGCATTTCGAAGGTGTCAAGCTCGGCACGATTTTCTGCGCACTGGTCAATGGCTCTGTCATCGGACAATTCAGCAAATCGTTAGAGAAGTTTTTTGTATTCAAAGACGGACTGAAGCTGCGTGGATACTTCGAAAGCGAAGGGTGATCTACGCAGCTTCAGTTGATTGGAATCATTATTTCTTATGCCACGCCAGCTCCGCATCCCCCGCCACGGATCCCACGAAATTGAGCCTTCTCTTCGCCTCCGCGTAGATCTCCGGGCTCAGAGCCTCTTTGCGGCCCACCTTGGCATTTTCGATCAGATGCTCGACGTTCTTTGTACCGATCAGTGAAACGGCCACGCCCGGATGACTCATCGTGTAGCGGATCAGGAAATCCGTTTCGCTTTCACCCTCTTCGCATAACTCGTAGAGTTTGGCCACTTTGAGTCTTTCCGTGTACACCTGCGGGTCGTATTTCTTGATGCTTCCGCGCGCTACCACACCGGTATCATAGCGGTCCTTCGCCTCCTGAATGACCTTTTCGCTGAGACGCGTCATCGCGCCGTATACGATCTGGATCACTTCAATGTCCGGATACGGAGCAAAACGCAGGATGGAATTGTAGCCGTGACCTGCCGGGAAACCAAAATCGCCGGGAGCTCTGTTGCAGACGGAAAGTCCCAGATGCAGTGCCTTGCCGGCATCGCGAATGCCGCGGAGGCAGTCCAGCACATCCTCAAACTCATCGCCCTTAAAGTACTCCGGTACAACGCCGTGAAGCTGCAGAATATCGACATGGTCGGTCTTCATCAGACGCAGGCTCTCGTCAATGTTAGCCAGGATCGTCTTACGGTCGAAAATGTAATACGGCCCGATGCCGGTCATATTATCACCGCATTTCGTTGCCAGTACATACTCATCTCTTCTTCCGGCAATGGCTTTACCGATGTAATATTCGGCCATCGCATACTCCGGTGACGTATCGATATAATTGATACCCTCGTCGAGCGTTTGATTCAGGATCTTAACTGCGCTGGCCTCGTCCAGTTTGCCGAGTTCCATCGTTCCGTAACCGAGTGCGGACACTTCATATCCGGTCCTTCCGAGAATGTTCGTCATTGTGTGTTCCTCCTGCTGTTTCCGTCATATTTTCTGCCGATCATCTTATTCGTTTTACAAATGATCTTCTTCCGTTTCTCTTCACTGATAATTCAATTCCGCCACTATAAGAATATCACTTATTCTCATACAATATGCAAGTAAAAATCGACAAGATCCGCCCCTTCCCGTATCAGTCGGGGGATTCTCTTTCGCAGGAGTCGAGCGATAAAGCCGCTTGCGCCGCGCAGAAAACGCAGCGTTAGTCCGGAAGAACATTCTTCACATACTTGCATCCGTATAAAAAGCCCCCGGTTCATTCGAGCCGGGGGCTACAATATCTCGCTTACTTTTCGATCAGCAGCGACTTACCGGTCATTTCTGCCGGCTGTTCCATCTCCATCAGCTGGATCAGCGTCGGTACGATGTCTGCAAGGCAGCCGCCTTCGCGAAGATCGTACTTCGGATCTGCATTCACGAGAATGAACGGAACCGGGTTCGTGGTGTGAGCGGTGAACGGAGCACCGGTCTCTTCATCGACCAGTTTGTCAGCATTACCGTGGTCTGCACAGATAAACAGCTGACCGCCCATTTCCTTCACTGCGTCAACAGCCTTTCCGACACATTCATCAACGACTTCGATTGCCTTGACAACGGACGGAATGACACCGGTATGACCAACCATGTCCGGATTTGCAAAGTTGACGATGATCACATCGTACTTGCCGGAACGGATCGCGGAAGTCAGCTGGTAACTTACCTGGTAAGCACTCATCATCGGCTCCTGATCATAGGTTGCAACATACTTCGGAGAGTTGACAAGGATACGGTCCTCGTTCGCGTTCGGCTCTTCCACACCGCCGTTGAAGAAGAACGTAACATGTGCGTACTTCTCGGTCTCGGCGATACGAGCCTGCTTCAGGCCGTTTGCTGCAAGCCACTCACCAAAGGTATTGGTCAGTTCTTCCTTCTTGAAAGCAATCTCTTTGTTCGGGATGGTCTCATCATAGTCCTTGAAACAGACAAAGGTGAGGTCCTGAAGACGGGTGCGCTCAAATCCCGCAAAGTTGTCATCACAGAATGCACGGGTGATCTCACGTGCGCGATCCGGACGGAAGTTGAAGAAAATAACGGAATCGTGATCCTGGATCATGCCAACCGGCTGGCCATCCTTTTTGATGACAGTCGGAAGAACAAATTCATCGGTTACGCCGTTGTCATAGGAAGCCTGCATTGCAGCAACCGGGCAATCGCCTTCTGCGCCTTCGCCCTTGGTCAGTGCAAGATATGCCTTCTGAACGCGGTCATAGTTGTTATCACGGTCCATAGCGTAGTAACGGCCGTTTAAGGTTGCGACTTCGCCTACGCCGATCTTCTTCATTTCATCGCACAATGCCGCAACATAGTCCTTGCCGGATGCCGGAGGAGTATCACGGCCATCCAGGAAGCAATGCACATAAACCTTTTCCAGGCCCTGACGCTTTGCCATCTCAAGGATCGCATACAGATGCGTGTTGTGGCTATGGACACCGCCATCGGACAGCAGGCCGAACATATGAAGTGCGGAACCGTTCTCCTTGCAGTGCTGCATAGCGCCGACAAGTGCCTCATTCTCAAAGAAATCACCGTCCTGAATGGCTTTGGTGATACGGGTAAGATCCTGGTAAACGATGCGGCCGGCACCCATGTTCATATGGCCGACCTCAGAGTTACCCATCTGGCCGTCCGGAAGACCGACTGCCATACCGCTTGCATAACCCTTAACAAAGGGATACTCGCGCATCAGCTTGTCCATGACCGGAGTGTTTGCAAGTGCGATCGCATTGCCCTTGCAGGGAGCTGCCAGACCGTAACCGTCCAGGATTATTAATACTGTAGGTCTCTTATTCATGCTTTGCCTTTCTAATTAAGCGTTTGCAGCGTTAGCTACAACACCGAAATCGGGCTTCAGGGAAGCGCCGCCGATGAGGCCGCCATCGATATCCGGCATAGCCAGAAGCTCAGCTGCATTTGCTGCGTTCATGGAACCGCCGTACTGGATGCGAACCTTTTCTGCGGTATCGGTATCATACATTTCAGCGATGATGTCACGGATCAGCTTGCAAACTTCCTGAGCCTGCTCGGAAGTAGCGGTCTCGCCGGTACCGATTGCCCAGATCGGCTCGTACGCAATAACGAGTTCCTTGACCTGGTCAGCGGTGATGCCGGTAAGATCCCAAGCGATCTGACGTGCGATCCATTCCTTGTAGGTGCCGTTCTTACGAAGAGTAAGAGACTCGCCGCAGCAAAGGATCGGGGTAAGGCCGGAAGCGAATGCCTTCTTGACCTTTTGGTTGATCAGAATATCGTTCTCACCGAAGATATCTCTTCTCTCGGAGTGACCGATGATGATGTACTTAACGCCTGCTTCAACGAGCATCGGAGCAGAGATCTCACCGGTGAAAGCACCCTTGTCTTCAATGTAGAAGTTTTCAGCACCGACTGCGATGTCAGTACCTTCAACTGCTGCAACGACCGGAACGATGTCGATAGCCGGAACACAGAATACAACGTCTGCCTGAGCATCCTTAACGAGCGGCTTTAAGGTCTCGCACAGTGCTACTGCCTGAGACGGAGTCATGTTCATTTTCCAGTTACCGGCGATAATTTTCTTACGCATAATAATCTCCTTTAAATGAATTTCAGCAGAGGTCCGCCGCTTCGGCAGCCGCTTCTACTGAATGAAAACGCGGCGGGCGCCCGAAGACACCCGCCCCGTACTACTTATTTTACTGATTATTTGTCATCAGCTGCTGCAACGCCCGGAAGGACCTTACCTTCAAGGTACTCAAGGGAAGCGCCGCCGCCGGTAGAGATGTGGCTCATCTTGTCAGCAAAACCAAGCTGGTTAACTGCTGCTGCAGAGTCGCCGCCGCCGATGATGGTGGTGCCTTCGATATCAGCCAGAGCCTTAGCAACCGCAATAGTACCTGCTGCAAGAGTCGGGTTCTCGAATACGCCCATCGGTCCGTTCCAAACAACGGTCTTAGCGTCCTTAACAGCGTCAGCGTAAAGCTGAGCGGTCTTCGGGCCGATGTCAAGCCCCTGCATGTCAGCCGGGATCTTATCGGAATCAACTACAGAAACTTCGATCGGTCCATCGATCGGATCCGGGAAGTTCTTAGCGATGGTGGTATCGATCGGAAGAAGCAGCTTCTTGCCGAGCTTTTCAGCCTTTTCGATCATTTCCTTGGAGTAGTCCAGGAACTCGTCTTCTACTAAGGACTGACCGACTTCGTAGCCCATAGCCTTGAAGAAGGTGTAAGCCATACCGCCGCCGATGATCAGAGTGTCAACCTTCTCAAGGAGATTGTTGATAACAGAGATCTTGGTAGAAACCTTGGAACCGCCAAGGATAGCAACGAACGGACGAACCGGATTCTCAACTGCATTGCCGAGGAAGTTGATTTCCTTCTCCATCAGGTAGCCAACAGCGTTGATGCCGCCCTTAGCGGAGATGAACTTGGTAACACCTTCAACAGATGCATGAGCACGATGAGAAGAACCGAATGCGTCACATACATAATGATCAGCAAGTTCAGCAAGTTCCTTAGAGAACTCTTCGCCGTTCTTGGTCTCTTCCTTACCGCGGAAACGGGTGTTCTGAAGAAGAACAACATCGCCGTCGTTCATAGCAGCTACAGCAGCGGTAGCAGCTTCGCCGGTAACGTTGTAATCAGCAACGAAGTTGACCGGCTTGCCAAGCTTCTCGGCAAGTCTTACAGCAACTGCTGCTAAGGATTCCTTCTCGTTCGGGCCTTCCTTGACCTTGCCGAGGTGAGAGCAAAGGATGACCTTTGCGCCGTTGTCGATCAGGTAGTTGATGGTCGGAAGTGCTGCAACGATACGGGTATCGTCGGTGATCACGCCGGACTTAAGCGGAACGTTGAAGTCGCAGCGTACCAGTACACGCTTGCCCTGGATATTGCCAAGGTCTTCTACATTTTTCTTTAACATGGATATCTCCTTTAATGTGGTTATTAATTAAAGAAAGGGTCCGGTCCAACACAGTGGGCCGGACCCTAATGAGTCGTTATAAAGCTTCCTGAGGAAGTTTATGCTGAAAGCCTCTCTCACTTTCATATAACCGATGACTCCGTGCTTCGCACTCCCGTCATCGACGCCTTCGCAGTTCCGGGCATACCCTACACTGCTCATGCGTTACATTCGCCAAATTTGAAAAGTCACCTGCAAGCAGCTGCTTTTCCTATTTGTCTCATTGTTTTATGCAAGTTCTGCGAAGTACTTAATGGTACGAACCATCTGAGAGGTGTAAGAGTTCTCGTTGTCATACCAAGAAACAACCTGAACTTCGTACAGATCATCAGCGATCTTAGCAACCATGGTCTGAGTAGCATCGAACAGAGAACCGTAGGTCATGCCGATAACGTCAGAAGAAACGATCGGATCTTCGTTGTAGCCGTAAGAAGCAGAAGCTGCTGCCTTCATAGCTGCATTGATGCCGTCCTTGGTTACGTTCTCACCCTTAACAACAGCGGTAAGGATGGTGGTAGAACCGGTCGGAACCGGAACACGCTGTGCAGAACCGATGAGCTTGCCGTTCAGAGCCGGGATAACAAGGCCGATTGCCTTTGCAGCGCCGGTAGAGTTCGGAACGATGTTAGCAGCGCCGGCACGAGCACGACGAAGGTCGCCCTTACGATGCGGGCCGTCAAGGATCATCTGGTCGCCGGTGTAAGCGTGGATGGTGCTCATGATACCGGACTGGATCGGAGCGTAGTCATTAAGAGCCTTAGCCATCGGAGCAAGGCAGTTGGTGGTGCAGGATGCAGCAGAGATAACGGTATCTTCAGCAGTCAGGGTATTCTCGTTTACAGAGTATACGATGGTCGGGAGATCGTTACCAGCCGGAGCAGAGATAACAACCTTCTTAGCGCCGGCGTTTACATGAGCCATAGCCTTTTCCTTAGAGCAGTAGAAACCGGTGCACTCAAGAACAACATCAACACCGAGTTCGCCCCACGGAAGCTCTTCAGCCTTCGGCATAGCGTAAATCGTCAGGGTCTTGCCATCAACAGTGATGGTGCCTGCTTCATCATCAGCGGTAACGGTGTGAAGACCTTCACCCATCTTACCACAGTATCCGCCCTGAGCGGTATCATACTTTAAAAGATGTGCTAACATAGACGGCTTTGTTAAGTCGTTGATAGCAACTACTTCATAACCTTCTGCGCCGAACATCTGACGGAAAGCCAGACGGCCGATACGACCGAAACCATTAATTGCAACTTTAACTGCCATTTTAATACTCCTCCATGAAATATTAGCTTTTGTATTGTCTCATTTACAATACCCGTACGCAAAATATTGTACCGCGACTTTTGATAAAAATCAAGCATTTTGTTGCACTTCATTGAAGTATTGTTATATTTTTAACTGATGCTGTTTTTCTCCTCTTCCGTCATTGTCCGAAAGGTGATTTTTTGGATTTTTGTACTTCACAAACCGCATTCCGCGTGTACAATGAAGAAAGGAAGGAGGCACATTATGGAACGATTGATCAAAATCGGGCAGGTGCCTGTAAAAACGTCAAAAGATGTGCATGATTCAAGGATCGGTATCGGGTTTGAAAAACTGGACCGCGATGTTTTTGATCCCGAGAAAGCGTACGATAAAGTCGCTGCGATCGGCGTCAAATGGGTCCGGCTGCAGTCGGGCTGGCAGAAGACCGAGACCGAAAAGGGTGTCTATGATTTTGCATGGCTGGACCGCGTGGTGGACAATCTGATCACCCGGGGAATGAAGCCCTGGATCTGCCTGTGTTACGGTAACCGCATCTACGGAGGCATGGCGGAGGAGGTCTTCGGCGCTGTCGGATGTCCGCCTATTTTTACCGATGAACAGCGAATCGGCTGGGAAAACTACGTCCGTGCACTGATCCGCCATTATAAGACGCGCGTGGATACCTTTGAGATCTGGAACGAGCCCGACGGCATCTGGTGCTGGAAGCACGGGGTCAATGCCCGCGAGCTCGGCGAATTCACCCGCGATACCGCGGGCTATATCCGGGAGGAGTTTCCGGAGGCGGAGATCATCGGCGGTGTGATCTGCAACCGGGACCTGTATTTCATCGGGGAAGCGCTGAAGACCGGTATGGGTGAGGCTATCGACGCCATCTCCTTCCACGAGTACACGGACCGCGAGGAGCTGGTATTTGAACGTGTGGACGGGCTGAAAGCCCTCGGCCGGAAATACAATCCCGATATGATGATCGTGCAGGGCGAATCCGGTTCCCAGTCCAGAAGCGGCGGAAACGGCGCACTGAGGTCCGGTGCGTGGACGCAGAGAAAGCAGGCCAAGCAGCTGCTCCGTCATACCGTGGCGGACCTGATGACCGAAGTGCAGTTTACCTCCTATTTCTCCTGCATGGATATGATCGAGGCGCTGAACGGCAAGATCGGCGACAAGCTGAGCTGGCTGGATTACGGCTATTTCGGAGTGCTTTCCGCCGATTTTGATGAAAACGGCGTAGCGACCGGCGAGTACACGCCCAAGCAGTCCTATACCGCTCTCTCCGTGCTGGCATCGGTATTTGCGGAGGATTTCAGAAGCTGCACGCTTCCCGTCCTGTACAAGCCCGCGGAATCGCCGCGCATTTTCGGCTATGATCTTCCGTATCGCGAGATCATCGCCGGAGGCTTCACCCGGGATAACGGCGCAAAGGCTTACGCATACTGGCATCCGTCCGCCATCATGACAACGGATTTTGAAGGCACGGTGACGATGGAGATCGCCGATGTAACAAATCCGCCAAAACTGATTGACCCGATGGACGGCAGCATATATGATATTCCTGAAGGTGTCCTCGAGTACGAGTCGGAGGACTGCATCGTCCTGCACAACCTTCCGGTCAAGGATTATCCGTTGATCCTGACCTTCGGAGAGTTCTGAGTCAGGATCCGTTCCATTTAAAAAGCTCGAATGGCACATAAACGCAAACATGTTTATTTTAGGAGGAAATTATGGTTACGATCAGAGACATTAAAGCCTTCTGTACCGCTCCGGATAACATCGCCCTCGTGGTCGTAAAAGTGGATACCAGCGAGCCCGGTTTATACGGTCTGGGCTGCGCGACTTATACACAGCGCTGGAAGACCGTTGCCGATGCTGTAGAGAATTATATGAAGCCGCTTCTTGTCGGAAAGGATGTTTCCCGCATCGAAGACATCTGGCAGATGGCAATGGCTTCCCCGTACTGGAGAAACGGCCCGATCTTAAATAACGCCCTCTCCGGCGTCGATATGGCGCTGTGGGATATCAAGGGCAAGATGGCCAATATGCCGCTTTACGAGCTTCTGGGCGGAAAGGTCCGTGAAGGCGCGCCGGTATATCGTCACGCAGGGGCATGGTCCACGACCGACCCGCGCTACGGGAAAATGACTTCCGAAGAAATGCTGGACATGCAGATCGAGCAGTTCCTGGAGGAAGGCACGCAGTATATCCGTATTCAGAACGGCCGTTACGGCGGTGTGCATGAGCTGGAAGCCATGAAGCCCGCCGGCGCAGTGCCGGGTGAATATTACGATCCGCACCGCTATATGCGTGAGACGGTGCAGACCATCGACCATGTACGTTCCAAATACGGCGATCGTTTCGAGATCCTGCATGACGTTCACGAGCGCCTGGAGCCCATCGATGCCGTCCGCCTGGCCAAGGACCTGGAGCCCTACCGCCTGTTCTATCTGGAGGATTGCCTCCCGCCGGAGCAGGTCGACTGGTTCCGCACCATCCGTGCACAGAGCTGCACCCCGCTGGCCATGGGCGAACTGTTCAACAATCCGATGGAGTGGATGGGCCTCATCAAGGAGCGCCTGATCGATTACATCCGTGTGCATATTTCACAGATCGGCGGTTTGACCCCGGCACGCAAGCTGCAGATCCTCTGCGAGGCGTTCGGTGTCCGCACGGCATGGCACGGTCCCGGTGATGTATCGCCCATCGGCCATGCGGTCAATGTCCATCTGGACCTCTCCAGCTGGAATTTCGGTATCCAGGAATGGGCCGGCTTCAAGCAGGGCTGCCTGGATGTATTCCCGGGCTGTCCGGAACTGAAGAACGGTTATGTTTATCTGAACGACAAGCCGGGCATTGGCGTGGACTTCGATGAAGAAGCCGCAAAGGCGTTCCCGTGCAGCGAAAAACTGCCGACGTGGACGAATGCGAGAAGGCCGGATGGGACGTTTGCACGTCCGTAAGCCGCGAGACAGCCGAGACGCCGGTCGAGGGAATAATTCCGCAGGAATCGCGGTCGCGGCTTGAGTCCTGCGCAGCAGAATGTATGCCTTTGAGGGAGCCCTCCCCTCTCACCATTATTTATTTCAGGAGTATTATCACTTTATGTATCTTGCAGACAACTGGAAAGACTATGAGATCATCGACACCTCGGACGGTGAAAAGCTGGAGCGCTGGGGAAAATATATCCTCTGCCGCCCGGATCCGCAGGTCATCTGGCAGGATGTAAAAAAAGCATCGCAGTGGCGGAAGCTGAATGCGCACTACCATCGTTCCAATAAGGGCGGCGGCGAGTGGGAATTCTTTGATCTCCCCGAGCAGTGGTGCATTTCGTACGGTGATCTCACCTTCAATCTGAAGCCGTTTTCCTTCAAGCATACCGGTCTTTTCCCGGAGCAGGCAGCCAATTGGGACTGGTTCGGAAAGCTCATTCGTGAAGCCGGTCGCCCGGTCAAGGTCCTGAACCTGTTCGCGTATACCGGCGGTGCCACGCTGGCCGCAGCCGCTGCCGGCGCCAATGTCACCCACGTCGATGCCTCCAAGGGCATGGTCCAGTGGGCCAAGGAAAATGCAGTGTCTTCCGGCCTCGGTGACAAGCCGATCCGTTGGCTCGTCGATGACTGCCAGAAGTTCGTCGAGCGCGAGATCCGCCGGGGCAACAAGTACGATGCCATCATCATGGACCCGCCGTCCTACGGCCGCGGCCCCAAGGGCGAGATCTGGAAGATCGAGGATGCTTTCCATCCTTTCGTCAAGCTGTGCGCGCAGCTGCTCTCCGATGACCCGCTCTTCGTCCTGTTGAATTCCTACACGACCGGTTTCGCACCGGGCGTCCTGTCCTACATGCTCGCACTGGAGGTCGCCTCCAAATACGGCGGTCACGTGGAGGCCGATGAAGTCGGTCTTCCGGTCTCGGGTACCGGGCTTGTACTGCCGTGCGGTAGTTCGGGGAGATGGACCCGGGCGTGAGACGTCCGTAGTTTTACGCAGTAAAACACTTCTCCCAACTAAAAAGCCGTGAAAAATCAGAAATGATTTTTCACGGCTTTTTCACATCCGGAGTCCGGTTATTTTTCTTCCTCATCACTCTTTTGTAATATACAGAAGGCAGCCGGGAAATTCCCGGCTGCCTCCGCATTTCACAAAGACTTATGCTTCAAAAGACAGTACCACTCTCATATGAAGCTTATTACCCAGACGATACTCTTCCGCCAGTTCCGGACCACAGGAGTTGGAACCGATACCGCTCTGACGCTCATCGATATGAAGAACGGTGAATCCGGACTCTTCGAGTTCGTAATTGTGCAGCTTCTTCGTGAGTTCTTCCGCGGTGTAGTGTGAAGTATTGAAGGAGAACTCTTCACCGGTCACAGTCAGCGTAGCGCCGGTCGCATTGGTGAGGGTCATCTCTTCACAGCCGTAATGGCTGCCGTTCTCCTGCGGCTTGATGTAATCCTCGTGCATACCGGTAACGGTATCCTCGAAGCGATCCAGTACGGAGCCGCGACGCTTGTCGATGTAGCTCTCGTTCGGACCGTAGCCATAGTAGGAGACCTGCTCGAAGTCCTTCTTCAGGAACATGCGCACGCCGAATCTCGGCAGGAACGGGAATACCGGAAGTTTGTTGCCCTTCAGGTCGATGAGCAGCTCGCCGTTATCACTGATCTCATAACGTGCGGTCACATTCATGAACTTCTGAAGGAAGATCGCTGCCATACCGTAATCGGAGGTGATAACAATCTTGTTGTCTTCCGTCTTGACCTTGGTATCGTAAACACGGATCATTGCACGGTCATAACCGGCCTTCTGCCACTCCTCACGGATGTTGCGGTCGTTATCGGTCGGTGCACGCCATACGCTGGTCTCCATCGGAGCCGCCAGGTAGGATACATTGCGGTTCACGATCTCGGTGAAGGCCGCCTTATCCTTGTCATAAACATAACGGAAATTCTTGCCTTCCACGATGATGTAATATGCATTCTCGGTCACTTCCGGTGCAGTCTCGGACTCCAGGCCGATGGCAACGGTGCGGACCGGAACCACGTACTGATCAAAGCCCATTTCATCCGGCATGTAGTCGGTGAGTTCCGCCTGATTGTTCCAGTAATGGAAGATCACAGAGGTACGATCGTCCACCGGGATCTCTTCCGGCAGGGTCATCTTGAAGGTCGCGTGCGGCTTAACAGACGGAACCTCGAGATCGCCCCAGGACAGCTGCTCGCCGTCGCGCTTGATCTCATAGGAGATGCCGATCTTATCCTGAAGATTCGTAAAATCGAGCATGTTCTTGAAGGTGAACACACCGTTCTTTTCAGAGATCAGGCGAACCGGACGCAGAACGTTCTTCAGTTCAAGCAGACCGGTATGCGGAGTGCGGTCGGGGTAGACCAGACCGTCCATACAGAAGTTGACGTCGTTGTGAACATCGCCCCAGTCACCGCCGTAGTAGAACTGATCCTTGCCGTCCGGAGTCTTGCCCATGTAAACGCTGTGGTCACACCACTCCCAAACAAATGCGCCGACGAGTTCATCGTGTGCATAAATGGCCTTCCAGTAGTCCTCGGTGCATCCCGGGCCGTTGCCCATGGCATGCGTGTACTCGCAGAGGATCATCGGCTTGTCGCCTTCCTCGCAGTACTTCAGCATGGCTTCGATGCGCGGATACATCTGGGAATACATATCGATGGAATCGAAATTGTACTTATCCTTGCCGGCGCCGCGCTTGGAGCCGTTCCACTCCAGCAGGCAGTCATTTTCCTGCGGATCATAGGTGTGTGCCCACATTGCGCCTTCATAATGGCACAGACGGGACGGGTCACGATCCTTGGTCCACTTGGTTGCCGCTTCAAAACCGCAACCGTAGCCGGCCTCGTTACCCATGGACCAGATCAGAACGGAAGTTACGTTCTTGTCGCGCTCGATGTTCATCTGCACACGGTCCAGAATAGCGCCTGCCCAGTCGGGGTTATCCGCCATATAGGAATAGGTGTTCTGATAAGAGCCGCCGTAGAATTCCACACAGCCGTGGATCTCGATGTCGGACTCGTCAATGACATACATACCGATCTCATCCGCAAATTCCAGGAACAGCGGGCTGTTCGGATAATGTGAGGTACGGATCGCATTGAAGTTATTGGCCTTCATCAGGGTGATGTCTTCATACATCTCATCGATGGTGACCGCATAGCCGTTGAACGGGCTGGAGTCATGGCGGTTCACGCCCTTGAACTTGATCTTCTGACCATTCAGGACGATGGCACGGTTCACGATCTCCACCTTGCGGAGGCCGATGTTCTTGGAAATGACTTCATTTGCGGTCTCGATGACAAGCGTGTACAGATACGGATGCTCGGCATTCCAGAGCTTCGGGTTCTTCACGGTAAGGACCGGCTCCTTGTCGAAGCTCTCCGCGATGATCTCTTCACCGTCGGTCAGGTAGGTATGCACCTTGACATTGCCCTTCAGCTTGAGGTCCACGGATACGGTCGCGGTCTTAAAGTTCGCCGCAAAGTCCTGATGAATGAAGAAATCCTCCACACGGTTCCTGGGGCGCAGAAGAATATAAACATCACGGAAGATACCGGTCATGCGAAGCTTGTCCTGGTCCTCCAGATACGTGCCGTCGCACCAGCGGTAAACCAGTACGGCGATACGGTTATCACCCGCATGAACGAACTTTGTGATATCGAACTCGGACTGGCCGTGAGAAACCTGACTGTAGCCGACAAATTTGCCGTTCACCCAGACGTAGTAGCAGGAATCCACACCTTCGAATACCAGGTGCTTGTCAAACTTATCATCGTCCAGATCGAAGTCACGGATGTAGATGCCGCAGGCGTTATCGGACGGAACGTAAGGCGGATCGAACGGGATCGGATAGCGGACGTTGGTGTAGTTGTTTCTGCCGTAACCGAAGATCTGGAAGCAGCCCGGAACCGGGAGCACATCAAATCCGGTAAAGTCGAAGTCTTCTGCATAGAAGTCCTCAGGCAGCGTACGGTCGTTTTCATGGTAAGAAAATGCCCAGTCGCCGGACAGGAAAACGGCACGGTCCGAAATTTCTCTCGGAAGACCTGCGAGTTCGGCAGTCGATGCCGGAACATAATAGGAGCGCTTTTCACGCGTGCCTACATGGAGCATCTTCTGATTCTCATGATAATGGGGAAGATTCATAATTACCTCCGTTTATGATTTCTTATTATTTCTTTTTTTAGCGCGGATCACCAGCCAGACGATGATACCCGCTGCGACCAGGGCCGCCACGAGGGCAATGAGGATGCCGGGCATCATATCACCGATCTGATATTTAATGATTTCGATAGGATCCGTAATGACATCATTTAACATACATTTCTCCTTTCCACTCATATGAGCAGACACATAGTCATACAAATTCACTATACGGCATATACCTCCTAATGGCAAGCGGAAAAGCGCTTTTCTTTTCCTTCTTCCTATGCTAAAATGCCTTTAATGAAAGGACATTCCATGAAACGTTTTATTGTTTGTTTACTGACAGTTTTATATACGTTCGGTCTGATCCTGGGAGCGTTTACGGTTTCGTCGCAGGCGGCGGATAAATCGGAAGTGGACCGGGTCATCTCCTCCATTCCGGCGGACTGGCCGAGCGCACCGTCCATCGGCGCTAAAGCGGCGATCCTGATGGATGCGGACTCCGGTGAGATCCTGTATGCCAAGAATGCAACGGAAGCCATGTATCCCGCTTCGACGACCAAGCTTGTGACCGCACTTCTTGCGGCGGAGAACTGCTCGCTGAGTGATATCGTCGACTTTTCTTCAAAAGCCGTGAGTATTCCGTCGGGATCCAGCCATATCGGTATGCGCCGCGGCGAGCAGATGGTCCTGAAGGAGTGTCTCCTCGGACTTCTGCTGCCCTCCGCAAACGAGGTCGCAAATGCCCTGGCGGAGCACGTTTCCGGCAGCATCAGCGAGTTTGTGGTCCGTATGAACGAAAAGGTCTACCAGCTGGGCGGCGTCAATACGGTCTTCACCAACGCGAACGGTCTCCACGATGAAGGTCATTACACCTGCGCCTACGACCTCGCGCTGGTCATGCAGGCTTTTTCCAGAAATGACATTCTGGTAAATATTGCCTCGCAGCAATCGTACGTTCACCATTCGGACGACCTTCTTCCCAAGGACATTCCGATGACCAACACGCACATGATGATCCGTTCCTCTTCCGAGTATTACAACGAAAATGTGGTATGCGGAAAGACCGGCCACACTGCGGAATCCGGATACAATCTGGTCACCTACGCAGAAAAGGACGGTGTCCGTCTGATCGTTGTGGTCATGGGCTGCGAAAACGGCACCCAGTATGTTTCCACCCAGTCCCTTCTGGACTATGGCTTCAACTATTTCCATCTGGTCCTCCCGGCCGAGCTGGACAGCTCGCTGGACTTCCAGAGTTCCTTTACCTCCTCCTCGCTGGCCCTGCCCACACCGGGAGCATCGCTCCTGACCGTGGACAGTTCCGATTCGATTCTGCTGCCCGATACCGTCACCTTTGACAAGCTGGAGAAAATGATCGAGGACACGGACGATGGCAAGCTCGTCACCTACGTTTATCAGGGCTATCCGCTCGGTTCGGTCGCCCTCTCCTATTCTTCGGAGAAAGCCCAGAACCAGCTGTTCGTTCCGGAGGAAGAAGTCTCACTGCAGCCGAACGCGGTCCCGAACCTGTCGATGCTGGACGGCTACCTGATCCTGATGATCCTTGGAATGCTGGCATTTTTGATCCTGTTCATCCGGCTGATGGTCCTCTGGATCCGCCCGAGGAAAAAGAAAAAGCATACACTGAAGTAATAAAAAAGGGAGTGTGAAAAACGTTTTCGCGTTTTTTCACACTCCCTTTTTTATTATTCTTTTACCGGCTTCGGTACATGATATTCGCAGTTCTTATCAAACTTTACACTTTCCGGCGCCGTCTCCAGAAGCTCCGGGTGATCCAGGAAATGCTTCATATCGGAGAAGAACAACGCGTAGTGCGCACCGGAGCAGACACGCTCATCGACCGTAATGCCGATGGGCAGATAACGCTTCATACGGGTGCCTTCACGGTCCGTCACGGCAATGCGTTCCGGCTTGCCCATGCTCAAGAAGATGCTGACGTTGCCGAAATTGTAAATGTGATGGTAGACATCGGTCAGACCGATGGATGCGGTATTGGTCACATACATGCTGGAATAGAACGGAAGCTCATCGACCAGAACACGCGGAGTCATATTGACGGCATCCAGGAACTTGACGATGCCTACGATCAGTGCCGGCAGCCCCGGTACCTTCAGAAGGCCTGCCGCAAGCTTGTCCAGGAAGTTTTCCGGCTGGTCTCCGCGGTTTGCGGCGATGCCCGCTTCCACGCGGTCACGTACATCGTAGATCGTGTCCGTCAGGTCGAATTTCAGTTTAACAACGGTCTCACCCTTGTCTGCATCCGTCGGGTCCTTCAGGACATTGAACGAGATCGAGCAGTTGTTTCTGGAATAGTACTTCTTGTTCAGAATGAATCGGTTGATGTTGGGATTCTGGCCCAGCGCGCGAAGATAAGCCGCCATGATGATCTGCATGTGCGAGATCCGCTCCCCCTTTGCACGCTGTTCTTTAATATATGCATTCAGCTTTGAAAGATCGATGTTATGCTTTAAAAACACCTGGGAATCACAGCGCATCGGCATAAGATACGGCATGATCTGAACAATCGGGTCCATTCCGCCGATCCGGATTCCGTCTGCTCTTTTATTAAACATTCTTTATTATCCCCTTTTCGCTTATCCGTCTTATAACGCCAAAAGCGCTATTACGTGATGTCCACCACAATAATAGCGCAATTTTGTAAAAAAAACAACCTTTGGGGCCACGCTTGTGACACCGGCGCCGGATATTTCACCTTGCCCTTTGTCCCCGCGACCGGTACGGTCGCTTTCCACAAAGCCCCCGATCGTCAGTAATAGATCCGTGATTCCTCGAGCACCTTATACCCGTCTTCATCCAGCCGCAGTATGTGTGCACCGCAGTTTTTGCACAGCGGGCAATTCCAAAAATCCTCCTTCGTCTTTCCGGAGACATAACACATGATGGCGGAAATGACACCGCCGTGTGCCACGATCAGGATGCGTTCCTCTTCGGACGCAAGCGGTTCGATGACCGTCTTCATGAACTCCGCCGCGCGGGCTAACAGATCGTCGATCTCCTCGCCGCCCTCCGGTGCTTTGTACTTCCGCGGATCTTCAAAGAATTTCTGCAGCTCCGGCATTTCCGAAAGAATGCAGCCCTCATAGATGCCGAAGGACATCTCCTTCAGCCGGTCATCCGTTTCCACCGGCAGATCACGGTCTCTTCTCAGGATCTCCGCGGTCTCCTTTGCGCGCACCAGCGGGGAGGAAAAGATGCGGCCGAACCGGATGTCCTTCATGCCCTCCGCCGTTACGCGAGCCAGCTCGCGTCCCTTGTCACTGAGTTCAATGTCAGCGCATCCCTGAAACCGTTTTTCGCGGTTCCAAAGGGTTTCGCCGTGTCGTACGATATAAATCTCCATATCATCTTTCCGGCCTTTTACGGGCCAAATTTACGTAAATAAGCGCACTCTTCCGATCAATGCTTCAGCGCTTTCAAATCATCCTTTTCCACACCGCGCTTCGAATAACGCGCCTTTTCATAAAGCGTATGCAGGACCTCGCGATTATCCGCCTCTGTCAGCTCCGCATAATCCTCCAGCTGTTCCGGTGTAAATGCATTCGATGCCACGACCTTCTTTTTCTTCAGGATCGTTTTCCGGTACGTCTTTCGCACCTGCGCATCCGGACTGAAATCCAGCCACAGCGGACGCTTGCCGGTATTCTCTCCCGGCGCCGCGGATTTTTCATCGTCCTGAGGCTTTAAAAATTCTTCCTCGTCACCGTTTTCCTGGTACGAACGGTAGAACTTTTTGATAAACGCATAGACCGCCGTTCCGAGCGATACCAGGAAGAAAAACAGGAATGTGAGAAAAATGCCGAGGGTAATGGTCTTGCTTGCCGCAGCCAGCCATGCCGGTGTTTCCTTGGCATCCGGCATCATCATTCCGCCGCTGTCCTGTACGACCTCTTCCACGACCTCTTCCACAGTCTCCGCAGGTGCATTGTCCTTAAAGTGGATCAGGGAGATCAGCTTGCGGAACAGCCACCAGAGACCCTTTCCGATGCTTCTCACGACCTCATCGAGCCCCGCACGCGGCAGAAAGACCATGATGAGCGTCGCGACTGCGATGAAGAACAGCAACAGCAGGTTGTTTGTACGGAAGATCTGACGGCGGGGAACATTGGCCACATCCTTGTTCAGTTCCAGATAGCCATCCAGACGGTTCATGTTTTCATAGATCGCGATCAGGATGACATACGCGAACGCGAAGTAATAATTCAGCGTGCTCATGGGCTCGTTCTTGAGTGCCACGCCGAGGATATAGCAGACAATGAACAGGAGCAGCACACCGGGATGCGGTGCGGATAACGGGCCCTTCCGCTCCTTCACACGCTCAGCCATACGGAGCGCAATGATGGCGATCGTAAAGATCACATAAAATACGCGTATTGCCACATGCGGTGCCGCGACCCACGGGACCGCGCCGCTGACCACGCAGATGCACAGGAACGGGAAGACGCTCTTGACCCGGCTCTCGGCAATACCGGAAACCAGGTACGGGAACAACAGGCTGAGCGAACAAAGAAGAATCGACGCATACGGGAAACCCGCCATTTCGATGAACAGGGAGAACAGGGACATAAGAGCCGCCACGACCATCGCGCCGTGAACATACTCGAGGATACGTTCCAGAATATCACGCATGGCCTTTTACCTCCCATCTCACGATCTCGGCACTGTTTCCGGTGTCCAGATGGAAATCCATATTGTCGTAAAGCGGAGCGACCCACATACCGGCTGCCTCCTTGCAGAGAAGGAAGAAACTGTCCTGGATGTTCTGCTTCATGTTTGCGGAGATCAGAACGTAGCCGGCACTCGCGTAATCCGGGGTCTCCATCTCGCGGTCCACGTAAGCGGCAAAGTCGTCCATTTTCAGATTCAGGTCGACGCGGGCCAGGCTGCGGTAAATGTCCTCGGCCTGTGCGATACCGTTCGCGCTGATGGGAAGAATCGTTTCCTTGCTCTCCACGTCGCGTGCGTTCGTGACCAGACGGACCGGGTAGCCCTCACGGAGCATATACGCGGCAAGCGTTGACGCGATGCGCATGGCTTCCTCATGAAGCGGCTGATGCTGGACAACGGTCTCGTCGACCAGATTCAGCAGGATGACCATCCGGCGCGACGTGGTGGAATCGTACTGATTGACCATAAGATCACCGGTCTTGGCACTTGCCTTCCAGTTGATGGTATTCATCGGGTCGGAGATCGTGTAATTACGAAGCCCCTTGAATTCAAAGGGGTCCGGATAGATGAACTGACGGCTTGTCATATCGCCGATCAGTTTCTTCAGCGGCTGCTCAAAGATCGATGTATCCACGGAGCCCGGATAGACATAGAATGCCGCTCCGCGCTGCTTGAACGCCCGTACCATGTGTTCCGTGTAGAAAAGATCCGTGGATACCAGATCGGCCGATGTGACCTCATAGTATCCCCTTTTTCTGCAGAGGAACGGCAGACGGCGGGTGACTCTCTGATAAAACAGCACCGAGAATATGTCGTTTTTATAATTGCGGTCCGATGTGCTGACATTCTCCCCGTTTTCAAAGACCAGGCCGGAGCCGATCTCAAACTTGGCATGCAAAAACGGAAGCGGCAGGAAATTCCGGTTCTCCAGGATCTCTACCAGCGTGCCCTTCTCACCTTCAAAAGCCGAACGCTCCTGAAAACGAATGTCGATGTCCAGCCCCTTATCCCACAGTTTCTTATACAGAATGCGCTGCAGAATGAACAGGAACGCTACACCGGCCACCAGAATGATCAGTGGCATCAGTCCGCCTTCCCCCAGTTCTCCGTCGGAACCGGAACCGTATTCAGAATGTCCGTGACGACCTTTTCCGCAGCGCTCTTGCCGACGGAAGCGCGGTCCAGTACCAGGCGATGTGCCATAACCGGAACCGCTACGGCCTTGACATCCTCGGGCGTGATGAAATCACGGCCGGAAACATAGGCATAAGCCTGGCAGGCATGTAACAGGGCGATGGTGCCTCTCGGGCTCACACCGGCCAGCACACGGCTGCTTCTGCGGCTTTCCTGCGCCAGCGCCACGATGTAATCCATCAGAAGCGGATGCACATAAACCTCCTTCATTTCCTCCTGCGCCTTCAGGATATCTTCCTTCTTCACGACCGCATCCAGCTTTTCAATGGGCTTGTTCTTCAGGTAGCGGTTCAGGATCTCCGTCTCCTCTTCCTTTGTGGGCTCACCCATGGAAAGCTTCATCAGGAAACGGTCCAGCTGTGCTTCCGGAAGCGGGAAGGTACCGGTGTTCTCCACCGGGTTCTGCGTCGCAATAACAAAGAACGGGAGGTCCAGCGCGCGGGTCTCACCATCGACCGTGACCTGCTTCTCTTCCATGCACTCCAGGAGTGCGGACTGCGTTCTGGGAGTCGCGCGGTTAATTTCATCCGCGAGCAGGATATTCGCAAAGACCGGACCCTTTTTAAACACAAAATCGCCTTCCTTCTGGTGGAAGAAATTCAGGCCGGTAACATCGGACGGAAGAAGGTCCGGCGTAAACTGGATACGGTTGAATTCACTGTCGATGGATCTTGCAAGAGACTTTGCCAGCATCGTTTTGCCGGTACCCGGTACATCATCAAGCAGTACATGACCGCCCGCAAGAAGTGAAGTCAGGATCAGCTTGATGGTTTCATCCTTGCCGATAATGACTTTTCCGATATTTTCTCTGATCGTTGTAAATGTCTGGTTCATGGTGGTCTGACCTTTCTGTCGTCTTTTACTATTAAGTATAGAACTTTCTGTGTTTTTTTCTACTGTTTTTTTGCTGAACCTTCTCCGGAGAACAACTTTCCGGCCATCCTTCCGATCCGTATTTTCAAACTTGCTGTTTTTTGCGATGTGTCCGGAAATTTCCCGGTGTTTTGCGTTTTTTTCTCCGAATAGATATTGATTTCACAATGTAATGGTGTTACGATGCACTTGCCTGCAGGGTTGTCGGATTTATCCGGGAAAGGAAGTGATGATATGGACAGCGACAGTCGAGGGCGAAGTACCTACAGAACATGCGAACAGATCCGCCGCCGTGCCGTATCATGCTTATACGGGAGGGTCTTTCTTTAATTCGGGCCGGGTCCGGCCGCATGTTCTCTGAATCCCACAATTTCATAAGGAGGAAGAAACATGGATGAAGAAAAGGAACTGCAGTATGATGCAGTGCAGACCGAGCTTCTGGAAGTCATCCGCTCGGATCTTTCAAGAAGTGCGCTGAAGGAACGTCTGGACGATTTCCATGATGCGGATATCGCACAGATATTGGAAGAACTGGACTCCTCGGAAAGAATCCGTCTGTACCGTGCACTGGACACGGAACGGATATCGGATATCTTCTCATATCTGGATGATGTCGAGGAATACTTTCACGAACTGGGTCTTGAGAAATCCGCCGATGTCCTGGAAGAAATGGACGCCGACGATGCAATCGACGTACTCGAAACACTGCCCGAGGAATACCGCGAACAGTTAGTCGAGCGCATGGACGAGGAAGCCCAGGAGGACATCGCCCTCATCACATCCTATGATGAAGATGAGATCGGTTCCATGATGACCACGAATTACATCGTGATCCGCAAGGGCATTACCGTAAAGCAGGCCATGAAGGAACTTATTTCCCAGGCCGAAGACAATGACAATATCTCCACGATCTACGTGGAGAATGACGATGAGACCTTCTACGGTGCCATCGAATTAAAAGAACTGATCCTGGCCCGCAAGGAAACGGACCTGGACAGCGTGACCATCACCTCTTATCCGTTTGTATCGGCTCACGCAAAGATCAGCGAAGAGATCGAACGTCTCCGCTCCTATTCCGAAGACTCGATCCCGGTCCTTTCCGATGATAACAAACTGATCGGTGTCATCACCGCATTCGACGTCGTGGAAGCCGTCGATGATGAGATCAGCGAAGACTACGCAAAGCTGGCAGGTCTTACCGAAGCGGCGGATCTGAACGAAACGCTGTTTGACAGTATCCGCAAGCGTCTTCCCTGGCTGTGTGTACTTCTGGGCCTCGGCCTCGTGGTATCCACCGTTGTCGGTATCTTTGAAGGCGTTGTACAGCAGATCGCGCTGGTCGTCTGTTTCCAGTCCGTGATCCTGGACATGTCCGGTAACACCGGCACCCAGTCGCTGGCTGTAACCATCCGCGTCCTGATGGATGAGGAGCTGACACACAAACAGAAACGCAATTTCATATTCAAGGAAGCCCGCGTCGGCGCAACGAACGGCCTGATCCTCGGCCTCAGTTCTTTTGTGCTGGTAGGACTTTACATTATGCTTTTAAAGCACCAGACCTTTATTTACAGCTTCGCGATCTCCGGATGCGTGGGACTTTCCCTCTGCATCGCCATGGTCATCACGAGCCTGGTCGGTACCCTCGTGCCGATGATCTTCCACAAACTGAAGGTGGACCCGGCTGTTGCTTCCGGTCCGCTGATCACCACGACCAGCGACCTGGTCGCTGTCGTGACCTACTACGGTCTGGTGTGGATCCTGCTCTTAAACGTCCTTCACCTGGGCGGTTGAGCGCTTCCGCAAACTGTTTAAAACTTAAAGAAAAGAGCCGGAAAATATCGTTTCCGGCTCTTCTTTTTTGGACAATTTCATTGTCTTTTTCCCACCGTCCCGATGTGTTTGACATTCCTCTTTTTCTATGCTACATAATTCTTAACACTTTATCACCGGGAGGGACTTCATGGGAAAGAATGTCAACATCACGGTCGATGCCGGAACGGTCATCGGCCCGCAGGATCACTACTGGCGCTATATCGGCTACGATGAATGCAACTATACCTACATCAAGGAAGGCAAGGAGCTTCTCAAAAAGTTCGCCGACCTCGAGAAGGATCCGTACTATGTACGTACGCATTTCACTTTCTGCACCGGTAACTGCCATCATACCTATAAATTCGGTTCCACCAATATTTACTGGGAAAATGAAAAGGGCGAGCCGGTATACGACTTCACCTATTACGATATGATCATCGACGCGCAGCTGGAAAGCGGCAATAAGCCGTTCATCGAGCTCGGTTTCATGCCGCTCGACCTTATCGACCGCGCGTACACCGCAGACTTAAAGGGCGATATTTACGGCCGCTATAAGGACAGCTGGTGGGCATGCCCGCCCAAGAGCTACAAAAAGTGGTACGATTTCATCTATACCGTTGTGAGCCATCTGGTAGAGCGTCACGGAGAAGAGGAAGTCGCGACCTGGTACTTCGAGCTTTGGAACGAGCCGGACATCTTCTACTGGGCCGGCACCGCTGCCGAATACACCAAGATGTTCGACTACACAGAGGCTGCGCTTCACAAAGCCGCACCGACCGCGCGTCTTTCCGGCCCGGCGGTTACCGGAATCCGTAACGACAACGATTCCACGATGTATATGCGCTATTTCCTGGACCACTGCAAGAACGGCATGAACTTCTGCACCGGTAAGCAGGGCACGCGTCTGGACTTTATCACCTGCCACACCAAAGGCGGTGGCTTCCCGTTTGAGATGCACGCACCGAAGTGTGTTCCGTCCGTTGAAAGTCAGGTCAACCAGGTCAAGAACGCGCTGGAGATCATGAAGGAATTCGGCTATCTGGGCACCGAACTGGTCCTTTCCGAAGCCGATCCCGACGGTTGGGCGGCAGGTGGCATTTACGACAATGCCAATATGTGCTTCCGCAACACCGAATACTACGCAAGCTATGTCGCTTCCGGTTACGAAAAGATGGAGCGCCTGTCCGCGATGTACAACACTCCGGTCAAGCCGTTAGCATGGGCATTCATGTTCCCGGGCGAACGCTGCTTTGAAGGCACCCGTACCTTCTCCACCCAGAGCATCAACAAGGCCGTCTTCAACATGTTCAAGATCTACGGCATGCTCGGTTTTGAGAAGCTCGGTTTCACGAGTGACGCTGCGGAGGATATGAGCTTCCTGCAGGCGCCGGACATCGACCACAGAGACAACCGTCACTACACCGGTGAAGGCGAAGAAACGGATGTGGCCGGATTTGCCGTCCGCGGTGAAAACGGTGAAACGCAGATCGTTGTTTACTCACACAATAACGACCGCGATCTCCACGAAACCGCCGATATCACCCTGAAGATCACCGGTCTTGCATCGGCCGATGTTACCGCCACGCACTACCGCATCGACGATCAGCACTCCAACGCTTATGCGGAATGGGTCCGTCAGGGACAGCCGCTGTTCCCTGAAGGCGAAGTCTACGATGCCATCAAGGCACGCGACGGTCTTGAGAAACTGGCAGATGACGCTGTGTCCACCGTTAAAGACGGCGCCGTCACGCTGACCTTCTCCATGCCGACGCACGGCGTATCCCTGATCATCATAAAGTAAGGGGATCTCATGTTTGATATTCTTTTAAAAGCCCTGGCTTTTGTATTTTCCATCTTCCTGGGCTATTTCATGAAGAGGATCAAGGTCCTGAAAAAAGAAGACTTTTACGCACTGTCCAAGATCGTGATCAAGGTCACGCTGCCATCCTCCATCATCGTGAATTTCTCCGGTGCGGAGGTCGGCCTGAACATGCTGCTTCTTACGGTCTTTGGTCTGTTCTTAAGCTGCGTAATGATCGCCCTCGGCTTCCTGGTGAATATCCGCCGCGGAAAGAGCGAGCAGGCATTCGGTGTGCTGAACGTGTCCGGCTATAACATCGGCAACTTCACCATGCCGTTCGTGCAGAGCTTCCTCGGTCCCACCGGTGTTGTCGTTACCAGCCTGTTCGACTCGGGCAATGCCCTGGTATGCCTGGGTGGTTCGTACAGCGTCGCCTCGATGATCAAGGACAAGAACGGTCGTTTTTCGATACTCCGGATCCTGAAGACCGTGTTCAAGTCCGTGCCGTTCGATGTTTACGTGCTCATGACGGTCCTGGCCTTCATCCATGTATCCCTTCCGGAACCGGTGGTCACCATTCTCCGCGTCCCGGCCAATGCCAACCCGTTCCTGGCGATGTTCATGTTCGGCGTCGGCTTTGAGATCGGCGACTCGCTGCCGCAGCTGAAGCGTGCCCTGCGTTACCTCGGTGTCCGTTTCGGTGCCAGCATTCTCTTTGCGCTTGGCATCTATTTCCTGCTTCCGGTTCCGCTTGAGATCCGTCAGCCGCTCACCCTGCTCGTGCTGAGTCCCATCGCTTCCGCCGCACCGGCGTTCACCGCGGATGTCGGCGAGGATTACGGCCTGGCAAGCGCCATCAACTCACTGAGCGTTGTGACCAGTATCGTGCTGATCCTGATCACGCTGTTTATTATGCTGTAAGGGTATTCGCCGGAAACAACAAACAGATCCGGCTGATCTTGGAATAATCCCTTGTCCGATCGTCGGACATCAAAAAAGGAGACGACATGATCGTCTCCTTTTTGTTATCAGTTTATGGGCCCACGCACTTCGCAGGTCCTCAATTACTCTCTCACAATACTCTCACCAAACGGTCAAACCCGCCCCGCAAGCATACAATAACTCCTTCACCGGTTATCACAACCGTTATTCGATCAGTTGCCGGACGAATGCGGCATGTACTGATAAAGCTGCATCGCGGTCGCCGAGATCGGCATGCTCTGAAGCGTCACCTTGCCCGGACCGTAGACGACCGTATTGAAAAGGCCTTCACCGCCAAAGAGTACGTTCTTGACGCCCTTTACCGTGCGGACCTCCAGCCGACAGCTCTCACTCATGGCGGCCACATAACCGGTGTCGATGATCTTGCATGCGCCCTGCGGGATCTCATAAGTATGAGCGGAGCCATCGATCTCCAGGAAAACAAGACCTTCGCCCGAGAATTTTCTCATCAGGAATCCTTCGCCGCCAAATAATCCACCACCGAACCTTTTCTGGAAGAATACTTCATTACGGATGTTGCCGACTGACGCCAGGAAAGCGCCCTTCTGCACCACGATGCCTTCGCCCGGGTGGACCGGGACTGCAATAATGGACCCCGGGAACTTGGAAGAAAGCGCGATCTCGCCATCCGTTCTCGCATAATAAAGATTCATAAATGCATTTTCTTTGGTCACCATCCGGCCGAGCATCTTGCCCAGGCCGCCTGCCTGCGTCTGCATTTCGATGCCCTCGTCCATCCAGGACATCGCGCCGGCTTCACACTCGATCATCTCACCTGCCGTAAGCCGGATCTTTAATACCGGCAGATTTCCGCCGTCCACTAAATACTTCATGAATCATCCTCCGTGTGTATTTTTCTATGAAATCATTATAAGTACCCGCAAATCTGAAGTCAATCCGCGGGCCCGGTATCATCCTAAGAAGTAATCTCCAGAATATCCATCGGTCTCTCTATGTTCCGGTACTCTTTCATCCGCCTTGCCGGCTGAAGGGTGCCGTCGCGCAGATACCACACTGCCTGAACGGCCTGCATGCCGGCCGCCGTCGCCGCGGGAAGTTCACTACTGCCTCCGTCACCGACGTACAGGCATTCCTCCGGCCGGACCTGAAGTTTTTCGATGCAGCGCTCAAAGATTGCCGGTTCCGGCTTCTGAAGGCCCTCCTCGTAGGAAAGGCACACAACGTCAAAATACGGAAACAGGACGCTCTCCCGGATCGCAACGGCCTCTTCGGAAAAGCAGTTGCTGATCAGGCCGATCTTTACGCCCTCATCCTTCAGCTTTTCAAGAAGCGGCAGGATCTCCGGGTGCAGGTGTTCAAAGGGTGCCCGGCGGCATTCCATGCGTTTTTCCACGATGCGCGCAAGCAGCTCTTCCGAGTAACACCCGTACGTTTTCAGGATCGTTTCAAGCAGTTTTTCCAACGTGATCTTTCCGATAGTCCGATTCTTTTCCGCCGGACGCCAGATCTTCTGAAAATCCGTTAGCGGAATACCTGCATCGGCTGCGATCTCCGTGCTGAAATACAGCGGACTGTCGAACAGCGTGATGAGTGTCTCATACATATCGAAAATGACTGCTTTAATCATAATGATACCCCGTTATTGTGAAGGATCGTTTCGATCTGCCGGTCCACGTCCTTCCGAACGGACCGGTCGATCAGTTTCCGGTACAGATTCCGAAAATCCTCCGTCTCACGCATGTTTTCCTGCTCAAAGCCCGCTGCCGCCCGGAGATCCTCCAGATAGTTTTCCACATCCGCAAGCTCGCTCACGGGAATCATATCGCCATGGCCCTGCACGATGTCCGTATACACGGAATCCTTCAGTTCTTCGATGAGCGTGTGGATATCGACGATCCAACCGTCGATGCACGCGGAATGGAGATACATGTCAGAACGCTTGGCGATCAGATCACCGCCAAACAACAGACCGCAATCCGGAAGGCCGATCAGCATATCCCAGGGCGAATGGCCATGCTCCTTCGGAATGAACAGCGAGAACTCACGGCCGTCCAATTCAAGCATCGTATCTCCGGTGACGGAAATTACTTTTTCGGGAAGCGGCACATCATTCCGTTTCAATTCCCCGATGGCGGTGTCCCTCGCAATCAGCGCGAAGTCCGACCTGTGCAGCGTTTTCATGCCGATCATGTGATCGCCGTGCGCATGCGTCAGAAGAAGATACTTCACCGGAAACCCCGTCACTTTCTCCGCCTCAAGGAATATCTCCTCGTCCGGATCCTGGTTGGAAAGATCGATCACCGCGACGCAGGAATCCAACACTATGATCCCCGTGTTGCACTGGTCACGCACGGGAAGGTTGCCTTCCCGGACAAAAACGTCCCTGGCGGCAGTATAAACGGTTGAAAGATTGCCGGTATGTACAATGTTGTTCTGCATGGAGTGACCTCAAATTCCTTCCTTAAGGTGTGACTTCAAATTCTTTTCTTTATCGTGCCGTCGTTACTCAGAAGCGTTGTCCCCTCAATGTTCAGCTCCTTCAGCACAGCGCGCCAGCGCTCCTCCATATCCTCCGCGTAATCGACAGGCAGCCGTTCGCGCAGCAAGCACTCCACTCATCCTGATCCGCTTCGCAGGTATAGTTTGAAATAGAATATCCTTCGGGGAGCACCGGTTCCGGAAGGCGCGTGCCCGGCAGGAGGTACATTTTCAGTTGGTCCATGGTGGGGTCCTTTCTTTTTCATAGATTACCTATAATTCGATTTTAATACAATAATTATAATAATACAAACATCTTATTATGATTGATCAGCAAAAAACAGCCACCCCTCCGGATGGCTGTTCTTCCATTATTCTTTGTTCTTAATATCCTGAAGCAGGTTAATGATCTCACTGAAGCCTACTAACACCAGACCGCCGATGGCACCGCCAATACCGACCGCAATGCCAAAGACAACAGATTGATCTGCCATAATGATGAAGCCTGCAATGATCGAAAGACCGATCATAATATAACCGATGACCTTTAAGGCATTTCCGATTCCATTGCTGCTTCCGGAGGATCTTTTTGAGTTCTCATCAGACGGCTGATTCGCATATGTTTTCACTTCATAGGATTCAAACTCTTCTTTTAACGCATTTTTCTCATCATCCGTCTTGCTTCTCCATTCATTGACGGGAATCTGTGTTTCCACCAACTCCGTATTGCACTCCGGGCAATGGTATGCCGCTGTTCTTAATTCTACGGAAAAAGTCTTTTTGCAGTTTTTGCAGTAATGAATATACTCCATGATCTAATCTCCTTTTTGATATTCGGCCTTACAGCCGTACTTCCCTTCCCGTCTCGGCGCTTTCATAGATCGCCCGCAGGATCTTGATCATGTTGACGCCCTGGATCGGCTTGAAATCCGACTCCTTGCCGGTCTCAAGAGCGTCCAGGAAATGACTGATATTTGCGGCGTGACCGTTGATGGTGGTATCGGTCAGCGGATGCAGGTTATACAGAGAACCATCATCCTCTTCGCCGTAGATATCGACGGTACCGTCATCATTCCAGCTGCAGCCGGCCTTGGTGCCGCGGAGCTGAACGAAGCGGGTCTCCTGTTCGATGTTGGATGCCCAGGAGAACTCGATCTGCAGGCAGGCTCCGTTATCAAAGCGAATGTAGCCCATTGCATGATCTTCCACGTCAAAGATACCGTCTTCCTTCTTCTCACCGAAGTTCGCGTGCTCGGAATCCGCGCCGGCCTTGCTGTTTGCGAAATTGCAGAAGGTGCAGCCGGAGACCGCGACCGGAGTCGGGTTACCCATGAGCCAGATGGACAGGTCGATCATATGAACACCGAGGTCGATCAACGGACCGCCGCCGGACTGTTCCTTCGTAGTAAACCAGCCGCCCTTCCCCGGGATACCGCGGCGACGGATCCAGCCGCAACGACCGGAATAGACCTCACCCATACGGCCTTCGTTAATGAATTTCTTCATATAAACGGAGTTGCCGTAGTAACGGTTATTTCTCATGACCATCAGAAGCTTTCCGGTTCTTTCGGACGTTTCCTTCATGGCGAGTACGCCTTCCACATCCATCGCATCCGGCTTTTCGCAGAATACGTGGCGGTCATGCTCCATCGCATAAACCGCGATCGGCGAATGCAGATAGTTCGGTGTGCAGATATCAACAAAGTCCAGTTCTTCCTTTTCGATCATCTCCTTGTAGTCCGTGTAGCACGAAACGTTGTCCAGGCCGAATTTCTTCTTTGCCTTTTCCATCTTTTCCGGAACGATGTCACACAGTGCAACAACTTCCACACGGTCCGATTCCTTCGCATATGCTTCCAGATGACCGGTACCCATGCCGCCGTTACCTACGCAGCCCACTCTGAACTTCTTCATATTTCCCTCCCATGCCTCCGTTCGGAGGCACTTTTTCATTACGTTCTTAGTCACAGAATTTATCCCTGCCATCGGTCATCAGTCCGCGTAGATCTCCGTAATCGCGTCCTTCAGTGCCTCGGATACATCCGCACCCGCAAGCCACTTCAGGAATTCATCGTTCGACAGTACTTTCAAATGCTCCAGGACCATATCCTTCTTATTGAAGTCCATCCATGCGGCATCCAGGATCGCAAAGGTCTCCTCGGCGTAACGGTTGCAGGCTGCGGTGAAGCCTTCCAGAACGATGGTGACACCCTCTGCGGTCTTGCAGCCCGGAACGGAAACCGTCACGGTATGCTTTTGATCATCTGCGGTAAAGGCAGCTTCCCTGCACTTGCCGTCTGCAGTCTTTACATAAGCCTTGGAGGCGGCCGCTGCGGTCAGGCCGTAGCTCACGAACTCAAGATCCCGCACATCGGCGATCAGGGAAAGTTCTCCCTCTGCGGCAGAAACAGTCAATACCGTGCTTTCGGCATCACCGGTCACGGTGATCGCAGTCTTCACACATGCTCCGTTTTCATAAGCCGTCGTTACGCCGTCATCCTCGTACAGAGTGAAGGAACCATCGGCACCGGCGCCAAACAGAATGCGAAGCGCCGTGGGGTTCGGGGTGCCGTTCCCGGAAACACGACCGTCCATCGGAACGATGCCACCGGCCTTGAGAAGTACCGGAATCTCGGACAGCGGGCGATACATCTTGCGTTTCTGATTGCCACGGTACACGCGGCCGTTAAAGATATCGTAAAAACGGCCTTCCGGAAGCAGCATACTGACGCCTGCCATGCGGAGGCTCTGATCCATCGGATCGCCGATGGAGCCGACCAAAAGCTCCGTACCAAAGCCGTATTCCTGCTTCACTGTGAACGCTTCCGGGTCACCCGGGCAGATATAATACATCGGGCGAACAAGAACATTACCGTCCCGCCAGCACTCATAGTTCATCGTGTAGAGATACGGAATCAGCGCGTGGCGCAGACGCAGGTATTCGTCCATCAGTGTACGATACGGTTCTTCCAGCGTCCACGGTTCCTTGTTCATAAACATACTATTGCTGGAATGGATGCGGTTGATCGGGGAAAATACACCGAGTTCGATCCAGCGGATCAGGCGCTCGATGTCCTTGCTGCCCTGCATATGTCCGCCAATGTCATGGCTCCACCAGCCAAAACCGATGTTGGAAGCCGTTGAGGTAAAGTAGGGCTGGAATTTCAGGCTTGCCCAGGACAGGATCGTATCGCCGGAGAAGCCGACCGGATAGCGATGGCTTCCCGGACCCGCGTAGCGGGAAAAGATCATCGGGCGCACCGCGCGGTCTTCCTGGTCCTTCATGTGGAAATGATTCAGGAGGATCAGCGGATCCACTTCCTTCTTGAGGCCGGTGCCCTGCTGCCAGTCCATCCACCAGAAATCCACACCGTCTTTTTCGTACGGGTTCAGCACTTCTTCGAAATACGTCTCGCGGAACTTCGGGTCGGAGAAATTGAAGACGACCGGCTCTTCCGTGGCCGGGTCGATGCCATAGTGCTTCGCCGCATTCTCGTAGCAGTCTTCAAAGGCACGGATACCATCGGCCGGGTGCAGATTCACGGTAGTTCTTAAGTTAAAACGCTCCTTTAAGGTACGCAGGAAACGCTTATAATCCGGAAAGAATTTCCTGTTCCAGGTATAGCCGGTCCAGCCGCTGCCGTACTTGGGATCCACATCATCCACGATGTGCCAGTCCATATCGATGACACCGATGGATAACGGCACCTTCTCCTTTTCAAAGCGCTCCATCAGGTCGATGTAGCTCTCCTCGGTATATTTGTAGTAGCGGCTCCACCAGTTGCCCAGTGCGAAACGCGGGATCATCGGGCACTTGCCGGACAGGTCGAAGAAATCGCGAAGGCCGCCGTAATAATCGGTGCCGTAGCCAAAGAAGTACAGGTCGATCTCATCCGCCTCGCGGTAAGAGAATTCACCGTCTTCAATAACCGGTGACTGGGAGTCGTCGATGACGGAGTAGCCGTCCTTACCGAAGATGCCGGGGCCCAGATGAACGAAGCCGTCGGCCTCGTCGAGAGTTCGCGCGGTACCGCCCAGGTCGCCTGCCACATGGTCGCCGGAGTAATGATACACCGCGCCGGTCTCTTTTAACAAAATAGACAGGCCCTGCGTAGAAAAGGGCTTTTCATCATAAGTCAATACAAGCGCCGGGGTCTCCAGCACCACATTGCCGTTTTCGCGGCGTTCCTCCACCGGAACAGCCGGGAATTCACGGTTTGCCGCAAACTGGGTCAAACGATCCTCAAAACGGTTTTCAGGCTGATACTCCAGGCGGATCAGGCGGTCGGTGATCACGGTGATTCTATATCCGATTCCAATCATATTGATCAGGAGCAATATGCTCCGCTCCTTTCATTTGTTTACTACTCTCATTGTAGCGAAGTTCTCACGAAAAATAAACAAAAAAATCTATTATTGACCGCTTTTTATCCGTTAAAGGCCGAAAAAAGGCGCCCCGTATGATTACGGGGCGCCTTTTCATATCGATCTTAAGATCAATTCTGGCTGGTGATATCCATGCCGAAATACTTTTCGGAGATCTCAGCCAGCTTGCCTTCTTCACGAAGCTCAGCCAGTGCGGTGTTGATTGCTGCCTGCAGGGTTGCGGAGCCTTCACCGTACGGCATCAGCATGCCGACACACTCGACTTCCGGATCAAAAGCAACGATCTTGATGTTTGCATCCGGCTTTTCTTTCAGGTAGTCATTGATGGAGACCTCTGCATTCAGGGTAGCATCGACACGGCCTGCGATCAGCTCTTCGATGGTACCGTCCAGGCTCTCAACGTCCTTAACCGTAGCGCCGTAAGCTTCTGCGGTCAGCTGGTAAGTAGAGTTTGCGGAGTTGCAGGTAGTCTTGCCCTTCAGGTCTTCTAAAGACTTGATTTCATCATTGTCACCGCGAACGACCAGTGCGGTACGGTTGAATGCATAGAAGTCAGAATAGTAATATGCCTGTGCACGCTCTTCGGTGTAGCCTACGCCGTTGCACATCAAATCGTAACGACCGTTCTTAACGCCCGCTAACAGGCCATCCCACTCACCGGTGATGAATTCGCAGGTAACGCCAAGCTTCTCAGCGACTGCGTTTGCAATATCAACTTCAAAACCGGTCAGGTTGCCGGCTTCATCTTCATAGGTCCACGGTGCCCAGTTACCTTCCATTGCAACGGTAACGGTACCCTTTGCCTTGATCGTTGCAAGCAGATCAGCGCTCTCTTCTGCCTTGGTCGTGGTCTCTGCCGCAGTCGTTTCTTTTGCACCGCTGCCGCATGCGGACAGTGCTGCGATCATTGCAACTGAAAGGATCAGTGCTGCGATTCTCTTCATGTTCTTCATGTTGTTTCTCCTTTGTGGTTTTTAATATATCGACTCAGGCATCATGCTGAGAAGAAATATTCCGTAAAAATTCTTTGGTGCGCTCTTCCCTGGGGTTCTCAAAGAACTCCTTGGATGATGTACTCTCCAGCACATTTCCGTCATCCATGAACAGGATCTTATTGGAAACATTGCGGGCAAAATTCATTTCGTGCGTGACGACGAGCATCGTCATACCATCGTTCGCAAGCTGCTTCATTACAGCGAGTACCTCGCCGATCAGCTCCGGATCCAGCGCAGAGGTCGGTTCGTCAAAAAAAATGATTTCCGGGTTCGTTGCCAGCGCGCGTGCGATGGCAACGCGCTGCTGCTGTCCGCCGGACAACTGGATGGGATAGTGATCGCACCGGTCCGCAAGGCCGACCTTTTCCAGCATCTCCATGCCGATACGCTTCGCCTCGGCCTTGGGAACATGGCGCGCGACCTGCAGGCCGAGCATAACATTCTGAAGTGCGGTCTTGTTCGCAAACAGGTTGTAGTTCTGGAATACAAAAGCGGTCTTCTTTCGGATGGCAGCAATCTCGCGATGCTTGATATGACCGAGATCATAGGTCTGACCATCGAAGGTCATAGTACCTTCATCGGCCTTCTCCAGGAAATTGATGCAACGGAGGAAGGTCGTCTTACCGCTTCCGCTTGGGCCGAGGATGGCCACAACATCACCCTTTTCCACGGACAGATCGATACCCTTCAACACTTCGGTACCGCCAAAGGCTTTTTTCACGTTTCTGATGTCGATCATGCTCATGATTTTGCCTCCTTCTTTACCACGGTCTCCCTCGAATTGTAAGAACTCAGCCGTTTCTCGCAGATGCGCTGGATGATCGTCAGGATCGTGGAGTACATCAGGTAGACTAGCGCAACCTCGGAGTACAACCATAACGGCTCGTAGGTACGACCGACGATCTTCTGCGCGGACATGAACATATCGGCAACCGTGATCTCCGCTGCAAGGGAGGTGTCCTTCAGCATAGCGATCAGCGAGTTGGAAAGCGGCGGGAATGCGGTACGGAGCGCCTGCGGCAGCACTACATGAAACATGATTTGAAGATAGTTCATGCCCACACAGTAACCGGCCTCAAACTGGCCTTCCGGAACGGCTTCCAGGGCGGAACGCATGGTCTCCGCACAGTAAGCACCCTCGTTCAATGAGAAAACGATGACCGCGCACGGAAAAGCATTCAATACGATGCCCAGTTTTGGAAGACCGTAATAGGCCAGGAACAACTGGACCAGAAGCGGAGTCCCGCGGAATACCCAAATGTAAAAACGGGCGATCTGCCGGAGCACCGGCACCTTGGTGTACTGCACCATGGCCATGACAAGCGCGATCACAAACGCGCATGCAAAGCCGATGACCGTAAGCGGTATCGTGACCTTGATGCTGGCAAGCATGATCTTGCCGAAGCCCTCGATCAATATGTTAATAATGCGTTCATTCATATATCAATCTCCTGTTCCGTGCCCGTACGTCAATCATTCTTACAGGAGCATACCGGATGGTCGCAGCTGCATTCGGAAGGATTACAGCATATGCTTCCGCACTTCAACGCTTTTTCGTAATACACGATCTTGGAATCCAGACGGGAAAGTGCGATCTCCAGTTCTTCCTTCTCGCGCCGGAGCTCCTCGCGGCGTTTGGTCAACAGGGCCAGACGAGCGTCGATGGTCGCATCGCCCTCCTTTGTCAGCTGCACGAACTCCGACAGCGCATCCACGGGAAAACCCGCGCCACGAAGGCAGATGGCCATTTTTACCCAGGCCAGATCCGCTTCCTGATAGTCACGCTGACCGCCCTTTGTACGGGTCACCGACGGAATGATACCGATCTTTTCATAATAACGGAGCGTATCTACCGGAATATTAAAATGTTCACAGACTTCCTTGATCGTCATACCCGTCTCCTTTCAAAGCATCGGCATCTCACCGTAAGCGTCGGGATCGCAAACATGGAGTTCACTCCAACTCAATGTTCATACTATAACATAGAGTTCACTCCAAGTCAAACAAAAACTCCCCGATTACCGGCCGTAATCAGGGAGTTTTTCATGAGGTAATTGTCTCTTATTATTTAGTCTCCCGGAATGGATTACTCCTCCGGACCGATGTCCTGGATCAGTTCCACGACCTCTCCGCCGGGCGCATCGATGAACGCGAATTTCATGTGTACAAGGTCGCCCTCGCGCGTCGGAATGTGCGAAACCGCCGGACGCATACTTTCCTTTCCGCCTGCCTGAAGCGCGCGCTCATAGGCAGCCTCGATGTCATCGGTCCAGATTGCCACATGCTGCCAGCTTCCCATGGTCCAGGTATCGCGGCTGTCGCCGAAGATCTCCAGAAAATCGCCCACGCCGAGGTCCATGATATATGCATGATCATTGTTCTCGTCACGGCCCCACTCACAAACCACGGTCGCATCAAAGGCTTCCGTATAGAATTTTCGGGTCGCTTCCAGATCCGGCACACGAAGGCACACATGATGGATGCCCTTATTCTTCAGTTTCTGATACATATTTACAGACTCCTTTCAAAGGTCTCGGCGATGTAGTTTCCGGTATCGGTCTCTTTCCCGGTGCTCAGGAAGCCCTGTTTTTCCCAAAACGCGCGGGCTTCCGTATTTTCCTTCACGACCGCAAGCTGCAGATAATCAAAGCCCTGCGCTTTCAAAGAAGCGCGGATATCGGCAAAGATCTGCGAACCGATGCCCTGCCCCTGCAGCTTGGCATCGACCATGAACCAGCCGATCCAGGCATCATCCGATTCCGGATAACCGGTGATCAGGTCCAGGATCGCCACAAGCTTATTATCGCTTCCGTAGAATCCCACAAAATATTTGTCCTCCATGCCCTTGCCGTCCGGAAGCATCGTAATTACTTCCGTCAGATTACGAAGCGACGGCTTCACATGCATGTAGCGATAATAGCGTCGGTTTTCACGGCACAGACGGTACACATCGGTGATGTCCTCCTCTGTGATCCGGCGCACCTCATAGTCCGTAGAAAGTGTCTGAAGCTCCACACTGAGGCCATGCTCCGGTCCGCCGTGCTCCGCTTCGTAATCGATGGCCGTGCGGAACTGTGTCTCGTAAAGCTCGCGGTAGATACCGTTCTTTGCGAGGAGCTCATCATGCGAGCCCTGCTCGGCGATCACGCCGCCCTTGACGACCAGAATACGGTCGGCCTTCAAAATCGTGGACAGCCGGTGTGCGATGACGAGACTGGTGCGTCCCTGCATCATCGTCTCCAGCGCGTCCTGAATGGCGCTCTCGGAGATGGAATCCAGCGCGGACGTTGCCTCGTCCAGGATCAGAATCTTGGGATCCTTCAGGATCACACGGGCGATGGAGATGCGCTGCTTCTCACCGCCGGAAAGCTTCAGGCCCCGGTTACCGACCTGCGTATTGTAACCATCGGGCTGGGCCATGATAAAATCGTGGATGCTTGCCGCCTTGCAGGCCGCCTCCACCTCTTCGGGTGTGGCGTCCTCGCGTGCGTAAAGCAGATTCTCCATGATCGTTCCATTGAACAGGTAGGTCTCCTGCGTCACCACGCCGATGTTCGCGCGCAGCCACGTCAGGTCAAAATCGCGGACATCCGTACCGGCAATACGCACTGCGCCGCCACACACATCGTAAAGACGCGGGATCAGATTTACCACCGTGGATTTACCGGAACCGGACGGACCGACGATGGCAAACATCTTTCCGCCGGGTACCGTGAAGTTCACATCAGTCAGGATCAGATTGCCCTCTTCATAACCGAACGCCACATGATCATACTCAATGGCCTGCTCTTCCACATCCGGCATCCTGCCATTCTCCGGAGAAACGATGGTATTCTTCCGGTCAAAGTAATCAAAGATACGGGTGAACAGCGCCAGCGAACGGGTGAAATCCACCTGGATATTCAAAAGTGATTCCACCGGGCGATACAGGCGGTTAATGAGCGCGACCGTCGCGGTGATGGTACCGATGGTCAGTGCCGGACCAAAGTTTTTGATGATGAACAGACCGCCGGCAAAGTAGATGAGTAACGGGCCGATCTGCGTGAACATCCCCATGATGACGGAGAACCATCGGCCGCTGCGCTGTTCCTTCAGTGCATATGCGGTGACCTCGTCATTGACTTTGACAAAGCGTTCGTATTCCTTTTCTTCGCGTGTGAAAAGCTTGACCAGCATGGAACCGCTGACGGACAGGGTCTCATTGATCAGCTGGTTCATTTCATCGCTCTTTTTTTGGCTCTCGGAAAGCAGCTTGTAGCGCTGCTTACCGGCGGATTTAGTGGGCAGGATGAGAAGCGGTATGACCACGATGCCCACGATCGCAAGCTGCCAGTTCATAGTGAACAGCGCAATCAGTGTAGTGACGACCGTAGCTGTGTTGGAGACGATCTTGGTCAGTGTACCGCTGATGACCGAACTCACACCGCTGATGTCGGTGTTCATGCGGGTGATGATATCGCCCTGCTTCTCCGTGGTAAAAAACGCATGCGGCATGTACTGCAGATGGTGATACATCTGATTCTTCATGTCGTATATGATACGCTGGGAGATCCAGGCGTTGATGTAGCTCTCCAGAATGCCGATCACCTGGCTCGCCATAAGCGCAAGGAACGCCATGATGAGAAGCTTCACCAGGAGCTGAAGATCCTTGCCCGCCAGGGCCTGGTCCACGATCTTTCCGGTGATGATCGACGGCAGAAGGCCGACGGTCGCGGAAAGAAGGATCGTCACAAAGACGAGAAGGAACTGCGGCCAGTAGGGCTTCAGATAGCCGCCGATGCGAAGGAGCAGTTCCTTCGTCACCTTCGGTACATTTTTCTTTTCTTCTTCCGTCAGAAATCCGCGGGGATTTCCGCCATTCATCGGTCCCGGCATCGGTTACTCCTCGATCCTGGTGTAAATACGGATGATGGGGCCCTGCTCCCGGCCTTCAAAGACCGTGCGGCAATCGGCACCGTTGACAAAGGAAAGGGCTGCGCTGTCCGTTTCAAGGGTGGGCTTCCAGTTCTCTTTGCCCTTCTTTGCGTTGACCACATGGACCTTGCAGGGTGCGCCGGTATAGTCGGTGCCCTCGATCACATAATCCGCGCGGCAGGAGATGCAATACGTACCCTTGTACTGCTGGTCATCGGCAGCTCCCGGGGCGATCGTTCCCTTGAAATATGCGGTCTCCGCGGTCCCGTCAAAGGGGAGGCGCTGTTTGAACACACCGGTCTTTTTGTCAAAGTTCTTTTCCACTCCGGTAAGACGGACATCGACCTCCAGAATCTTGGTACGTTCCTCGATAAATTCCTGAATGGCCGCAAGACATACTTCGTCCTGTTCATGATTATAACCGTGACCGGCGCCTTCGATGAGCACCAGATCCAGATCACGGATGGGTGCATCGCTTCCGGCTGCCTTTTTACGGTCGGCAATATAGCGTTCCATCATCTTTTTGGAATACTCCACATTGACGATCTTGTCATCGGTACCGTGCACGATCAGCGTGGGGCCGGAATAGCCTGCCAGAAGCTCGTACGGATCCTTGTCGATGACGCAGGCCGGATAACAGCGGCCCATCTTCATAAGATTCCACGGAATACGCTCCGGAATGTTTTCCGGGTCGAATTCAAAACCGAGCATCTTACCGCTGCGGGCATCGTCCGGAATGCAGCGCGCCGGATACAGCATGATCAGCTTCCAGATCTCATCGCCGAGCTGCGCTGCCGTGATACCGGAAACAAAGCCGCCCTGGGAACCGCCATGCAGAATGATGCGTTCCGCATCAACATACGGGCGGGACTGCACATATTTGATGACCTGCTTCAGGTCCTCGACCTCGGTCATAACGGACATGTTTTCAAACAGACCGGAGCTCTTACTGCCGATGCCGCCGCCGTTAAAATCAAAGGTATATGCCGCATAGCCCTGCTTGGCAAAATAGCGCGCATGCTTGGCTTCACCGGACTGATTGCCCAGGAAACCGTGACAGAAAATGACTGCCGGCTGCTTGTTTTCAGCCGTGCCGGAACCGGTCTTCCGATACTCGTAGCCGCGAATGGTGAGATCATCGCGCTTGCAGGAAAATGCTTTGCTCATGATGGGAGAAATTGCCATACTTATGTCCTTTCAAACATCGGAGGCGGTGCTCTGCCTCCGGTTGCAAAACGAGGGGCACGGAATGATCCGGCCCCCTGTTATACGGGAAACTGCTTCCCGGAAATGTCTTATTCGCTGATGATACCGCTTGTGATGGACTTCGGATACAGAATGAACTCGGCAAGCTGATCGTTCAGGCGCAGGTTAACGGCACGGAGCTCGGCCGCCTTGTTCAGGATGACCACGGCGATGGTTCCGTCCGGTCTCTTCGCTGCAACGACATCGAGATCGTCCGTATACTTCGTGGACACGATGACCTTGGAGCCCGGTACCAGATTGCCGGTGAAATGCTCAAAGTACTGCTGCAGAAGCTGCGGCATCAGGACCTTATTCTTGGTATCGAACAGGAACGGCGCCAGGCAGAAATTGCCGACATAGTTCGGGCCGCCCTGCTCATCCAGAAGCAGGTTCCAGTCATAGAATGCGGACATGCCGTTATTTAAGTCGCCGATCATTTCATGCGACAGCCGGATCGCGTTCATGGAATCATCGCCGCTGGAGAACTTGGAAAACTCGATGCAGCTTTCGGAGATGATCAGCTTCTTATCCGGATACATCTTCTTTGCCAGCTGAAGTGCATCGAAATGGTCACCGGAGTACCAATGGAATGCGGTACCGGTGATCATCTTGTCCGTTTCCTCATCGATGCAGTCTCTCAGCCACTCGTATACGCGCTCTTTGTTGTGGTCCCACAGGAATATCTCGATATCTTCGAGGCCATGCTTCACAAGCGCCGGATACATGTAATCACGCAGGAATTCCTTCTGCTCCGCTGCGGTATAGATGCAGGAGTCCCAGGTCTGAACAGCCTTCGGCTCGTTCTGAAGGGACATTCTCTTGACGATGAAGCCGCGCGCCTTGAACTCTTCAATGTAGCGGCAAAGATACTCAGCCCACAGCGCACGGTATTCCGGCTTCAGTTTGCCGCCGTGTGCACGGTCATTATTGGTCTTCATGAAACGGGGCGGTGACCACGGAGAAAGCATCAGTTCGATCTTACGGCCGGCGATGCGCTCCGCATCCCGCAACATCGGAATGATGTACTTCTCGGTACGCTCCATGGAGAAGCTCGCAAGTTCGGTATCGGACGGGTCGCCCATCGCCTCGTACTGCTCTAAAGAGAAGTCGCAGCTGTCCATGTGGATACGCGCAATGCGGTAGTTCATACGATCTTCCGCAAAATATGCCTTCAGCATTTCTTCCTTCTGCGCCTCATTCATCAGGGAATAGATGTACGCTGCGGAATCGGTAAATGCACCGCCAAAGCCTTCGATGGTCTCGATCTCCGCCTCCGGATACAGGTTGATGACCTGATTCTCGCGGCCCGGATCCTCTTTCATTGCAACGATCTGATGAAACTGCTCCATCCAGGAACCGTTGCCGTAAGTAGTATTCAGTTCAAAATTCATACGCTTCCCCTTTCTTACTGTACGCTTACCAGCTGTACATAACGTTCGTTTTTAAGTTCTCTGTCCGCTTCACTCGCACCGAAATATTTGACGATGTCCGCAATGACACGCTTCGTGGTGTACTGCTCTTCGTATTCCAGAGCGATCTCCTTAAACGCAAGATATGCGTGTTCGGTCTCCACATAAACCTCCAGCCAGGCGGCCGGACCACTGACCTGCATGATGGCAATGTTATACACATGCAAATGCATCGGGAATTTTTCCGGATCGACTTTTACGGCCTCCTTCCAGCGGATCTCGCGGTTTTCGCGATAAGCCATATAGTCCGGATCGTGCTCGGAGACCGGCGGATGCTTGGGTTCCTCCATCTCCGGTGTTTCCACAAGCTCCGGCGCATGTTCAAATACAAGGTGCGCTTTGATTCCCATGTAAGCACGCTTGAAACGATCGTCCGACTGGTCCAGTTCCTGCACCCCGTACTTGTTTTCGATGTATCCGCGAAGCTCCGCCGGTGTATGCGGCTCCAGGACCATGCCCTTTTCCTTCTCCCGCCGGATCTTCTTATTCTTTTTGGCCTGCTTCGTATACCGGCCGTCCGACCCCTGCATAAAGGTGCTGCTGCCGTGTACAGTCACAGATGTGCGTTTTTTTCCGATGCCGAATAAACCCATTCGTCCTCCGTTACCGTTTAAATCCGTAATACCTGTCCAGACCGTTCGCGACGCCGTTCGCGATCTGGCTCTGGTATGCCTCGTCATTCAGCTTACGGTCCTCGTCCTCATTGGACAGATAACCGACCTGCAGAATGACGGCGGTTGCTTCACTGTAATTCAGTTCATCAAACTCATTCGTTTTATTCCGGCCGATGCATTTGGTTCCGGTCGCGTTTTCCGTCCGCTCCGAAAGGACATTGGAAAGTACGCTCGCCGTGTCATACTCGGCCTTGGTATGCTGCTCGTTGTCTGCGGCAATACTGTACGTGGAAATGCCGGCGGTCGTTTTGTTATCCGACTTGCCGCATTTGATATTGATCACGACCGTTGCGCCGTAATCATTCGCCGCCCGGGCACGTCCTTTGCCGTCTAACGTACAGGAATCGCCCTTCCGGACCATATAGACCATATAGCCGCGGGCCTCGAGTTCCTTTTTTACGCGCTCTGCGATCTTCAGGTTCAGCTTGTACGCCGGGGTTCCGGAGTACACGCCGGTGATGGAATTCCCCGCATCCTCGCTGCAACCGAACGCATTCAGGACCACATTGACACCGTTCATTTTCTGCGCGCGGGCTTCTAAAAGGAACAAGCCCTGCTCACAGGAATCCTTGCGGACATATCCGTTCACACCGTCGGAGAGAAGGATCTCGTAATAGTCACCATCCTCGCCGAGGTAGTCATATACATTGTCGGGGAATACGGTCGCAAGCTTGGAACTGTCCTCGGACGGCTGAAGCATGATGTAGGCAACATCGGCCGTGATACGGACACGCTCACGCGCGTATTTCTTTGCTGCTTCCTTGCCGGCATCACCCGTTGTGATGTAACCGGCGGAAATATAGCCGCGCAGGGTTCCGGATTCCACCTCCACCCATTTCGCGTCCACGCTGTTCTGGATAATGGTACCGCCGCCGTACAGCGGAATCACGCCGATGATCTCACCGGCGGACTGCGGTGCCGTGCGGACATAGACCGATTCGCGCTCCGTCACCACGAACACCCGGCCGTAATGCTCCAGAACGTTTTCCGCGTCATGGAATGCGGGAACCGCGGTCTCAGCGGTCTCGTTCTCCGCGGGAGCTGTTCCCGTCTCTTCCGGCGTCGTGTCCTCTTCTCCGGAAGTCTCCTCAAATTCACCGACAGGAAGAACTGCGATCGCGTCCTTGTCTCCGGCCTGCACTGCCGATGTCGTTCTCGGAACAGAGGATCCCTGAGGATCCTCCGCCGTATTCTTTTCACAGGCGATCAGAGAGAGCGATAACAGCGCTGCCGCAAGAAACGCCCCGCTTCTGACCCAAAACTTACTTCTCATCAATTAACAAAAACCCAGTCCCTTCAGGTAATCATAGCTCATCTTTAAGGATTCGAACGGATCACGGCCGTAGCAGTCGTCCTGTTCGACCATCGCGATGCGCGCACCTGCCTCGTCACAGGCGGCAATGATATTCGGCCAATCCAGATTGCCCTGACCGATCTCCGCAAAGCGGCGGCCGAACAGTTCCTCGGACGGGACGATGTAATCCTTGAAATGAATGAACTCCGCGCGGTCCGCATGCTCACGAATGAACTTTGCGGGGTCCACGCCACCGGCCTGCAGCCAGAAGGTATCAACGACCAGCTTGGTCTTTTTCGGGTCCGTCTCCTCGCAGAGGCGGTCCATAATGGTCTTGCCGTCATACTTCGCGAATTCGCAGCAGTGGTTGTGGTAACCGAACAGGAAACCGTTCGCACTCAGCTTTTCGGAAATATCATTGACATCCTCGATGAACTGTGAAACGCCGTCCTTGGTGCCAAGGAGTTCGATGGGTGCCATACCGACACAGCAGGAATCCAGACCCAGGGTCGCGTTGTATTCCATGATCTCGGAAAGGTTGTTTTTAAAATCGTTGTATCCTCTGTGGGAAAGCGCAGCGGTCATGCCATAGTCGTCCAGGATCTTCTTCATGTCCTTGGCGGCAAGCGGAATGCCGGAAACCTGGACAACGCTGTAGCCGATGTCCTTTAATGTCTTAATGCCGCTTTCAAAACCCTCCAGAGTCTTCATCGGTTCTCTGGTGCTGAAAAGCTGTGCGCCGATATGTCTGTCCATTTGGTCCTCCAATATTAAAAAATGTAAACCCGAGCCGGGTCAGGTAAGATGTGCGGTTGCCCGCGTTCCGCTTTCCGGACGCATTAAATACTTCTCGCCGCCTCGACGATCCAGCGAATGCGCTCCCAGTCCAGCGTTCCATCGATCGTACAGTCACCGCCGATCAGCATACCGCACTTTCCGTGGAACAGGATCATTTCACGGACATAGTCCTGCAATTCTTCCTTGGTACCGTCGTAGATGATGCCCTCGCGGTGCTTGCCATCCCACAGAGTCTTCATTCCGCCGAGCGTTGCACGGTTGCCGAACAGGATACGGCCCTCTTCCAGGCTGACCTCTTCGACGTGGACCGCCCAGTTGATGCACTTGACCGGATAGTCCTTCCACAGCGCCAGATTGTTCTTTGCGCCTGCCCAACCGCAGCAGTGCATAATATTGTTATCGGAGAATTTATTGGCATGCTCCAGGACCTTCAGTTCGCTCGGGGAGATCCACTTGTGATATTCTTCCTCCGTAAAGCGGTCATATTCGCCGCCCTGTACGCAGAAGTAGACACCGTCGGCACCGCCTTCGGTGATCACGAGCTCTGCGATGGCCGCATTGTCCTCAGCGATGACATCGAGCGCATACATAATGGCTGCCGGATCCTCACGCAGGCATTCCATAACGAAATCGTCGCTGTAAGCAAAACGGATGGAGGAGAACGGTGCAAAGACATTATAGAAAACGCAGCGCTCATCGCCGATCTCATCGACGATCGCCCGCACCCTTTCCACCTGCTCGCGAATAAACGGATGATCCTTGCCGAGCGGCTTCAGCTGATACCAGTCGGAAGCCTTCTTCATCTCCAGCTCGATCGGATAGTTAAAATAGTTGTCGCACATGACCTTTAAGAAATCCAGGTCCGTCTCGCGATAGTACTTCAGATGGGCTCTGACGCAATCTTCACCCTTGGCTTCCTTTCCACTGAAGTGGAACCAGAATCCGCAGGGAACGTGGTCGATGGGCTGCTTGTTCAGCGCGTTTAATACTCTTGTTCTCTTATCCATGACAGTTTTTCCTTTCACAACTGTATATAGTACTTTATTGATTTCGGACGATCTCAAATGGCGATGCGGGATAGCCCTCCAGATTGTACAGGTCGTGCTCCGGGACGTTGGCACAGCCCATGCGGACGGTATCCGCAGGCGAGCCGGTCCGGAAGATCACGTGATTGCCCTCGATGAGGGTGTCATAAAAAATCGGTTCATCATCCGCAAGGACCTCCGCTCCATGGAGCAGCTCATCCGTAAAATGCAGGCCGTTCGCGTGGCTGAACGTCACCGTGACGGTCCGGTCCGTAAACTCCGCCTTCTCTGCGATGGGTCCGCAGTATTCGTACGGTTTTCCATCGTCCGTGAGGACCGCGTTCGCAAGCGCTTCTCCGACTTTTTTCTTATGCATCGGGTGGATCATAGTCTCCTCTCCGGTGAACTGCAGCGTCACGAGCTTCACACCGGGAATGTCCTTTGCCGCACGGAGCTGCGCAAGACGGATGTCCGACCAGGCGGCCTTTTTCGGCTCTTCGTCAAACGGCATGAGCTGTACGGTGTAGAACGGAAGACGATCCGACCACATTCTGTGCCAGTTCTCCGTGAGCTTTTCAAACACGCGATCGTAGTTTCCCGCTTCCTTCAGGCCGCGGTTACTTTCTCCCTGATACCATAATACCCCTTTCAGTGTGAAGGGGATCACATTTTTTAACTTGTTTTCAAACAGGCAATGACCCTGATTGAAGGAAAAGATCTCGTAATCCTCATGCTTTTCCGGGAACAGCGCCTGCACCTCTTCGGAATCCTCGGCCTCGGGAGACATCCAGGCCTCTGCCCGGGACGCGCCCTTACAGCACTCGACGATGCCTACCGGGATGCCGGTCTCGCCGTAATAGCGGCAGGCAAAATGATAGGCCACTGCGGAAAAGGCCGGCTCATTTTTTGGGGTGAATTTCTTCCAGACCGCCTTCTCCTGTTCGATTGCAACCTCGCCGCGAAGCGGTTCGGAGCCTTCGATCCAGTTCATGTGTACATTATGCGGCTCTTTATAATAACGGACGTTCGAAAGTTCTGTGAGGGTCTTCTCCTCCGGTGCGGATTCCGCAAGCGTGAATTCCATGTTGGACTGACCGCCGGCCAGAAAAACATCGCCCACGAGGATATCGCGGAGCACCAGACGGCGGCGCTTCTTCCCGGAAGCCTCGTTATCCGTGAAAGAAATGATCATCTCGTACGGGCCGCCTGCTTTTTCCGCAGGCAGCATGACAAGAAACGGTCCGTCGGCATTAAAGGACTGGATACGGCCGTTGAAAAAGATCACGCCGCTTCCCGTTCCGCAGCCGAATACAGCGATCTTCTTGTCCCGCTGCACCACCATATGATCACAGAAAATATCCGCCAGTTGAAACATCCCTCACCTCAAAAACAAACTCTTTTTTCAGTTCTTCTCAATGAAATCCATGAAACGGTTCCAGTCTTCACGGGCCATGTCGTGCGGGCCCTTGCGAAGATGATAGCCGATGGAGCCTTCATTAAAGCACTCACCGACTTCTGGGAGGCGGTCCGGGGAAATGAAGCCCGGAAGGCCCAGCTTTTCATAGACTTCCGATGCAGCCACGCAGGAAAGGAACATGGAGTCGGCATCGGCCCAGACGTCCTCGCTGCCGGCGGAAACGTAGACCTTGCGCGGTGCGCAGGCGGCGATCAGGAAATGCTGGTCAAAGGGGACCTCGTCGATCCTGCCGACGTACTTTCCGTAGTTCGGGCCCATCCAGTAGGGGAACGTCTCTGCGACATTGGGCCAGTCCTCGCCGATGCAGCCGCGGTACAGCGCAGCGCCGGCGCAACCGGAATCATTCGGAATGACAAAGGAAAAACGCTCGTCCTTCATACCGGCGAATAAAGCGACCTTACCCAGGCGCGAGTGGCCGACAACAGCCGCACGTTCCATGTCGAATTCCGGAATCGTTGCCGCATAATCCAGCGCTTTGGAAGCGCCCCAGGCCCATACCGCAAGGTGGGCATAGGAGGGATCACCCTCCACGTAATCCGGAAACAGATATTTATAGATGCCCATCGTATAATGGGTATCCGGGAAATGCTTGATCATATCCCAGTCAATGCAGAGGGACTGATTGTTAAAAACGACCAGTCCGAATCCGCGGTCAATGATCTCCTCTAACGGCACCATACAGGAGGGAAGATCGTCACTGCCGCCTACCATTACAAAAAACGGCACTTTCCCGCGATCCTTCGGCGCAAAGCTCTGTACCTTGAAGGTATAGCTTTCCTCACCGAAATGAGCCGTGATTTCGCTTCTCCGGAGCCAGCACTTGCCGCTCGCGAACGGGAAGCGGAATTTTTCCTCAAAGGTAACAGAATCCTCCTTCACCGGAATCGAGCCGTACTCGTACTCTTCCGTCATGGCAATGATCTCCTTCCGGCGCTCTTCCCAGCTCACGGACTCGTCCCACACCGGCATTATGCCGCGTTCATTTAAGATCTCCTGTAACATATGCTTCCTTTCCGGCGCGCTTTTGTGCCGCCTGTGTTTTTATTCTTCCGGCTTCTTCAGGACCTTCATACACGCCGTAATGGCAAGAAGGACCACCGTGAGGATCACGGCGATGACAAAGCCCGGACGATAGGACTTAACGCGATCGTAGATCGCATTATTCACGATCGGACAGACGGTTCCTCCCAGGGAACCGACGGCCATGACGATACCGTTTAATACAACGAATTCCCGGTCGCCGAGAACGGATTTTGTAAGCAGCGGATACGCCACGCTTCCCGCCGCGCAGCCGAGCGCCGCGCCGGCCACGATGATCACGTGAAGCGCCTGCTTTTCGGCAAAGAAGATCGCCGCAAAGCTGAAAATGAGCAGGCCGAAGGAAATGAACATCGCCCGTTTCATGCCGATCTTATCAAACATGACGCCGACGATGACCTTGGAGATACTGACACCGCCCAGATAAGCCGCATTGATATAGGCGGCATAGGTAGCCGCATAGCCCGCATCGCTGATGTGCGGGACCAGGCAGTTTGCCAGAGTTCCGGTGCTGTAGCCGATGGTATACGCCGCCAGAAGAAGCAGCCAGAACCGGACGGAACGCAGCGCTTCCGGGACCGTAAAACCATAGACGGAACGCTTTGCTTCACCGTTTGATGCTTTTACGCCGTAGGGCTCCATGCCGAGGTCCCCGGGCTTTTCGCGGATCAGAAGGAAGGCAAACGGAATCAGGACCACCGCCATAATGATCGCCAGGATCCGGTAAGTCATCGTAAAACCGTAGCGTTCCACAAAGCCGCCGGCCAGTGCATTAAAAACCATACCGCCCAGGCCGCTTCCCATAAAGACAAAGCCCGTGACGGTCCCCTGCTTTTCCTTGAACCAGTTGGCCACCACGACGGAAAAGGCCTGGAAGGAAAGCATCGGGATACTGAGGCCGATGATGACCGAGCAAAGGTAAAACAGCGGCAGCTTGTGACAGAAGGACAGGCAGAAATAGGTGACCGGGAGGGCCACTGCCGCTGTCCGCATCAGGAAATTGACGCTGAATCTTTTAAAGAGTTTTCCCGAAAAAAGGGAGATCAGCATGTACAAAAAGTACTGGATGGAAAGACAGACCGAAAAAGCTTTCCGGCTGAATCCGAAGGCTTCCGTGACCGGCTTGATGAATAAAGAGAAGCAGTTATGACCGATGCCGTAGGAAAATGCGACGACAACTAGGCCGTATGCAGCGATCAACCAGCCGTAGGGAATGTGGTGTTTTTCAAGTAATGCGCGCATGTAATACTCCGGTGTCAGTACGGACGGAAATCGCTTTCCGTGTCATAGACGGCTTCCAGAACGAAGCCCTGAGTTTCATAGCCGAGTTTCTCATAGAGGTGAAATGCCGGCCGGTTTTCGCCAAACAAAGAAAGGGATGCTTCGCTGTAGCCCTCGTCAGAAAGGATACCTGAAACATGGTCGATCAGGGCCGATGTCAGTCCTTTTCTCCTGAAGGACGGCTTGCAGAAAATGTTTTCCGTGGCCGCACGCGTATCGCTGATGCGCCAGGTCGTTAAGGCCGCGCAGAGGGCACCGTCTTTCAGGACCGCGAAAATCCGGGCACCGCCCGCAGTATAAAATCGAAGCTCATTCAGACTGTCCGGGACAATAAAGCACGCGCCGTTCACCTTCAGGTACTGAGCGGAGAAAGCATCATCGAGCGTGGCCTCGCGGAGCTCATAGCCCGCGGGGAGCTTTGAAATGCATGAGGGATCCGTTTTCTTTTCTTCGGAAAACGCCCGGAGGTCCCGCACCATGACCGGCATGATCCGGCTCATTTTGAAGCCGTGGCTCATTAAGAACTGCGCATATCCGGTCTTTTCCGCGCCGCACCACATGCGGAGCCTGACCGGCTTTCCGGGGTGCGCGGAAGCGACTCTGCGGTAGGTCTCCTTCAGGTCCTCCACCAGGGCATCGGAGATCTCCACCTCACACTCGTGGCCGGGAAGTGCCTTGTACACGCCGTGCAGATAATGCGCCTCCAGTTTTTTCCGGATGTGCAGAAACGTGGAATGGCGGATGATGTAAGAAACGCCGGCGACCTTGCCGTCCGAAAGCGCGATGCACACGCTCTCCGACAGGACATCCGCATGATAACGGATCTCCAGGGACATCAATCCGTCCAGTGCGGCGATCTCCTCATCATATTTGGAATCGTAGGATGTGAGTTCGATCACGCGGGTTCCTCCGTACCGGATCAGATGTTCTCGGTACCCTTTCTGTAATAAGCGACGCGGGTGTCGATCTCGGAATAGTCGATCTCACCGGTCGCAATGAATCTGTCCAGGACGTCCTGCGTCGGAATGCCGGCGCGGCCGCCGATGCGGGTGCACTTGATTGCCGAGGTGCCGCTTGCCAGAAGTGCGCATTCTCTTGCGCTTCTGCCCTGCGCATATTCCGCGATGAACGCGCCGTGGAAGATATCGCCCGCGCCGACGGTGTCGATGACATCGACATTAAACGCCGGTACGGTAAAGAATCCGTTTTCATCCACGCCGGCGCAGCCTTTTTCGCCAAACGTGAAGATGGCGATCTTCGGTCCGCGCGCCTGAATGCTGCGGCACTCCTCTTCCAGATTTTCAAGTCCCTTGCCCTTTGCGCCCGGGAACATAACATCAAATACGAATTCGGAGCCGATGAAGATATCGATATCCGGGATCATCGCCTCCATTTCCGGAGAGTAACCATCGGCGTCGATGAAAACCTCCACACCGTTCTCCTTCGCGACCTGTACCGCACGGCGGGTCATTTCGGAAGCGCCGGAGATGAACAGAAAGCGGGAATCCTTGAGGAGGGACCAGTCCGCATCCTCTTCGGTCATGCGGCGACAGGTGCCCGGGTAGAACAGCATCGTGCGGGTCATGGACTTTTTCTCCGCGACAACGATGTCCAGAGAAGTGGTCTTGCCCGGATCCAGGATCACGTTGGAAACGTCGATACCGTGCCGTTTGAAGTCCTCATAGCAGAAACGGCCGTAGGAATCATCGCCGTAGATACCGCTGATGACGCATTTTGCCCCGAGGCGCGCAGATGCGATGAGGCCGGAGGAAACTTTTCCGCCTCCCTGCCAGCTGAGATCCGTCACGCGGGTGCCGAGATTCAGTTCCGGCATCTCGTTGATGCAGACGTTCAGGTCCAGACAGCCGGACTCAATACCGTAGATATCATACTTTTTGCTCATTTGATGTCTCCTCCTGTAGGTATGAGAAATGTTGGTAGTAAATACGATTTCAGTCCTTGTTCCGCGCAAATACGGAGCACGGCCGGTCAAATACCAGCGGGGTCTTATCCAGTGCGGTGACGATGCCGCCGGCTTCCTGTACGATCAGGGATGCCGCTGCGTAATCCCACGGGGAAAGCTGCAGTTCAAAGAAAATGTCGAAACGGCCGCAGGCCACGTTGCAAAGATCGATGACCGCGGAGCCGCCGCGGCGGACATCCAGTGTTTTTCCCATATAGTCCTTGACCATGTCAAAGGTGCGGTCCCAGCGCTCCGGGTTGTACGGAGAGGTGCCGAAGCCGACGATGGACTGCTCAAGCGAACATGCGGATACATGGATCGGCGCACCGTTTACGAATGCGCCGCAGCCCTTTTCCGCGGTGAACATTTCATCGAGGTAAGGATTATAGCACACGCCGATGTACGGCTGTCCGTCCTTTAAAAGTGCGATCGAAATAGCACTCTGATGCAGATCCTTAATAAAGTTCGTAGTACCGTCGATGGGATCCACAATGAAGCTGTACCCCTTTTCGATCTGCGCATGCACGTCCTCTTCCTCGCCTACAAAAACCGCTTCCGGCAGGATCTTGTAAAGAAGCTCCTGAACGGTCTTCTGGATCAGTTTATCGTATGCGGTCACAAAATTTGCGTGACCGGCCTTCTGTTCAATGTTTGCCGCACTGCGGTCCGCATTCTTCATGATATCGCCGCAGGTACGTGCCGCTCCGCTGATCTCTGAAATCAGCTGTGCTCCTGATTTTGTCATTTTTTCCTCCATAGTTTTACGACGAAGCGCATCATTAACGCCTGTATTTTCAATGAATTATAATTATCAAAAGCAATTCTGCTTATGAAATTTTATTTTATCTTCCGGCATCCACGTTCTCAGAGGTTGAGCGGCAAAAACGCCGCAGCCACCGCAAAGATCAGGGCCGGCAGAAGATTCGCCACGCGGATCTTCTTTTCCCACACGAGGTTCACACCGACACAGAAGATCAGGACCGAACCCACAAGAGAAATGTTCGAAAGCGCGGCCTCCGTCATGAGCGGGCTCAAAAGCCGCGCGAGAAGGGTCACGCTGCCCTGCAGTACGAATACCGGTATCGCGGAAAAGATGCAGCCCTTTCCGAGCGCGCCGGTCAGCGCCATGATGATGATCAGGTCGAGCACGGACTTTGCGAGGAGGATCGAATAATCCCCGGTAATGCCGTCCGTGATGGAGCCGACGATGGCCATCGCCCCAATGCACACGGTAAAGGTCGATGTCAGAAACGCGTCGATGAACTTAACATCCTTTGCATTTCCGGTCTTCACCTTCAGCCACGCACCGAATTTTTCAAACCAGCTTTCAATGTTCAGGATCTCTCCGACCAGCGCACCGAGCACCAGGCTTAAGATCACCAGCATCGAGTGGGCACTTTCCACCTTGCCATCGACCACGTTCAGCATTCCTGCCATCACTCCGGCAATGGCTAAAAACATGGTCGACACTCCGCAGGCCTTGCAGAGTCCGTCCTGTATGCGCCCGTTTAAGAGTTTGCCGAAAAGCATCCCCGAGAATCCGCCGAGCACGATCGCGGATGTATTAATGATCGTTCCGAGTCCTATCACAGCTGTTCTTCCTTTTCCGGTCCTTCATAATGTTCCGTGAGCGTATCCCCCACGTAACGGAGCGTCATCTCCGGCATATGGCCGCCGTTTAGAAGCGGCGTGAGAAACAGCCGGTCTCCCGCCCAGAGATTCAAGGACAGGATCTCCTCCTTGCGGATCCAGCGAAGCGTTCCTTCCACGCAGTCCTCCTTCACCTCACCGGTGAAGTTTTCCGCCGTGTACACGTACATTTCTTCCGCTTCCCACTTATCGCTCCGGAAATGGACCACCCCGTGAAATACCGGTTCCGTCACGGAGAGTCCGGTCTCTTCCAGGCACTCCCGGATGCAGCATTCCTCCATGGTCTCACCGGCTTCCCTTTTCCCGCCGATGCCGATCCACTTCCCCTCATTCAGATCGTTTTTCTTTTTATTACGAAGCAGCATCAGCCACTTACCGTCTTTTTCGATATGGCAGATCGTTGAATAGATCACCGCGCCGCCTCCTGTTCCGGCCGTGCCTCACACAGCCGCATTTTCCGATACACATAATTAAAGTAATTATAACATAGTTTTTTGTGTAAATAAACCATAAAATATAATTGTGCCGGGAACAAAAAGAATTGAAATGATGACTTGATAAACGTCCCCGATGGACGTAGAATTGACTTCAAACGAAGCCCGCCTGCACGTACCGCGCGGCTCGGAAAATGCTGCGGAACCATCGCAGAACCACATCAAAGGAGAACAACATGAACACGACAGAAATCCGTACAGCCCTTGTCACCGGTGCCGACCGCGGACTGGGTTACTGTATCGTCAAAGAACTGCTGGCCCACGGGTGGCGCGTCTTTGCGGGTAAATACCTGGAAGATTACAGCCTGCTCGATGAGCTCGCGGAAACGAACCCCGAACTCTATCCCGTCAAGCTGGATGCGAAATCCGGCGATGACATGAAAAAAGTCCGCGATATCATCGACGCGAAGGTCGGCAAGCTGGACCTGATCGTCTCCAACGCTGCCATCATGGGCGGTGACCACACGGACGATATTTCCTCCACCACGCCGCTTGATACAGACACGCTGGCGATGTTCTTCCAAACCAACTCCTATGCGGCGCCGTTACTCGTGGATACGATGCTTCCGCTCCTTCGAAAGAGCGACTACCGCCGCCTGTTCTTCACCTCCAGTGAGATCTCTTCCGTCCGCCTGATGCGCCGCACCGGCGGAATGCGTTATGCCATGACCAAGACCGCACTGAACCTGGGCGTCCGTATGATCTTCAACACCCTGCGCCCGGAAGGCTTCACCTTCCGCCTGTACCAGCCCGGCTGGATGAAGCGCATGAGTGCCGATAAGAGCCTGGCTGTTCACGGCATCGTCGACCCGGCCGATTCCGCACGCGAGGCTGTCCGCCAGATTCTGGAAGACCGCATCGATGAAGACCGTCTGGTCCTCGTGGACTACATGGGCCGCGAGCTTTCATACTAAGGAGGTCCGCATGTACAGCGCATATTTTACGACTCTTGATAACGATTTTGCAAAAGCCCTGGCTGCCCTCTTTGAAAAGAACGGCATTCCGGTCGTCACCGAGCTTCAGAGCGGCATCGAATTCTTCATCGACACCACAGATTTCACCCCCGCGGACGATAACCGTGCCCTCGGCGAAGGCCTCTCCGAATCCGCCTGCGCGGAAGCCTATAAGAAGAACGTCAGCGAGCCCATCACCAAGCTGCAGAACGCGATCCTCTACCTCTCCGGCAGACGCCGCGTGTGCTTCTTAAGTTCCCGCGCATCCTCCATTCAGTACAGTGAAGCCACCACCGGTTTTGCGCACAACATGGCCAAGGCCGCGCTTCACCAGATCCTGACCGTCACCAAGAACACCCTCATCCCGCGCGGTTACACCTTCCGTCTGTTCGATCCGATGACCGGCGAAGTCCCTGTTGAGAAAGCCGCCGCCTCCGCGTTCGTCTACTTCACGCGTGACCGGTATTTTGACGGCCCGGATCAGCCCACCCGTGACGATGAACTGAACGTGCTCTTAAGAGATGCCAGGGGAAGAGAGATTCCGTGGTAAGGACCGCATTCGTACTCCAAACACGATGAAGCTTCAATCTCCACAAATAAATAAAAACGGCGCAGTGAAAATCATTTTCACTGCGCCGTTTTATCGTTTAATCACTCAACGCGGATCGAAGCCATCTTCTGATCGACTTCCGGGCGTTCACCCTTCTTCATGCCGAACCAGCTCTGCTCCATTCTCGTCGGTGTGTTGACGATCTCATCCGCCACATCCATACCCTCGGTCACTTTACCGAATGCGGCATACTTACCGTCTAAGAAGGAAGCATCCGCCACACACACAAAGAACTGGCTGCCGGCGGAGTCCGGCATCTGCGAGCGTGCCATGGAAAGGACGCCGCGGGTATGCTTCAGATCATTCTTCACACCATTTTCCGTGAACTCGCCCTTGATATGATAACCGGGGCCGCCCATGCCGGTACCTTCCGGGTCACCGCCCTGAATAACAAATCCGGGTACGACTCGATGGAAGATCAGCCCGTCATAGAAGCCGCTGTTTGCCAGCTTTTCAAAGTTTTCAACGGTGATCGGTGCAATATCCTCATAGAGCTCGCCGGTCATTACACCGCCGTTCTCCATGGTGATCGTAAACTTTTTCATAAAGAAATCCTCAATTCATTAATATTTGGTATCGCAGCAAACGTCGACCTTATCTGCTTCCGGAGCTTCCGGAGCCGGCTCGGTCACATCGCCAAGGCCGGTCGTTTCGCTGAACAGAACATTCTGCTTGGTCAGCTGAACGGCATCGGTCGGGATGACGATCTTTGCTGCATGGCCATCAGCCATCTTGATCAGGGCTTCGTAACGCTTCAGTTCAAGAACCGCTGCATCTGCGCAAGCTTCCTTTAATGCCTTCAGGCCGTCTGCTTCTGCCTTCTTTGCAAGGTAGATCGCCTTTGCTTCACCTTCGGCACGTGCGATCTTGGCATCTCTCTCACCTTCTGCTGCAAGGACCATTGCCTGACGCTCACCCTCTGCTCTGGTGATGACAGCCTGCTTGTGGCCTTCTGCCTCAAGTACGGTCTGACGTCTGTCACGCTCGGCCTTCATTTCCTTCTCCATGGAAGCACGGATCTCAGCCGGCGGCATGATGTTCTTTAATTCCACGCGGGTGACCTTGATACCCCAACGGTCGGTAGCATCGTCCAGAGTGACGGTCAGCTTGCCGTTGATGGTGTCACGTGAGGTCAGAGTCTCATCGAGTGAAAGCTCACCGATGATGTTACGCAGGGTGGTTGCGGACAGGTTGCCGAGTGCGAAGATCGGATCCACAGCACCGTATGCGAACAGGGTCGCATCGAAGATGTGGTAGTAAATGATGGAGTCGATCTGCATCGTAACGTTATCCTTTGTGATAACCGGCTGCGGCGGGGTGTCCAGCACCTGCTCCTTTAAGGTCATCTTCTTGGAGATTCTCTCAATGAACGGAACCTTCATATGAAGACCGGCGCCCCAGGTGCGGTTATACTTACCGAGACGCTCAACAACGTACTGAGTCGCCTGCGGTACGATGACGATGTTTCTGAAGACCAGGATCAGAACAGCTACAATAATAATTACAGGTAAAATCCATTCCATAACGGAACCTCCTTCGTAGTTATACCCGTATTCTATCATTCCGCATGGCCGGTGTAAACCCGTGCCGGGAAGAAATAAAGCGGGTTAATTCTCTTTTCGAACCGTTTTCCGGCGGACGATGTCTTTTCCTAAGCTCAAACGACCTGGAATAAGTAGAACTTCAGATAGTCCGTTTCCGGGACGTTCCAGAGGATCGGATGGTCCGGGGCCTGCTGACGCGCTTCGATCTGCTTCAGTTCCACGCCCGCGTCCAACGCAGCGCTCTTCAGCATCTTCACGAATTCCTCGCTCGGCATGAAGTGGCTGCAGGAAGCGGTGGCAAAGTAGCCGCCGCGCGGAAGAAGGCGCAGGGCGCGGAGATTGATCTCCTTGTAGCCCTTTTCGGCGTTCTTCACGGTCTTTCTGGACTTGGTGAAGGCCGGCGGGTCCAGGATGATGAAATCGTAGGGATGGCCGCCCTTTTCGATAAGCGTCGGGAGAAGGTCAAAGACATCGGCCACGACAAAATCCATACGCTCCGTCAGGCCGTTGCGCTCGGCATTTTTGCGGGCCATTTCGATGGCCGTGGCGGAAATATCGACCGCGGTGACATGCTCCGCACCTCCCATCGCGGCATTCAGCGCAAACGAGCCTGTGTGCGTAAAGCAGTCCAGGACCTTGCGGCCTTTGGCAATGCGTGCAACCGCCGCACGGTTGTACTTCTGGTCCAGGAAGAAGCCGGTCTTCTGACCGTTCTCCACATCGACCTCGTAGCGAACACCGTTTTCAACGATCTCCGTGACCGCGGATGCCGGAAGCTCTTTTCCGCGCAGCGCGTACCAGCCCTTGTACTTTTCCATGCCCTCCAGTTCACGGATAGCCGCTTCATTACGCTCGTAAAGACCGTCCACCGTGACCCCGTCCTTTTCAAGCTCGGAAACCAGAATGCGGTACAGCATGTCTTTGATCTTCTCCGTGCCGATGGACAGGACCTCCGTCACCAGAAGATTCTCAAAGCGGTCCACCGTGAGTCCCGGGAAGCCGTCCGCTTCACCGAAGATCAGGCGGCTGCAGGCAAAGTCATCGCCCATGACGACCTTGCGGTAGTCCAGTGCATAACGGATGCGGCGGGTCCAGAAGGCCTCGTCAAACCGGTCGTTCGCATTGTGCGAAAGAAGCCGTACGCGGATTTTGCTTTTCCTGCTGATAAAACCGGTGCCCAGATACTTGCCGTTTTCACCGACGGCATCAACCAGGCTCCCGTTTTCGATGGCCTCCGGATCGTCAACGTTCTCCATACGGATGACTTCCTGCTCATAGATCCACGGATGGCCGTTCTCCACCCAGCGGATTCCCTTCTTCGTGATTATGGCACGCGGATAAATTCGTTCCTGCTTCATGCTTCCACCTTTACGATATTGACAAGGATCTCGACCATCTTTTCCATGGCGGGTACACTGACGAATTCATGAATTCCGTGGAAGTTCATGCCGCCGGTGGACAGGTTCGGGCACGGCAGGCCCTTCAGGGACAGGGTCGCGCCGTCGGTGCCGCCGCGGATCGGGGACGTAATGGACTTTACGCCCGCATCCTTCATAGCCTTCTCTGCCCGGTCGATGACATACATGCACGGCAGGATCTTTTCTTTCATGTTGTAGTAGCTGTCGCGGATGTTCGTGACAACAGTTCCCGCGCCGTACTTCTTATTCAGGAATTCCGCCACCTTTTCGACATAGTTCTTGCGGCTTTCAAAGATCGCGCGGTCGTGGTCGCGGATGATCATGCCGATCTTGACTTCGGATTCGTTGCCGGCAATGTCACCCACGTGATAGAAGCCCTCATAGCCCTCCGTGTGTGCCGGAGTTTCTGCCGGCGGCAGCATGGAGATCAGCTCGTTCGCGATCAGCACCGCGTTCTTCATCTTGTTCTTCGCGGAACCCGGATGGATATTGACACCGTTTACCGTGATCTTGCAGGAAGCGGCGTTGAAGCATTCGTACTCGAGCTCGCCCAGGTAACCGCCGTCCACGGTATACGCAAATTCCGCGCCGAAGCCCGGGATGTCGAAATAATCCGGTCCGCGGCCGATCTCTTCGTCCGGCGTGAAGCCCACCGCAATGCGGCCGTGGCGGACCTCCGGATGCGCGATCAGGTACTCGATCGCAGTCAGGATCTCCGCGATGCCGGCCTTGTCATCGGCGCCGAGGAGCGTGGTACCGTCGGTCACGATCAGCTTCTGTCCGATAAAATCGCCCATAAACGGGAAATCCTCCGGACTGATCTTCACATTTTCGTTTAAGACGATTTCCCCGCCTTCATAATCCACATAACGCGGCTTGATATTCGCACCGGACACCGCTTCCGCCGTATCCATGTGTGCGATCAGGCCGATCACCGGCTCGTTTTCGCAGCCTTCCGTTGCCGGAAGCCAGCCGTACACGTAGCCGTACCGATCCATTTTTACACCGGTAAGACCGATCTCCTTCATCTCCGCTTCCAGAAATCCGGCAAGCTCCAGTTCGTTTGCGGAAGACGGCACCGTCTCACTCTCTTCATGGGATGTGGTGTCGAATGCCACATATTTCAGTAATCTCTCATCTACCTTCATGAAATCTCCTTTATGCCTAAGGGCATCTGTTCTTTCAAAAGCCGCCCGTCGTCACCGGCTTCGGCCTTTTCCGACCGTTATCAGTACTTCGCGAAATGCGGAACGACCGCCATCAGGGTCTTCATGACCGGACCCTCCAGCACCTTCCGCGCATTCTTCAGTTCCTTGCGGATCTCGATGTGCTGCGGACAATGGCTCTCGCACTTTCCGCACTCCACGCACAGCGATGCGACCGTGGGATCCTTGCGGAGTACCTGACACATCAGGTATTCCTTCTCCGCGCTGACCCAGCCCTCCGTATAACGACGGTTGTAGTTTGCAAAGGTACCGGGAATATCGACCCCCTTCGGACAGGGCATACAATACCGGCAGCCGGTACAGCCGACCTTCATCTTGGCATTGATCGCATTCGTCACATCCTTCAGAAGCTTCTCATCCTCCGCCGTGAATTCACCGGCTTCCGCCTCCGAAGCGCTCTTCACATTCTCCTCCACCATCTGCATGGAGTTCATGCCGGACAGCACGCAGGTGACCTCCGGCTGATTCCAAAGCCAGCGGAACGCCCACTCTGCGGGAGAACGCTTGACCGGATGATCTTCGAACAGTTCCATCGCATTCTTTGGCAGATTATTGACCAGACGGCCGCCGCGAAGCGGCTCCATGATCACGACCGGAATGCCCTTGGCCGCTGCATAATGCAGGCCTTCCACGCCGGCCTGCGAGGTCTCGTCCATATAATTATACTGGATCTGCGTGAAATCCCAATCGTAATCATCGAGCAGGGTCTTGAACATATCGGTATTTCCGTGGTAGGAAAAACCGATCTGACGGATCTCGCCGCTCTTCTTTTTGGCTTCGATCCACTCCACGATGCCCAGGTCCTTGATACGGTTCCACGCGCTGATGTCCGTCAGCATGTGCATCAGATAATAATCCACGTGATCCGTGCGGAGACGCTTCAGCTCCTCCTGAAAATAGCGCTCGATATCCTCGCTCTTTTTCAGCATATAATGCGGGAATTTGGTCGCTATATTGACTTTGTCGCGGATATGGTTCCGCTCCAGGATCTCGCCGAGCGCGGCCTCGATGCCCGGATAAGTATACGCCGCGTCATAATAATTGACGCCGGCTTCATAGGCGGCCATGATTTCCTTTTCCGTCTTGTCCACATCCGGCTTACCGCCCTTTAACGAAAAGCGCATGCAGCCGTAGCCCAGGATCGAGATCGGGTTTCCGTACCGGTCGTTACGATATTTCATTACTGTCTCTCCTTGTCGGTGTTATGATTCATTCCTTCCAAAGCCCCGTCGCAAAATAAAGCAGCGCGGCCCAGGTATAGACGGAATAATAGTGGCCGTTATCGTCGCGGCCGTTTTTCAGGATCTCACGGGCATCGGCCTCGGTAAGCAGCGCGAAACCGTCAAAGCGTTCCGAGCCCACGGCGCCGGTCTGCTTCAGTGCGGACAGGTCCGGGATCTCCACGACCGCGGCCACGAGCGCATTGCTCTCGTCCGTCATGCCGGGCGTTGAAAAGAGGCACGGATTGACCAGATACACCCGGTCCGTTTCCTTCACGGAAATGCCCGTCTCCTCAAAGATCTCCCGCTTTGCCGTAACGATCTGCGGTTCGGAAGCATTTCGATCCGCCGGGTCAATGAGTCCGGCCGGCGGGCTCAATAAAAAGCGGCCTGCGGGATAACGGTACTCGTAGGACATCAGAAGCCGCGGCTCCTCACCGGGCACCTTCAGTACCACGATACAGGTCACCGCATCGGGCAGCATGCTCCGGAATTCCTCCTCGGTCTTTACTGCCGCGAGGTCTTCCTTATTTCTGCGGGTCGCATCGAAATAATGCTTTCCTTCCGCATACCGAAGATCAAAGACCTTTATAAAACGGGTCTCGTACAGAGTCTCCACCTGTTCTTTTTTTATCTGTAAAACTTCCATATTTCCTTACTCCATATCCGTCAGAACCGGTGACCGCCGCCACCGCCCGAGAATCCACCGCCGCCACCGCCGTGGCCGCCGCCTCCTCCGCCGCTTGATTTTGCAGGCGGATCGTAACGCTTCGTCACCCCGAGAAGCGCAACGTCCGGCGGATTCATCGCAAACTGCTGCTCCGCAACGGAAAGCAGGTCCTGATCATCCGTTTTCCGGACACGGGAAACCGTGTACACGATGATGAAATTGATGAACAGTGCCGCAAGAAGCGCCAGGATACCGCTCGTGATATAGCGCATCGGCTCAGCAATGCGGCCGCCTTCAAGCAACGTCTGTGCCTGACCGAATGCCGTCTTCGCACATGTATAATAGTTGCCGCCGGATGCGTATTTGTAAACATTATCCGTGATGGAATTACACTTACTGTCGGTAAGGAGCGTCCGCGCACGGCCGTTCGTCAGCATATAAAGGTAGCGCTCGTCCATATCCACGATGAACATGGTCACGCTCGCATTGCCGATGCTGTTGTAAATGTACTGCGACGCGTAGCTGTAGGTGTTTCCCGCCGGGTTGCTGTCGATGGTCTTGAACATGACATAACCGTACTCCGCGAGCGGCTGCATGTCCGCTGCCAGCGCCTCTTCCTCTGCGTTCGTAAGAAGGTCCGCATCATCCTCGATGATGACGCTGTACCCGGAGTCCGGATCGGTATAGACCGTTTCCGCATTGGCCTTCAATGCAGGCAGAATCAGAACGCAGGAAGCCAGAATAAAAGGCAGGATCTTCTTAAGCACGTTCATCACCTCCTCTTGCACCGAGCTGGGCCGGTTTGCGGGTGGTCAGCTTATTATAGGCCTTGACGATGTCAAAGAACGTCCAGATATTCAGCAAAATAGAGACGATGGCCGCTCCGTAATACCAGAGGTCCGATGCCGTCACGGAAACGAGCACCTTGGTATTTGCGAGCCACACCAGGAACATGATCACCATGCCTGCGAGCACCTTCCAGGTCGTCCTGATCTTTTCCGGTGCCTTGATCCGCTTCATATTTTCAAACATTTGATACCGCTTTTTGTCACTCGATCTGTCGAGCACGAACTGCAGGCCCTCATCGTCATACTGCATTTCGCGTGTATACACCTGATTCAGGAGCGTATTCGCGAGGAGCAGGCTGAAGAGCGCAAAGGCGATGACGGTGAAGGTCAGGATCGCCGGGGTCATCGGGATCGCAAGCGCGAGGAGCAGGAAGATCGGAACAGCCAGGATCAGCGAGCCCAGAAGATACTTCCCGAAATCGATGGGCATGTCCGCCGCAACGCGGCCGGTCTGTCCGTTCACAACGGCATAGCTGACACGCTTTTTGTCGCGGGTCTGTACCGCGAGGAACCATACCGGAAAATAGCCGCCCGTGGGTTCCGTCCGGAGCGTCACGGATTTTTCGATTTCCGTTTCCGTGGCGCCGTGTTTCCGGAATGCCGGATTCAGGGCTGCCTTCCGGGCGATGTCCCTGGACACGATCTCCGAAGCATTATCGATATACACATACGGCTTGACATCGCGGGTATCGGCATAGAAGCCGGCCATATACGCGGTCTTAAAGGGCACGCGGGCATGGACGTCAAACGGGGCGATAGCCTCGCTCAGACTATCGGAAAAGGCCGATGACGCATCAAAAGAGAGGCCGCTGTATTTGGCATCATAGCTTGCGGACACCAGGTAATTATTGGTATAAACATAATCTCCGTGGCGCTCCTCCGTCTTACCCTTGGCGCGAAGTCCCGAGGTATTCGTCAGCGCATAGACCCAGTAGGGCATATAGATGCCGCGGAATTTGGAAACGACATCGTCCGATTTCATGTAAGACGGCGCAAACAGCGAGCGGCTCACCTTGTGTTTATATAGTTTTTCAACTTCTTCCCGGGTCTTTTTAAAAGGAATGATATAGTCCGGCTTCTGCTCCTGTTCCAGACGGCCTTCCAAAACGACCGACGAACCGCAGTAGCTGCAGAAGGTGACCGCCGTTTCGTCGGTACTGAGCAGCTTGGCACCGCACTGAGGACATTGATAGACCTCCGCCTCCAGATAGGACTCGCCCTGACTGCCCTCCACGATCCTGCACTGCTCCTCCGCAAAGAACGGATCCTTCACCGTTCCGCAATGACCGCAGACGACCATCTGGGTAGCCGGATCGAAGCGCATTTCCGCGCCGCATCCTGAACACTTCATGGTTTCCTCCTTTTGCCGCTAAGGCATAAAGATACTGATAGCATCGTACCACAAATGGAACTGCGATTCAAGGAAATTACTTCGGCGCGGTCGTTGATCCAAATACCGGAATTTCCGCAAAAATCCCCGACTTCCCGTATGAACCCGCTGTTGCCCGCGTGAGTATCCGTGTTATAATGGCAGAAAGCAGAACGCGGTCAACGGACCGAAAGCCAAATACATCATGAGAGACCCGGAGGGAAAATGGACCCGAAATTTTTAAAACAGCTTGATGAGAGTTATGACGTGCATGAGATGCTGCCCATCGACAGCACAAAAACGAATACCTACCGTCTTCTTCAGAAGGAAGTCAAAGAGACCCGCACGGTCGATGACATGACCTCTCTGGAACACTGGACCACGCTGACCCCGTACTGTACGATCTCGCTCAGCGATACGGTACTGTTTAACGGTCATACCACTCTGAAAATGACCTGTCCGACCAATCTGCCCGACTGGCTTCCCGACGGTGCGGGACGCGGCCGCATCTATGCCGAGCCCGGTGCCCTGCGTGTCATGGATCGCGAGGATCTGACCGAATGGAACCGAATGTCCGTCTGGATCTATCCGGACATTCACGGTATGAAGTCCATCACGCTCCGCCTGCAGCTCAGGAACGACGGTGAACTGAAGTCTCCGGACCGTTTCAAACGTGTCGGCCATCATAATTTTGCCCTGAAAACGCATGAGTGGAACCGCATCGCACTGGAAATGCCGATGCTTCCCCGCGATGTTGTTACGGGAATCGGTATCGAATACGACATGTGCGGCCACGAACCGGACAGTGATGACGAGCTGACCTGGTATCTTGCGGATCTGGAGCTGCAGAAGGTCGATGCGGATAACGAGGAAGGCTGGACCCCGGCCGATGGAAAGATCATCGTTTCCGGTTCCGGTTACACGCCGGATGCACCGAAGAAGGCGATCCTGCCGCCGGTCCTGACCCGCGACATTCAGCCCTTCTTTGTGATCGATGTCCTTACGAACGCGACGGTTTACGAAGGCAAGCTCGAACACATCGTCCTGGGTGGCGAGGTGCTGAACACCGCCGATTTCACGGAAGTGAATACGGCGGGCGAGTACATCGTCCGGACGGCGCATGCCGAAAGCCCGGTCTTCCGTATTGCAAATGACGCCTGGGAGCCCTCCTGCTGGAAGGTCATCAATTTCTTCCTGTCGCAGCGCTGCGGCTGCTACGTCCGCGGTAAGCACATGGCCTGCCACACTGACCTCCTGGTCCACCACGGAAACCTAAAGCTCAGCGGAAACGGCGGCTGGCATGACGCGGCCGACCTCGCACAGGGCATGGCCAACACCGCCGATTCCACCGCAGCCTTCTTCCTTCTGGCCGACCGTCTGAAGGGCAGGAATCCGCGCCTGTACCGCCGTGCTATGGAAGAGGCGCTCTGGGGCCTCCAGTATGTGATCAAGACCCAGTTCGGTGACGGCTTCCGCGCCGACTACTCCTCCAGCTCCATCTGGACGGACGGGATCATCGGGAACGATGACGACATCATTTCCGAAGCTCGCGAGATCCCCTACAACAACCTGACCTGCGCCTTTGCCGAGGCTCTCGCCGCATATTCGCTCCGCGGCTACGATGACAACATGGCCGACTACGCATTGAAGCTGGCCGCTCAGGATTACGACCACGCGATGGCCATGATGGAACGCATCAGGAAGGGCGATACTGCGCCGCGCAAGGAGCTCTTTGAAATCAAGATCTTTGGTCCCGCTGCCGCAGCGGCTGCAGCTCTGGTCCGCGCCGGCCGCACCGAATATACGGACTATGCCGTTGCCTTTGCCACACGCATCATGCAGTGTCAGGAGCAGGATACGCCGGACTGGAAGATCCCGGTCCGCGGCTTCTATTACGTAGACCGCGCCCATACCCTTCCGTGGCACCATGCGCACCACTCCTTCGAGGAGTTTGAATCGCTGGCCATGGAGATTCTGTTAAATGTTCTTCCGGAGCACGAGGAAGCGCCCAAGTGGCGTCACTCGGTGGAGCTTTCCGCGGAATACTATAAAACGATCGCCGGGTTCGGCGCGCCGTACGGCATCCTGCCGGAGGGCATCTACTTTGCGGATGAAGCGGAACGCGAACCGGAGCTCACCTTCAAGAGCACCATCTGGGCCGATGAGACCGCCCTTCCGGGCTTCCGCCCGCAAGTCGAAAACGGTATCTGTCTGGATCCGGAAAAGCAGGTCTACCTGCGCATCTTCCCGGTCTGGTTCTCCTTCCGCGGGAACACCAATGTACAGCTGACCGAAGCCATTTGCGCAGCCTCCGCGGCGCGCGTCACCGGCGACAAGGAGCTTTATGACATCGCCATTTCCCAGCTCGAGTGGGTCACGGGTAAGAACCCGTTCGGTCAGTCACTGCTCTACGGCGAAGGTCCGGAATGGACCGATGAGTACACGGTGCAGCCGGGAACGACCATCGGCCAGCTGCCGGTCGGCATGCAATCCTATATGGACCATGACAAGCCCTGGTGGCCGCAGGTCGCGACCGCGACCTATAAAGAGGTCTGGATCGCAACCGCGGACAAATGGATCTTTATGATGAGTTATGTACTGTAAGCTTTTATAATGGAGAGTTATATGAAATCCAAGAACCCCAACCGTGTCGGCATCGGTGAGAAGCTCGGCTTTATGGCCTACTCCGGTTCCGCAAACATCGTATTCAACTTCAAGTCGCTGTACTACCTGATCTTCCTGACGAACGTCCTGAAGATTCCGGTACTCACGGCCGGTACCATGATGACCCTCGGTACCATCTGGGACGTTGTCAATGATCCGTTGATCGGTGTTTTTGCGGGAAATGTCCGGTTTAAGTCCGGCGAAAAGATCCGCCCGTATCTTCTGTGGCTGGCCCTTCCCTGGGCGGCCGGCATGGTGCTCCTGTTCACGGATTTCAACCTGGGCCAGACGGCGGCGGTCATCCTCAGCCTGCTGATCTTCTTCTTTTATGAGATCGCGAATACCTTCCGCGGCATCGTCTACAACGGTATGGGCGGTCTGGCCACTGACAATGACGCAGACCGTAGATCCATCAACTCCTTCCGTTCCCTGGGTGCGTCCCTGGGTTCCGGTATCGGTGCCGTTGCGGTCACCCCGCTGGTCCGCCTGTTCGGCGGCCTGCAGGAGAAGAACGCCATCATCGGAAACGGGGATGCTAAAGCCCTGTTCCTGACAGCCCTTCTGATGGGCGTCCTCTGTGTGTTCGGCTGCATGGTCCATTATCTCACGACCAAAGAGCGCGTGCACGAAAAGGAAGAACATGAAGAGAAGGTCACCATCGTGGAGACCTACCGTATGCTCTTTGCCTGCCGTTCCTGGGTGTGGAACATGTTCTACATCATGGGCTACGGTATCTGCACGACGCTGATCATGACAGCCATCAACTACTATGCCGCATACGTTCTTGGTTCCTCCGCAAAGGCCACCCCGATCCTGGCGGTCTACCTGGTCGTCAGCCTGGTTGCCGCTGCGATCATGCCGAAGCTGGATTCCCTGCTCGGACGTAAAAAGACCATGTATTTCGGTATCCTGATCCAGATCATCGGCAAGATCCCGTTCATGATCAACCCTTACATTCTGACCTTCATCTACATCAATGCGGTCTCCGTGGGCCTCGGTGCCACCATCACGTTCATCCTGCTGAATCAGAACCGTAATAACATCGCCGATGTCGTCGAGATCCAGAACCACCGTCGTCTGGATGCCATGGTATCCACCGGCGATAACCTCGCGAGCAAGATCGCCGAAGCCGCCGTTACACAGGGCATGGCGTTCGCGCTGTCCATCGCCGGCTTCAACGAAGCCTTAAAAGCGGAACAGACGCTTGCCACCAAGAGCACCATCTGTGCACTGCTCGGCTGGGTTCCGTGCATCGTCCTTGTGCTGATGCTGATCACAGTCTACAAGCTGGATATTGAAAAAGAAAAGAACGAATCCCTTGAATATGAACTGTAAAAAAACTCCCGCCTCTACGGCGGGAGTTTTTTTACTTATTCACACAGGCCTCAGCCCTTCACGTACTTCTCCATCCAGTCCGTGATCTCCTGCAGTCTCTTCTTTCTGTGAAGCGGCTTGCCGGAACGGGACAGTTCATGGTTCTCACCCTTGAAGTAAACGAAACGGGTCGGAACACCCTTTTCCTTCAGTGCGGTGTACAGCTGCATGCCCTGCTCCATCGGACAACGGTAGTCCTCGTTGGAGTGGATGAACAGAGTCGGGGTAACCATGTTATTGATGTACTTGAGCGGCGACTGATCCCAGATGCGCTTCAGTCCTTCATCGGACCGGATGTCATGGCCCAGCTGATTCTTCACGAAGAAGTAACCGATGTCGGATACCCCGTAGAAGGATATCCAGTTGGAGATGGAGCGCTGCGTGGCGATTGCGGCGAAACGGTCCGTATGACCGAGGATCCAGTTGGACATGAAACCGCCGTAGGAACCGCCGGTGCAGCCCACGCGCTTCCTGTCGATCTGCGGATATTTTTCAAGGACCGCATCGGTGAAATCCATCAGATTATCAAAATCGATGGTTCCGTACGCATCCGTGATGTCCGCAAACTTCTGCCCGCGGCCCGCACCGCCTACCGGATTGCAGAAGAACACGAAGTAGCCCATATTGGCCCAAAGCTGCATCTCGTGGTAAAAGATCTCGCCGTAGACCGTGCGCGGGCCGCCGTGGATATCAATGATGGCAGGGTACGTCCTGGTCTCATCGTAATCCTTCGGAAGAAGGACCCAGCCGTCGATGTCCCAGCCCCGGGACTCGATGGTCATCTTATTGTATTCCGCAACGTAAACATCCTTCAGCACTTCGTCGTTGAAGGCACTGAGCTTCTTTGCCTCACCGTTTTCGACTGCGTACACTTCCTGCAGCTTACCGTCGTACATGGCCGTCACAAGAACAGTGCCGTCCGGAGCAATTGCAAAGTCATCGACGGAGCCGGCCTTCTCAATGACCGGCGTCATCACGCCGTCCGTGCTGAGCTTGTACAGATCCGCCTCATTCCGCATGGTCTTGATCACATACAGTGCGCCGTTTGCGGAACGCACCTCATGGCTTCCGCCAAAGCGGCAGTCACTGCCGGTCGTGTTGAACAGATTGTCTGTATTGTCCAGAAGGAGCTTCACTTCACCGCTTTCAATATCGACCGTGTAGAACTTTGCCTCCGGAGAAATGTGCCATTTTGTACTTTCTTCAAGGCAAGCCACCAGCGTGCCGTTCACGTTTTCCGCTAAGTATACGGAATAGCCGGGGGTGTTCGTCAGCTTCTTTGTCTCATCCGTTTCCGGGTCGTAGACATAGATCTCCTCCGCATCCATCTGCATGACGTCGGAGACCGGGGATCCTGTATAATAGATCTTTCCGTTAAGAACGACCGGCTCGCCCGCGTTCACGTCCGCGGGGGCGATGCGCTTCGCCTCCTTTTTCTCCGTATCATAGGTATACAGCGTACCGACCATCCCCTTTGTGAAACCGGCGCCGTTAAAGTAGAACGGAATGGTGGTCAGGACCTCGTAGTCCTCCTCTTCCTTCTGCTTCTTGCGGATATCGGCCTTTTCTTCTTCCGTCATCTTATAGAAGTCCGGGTACGCCGGGTCGATGGTCCCCGCGCAGATCCATACGTTTTCGTTCAGTTTCTTCACAAGGCTTCCCGCAAACGGAAGCGTGATGGCCGGCGCAGCCTCGCCGCCTTCCGTGGAAATACGGTAGTAGATCGCCGCATCGCCGTTCTTCAGCTGCTCCTGTTCCTTTTCGCTTCTTGCCGCCGGGAACAGGATGTGGGTATCATCCTCCCAGACATAGCCACGTTCCTTATTGAGGCCGGTCAGTTTCATGAAGCCCCCGTTTTTGTAAAGCCAAATTGCGGATTCATACGCATTCCTGTCCGTATCACAGGATGCGACGACCAGTGCAGCCTGCTTGCCGTCCGGTGAAAAATTCAGTTCCGATAAAAAGCGGTACTGTAAAAAAGTACTGAGTTCCAGTTGTTTCATATGTACCTCCGAAATACTGCCGTGAAACCGGCACTTAAGATGCGTTCAGTATAGCATAGTTCCGTTCATTTCAAAAGGTTTTTGAGGTTTTACTTTCAAGTAGGGGGGAGTTGTGGTACACTGTAATCTGTTGAATTATGTTTATATTGGGTGTCTGTGCGGTATCATACGGTTTGACCGAAGCAGGCATCGTGAAAGGAATACAATATGGCAGAAAACAAGTGCCGGAAATGTCCGGTCTCCAGGAAATGCGGCGGATGTGTATGGTCCGGCGTGTCCTATAAAGAACAGTTAAAGAAAAAGCAGGCATCGGAGGAAGAGCTTCTTAGCGCTTTCGGTAAGGTTGAGCCCATCATCGGCATGGAGGATCCGATGTACTACCGTAACAAGGTCCATCATGTGTTTGACCGCGACCGGACCGGTGCGATCATCTCCGGCTCCTACGAACGCGGAACGCATTATGTGGTAAACATCGACGACTGTCAGCTGGAGGATGAAAAGAGCCAGGCCATCATGGCGACCATCCGCAGACTGGCAAGGTCCTTTAAATTAAAGACTTATGACGAGGATTCCGGCTACGGTCTCCTCCGTCATGTGTTGATCCGCCGCGCGTTCAAGACCGGTGAGATCATGGTCGTGCTGGTGCTGACCTCCTCGATCCTGCCGGGAAAAAACAATTTCGTGAAGGCACTTCGCGATGAGCATCCGGAGATCACGACCATCGTGATCAATGTGAATGACCGCGATACCAGCATGGTCCTCGGTTCCTATTCCAAGCCGATCTACGGCCCGGGCTTTATCAAGGACGAGCTGTGCGGCTGCACCTTCCGCATCTCACCGTCGTCGTTCTATCAGGTCAATCCGGTGCAGACCGAGGTATTGTACAAGGTCGCCGCGGATTTTGCGGAACTGACCGGGGAAGAGACCGTCATTGATGCGTACTGCGGAATCGGTACCATCGGCCTGTCAATGGCTGCGAAGGCGAAGGAGGTCATCGGCGTGGAGCTGAATGCGGACGCTGTCCGCGACGCCGTGATCAACGCGCGCGAAAATCATATTGAAAACGTGGAGTTCATCCAGGGCGACGCCGGCGAATTCATGCAGAATATGGCGCGGGAGCACCGCTCGGCCGATGTGATCCTCATGGACCCGCCGCGTACCGGCAGCACCGAGCAGTTCATGCGCGCCGCGGTCCGGATGGCCCCGTCGCGCATCGTATATGTTTCCTGCGGTCCCGACACGCTGGCGACCGATCTGGAATTCCTCACCCGCAACCATTACAAGGTCACGCGGATCCAGCCGGTCGACATGTTCCCCTTTACCGAACATTGCGAGACCGTTGTGCTGCTTGTGAAGGAAGATGTGCGGAAGCTGTTCCGCGGCGGTAAAGCGATCGCGGAAAGAGGTCCGCAGCGTCGCGAGTACAGCGGAGAGCGGACAAACCGTTCACGGAGCGGGGAGCGGCCGGGGACCGGACGCGGATACAGCGGAGAAAGAAATACAGAGCGGAAAGAATATCGCGGTGACAGAAATGAAGGCCGCAAGGAATTCCATAACGACAGAAATGAAGGCCGCAAGGAATTCCGCAGCGACAGAACGAACACAAGAAACGCACGTCCGCAGACGGACCGTCGTTCCTACGGAAACCGCACAAGACGTGAAGAAAACTGATCCGAATCGTCGATGATATAAGGAGTCCCATGAGAATCCTCATTTTACTGGGCAGCCCGAACCCGGCCGGATGTACCGCCGAGCTCTGCAAGCCCTTACGAAAAGAACTGAATACCGCAGGCGTGGAGTTTGATTACATCGCGCTGGCGCGAAAGAGCGTCGAACCGTGTCTGGGGTGTTCTACCTGCCAAAATGCGGAAGGTGCCTACGGTTGCCCGCAGCAGGACGATATGCAGGACATCGCGGAGAAGATCATCGCCGCGGATTGCGTGGTCCTGGCCTGCCCGATCTATACCTGGTACTGCCCGACCGCGATGAAGTCCGTGCTGGACCGCACGTACGGCCTCAGCAAAAATTACGGCACTGCAAAGAATTCGCTGTGGGCCGGTAAGAAGATCGCCCTTCTGATGACCCACGGCTATGACCACGACTATGCCTGCACGCCCTTTGAGACCGGTATTGAGTGTCTTTGCAAGCACGCCGGGCTGGAATACCTGGGCTCCTACTCCGTCCGCGATGTTCACGGCAAATCGGACATGAAGACCCCGGAGGCCGTGGAAGGCGTGAAGGCGTTTACTAAAATGATCCTGAGATCCATCGGTTGGGAGGAGCCGTCGCTTCCGGAAATCGCAGAAGACGTCTTTCCGGAAGCCGTGACATCGGCGCTTCCGAAGACGTCGGAAACAACCGCCGAAGAAACGGACCTCCCCGACCTCCCCGACGAGGTCTATTATTCCGTCCTCGAGCTCCTCTCCTACGCGCAGGCCACCGGCTTCAAGCTGGACGGAGAATCCACGGTTCCGGCCGTAAAGCATGTCTGCAGGCTGGCCGATCACGGCGATAACGACGCCCGCTTCCTGGCGGCCCGATACTATATCACAAACTCCGACGACGACCGCGATCTTCAGCGCGCCGTCACCTGGCTCGAGCTTGCCGTGCAGGCCGGTCACAAGGGTGCCTTGAACTACTATCGCTCCCTTCAGTCTGAATAAAAAACAAAAGAACCCGGCCTGTTTTAGCAAATTGCCGGGTTCTTCATAAATTCTTAATCTCAATCCATCTTTTTTCTTTAAACGGAACTATCTATAATTAGGGTATCAAAAGAAGAGGTATGCACATGCCAAACATTCTAATCTGCGATGACGAGATCGATATCGTCAACGCTCTTCGTATTTATCTGTCCGACCCGGACTACACGATCTTTACTGCCTCCAACGGAAAAGAGGCCCTGAATGTGGTTGAAAAAGAAGACATTCACCTGATCCTCATGGACATCATGATGCCCGTGATGGACGGCATCACCGCAATGGCAAAGATCCGCGAAACAAGCGCCGTTCCCATTATTATGTTATCCGCAAAAAGTGAAGATCCGGACAAGATCCTCGGTTTGAACGTGGGTGCCGATGACTACATCACAAAGCCCTTCAATCCGCTGGAGGTCTCAGCCCGCGTGCGTTCCCAGCTCCGCCGTTACTTAAAGTTCGGTGGCGGGACACCTCAGCAGGAGGTCTATGTCATCGGCGGCATTGAGCTTAACGACAACACCAAGACCGTCACACTGGATGGTGAGGCCATCGCCCTCACCCCGAAGGAATTTGAGATCCTGAAGCTCCTGATGGCAAGTCCGAACCGTGTCTTCTCTCCCAAGGAGATCTACAGCGATGTCTGGAAGGAAAAGCCTTTCGGCACCGATAACACCGTGGCGGTCCACATCCGTCATCTTCGTGAAAAGCTGGAGATCGATCCCGCGGAGCCGCGCTACATCAAGGTCGTATTCGGACAGGGCTATAAGATCGAGAAAGGACGCAACTAAATGAAACGCTTTATCCGAACGATTGCCGGCAAGACGATTCTGTTCGTTCTCTGCCTGCTCTCCGCCTTCATCCTGGCCGCATCCATCGGCCTGATTGCTCTTCTGGTCAGTGAGAACTTCTATTTCCGTACAAAGGAAGATATCCGGACCGAGCTCTACGACAACCGGATCCAGAGTCAGTGCTATGACATCGTCGATCGGGTGAACTCCATGAGATCACAGGAAAACGATGCAGCCTCTACTCCTTACCGTCTCCCGGATAGTGACAATCTCTATTTCATCGTCAGCGATGAGAACGGAACCCTGCTCGCGGTTTCAGACCATGCGGAGACACTTCTCTCCAAAGGAGAGACCGCGGATCAGATCGTCTGGGATCAGACTGTGACCTACGGTTTTGCAACAATAAAGTTTCAGGAGGACGACGGACAGGAATCCTATATGTATGAGCTTTTCCGGCTGGACCTTCCGTACTGTGATGAGCCCGATGCGATTTATGTGATCAGTGCTTCCGTCAATACAGCCTTCCCGGTGCGCGACGGCTTCTACATGATCTCAAAATGCCTGGACATTGCTTATGCGCTCCGCTTTGTCATTTATGTCATCGCCTTCCTGGCGCTCATTGGTATGATCGCCTCCTTTGTGGCACTGATGTGTGCCGCCTCCAGACGCCCGGATACCGAGGAGCTCTGTCCCGGCCCGCTGAATATCATTCCCTTTGATGTTCTGACCGCGGCCATGATCGTTTTAGGCGGCATCGCCGTCTTACTCATCGCCGATACCCTGGAGGGTTCCGCACTGATCGTCATCAGCATTCTGATGGTCATCGTGCTTGCGGCACTGGTACTGGGCTACTGCATCAGCATCGCCTCACGCTTGAAGCAGCGCAATCTTTTAAAGAATACACTGATTTACCGCATCATCAAGCTTGTTTGGCGCGTTCTGAAATGGATCGGCCGGGGAATCCGGAGCCTGCATCGTACAAATATGTACATTCTCAGAAACATCCCGATCATCTGGAAGACCATCCTGATTGCCGGCGTGATCTCGCTCATCGAGTTCATCATCCTTTTAGCATGCGAGTATGACTACGGCACGCTGGTCGGATTTTTCTTCCTTGAAAAACTGATCGTACTCCCGCTTCTGTTCCTGGTGGCTGCAAACCTTCGCAAGCTTGAAAAGGGCGGAAAAGCCATGGCTTCCGGCGATATCGAATACCGTACGCCGACCGCGCACATGCTGCCGGCCTTCAAGGCGCATGCGGAGAACCTGAACAGCGTATCCGATGCCATAGGCATCGCTGTCAGCGACCGTATGAAGAGCGAGCACATGAAGACGGAGCTCATCACAAACGTCTCTCACGATATCAAAACACCGCTGACGTCCATCATCAACTACGCGGATCTGATCAGCCGTGAGGAGTGTGACAATCCGAAGATCCTGGAATACACGGAAGTCCTTACCCGCCAGTCCACCCGCTTAAAACGTCTCATCGAGGATCTGGTGGAAGCCTCCAAGGCCTCTACCGGCAATTTGGAAGTGGACCTCATGCCCTGCGATGCCGCCGTCTTCCTCTCCCAGGCCGATGGAGAATACGAAGAGAAACTGGAAAAAGCCAACCTTCAGCTGGTCGTCACTCAGCCCGAAAAGGAAGTCCGCATCATGGCCGATGGTCGCCGCATGTGGCGCATTTTCGACAACCTGATGAACAACATCTGCAAGTATTCGCAGCCCGGCACCCGCGTCTACCTTTCGCTGGAGGAGAAAAACGGTCACGCGGTGATCACCTTCCGCAACACCTCGCGTGAACAGCTCAACATATCCGAAGAGGAACTGATGGAGCGCTTCACCCGCGGCGATTCCTCCCGTAATACGGAAGGAAACGGCTTGGGCCTGTCCATCGCCCGGAGCATGGCAGAACTGCAGAACGGAAAGCTGAACATCATGATCGACGGCGATCTTTTCAAGGCCGTTCTGGAATTCCCTGTGGTTCAGCAGTAAACGCCACGACCGATCTCCGGTATTCCCGGGGCGTCATTCCATACTTCTTTTTGAAGACATTCTGAAAATAACTTTGAGTCGAGAAGCAAAGATACTCGCTGATCTCACTGACGGTCTTGTCAGTAAAGTGAAGGAGGCTCTTTGCTTCTTCCAGTTTACGGCGCATAATGAAGCTGCTGATATTGAATCCCAGCTCCCGCTTGAATTTCTTGGAAAGCGTACTGCGGTCCATATTCAGCTCTCGCGCGATCATGTCCACGGTGATTTCCTGATTGACACGATTCGCGATGTACTGAATGCAGCGGAAGATCTCCGGTGACATTCCGGCAGGGATCTTCGCCTCAGCCACGCGGCGCGTAAAATCAAAGATTGCATTACCGTTCAGGAACGTGATAGCCGCGGTGTCGGTCATTCTCTCCGCTTCCTGAATATACGAGTCGGACAGCTGGTAGGCGGTCTCGATGTCCAGCCCGCCGCGAATGGCATGCCGCGTCGCAAGCGTGATTGAGGCAATGAAAATGTTTTTCGCCTGCCGGAGTGAGTTCGATGCCACCGCTCCCTCGCGCACCTGCGGCACGCTTTTCATCATCTCCGTCAGCCCGCTCACATCACCCTTTTCCAGCAACCCGTAATATGCCTGTTCGAAATAGTAACTGTCATGAAAAGCCTCGTTCTCTTTCCGTTCCATGAGCGCATTGGAATGCTCCCGGTCCACCCTCCGTTCCACGACGGAATTCGTATCCCGGTACAGTGACAGCACGTCCACGGTCATCCCGTTCATTTCCTTATGGATCAGCGATAAAATGCTCAAAAACTGATACAGCGTAAACGACGGCGTCCGATGGAAAAACTCCCGCACCTGTTCTTCTCCCGTCTCATTCTCAAGCGCGTATTTCGTGATCATCGTCCGAATCGCCTCCTCGCGGACCGGAATCGTGGACACCGGGCCGATCACCACGTATTCGTCCGTATCCCGGCACTGCACGGCACCGATATACAAGCATTCGTCCGTCGCAAAGTAATGAAAGGATCCTTCTTTTGAAAGCAGCGCTTTCCGGTAACTGTAGATATAACGGCCCGGCAGCAGATTTGCCGGAAACGCGGACACACAATCCTCTCCTTTAAAATAATGGACCGGCATGTTCGTTGCATTATAGATCAGATTCAAATATTCGGTGATTCGGTCATTCATGATGAAACCTCCGGGCGGTATGTTCGGTAACTGTTTTCGGCGCATTTGAGAACCATTTTTGTCACAGTCTCTAACTTTGCCACATATTTACAATATTTGTCACCAAATTACAATAATCATATTGCAGTAAATGGTACACTGTCAATATGAAATGATATCCTGCGGCAGGTGTCCGCAGTTTTTAAGGCAAGAGGTGAATTATATGGAACGCAATTCGATTTTGAACAAAAGAGGCCTTTCATCACGTGTCACTTCCAAAAACGTGACCGGTAAAGAAAAATGGCTGGGCTACCTGATCGGTCCGGCAGGCGCGCTGCTTTTGAACGCCGTGCTCGCCACCTATCTGAATGTCTACTACACCGATGTTCTCAACCTGACCACCGTCTGGGGCGGTGTCTTCCTGGCGGTCTTCCCGATCATCTCAAAGATCATTGACGCCGTCACAAACATCGTGATGGGCTATATCATCGACCGTACGAAGAGCAAGCAGGGCAAAGCCCGTCCATGGCTTCTTCTCAGCGCTCCGTTCGTCGCCGTGACCGGCATGCTCCTGTTCCTGGTTCCGAGCGGCAACCGCACCCTGCAAGTGATCTGGGTCATGCTGAGCTACAACCTGTTCTACTCCTTCGCTTACACGATCTACAACATGAGCCACAGCCTGATGGTCCCGCTTTCCACCCGCAACACTTTGCAGCGCGGCGAGCTCTCTGTCTTCAATCAGGTCGCTACGATCATGATCAGCGGCATTATCGTCGCGCTGATCTTCCCAATGGTCGTCATGCCGATGATCGGCGTCAACAAAGGCGCTTGGATCGGCCTGATGTGCGTCATTTCCGGCCTCGCGCTTCCTACCATCCTGCTGGAGTACTACTTCACCAAGGAACGTATCACGGAGGAAGCGGCGGCTTCCGAGGAAGAAAAAATCGCTTTCAAGCTTCAGCTTCGCGCATTGTTCAGCGACAAATATTACCTCCTTCTGATCGTCTATTATCTGGTCAGTATCATCGGCGTCTCCTTCAAAAATATAGGTCTGGTGTACTACTGCAACTATGTGCTCGGCACGTATAATGACGGTGTCACACAGATGATGATCTCCGTCATCGGCGGTCTGCCGATGGGCGTAGGCCTCTTCCTGGTGTGGCCGCTTGCCAAGCGTTTCGGCAAGCGCAACGTGACGATGATCGGTTTCCTGCTTCTTGCCCTGGGTTCTCTGATCTGCTGGATATTCCCGGAGAATATGACCATCGTCCTGATCGGTCAGTTCATCAAGAACACCGGTTCACTCCCGAGTGCCTATGTATTTGCGGCATTATTCGCCGACTGTCTGGACCATATGGAATGGAAGACCGGTTTCCGGAGCGACGGCGCCGGCATGTCCATCTTCTCCATCACGACCGTCGCCATGACCGGTATCTGCACCGGTTTATTCAATATGATTCTGTCCAGGACCGGCTACATTGCCCCGGTCACGCTGGAGACTTTTAAGAGTCTGGGCACCGCTGCCGCGACGCAGCTTTCCGCAACTCAGATCGCGGAGCTCACGGACCCGAACGCGCCGATCGCATTCCTGCAGCCGGCAAGTGTCAACGGGTTCTTCACCTTCGCCTTTGTCGGTCTGGAGACCATCACCGGTGTCCTGTGTGCGTTGTGCCTGCTGTTCATCGGGGTGGAAAAGACCATCGACCGGAAGCAGGCAGTCCTCGTGGAACGCGAGAAGGAAGCTTACAAGGCTGCCGGCAAGGTCTGGCTCCCGGCTGATGAGCGTAACGCACTGGAGCAAGCGGAGCAGGAGAAAGAAGCCGAGGCTGCTTACGCTGCAGAGCTGAAAGAAACCTGTGAAAAGAAGGGCTTAAACTATGAGGAAGAGCTTCGGAAGCATCTGGATGCGATACAGGCCAAGAAGGAAAAAGAAGCAAAGAAACGCGCCGTTTCGGAAGCCAGAAATGCACAAAGAGCCGCTAAGACTGCACAGAAGCTGAAGGAAAAGCAGGCGTCCATGAGTTCGGAGGCCCGGGCAAAGCTTCAGAAAAAGGCTGCGGAAAAGGCCGCAGCGCTGGATGCGCTCTGGAAGCAGGAAGCGGCAGACGGCGAGAAGATCTATCGGGAATATCAGAAAAAGGCGGGTAAAGTCTTATGAACATCATCCGGATCCAAACCGATTACTTAACGGAGCCGCTCGGCATCGATATCACAAATCCCCGCATCCGCTGGAATCTGCAGGACGTAAAAAAACAGACCGCGTATGAGATCCGCTATACCGTCAACGGCGGTACGGAAAAGACGGGTGGTATCATCGAGTCCGATTCAATGTTTTATGACTTCAAGGAAACCTTCGGGAGCCGCGATCGGGTGACATTTTACGTACGTGCGCTGTGCGACGGCACCTGGGTCGAAAGCGATCCGCACACCTTTGAAATGGGACTTCTGAAGCCGTCCGACTGGATCGCAAAGTGGATCACCGGTAACTATCGCCCCAATAAAAGGACCCGCTATCCGGTGGACTGCTTCCGGAAGAGTTTTCAGCTTTCCGATGTAAAACGCGCACGGCTTTACATCTCGGCCTGCGGTCTTTATGAGGCGACTTTGAATGGACAGCGCGTGGGTGAATTTGTACTGGCGCCGGGCTCCACGGATTACCGGAAGCGTGTGCAGTACCAGACCTACGATGTGACCGGAATGCTGAAGGACGGCGGGAACACGCTGGAGCTTCTGCTTGCAGACGGATGGTATCGCGGGTCCATTGGCGCGAAGGGCATGACCTGCATCTTCGGAACAGAGACCGCAGTAATCGCGCAGCTGGAGGCGGAACACTCCGACGGGCGCAAAGAGACCGTGATCACCGATGACTCCTTCCGATGGAGTAATGACGGCGAACTGCGCTTTGCCGACCTGGAGGATGGTGAGATCGTAGACAAAAACCGCACGTCGTCCTACACAGGCACAGCAAAGATCACCCGCCGTACCGTTCCGCTTACGGCTTCCGATAACACCTTCGTACGGGAGCAGGAGACCTTCCGGCCGGTGCGGACGTTTATGACACCGTCCGGCAAAAAAATCTACGAATTTGAACAGAATCTGGCCGGCATCCTTTTCTTTTACGTTGACGCGAAGATGGGCGACGAAGTCCACATCCGCATGGGCGAGCTTCTGGATGCAGACGGCGAACTGACGCTGAAAAACATCCAGTGCGTGCACAAGGGAAAGCCCACACCGCTGCAGGAAGTCCACCTGATCTGTAAGGACGGGCGGAACGATTACCATGGGCGGTTCACGATCGCAGGATTCCGCTATGTGGAGGTGGACGGAGACATCGACCTCCGGGATCTGACGCAGATCGCGCTCTACTCCGATCTGGAGGAGACCGGTGACTTCAGCTGCGATAACGAATTGATCAACATCCTTGTCCGGAACACCCGCTGGTCCTTAAAGAGCAACTCCACGGACGTTCCGACGGACTGCCCCACCCGCGAGCGCATGGGCTGGACCGGCGACAGCCAGGTGTTCTTCAACACGGCGTCCTACCTCACAAACTACGCGCCTTTTGCCCGTAAGCACCTCGTGGATGTCTTTGACCGGCAGGACAAGAACGGCCGCCTGCCGCAGATCGCACCGTATAATGCGGAGGACTGGTTCATGGACGTCATGAACGGTTCCGTAGGCTGGGCCGATGTCGGCGTCCTGATTCCCTGGCGCTATTATGAAAAGTACGGCGACGACCGCCTGCTGCGACGCTATTATGACGATATGGTCCGTTACGCTAAGTTCATGATCCGGCGCTGCGGCCCCGCGCGCGGCATCTATGCAATCTATGCAAAACCGCTGCGGCTTTCCAGTGAAAATCGCAAGTACGGTATCAATAACGGTCAGTCCTACGGTGAGTGGGCAGAGCCGGCCGATGTCAAAGCCTTTGTCTGGACCGATTTCTGCGCGCCGAATCCCGAGGAAAGCATGGCCTACACCGTGTACATTCTGGACCTCATGCTGAAGATCTCCGCCCTGCTCGGCCGCACGGAAAACAATGCCCTGTTCACCGAGTACCGCGACGGTATCAAACGCGCCTATCAGGAGCTGGTCACCAAAGAGGCACACACACTCGATACGGATCGCCAGGCCAAGCTTGTGCGGCCGCTTTACATGAACCTTCTGACGGAGGAACAGACCGCATTTGCCAAAGAACGGCTGCTGAAGGCCCTGGAAAACTATGGGTATCGTCTGGGAACGGGCTTCCTTTCCACGCCGTTCATTCTGGACGTGCTCGCTTCCTATGACATCGATGCCTGCTTCCGTCTTCTTGAAAACGAGGAGATGCCGGGCTGGCTTTATATGGCCAAAAACTCCACCGGAACCATCTGGGAGGACTGGGCCGGACCAAGCGGCAAGCAGGCCGGAATCGCCAGTCTGAACCACTACTCCAAGGGCGCCGTCGTGGAATGGCTGATCGCAAAAATGGCCGGTATTCAGATGGATGGCGAGAATCACTTCCGCATTGCGCCGTGTGTGGGCGGTAAGGAAAAGACCGCTCGCGCGACCTATCAGTCCGTCTATGGCAAGGTCACATCGGAATGGGTGCTGGAAGACGGAACGGTGAGCGTCTGTGTGACGGTTCCGGGAAATACATCGGCGGAATTCGTGTACGGCGATGTACGAAAAGAACTGATGCCGGGAACGCACCGGTTTACGGTCTGAGCGCGTTAACAGAGAATAGGAGCACGAAATGGAATTACTGGATTACGAAAAGAAACATATCGATTTTCTTCAGGAAAATGCACAGGAATGCACACTTTTTTTAAAGAAGAACGGTGCCTTTCCGATTGAAAAGCCCTGTACCGTAGCCTTATACGGAAACGGCGCGCGGAATACCGTAAAGGGCGGAACCGGTTCCGGCGACGTAGCCTCCCGCTTTTTTGTAAACATCGAGCAGAGTCTCAAGGACGATGGTTTCACCATCCTCACCACAGACTGGATGGACCGCTATGACGCCATCAAAAAAGCGGGCTGGCCGGCCTTCGTGAAAGAGGCTAAAAAGGCCGCAAAGAAAGACGGCTATATGGCCGCCGTGTATACGATGGGCTATTTTGAACGGGAGCCCGAGTACGATCTTCCGCTGACTGCGGACGGAGACATCGCCGTCTATGTTCTCTCCCGCAACTCCGGCGAGGGCAATGACCGGCGTCTCCTCCCGGGCGATGTCTACCTCTCCGCCACGGAGATCCGCGACATCAAGTACCTGAACGAGCACTACGAAAAATTCATGCTGGTACTCAATGTGGGCGGTGTTATCGACCTCACCCCCGTACTCGCTGTGGAAAATATTCTGTACATTTCGCAGCTCGGCGTGGTCACCGGTACCATACTCGGTAAAATCCTTCTCGGTAAAGCCAATCCTTCCGGAAAGCTGGCATCGACCTGGGCCAAGCCTGAGGATTATTCCACCTACCATAACTTCGGCGACCTTCACGACGTGAACTACGAGGAAGGTATTTACGTGGGCTACCGCTACTTCGACACGATGGAAAAGCCGGTGACCTTCCCCTTCGGATACGGTCTCTCCTATTCCGATTATGACGTGCGCTTTGTCGATGCATCGATCCTGGGAAGCATGATCTCCGTAAGAGCCCTGGTCCGGAACGTCACTCCCCTCCCGGAAAACAGTGGTGATACACGCTCCGCACTTCCCGGTAAAGAAGTTGTCCAGCTCTATCTTTCCGCCCCCTGCGGAAAGCTCGACAAGCCCCGCCGTGAACTGGGGGCTTTTGCAAAGACCCGAGAGCTCGCCCCCGGTGAAGAAGAAACGCTGACCCTCACCTTTGACCTCAGAAACCATGCCTCCTACGACGAGGAAACGGCGCGCTATCTGCTGGAGAAGGGCCCCTATGTGCTGAGCCTCGGCACGTCCGCGCAGGATAACACCGCGGTCGCGTATGTTTCCGTTGACGAGGACATCACTGTTCTTCAGTGCGGGAACAAGATGGGAAATCCGGGCTTCACGGACCTTAAGTCCGAAGCACGCACACTGTCTGTATCCGGGCTTCCGGAACTGAAGCTGAACATCGCAAGCATCGAAACCAAAACGGCGGTCTATAAAAAGCAGACCGCGTGTGACCCGGACCTGCAGAATCTCTCCGACCGCGAACTCATGCTGCTCACCCTCGGCCATCACGGTACCGGATTTGCCGCCATCGTCGGTTCCTCCTGTGCCCATGTGATCGGCGGCGCGGGTGAGACATGCCTGAGTGTTCCGGGCATCCGGGAGTCGCTGACCATGGCCGATGGTCCCGCCGGCCTCCGCCTGAAGACCGTATACGGCATCGACAAAAAGGGCGTCTATGATATTTCCATGGACCCGCTCATGGAAAAAATGATGGACTTCCTTCCCAAGGCGTCCGGGTTGTTCATGAAGCCGCCCAAGAACCGCCACGGCGAGGTCCATTACCAGTACACGACCGCCATTCCCATCGGAACGGCCATCGCCCAGTCCTTCAATCTGGACTTCGCGCGAGCCCTTGGAAGCCTTGTTGCAGAAGAAATGGAACGCTTCAACGTGGACCTCTGGCTTGCACCGGCGCTCAACATCCACCGGAATATCCTCTGCGGCCGCAACTTTGAATACTTCTCCGAGGACCCCTTTGTATCTGGCGCTTTTGCCGCTGCGATCACACAGGGCGTTGAGGCACATCCCGGTCGCGGCGTAACCGTCAAGCATTTCCTTGGCAATAATCAGGAGCTGAACCGTAACAACGGCAACAGCCACATTTCGGAGCGCGCGCTTCGTGAGATCTATCTGCGCGGCTTTGAACGCTGCATCAAAGAAGCGGATCCGAAGGCACTTATGACCAGCTACAACCTGGTCAGCGGTACGCACACTTCGGAAAGCTACGAGCTCCTGAACGATATCCTGCGCTGCGAGATCGGCTACAAAGGCCTCATTATGACCGACTGGATCGCCACCGGCCGATCCTTCTGCAGAAAGCACATTTACCCGGCGCCGTGCGCGTCAAAAAACATTCTTGCGGGCAATGACCTCACCATGTCCGGCGCTCCCGCCGATGAAAAGGACATCCTGAAGGCGCTCAAAAAGGGCACGCTGACCCGGGACGATCTCCTGAATTCCGCATCAAGGATCGTCGCCGCGATAAAAAAGCAAAAGGGCGGAAAGTAACATTGCCCGTGCGGATACCACATCCGGGCATTCGAAAAGCGCCGTGAAAGATCCGAAAGAGCTTTCACGGCGCTTATTCTTTACTTCTTCAGCACTTCTTCTCTCACAAAACGAAGCGTTTTCTCCTCTCCCTCTTCTTTCAGCATCAGAAGGATCTTCTCCAACAGTGCACGCGTTTCGGGATGCAGGATCGCCCGGTTCTTCCCGCGCTCGTAATACTCCCACGGGCAGGAATCGGTGTACGCCTCCTTGTTATAAGTGCGGCTTGCGGCAATACGGTCGCAGATCATTTCCGCCACATACTTCTCCGGCATCCGGACACCGTCCACATGATGGTCTCCGTCCGGCGTATAATCCAGCCAGTATTCATAATGATGTCTGTTCCGACCCTTGTGGTGCAGCCACGCGCCGGAATATCCCTTGTCCCTCCGCTCCGCATCGTTCGGGCTGTAGGTACCCTTAAAATAGCGGACACCCACGCAGAACTCCGCGGGACTGAATTTGGAAAGATCATGGGTCAGTCCCTGCCAATATAGACCCACTTTAAAACAATACTTACGCACCAGCCGCCGATGGTGACAGACGGTGGTGAGATGCCCCCAGAATTTATTCATGTTGCTTCACTTTCAATGTTCTTAAATATGTCTTCCGCTCATCCGTGATCCGGTAACTCTCAATGGCCTTCTGAATCGTCTTATTGTGCGTCCAGGGGGCCAGCCGATGTTCCTCAATATACGGAATCGCTGCCTCCCACTGCTTGGCAAGCGCCGTGGCAAAGAACCATGCCACCATCATTTTCACGTAATACTCTTCCGAACGCGCGGCGGCCGGTATCTCCAGATATTCCGGGCGGAATGCATCGTCCAGAAAATGACTCATCAGAAGTTCGAGACCAAACCGGCAGGTATACGTTTCCGGCGATGCAGACCAGGCGCAGATGAGCTCCATCGTCCGAGGAAGGTCCTTTTTCAGAACCTTCGGTGACATGATGTCGCATACCGCCCAGTTATCCACGTAAGGCAGAAAGAGCTGCAGCTGTTTTACACATTCATCGTAGTTTTTCAACTGCTCGATAAACAGTCCGTGGAGCATGTCCTCATCGTAATATCGGTGGGGAAGGTCGCGCATGAAGTGTTCGATTTCATCGGCCAATTCACTCTTTCCGTCCTCTTTTTTCTGACGCGCAGCCTCTTTCCACAGACTTTTGGCCAGTTTTCGAAGTTCCGGGATCCGCACGCCGATGAAACGTTCACGCGGAATGCCGGGGGTGAGCTTGGCCTGGAAGTCGGCGTAGGCCGTGTCCTGAAGTTTTAATAATTCATCTAATATCATGTTCAATACTATCTTTCACAAGAGAAAATCATTGTTCAACTATAACTGTAATAATCATAAATTAACACATAATAAATGTCAAAGACAAGACATCATAATCATCCGTTATGGTACATATAACGACTTGTGATTTGACAGATAATTCATAACAATTTATGCTATTGCTATAAATCAAATATGAGTAGGATAGTCCAATGAATTAACATAGCCCTTGTTGTCATAAGATATACTATCATACCCCACTGCGCAACTAATATACTGGGTGTATCTCAACATTTCACTGCATTCATAAAGGAGATACAGTATGAATAAACTTATGTCTTTTGTTCTGATCATTTCATTATTGTTACTTCTTGTCAGTTGCAGTACCAAAAGTTCTACAGACATCAACGAAACCTCCACGGGAGACTATTTGCAGCCTATCCACTTGATGGCGATTCCGGCAGATACATCGGCATTCATGATATTTGGCATTACTCAGAAGAGGAGATTTTGGATTTTGCAACTGAAGACATCCAGAACTCTTCGCTCTCTAAAGGTGAATACAGCATATCTTCTGCAGTTTACCCAATCAATCCTGAAGACATGATCTGTTACGATGAGATTCGTTTCGTCACAAAAGAAGATCATATTGAGGCTCTGTTTTATGTAAACTCTCACAACCACGGACTACTTCATGTCAACAGCGGGGACCTAAATCGAACCACACTGTACCTGCAATATGATCTCACAAAAAAATATGCGCTCATAGAGCGCTATGCATCTTTTCTACTGATTGCTGATGATAACAGTGTATTTTCCGCTGTAAATTCACAACCGCTTATCATCAACAATACAGATGCCCTCTTCACCGCTCATTCCTATAATAACGTTTTTGATTGGACAATACTAAAAAAAGAAAATGCAGACTTCACAATCAATAAGCCATAAATTATAGAGATAAACAAATCCACAAGGCCCGAGAGTTCATTCTCTCGGGCCCTATTTCATTCTACTTGTTTTTTCCAAAACACATTTACTCTGCAAGTTTCGCTAAACAATCTAACAACACTTGCTTCACCATCTCACTCTTTCCGGTATAACGATACTTATTATTATAGCACACATAAAATGCTCGTTTGAGCACCCGGTCTTTTATTTTGATCTCGCGAATCGCTTGGTACCGTGGATCACTTTTAAGCATTTCTTCAGATAAGATTGCAACTCCCATATTATGAGCGGCCAGTCCCAGAAGGGTATACGAAGCAGAACTGACAATTCGAATATTGGGAACAAGTCCCCATTCAGAAAATGCACCATCGCAAATCATACGAGCCCCACTCCCTGGTTCTTTGAGAAGAAGCGGCAGTTTTGCCAATTCATCAAAGGTCAATTCCTCCGGGTAATCTGCATCTTTAGCGCAAATCGCCTTTTGTTCAGAAGTATATATATATTCATACGTCAATGTTGGATACTGTTCCCCCGGAGCTTTATCAATCAACACAAAATCCAATTCCTCATCCAGGAGCAGTTGAAGAAGCTTAGTTGTGGAATAAACAGCGCAAGAAAGTTTGTCATTCTCCAACGAAAAAAGTTTTTCTATTCGCGGAATCACATATGGAAGCAGCGATTCGCCAAATGATGGAATGACACCTATTGAAAGATGTGAAATACTATTTTTTCCATCCAGCAACTGTTCATTAATCTCCGTGAATTGCCGTTTAATATGCTCTGTAAAATCATAGAGCATTTCTCCTTTTCCGGTCAATTTCAATTGCCCACGTTCCCGGATAAATAGCGGTATCCCATAAAAATTTTCTAATTCTTTAATATATTTGGAAATCGCAGGCTGGGTCGTACACAATTCCAGGGCCGCTTTTGTCATGCTTCCATTTCTGCATACGGCATTAAACACATCATAATGTTTATTTGAAAGCACATCAATGACTCCCATAAAGGTTACTCCTTTCCCCAGACTCCGGACTTTTCAAAACGTTTTTCGTTCTTCACAGTTTCCTGATAGCCTGTCATCCGATATTGAACACAGCCCTCATATACTATGTCTGCATCCAGTACATTATCTATTACAACAGAAACCTGAATCTCTTCTAAAGGATCAATGACAAGCGGAATATCTTTGATTTCAACTTCAAACTTATTGATCTGATAGGACGTCTCGCTTGTTTTTACAGGCATACTCACATAGACATGTGGATCTACCAGTTTATTTTCAGCGTTATTGCGAATTCTCACGATTACATTCTGACTGTTTTCAAGCTGTTGAATGTCAACAAGTTCCACGTCAACTGAATCCGAAAATGCTGCCATGTCATATTGTTTTGATTGGCAGCCGGTTATAAAAAATACCAGGCATAATATCAAGACCCCACTGATCATAACTCTGTTCTTCATACTTTCCCTCCAAAAATACATTTGATATCCATTAATTACCCCCACTTTCACACTATCATATCCGCAACAAAGAGTTAACAAATGATTTGTTATACCACTTATTACAAAATAGCATATCTATCTGTTATTGTTCTCTTGCATATAAGTCCTTACTCTTTCCGAAAGCATCGCAAGGACTCCGTACGTTGTTATCGGAACATGTGCTTCTGAAACACGGCAGCCCAAGAGTTAGACTCTGTAGGTGAAGAGGTTGTATGCGTTTTCAACCTTAATTCAAAAAAATACATATCTGAAAGCGATATGAGAAAGGAGGAAAAGAATTATGGTTAAAACGGAAGGCAGATACACTGCTCTCTATGAGCGACTGTCCAGGGACGATGAGATCCAAGGTACATCCAACAGTATCCTCAATCAGAAGAAGTACCTTGAAGATTATGCTGTTCAGCATGGTTTTCTGAATATCAGGCATTTCTCTGATGATGGTTACACTGGCATCAACTTCAATCGTCCGGCATTCAACGAAATGCTGGAGGAAATCGAAGCCGGTCACATCTCGACCGTCATCGTGAAGGACATGAGCCGCTTCGGAAGAAACTACCTTCAGGTTGGTTTCTACACTGAGATCATGTTCCCCAACAAGGGTGTGCGCTTCATTGCAATCAACAACAATGTGGACAGCGCCAATCCGATGGAGAATGACTTCGCTCCCTTCCTGAATATCATGAACGAATGGTATGCCAAGGATACCAGCAACAAGATCCGGGCAATCTTCCGTTCCAGGATGCAGGATGGCAAGCGATGCAGCGGCAGTATCCCTTATGGCTACACCCGCCGGCCGGATGACAAGCAGACCTTGTATGTGGATCCCGAAGCAGCTGTCGTAGTGAAGCGTATCTTTGAGATGGCTGCGGATGGCAAAGCAATATCTGCTATCAAAGAAGCACTCGAAGCAGACCGCATCATGAACCCATCGGCCTATCAGATGAAGCATCATCCTGAGAACAGCCGTCATGCCAACTTGTACGATCCTTATGAGTGGCACCCGACTACGATCGGGTACATCCTTGACCGGCAGGAATACATCGGCAGTACAGTTTTGGGCAAGACGATCCTTGAAAATTTCAAGACTAAGAAGCGCCGAAGGGCAACGGCAGATGAGCTGATCATCTTCCCTAACACACATGAGCCGATCATCAGTGAAGAACTATGGGAGAAGGTTCAGCGTATCCGGCAAAGGAAGCCCAAGAAACTGAAAAACGGAAGTTATACGCATCGGTTGTCAGGCCTTGTGTTCTGCGCCGACTGTGGCAGGCAGCTGACCTTCCACAGCTCCAATGCGGTCCATCGTGATGATGGTAAGCGTTACGACAGCGACGAATTCTTTTCCTGCAACAACTATCGTAATCCCAGGTATGCTTGTATTGGCACCCACTATATCAAGGCATCTACTCTTGAGATGATTATCGAGAAGGCGATCCGATCTGTGAGCAGGCATGTACTTCAGGATGAGGCTGAGTTTGTCGAACAGCTTCGGACCCAGTGGGAGGCCCAGCAGGAAATGATATCCACCGAAGAACGCAAGGAACTCCGATTGGCTGAAAAGCGTATCGAGGAACTGGATCTCCTGGTCAAAGGAACTTTTGAGGCTCATGTACTTGGCAATCTTCCTGACAGACAGTTTCAGAAGCTGATGGCCGATTATGATGCGGAGCAACAGCAGCTGGAGGAACGTGTCAAGGCATTAAAGGTGATCAGTGACAAAGGCAAGAGCAAGGGGTTAAAGAAGGATTCCTTCATCGCTCTGGTCAAGAAGTACCGAGATATGGATGAGATCACTACTCCTGTTCTCTATGATTTCATTGAGAAGGTCGTGGTTCATCAGCCTACCGGGAATCGTTATAACCGGCAGATCGTGGTTGATATCCATTTCAATTTCATCGGTCCCTATGTCGTTCCCATCTCTCCCGAAGAACTTGCCGCCGAAAAGGAACAGGCAGTTAAGACTGAGAAGGTCAAGAAAGAGCGCAAAAAAGCTGCCAAGGAGAAGGCTGAAAAGCAGCGCAAGCAGAAATGGTCTGATATCAAGGAAGCAGCCAAAACGGATCCCGAAGCTGCAAGAGTCTATGAAGAGCATCTTGCCAGCATTCGAGAAAGGAATCGCCGATACAAGGAAGAATCTGAAGCCAAGGCTGCGGTTGATCCCGAGTATGCAGCACGGCAGGCTGAACTCTATCGAGGCCGTCTTGATCGGCAGAATGCAAAGAAAAAGGCTGCCAGGGCGGCCCTTAAGGAAAAGGCCAAGACGAATGAGGCTGCTGCCCAAGAATATTCTGATCTGCTTTCCGCAGAGGCAGTAGTCCGGGAAGAAAGACGAACCATTCAGGAACAGCGTATGGCTGAAGATCCTGAGTATGCCGAGCATATTACTGCAAGACAAAAGGAGTACGACCGGCGCCATGTTGAACGTAGAAGCGCTGACTTGAAAGAGCTGAAGGCACAAGCGGCTGCCGGTGATCCCGACGCACAGGAAAAGCTTGATGAACATCGTGCATTTTATAGAGAAGCATCGAAGCGAAGCCGAGATAAGCTGGTCCAGGCGGCCGAAACCGATCCCGAAGCGGCGGCTAAGCTAGAAGCGAAGAAGCAAAGAAACAGAGAACAGTCTAAGGAATACTATTATCGAAAAAAGGCTGAAAAGGAGGCTGAAGCAGTATGATGATTGTAAAACTGATAATGAAGGTGGTCTTACTGCCGATTCTTCTGCTGACCATCATCGGTCAGTGGATCGGAGCGTTCTTCACCGGCATAGCATCGGTGATCCTGGGCCTCCTCTCTACCCTGGCCTGGGTGGTTGCCATCCTCAGTTACTTGATGAGGATCAGCTCCGGCCGGGAGGCTTTGCAGATGATGGCCATTGCATTTGTGGCTTTCATCTTCCCTCAAATCTGTGCCTGGCTCATTGAAGGAATTGTAGGCCTTCGGTGCATCTTAGGAAATTTCATGCGTTCTTGAACGCACATTTTGAAGGCAAATATCACAACTGAATAAGGTACCCATTGCTTTAAATATGAGACAGAGCGGTAGGTCGGGAAAACTCTTATAGCAATTCTATCGATTTTTCTTTTCACGCCTCCAATAATATGGCTAATCTCGAACATATAATAATTTTTGTTGTTTAGAATGGCGTTAACCGAACGCTTGTCTTCCGGCCTAAAGTACGTATATTTAAAATCTGAATCATCCTTCAGGTCTGAGAAAATCCGTTTTAAGCATAGATGAATAGAAACTATCTCTTTGTGTGGGGCATTTCGGGAAAAAAAGAGTTACAATACAATAAAACAAAGCTTTTGCTAACAAAATACGATCGGATAAGGAGGGGTATGGCGAATGACGGCGATATAGAAGCGCTTAATGCAGACCATCAGTTTATGCATTTGGTGCTATAATACTGCCCAAGTACAGGATACACAGGTATTAAGTTCTGAGTGTGTTTCATTGCGGCACATTCTAAGGTCATTCTTTTCTCATTTGAAGAAAATCAGAATAATGGAGGGTGAATACCATGAAGAAAAGAATAACATTTGTTGTGTTAATTATGGCGATGGTGCTCTGCCTTGCCCTCACGTGTTGTGGACAGAAAACCGACAAACAGGAAGCGACTACAACCAACGACCGCCCTGGCGAGAATTTCGACACGGGTGACTCCAGCATTATGGACGGAACCAATAATCCCGGCGGCATCATACAGTCCGACGACGACTCTTACGCAGATGATGCCGCAAAGGACAGAGAGGATACAAGCAATACTAATGAAGGCTCCGATACTGGCGCCAACAGAAACGCCGACGGCACCTATAGTTGGCAGGTCGGCGGAAGCACGATTACCACGAAAATCAATGTGATGGATTACATTGATGGCAATGTGTGGCATGTAAACGACATGGCAACAGCTCTTGGTTGGGACAAAAACAAAAGAGCGGACAGCCCAAAGCCAATGACATTCCAGCCCGATGATACCTACGATGTATACATCAACTTCTCTGACGGAAGTGACCATGACCATTGCGGCTTCATTTTCATCAAAGGTAACGACAGAAGACCCATAACCGTATTTCTGCCACCTAGAGCATCCGGAGATTACACTTTCAACACCAAGGATTACACGATGTCGCTTGAAGGTATCGTCATATTCGCATACACCTGCGAGTATTTGACAGACAATCCTTCCGGCAATCCGTATGACGGCGTTCTTTCCAGTAGCGGCGGCTGGTACGGCTATTAATCAACACGACAAAAAGCCCGAGCACTCGCCCGGGCTTTTTTTAAATTGTGCTGCGAAGTTTCTTTGGCGCCTCTCTTCGAAGAATCTATCCGGAATTAATTCTAGGTTGCTATAATCCTCGGTGTCCTCGGTAGCGATATTTAAGAAAAAATGCCCAATTTAAATAGATACTATCTCTTTGTGTGGGGCATTTCGGGGAAAAAGAGTTACAATACAATAAAACAAAGCTTTTGCAAGCAAAATACAATCGGATAAGGAGGGGTATGGCGAATGACGGAGCGTCAAAGACAAGTCCGAATGAATATCGCAGCATTCTTATTGCTGTTCTTTGTTTCTCTTTATCGTCAGGTCAGCCTAAGATATTTGCCCGATGATCCATTTAGAACCTATATTCTGTATGCATGCTATTTATTTCTGATTGGTGGGTGGGCCATATCAATCTGTGTCCGTGTATCCCAAAAAAGCATGCGAGCTTTTCTTATGCTTGAAGCGGCGGTCATGCTAGCCGGGCTTACTGTTCGTTTTCTGCAGGACACCTTCTGGATTGAAAACATTCTGCTGATGCGCGTCAGCGGGCTGTCTTTGGAGGCTACCATATTATTAATTCTGGTACTCAGCATCTATGCCTCGTTGGGGATCGGACAATGGGACAATTTCCGGGTTCGTAAGAGTTGGCATCTCCTCATGATCCCGGTAATATGGATGGCCTATTTATGCCTTACGGATGAAAGCCGCCATTTTATGTTTTATACCGTCCCGGAGGAAGTCCAGCCCAATCTGAATTTTCATCCTTATATTGGGACATTCGTGTTATTGGGATTCGGAATTGTCCTTATGATCGTGCGAGTGCTACTAATATACAAGAGAAACCAACTTGCCGATCGTGGAAAGATACTGAAATGGCTGATTCCATTATTTGAGCCGATCATGGTGGTCGTTTTCTCCTTTGAATTTTTTGTGGTGTCCCTACAGCTTCTCCCAAGCCTGGCAAATCTCGAGGTAATTGAGTTGTTTGCAAAAAGCTACTACATCGAGGTGCTAACATGGGAGTTCTACATCTACATGGGACTAGTCCCCGTTAACACGGAGTATCGGGAGATTTTTGAGCATGCAACGGTCGGAATGCAGATCATTGGGGATGACAGGTACAGGTTTTCATCCAAAGCCGCGACAGAGATTTCCCAGGAGCAATTAGCAGAATTGCAAGAAAAAGGCCGTATTGAAGTGGAGCCGGGCAAAGAGCTACACATGCACAAATTCGCGGATGGGCTATTTCTCTGGAATAAAGACGTATCGCTTCTGCGGAAGACTATCGACGAATTGAACCAGAGTGCGGAAACCCTGGCACAGGAGGGCGCTCTTTTAGACGAGGAAATCAAAACTAAGAATCAGGAAGCAAGCCTGACAGCGAAAAATCAGATATATGATGAATTAACAAGAGAGGTTCAAGGTCAGCTTCGGTTGATGAAGGAAATTACAAAGAAGCGCGATTTGGCGGACAGCAGGAACGCATATCTGCGAGAACTGGTTCTTCTTGGCACCTACGTAAAACGTCGATGCAATCTGCGGCTGATTCAAAAAGAAACCGGCGAGATTCATGAGGATGATTTAAGGTTTAGCCTTGAAGATATGAAGTCTGCAATGAGTCTGCTGGGAATTCAGGCAGAGCTTGATTGGAATCCGAGTAAGCAGTTTTCTGCTGGCTTTTCCATATATATTTTCGATGTGCTGGAATATCTGTTAGAGTATGAGCGTTTTGCCTTAAAAGAAATCACAATTACTGCAAAACGAGGACAGGTACAGTTCTTGGTAATTAGTGGCGCCAAGAAGCTTCCAATAGGGTCTATACCGGTTGTCGCTGCAGAAGAGTACACGACATCCTACCAAGACATTCCGGGTGGATATTTGGTTGTATTTTCGGAAGGCGGTGAGTGATATGCTACAGAAATTAAAAGAACGCTACCACATATCCAGAATGATTCGAAACGCAATCAATACTTACCCAGATGGTATTTGCTTCGCAGCGACAGATGGCAGACCGATTCTAGCAAACAAAAAAATTAACGATGTGTGCTATGGGCTGACCGGGCATACGATCACAAATGCAACGGCAATGTGGCAGACACTTATGCTTAAGGCGCTCCCACAAAGCCATGAAGATACCAAAGAGGCAGCGTCTATCCTGTGCAGAATCGAGGATGGGACAGTTTGGCAATTTCAAAGAAGATTGCTTCAGGTGAATAAATCTCAGATCACGCAGTATGAGGCGTCGGATATTACAGAGCTATACGAATACAGAAACAGACTCGAGGAAAACAATCGTCGTGTAGCGGAGCTTCATAACAGGCAGAGGGAGTTGCTGAGGAACATCGTCCAGAATAATCTGGACAAAGAACTGCTCAGCGCCAAGATGCGGATACATGATGTTTTTGGGCGGCTTCTAATTATGACAAAAAGTGTGCTGACGGAAGACAACGATGAACAGAATGAATGGGAGCTCTTCTCCGCCTGGGAAAATGTGATTGCAGATATGGAAAATGCGGCGGTTGCTACCGAGACAAGAGAAGTCTCTCCGCAAAAAGAACTGATTCAAGTAGCAGATCTGATTGGTTGTCGGGTAGAATTTCAAGGAAGACAGCCCCCAGAACGTAAAGCATTATTGTTGTTATACGCTGCTATTCGGGAGGCGCTCACCAATGCAGTAAAACATGCCGGAGCAGATAAGCTGACGATTTCCGTTTCTGAGAACAATGGCCGGTATGATGTAGAAATACGAAATAATGGGCGAGCCGTCAATTCGCCGATTCAGGAGGGTGGAGGTTTAAGTAGCCTGAGAAAAAGATTGGAACAGGATGGTGCGACAATGAGCTATCGTTATAACGGCGCTGTCACGCTAATTCTGACAATTCCAAAGGAGTAGTTTATGGTAAATGTATTAATTGTGGAGGATTCCAGAATATCCAGAGAAGCCTTTGAAAGACATCTTTCCACTTCCCCGGAATACTTTGTAATAGCCTCTATTGAGAATGCAGCAAACGCTGAGATTGCATGCATGCGAAATAAGATAGATTTGATTTTAATGGATGTCTGTACAGTAGACGATGAATCCGGACTTGTGGTAGCGGCAAAAATTAAAAGGAATTATCCGCATGTGAAGATCATTATTATGACTTCTATGCCGGAACACTCTTTTATTCAGAAAGCAAAGGACAGTGGCTGTGACAGTTTCTGGTACAAGGAACAAGGGAATGTTTCCCTTCTCGAAATCTGTGACCGAACAATGAATGGTGAATTTGTTTGGCCGGACAACAGCCCAACGATAATAATCGGTTTGGCGAAAAGCGACGAATTTACGGATCGGGAATTGGATGTGATTCGCGCTTTAGCGACAGGATATCGTTATGAAGAAATGGCAGCGGTATTGTATATGTCGCCGAACACGGTCAAATACCACGTGAAGAACATCTTGCAGAAAACCGGTTTCCGCAGTACGATCCAGCTTGTTGCCGAAGTTGTAGAAAAGAGATTGGTTCTGCCAAAATACTGAATATATGCAAAAAATCCGCCTCACACGAAAAATTATACTTTTGTGTGGGGCGGATTTTTATGTTCAGAGATAAAATGTTGGAGTTGATAGGTTTACTTGTCAAACAACTATGAATACGAAAGGAAGATGAACTATGAGAAAGACTTACGCGTACAATTCTATCATTATCGGGGTGCTGGTTGGACTGCTGGCTTGGGCTTCTACGGAGAATGTAGTTCTGGGCATTCTGGCCTGCGTCGGAGTTTCCATCGTCGGCTTTGTAATTATTCGAATCATTGAGAAAGCCATTGGTAAAGGTGTCGATGCGGCGGCCGATGCGGCGGCAAAGGCGTATCGGAAGCATAAGGAACAGAATGGAGACAAGAAGTAATGAACGGGATAAAAATACGACGCGCACTTTGCCTTTGTATGATTCTTATTCTGCTTTCTCTACTGCTCACAGCTTGTGGTGGCAATAAACTTAGTGGTACATATTATTCCACTGATGGTATTTCGCAGACGTTTACATTCAAAGGTGATACAGTAACGATGTCGGCCTTCGGCATTAACGCCACCGGAACATATAAGATTGATGGTGACAAGATCACAATCGGCTATTCGTTGTTTGGAATACCGTATGATTGGCAGCAATCATTTTCTAAGTCCGGCGATTCGATTTATATCGGCGGTACGCAGTTTATCAAGGAATAGGCGGAAGTATGCCGGAAGCACAAGTCACAGAACGGAGGTAAAAGGTAATGCGCAACTCGATTAATAAAAGGACGGCGCTTACTGTGACTGTGTATAGCTGTCTTAATGATCGCTTCCCTTAGTGCATGTGAATCGAAAGACAGCGCAACCGTCAGTGCGACGGAAAGTACGGATTCTACTAATACTGTGGAAGAAAAATCGGAAAACAGAAACTGGCCCTATGTATTTTCTCCATATTGGAGACAAGCCTTATTTAGATATTTTGGAGGTCTAATTATGATCTGGATTGTTTTACTTATTGTTGCCGCAGTGATGGGTGTGGCAATTTATTTCGCTATGAAATCCCACAATAAGATGGTAGCTGACGGCAAGATTATTAGCAGACGCACAAATTTCATGGAGAGCGCCGAGGAGTTCACTCTTTCAGCGGTCGATCCCGCACAGGTTACCGAGGCGGTCAAAGCAATAGACTATGCCGAAATGCGTACAAAGATGCAAGGCAGCAACGAACAGCAGCTTTTTAAGTTTACCGGCAGTACTTGGTCGGCACAGCTTCATAAGCTTAGAGATAACGGCACGCAGGTTGTATATCGTTTTGAGTTTACCAACTGGAAAACACATAATGGAATGCCGCAGGACGGCCTAAACATGAACAAGCTGACGACTGCCGTGGAGAAGATATTCTTGAGTCTAGATCCCAATACACAGGTACGGACGGTTCCGCTGGAGTTTAAGACCAAACACAGCATCCTGTAAGGAGGGAGCAAAATGTCCGACGGTGCAATAATCGCCATAGCTTTTGTTTGCATTGCCCTGCTCATGATCGTGGTTGGCTATATTGGCAACAAGATCGTAGATAAAGGATCGGATGCAATTCGCAACAAAGCTGTGCGCAAGAAGAATTTAGGGAATCCGAGCGAACCGGAAAGCCTTGCGGATCGCTTCGAGAACGGCCGGAAATTATGAGGAAATATACAAAAAATATTACCCTCCTATTGGCAGTGCTTATGGTACTGTCGCTCTCGGCATGCGGCAAGAAAATGAGCGAGGAAGAAATGGAAGAGGCTTACGTCAACGCAAGGCCATCGATTGTACCAGCAATCCAATCAGGAGGTCTAATGCAATTAAAAGGCATCTTATGCACCTATGCACTGGAATACAACCAGGATTATCCCGGCCAGGATCCGTTCGCGGAGATTCTCGCAGATTATCGTATGTCTGACCTCGGTTCGCCCTACCAGTTCGACTATCCCGTGAAATAACTACAGCAAAAACGCTCCCGGGCTTTTGGAGGTGATTTCTATGAAACGTTTGTTAGTCATTCTCATTATGCTCGGTCTGATACTGACCGGATGCGCAGACATCAAGGAGACTACTAAGGGCGAGGAATCGCCCGAGGAAGTCATTACTCAACAGGAAACCAAGGAACCCGCCGAATCCGAAACCGCGAAAACCGAAGAGCCCTCTAAACCAGAGGAAAGTACTAGTCCGGATGGCTGGGACGTAAGCATCGGAGCCAAAGTTTGGGGAGACAAAACTCCTCTTAACGAGGCTGATGTTCCAGAGGTCTGCAGAGGTACGATCATCGACTGGATATATACGGATTTTGGACTTGTCATCATCAGTTCCGACAAATACGTCGGTTTCATCAAAGATGGCAAGCTCATAAAAACCTGGGACACCGAAGTCAGCCCAGACAACTTCTTTTTTGACGCCAGCCTTTTCAACAAACATGCGAAGTACAGATATTATGGGTATGTTGGCGACTCTATTGTGAGAATTTCGGATGAGTTCGTATCATACGAAACTCGTTCGCTTGCACAATACGAGTTTACCGGCATCAACTGGTATAGCTACTATACCATAGGCGACAATCTCTACTTCTGGTCGCCTAGCTGCACAGCACTAGTAGACAGAATGGTCGTTGAAACCTACACCAAGAACGGCTATACATTCTACCGCAAGATAAACAATGACATCTATGTGGTGGACGCAAATCCGTTCACGATTGGAAGGCAGACGCAAGAATACGTCAACGCACACCCGCTTACACCGGTATATCTCGGTAACGGGTCTATGCACGACTATTATACGCAGCTAAATCCGAGAGCCGGAGAAAGCAATTCGCTGAACGCCTGTAAAGAATTCGAAGAGCGTTATGGTCTTGATACTCTCATCTATGGTAATCCTACAGACACCATTGACGTGAGAGAGTTCATTGATTATGCGACGGAGAGCAGAAATCACATCTTCGATCACTACAACATTCCGACCGAGAATACGGGAGAGATGTTTAAGTTCGATAATATCTATCTCCACGGCCATCTTGGCCATCTCCGCGTTTTCTATAAGAACGGCGCCATCGATTATCTGAGCTGGACCTGCTACGATCATTCGTGGGAAATCTACGACGACCTGCACGACTACTTCTTGACCTACGGCCCCGTGGGAGAAGCACGTACACCTCGTAATGGGCAAATCGAAGAAAGCGCCATCGTTGATGGCTATAATGTCTTCGCCGGATATGAGGACAGCGACCACGGACAGTACACCTATGCGTTCATCCTGTATCAGTGAGGCAATAAGAAATACATGAACATGAAGCATCTGGAGGCGTTACAGGCCGATACTTCTCTTGCTGGCTGACTTCATTTGCAGGGTCTGCAGACGAATTTGCACATAACTCTTGGCACTACCGAGTGTGTTTCAGTGCGGCACATTTTTAGGTAATTCTTTTCTCATTGAAGAAAAATCAGAATAAAGGAGGGTGAATACCATGAAGAAAAGAATAACAGTATTTGTTGTGTTAATTATGGCAATGGTACTCTGCCTTGCCCTCACGGGTTGCGGGCAGAATACTAACAAGCAGGATGCAACCACGAACGACAGTCATCCCGGCGAGAACTTCGACACGGGCGACTCCAGCATCATGGACGGAACCAATAATCCCGGCGGCATCACACAGTCCGACGACGACTCCAGCAATGGCACCAACGGAAATGCCGACGGCACTTACAGCTGGCAGGTCGGCGGACAAACTCATACCACAAAAATCAACGTCAGAGACTATATCCATGGTGGAAGTTGGGACATCAAGGCGATGTCTGAAGTCTTGGGTTATTCTCCGATTGAAGCGTACGGTAGAGTAGATACGAGACATTATCTGAACAGCGGAAGCCCCATTGTCGATATCAATTTCGAGGCAATAAATAGCTTCTATGGTGACTTTTATGTCACGACATACGTCAGCAAGGACAGTGAAAATATCCTTTCATATGACGTGCGCTGCGGTCATTCCGGCGAAGAATACAACTTCGGCAGCAGTGATATTAAAGTGCCTTTCGAACTTATCGTTGCTTACGCGTATGCGTGCGAGCACCTGAATGAAGATGCCTCAACCGATCCGTTCGCAGGAGTAATCCCTGACGGAGATTCGGTCAATGGCTATACGCTTAATTAACCAACAAAAAGGGCCACAAACCGTGGCCCTATTTCTATGCCGCAAAATTTCTTTGTCTTTTTTCGTCTATGAATATACTTGGCAGAGTGGCTATATTATAGGAATCTTCCATATCCTCTATTACTATATAGGTCTCCTCTTCTACTTCTGGAATATAAGGAGCATATTCGGATGGTTCATAGCCTGCCTGCCATGCAATAAATTCCATCACATCTAATGTTGCAATTACTTGATCCTTTGTTAAGCCAGAACGGCGCGCCAATACACCCTCATAAGAATTGTCGATATTGAGACAATCAAAGCAGCCAGAGAACTCTTTTGACGGCAAGTATGCTTGGCAGTCTGAATCGGATCTGCTCGACTTTGGTATTTTCCTCATAGATTATTATCTCAGATGAGAAGCTTAAGCATCTCTATTTCTTCGGATATTCCCAACTCTTTCTAATATATACATTGTTGTTATGGAGGATACGTCTGACAGTATCCGCGCTCACTCCAAGTGCTTCTCCAATTTCCTGCGGTTTATACCATTCTGAGTACATCTGTATAATCATCTCGGCCAAGACCTTCTTTTTGGCGCATTGATTCGTAACTTCGATGCCGTTATCTTTGAGAGCTTTGCTTATAGTATATCTATGGCAGCCAAATTCTTTGGCTAATTCGTAAGTGGATTTGCCCTGCTGGTATTTGAGGATGATTATTTTAATTTCTGTCTCAGAGAGAGTTTTCTGTTGCTGAGTGATAGTTTTTACCGTAGAATTAAGGTCGTAAGATAAGTCTGTCATTCTCGGATCGACAGGAGATTTTACAGGGGTGGGCTTATATCCCTTGACATATTCTTGAATTGTTGAATAATTGTTTGAGTAGGTTTCCGATAGGTCCACCTAAAGATCCGATTTTGTTGGCTCGAATAATGAAAATACTAGAACAATAATGGATAAAACAAAGCCGATCAGCAGTAATGTTGGTCGGTTTTGTTTTGCCCATTACATAGCCGGTGATCCAAGCAGCCCGCCTGGAACATCGGCTATTTCTTTTACAAGAAGTCCGGCGGGAGTTCTTGTAAAACCGATGAAAGCTGAAGCAAGTGGCCCCGGGCAAAGGCCATGAGCTTCACTCTTTTGTCGGGCAGGTGTACAGAGGGATGCAATCCCTTTGGGTAGGTTGAGGGCGGCGAGCCCCAT
>DCHF01000008.1 GCA_002315555.1 Lachnospiraceae bacterium UBA1759 | reverse complement strand
GATTTGGACTTGAAATCCAGAAAATATGTAGTATTTTAGGTTTAGTACCCTAAAATTATTACATTGGAGATAAAAATGTCCTATATTCCCAGATTTCTTGAAGAGGAACTTTCTCAAAGGTTATTCCAAGGGAAAGCATTGATCCTCTATGGTCCGCGTCAGTGTGGAAAAACCACGCTGATCAGACATTTGACGGCTCAATACGACAAGGATGTTCTGTGGCTGAACGGTGATAATCCGGATACAAAAAATCTTCTGTCCGGAATCACGACTGCAACCTGGAAGCGAATCATTGGCACCCGAAAACTTCTGATCGTTGATGAGGCTCAACAGATCGAGAATATCGGGCTCTCACTCAAACTCGTTCTGGATGAGATCCCCTCTGTTCAAGTCATTGCCACCGGCTCATCGTCTTTTGAGCTGATGAACCGGACAGCAGAACCTTTGACCGGACGAAAATTCGAGTACCGTCTGCTTCCATTTTCTTTTGCGGAACTTTGCAGCGCCCATGGGCTCTGGGAAGAAAAGCAGGAGCGTGAACGCCGACTGCTCTTTGGCAGTTATCCTGATGTCATCACCCATCCCGGGGACGAACAAAGCCGCTTGGAAGAACTTGCCGGCAGCTATCTTTTCAAGGACATCTACGCATTGGATGGATTGCGGAAACCATCACTGGTCAGCAAACTTATTTCTGCGCTTGCTCTGCAGTTGGGCTCAGAAGTCAGCTTCAACGAACTCGCAGGATTGGTAGGTACTGATAACAAGACTGTGGAGCGATACATCGACCTTCTCACAAAATGTTACGTGATTTTTCCCCTGAAAGCATTCAGCCGCAATTTGCGCAACGAGATCAAAAAGGGGACAAAAATATACTTTTATGACCTTGGTATCCGCAACGCAATCATCAACAATTTCACCCCGTTGTCAGCGCGAACTGACGCGGGCGGAATGTGGGAAAATTACCTGATCCTTGAGCGCTTGAAACGCAATATCAACCGGCCATTTCATCCGCAGTCATTCTTTTGGAGAACCAGTTCTCCCCAGAATCGAGAAATTGATTATCTGGAGGAAGCCAATGGAACACTGCAGGCATGGGAAATCAAATCCAACCCGGACAGCAAAGCAAAGATCCCGAAGGCGTTTTGTTCTGCCTATCCGGATGCCGAGACAAAAGTAGTTACCCCAGCCGACTATGAGGATTTTCTTTTGCCTGCGGAGAAATAACCATTTTCTCCCGCTTTGCAACCAACTTTTTTGCGTATCCCGAGTCCTTCCGCCGCCCTCGATCGAGAGAGCCGTAGGGAGGACCCGTTGAGCCTTGGCCTCGCTGTACGAGGTCTGGAAACTCAGGCATGCTTTCCTCCTTCCCGCGCCATCTTTTCCCGGAGATTCTTTGCCAGCGCCTCTCCAGGCGACAAATAACGCAAGGTGAGCGATCTTCCCCCGCAGACGGCACACATGAACCATTCCTCGGCCCGCTTGCCGCGTTCTGCTTGCGGGAGCCATTTCATGGGGTGCCACGCTTTGCACTTGTCACAGTATGCAAGCGGGGTCTCCGGGGTCACGGGAACCGTTGGAGAAGGCGTCGGAATGATCTCCTTTTCTTCCTCGGAAGAAGTGAAATCAAGTTCCGCTTCCAGCGGCTCCGGATCGACCGGTTTTGTTTCTATCGGACGGGTGATTTTGAATAAACCCGCATTTATCATTACTTTTCGAATCATCTTTTCCTTTCCTGCGACGGCAGTGACACCAAAGTGTCACTCTCCGCTGCAACATATCGCGCGCACACGTGTTAATAATGAAGTTCCATTTTGCCGTCGTTGGTGTCGTCTCAAACAGCAAGCGCAATCCTGCGATACCCGCGAACTCGACTCCCGAACCACTCGATGGTGTTGGTCGGGTGCGCATCGAACTTCTCAGGAATGAGCTTGGCAAACATACGTAACACAGCCTGAGGTGACGGAGAATTGAGCTGATTGTTGTTGCAATACTCGGTATGCTTCTTCAAAAGCACCTCGGTCGGGACTGCCCCATTGGGATCGGGGACCACCCACTCGTCCAGGAAGTTGTGGACGGTGTTGGATTCTTCCACCACGGCCTCTGCTTCTCTCTTCATCTCCAACGAAAGCCCAATATGCCCGAACTGCTGACAATCCGCCAGCGCCTTCTGCGCACCGACTATGAACCAGTTCAGAATGCCGGAACCTTCCTCTTTCAGGAGCAGTTTTGCAAAGTTCGGTACTTTTTTCTCCGGGGGCGGATTCTTGAAGCGGATCAGAATCAACCGTCGCAGCCATGCGTCGCTGTCTTCGTCCAGCCGAATCTTCGGCTTTGCGTTGGTCGTGACGGCGATGCAGAAGTTGCCCTTCAGCCGAACTCGCCGGTTGGAACCTTTGAACTCCACATCCAGATTGTCGGAACCAGTCAGCGATTTGATGATCCCGGCACCCTTCCTGCGCATGTAGTCGCTGCTCACGTCGTTTGCGATCAACAGAGTTTTCCCGCAGAACGCCGACATCTCGAAGCGCTCGGCCAGCATATCGGTGCGCAGAGCTGCCACATTTTCCTCACCAATGATCTTGCAGATGATTTCGGTGATGGTGCTTTTGCCGCCGCCCGCCGTTCCTTCCAGGATGATGAACTGCTGTTCGTAATTGTACCCCAGGAGCGCCATTCCGCAATACTTCTGGAGAGCTTCGATCTGGTCAGGAGAAAGCGCCTGCGCCAGAAGCTCATTGATGAAGCGGGGACAATCCTTCGTCTCGTTCAGGTGAATCGGAATCATGTTCCGCGAATAATACTTGGGCGAAAATTCTTCCAGTGTGATTTCGGAACCGTTCAGATTCAACATACCTTCCGGCAGGTGAATCATGGCTGCATGTTCCGGGGCCCGCAGAAAAGCATCCTTCTTTTCACAGAGTCCGTGCAACTGCATGACGGAGGCTTTCAGCATGTGGTCGGTACGGCCAAACATCAGGACCTGAGTGCCGGTCAAATGGAATTTTTTCCAGTAATCCCGGAGATCATCTGACAGAATGGCTTTGATCCGATCATCCGACTGACTTTTCCACAGTCCGGTCGCATCATCGTAGAGATAAAAACTGCCTTCGCCGGGATCATAGAGGACCTCGTGATTCTGCATGAAAAATCGGGCGTTCCAGCATTTTACGAGATGATGACGGCCTTTATTTCTAACGGGTTGGCTTATGCCAGCACGCTGCAAAAAAGGGCTGGGAATTCCGTTATGCTTGTGCTGATAGCGATGCAGAAGCTGGCATCCAGTTCTGTTGCTGCTATCCGCAACGCCTTGATGAATCGTTTAAAACGATTGCGGGGGCCGGAACAAAACAGCATAAAATATTGCGAGAAAATTGCGGAATACGAGGATGATATCGAAGCGGCGGATTTGCTTGCTGAGGCGGAAGAGAATTCCGTGGAAGCAACAGCATCTCTCAAACTGATGAAAGATGAACAATTTGCCTTGGAAGCCCTGCTTGAGCAGGCAAACAAGGTAACCAGTGAGACAAAAATAGAAACGATCTTAGAGGTCTTGGAAAAAGAATATCCAGAAGAAAGCGTATTATTCTTCACAGAATATAAGGCAACGCAACGCCTTCTGCTGGAGGCATTGATGAAACGTTACGGCATGGAGTCCACAACCATCATCAACGGAGATGAACGCCTTGACAATGTTTCCTGCCCGGACGGCCGTGTCGGGAGATTGGTGGTGCAGCGGAGCGAGGCTGCGGATTTGTTCAATTCCGGGAAGCGGCGCTTCCTGATCGCCACAGAGGCAGCGGGTGAAGGCATCGATCTGCAAAAGAAATGTCATATTCTCTTCCACGTTGACCTGCCATGGAATCCGATGCGTCTGCATCAGCGGGTCGGACGTCTAAACCGGTACGGACAAACCAAGAAGGTCATTGTTCGGAACTTCCGCAATCCGGACACCGTGGAATCTCGCATTTGGGATAAGTTAAATGCGAAAATCGCCGAGATAGATCGTGTTTTCAGCGCCGTCATGGAGGAAAATGAGGATCTTTTTCAGTTGGTACTGGGATTAACTCCTTCCACGATGTTCCGTGATCTTTTTGCTTATGCTCCGCAAGATGGCGATGAAGAAAAGCTCAACCAATGGTACAACTCTCAAACCGCCACGTTCGGTGGAAAAGATGTTTTTCGGGTCGTGCAAGAGATGGTGGGAAACGCTGCGAAATTCAACTATCAGCAGATATCACGGCTTTTGCCAACGACAGATCTGCCGGATTTGGTCCCGTTTTTCAAAAATATTTTTTCATACAATCATAAACGGTTGACATTCAACGGAAGGAGTTTTGAGTTTCAAACTCCGGAAAATTGGAAGGCATTCGGTATAAAGAAGGAATACAAAGACCAAATTTTTTCCAGAGATCCATCCCCAGAAGAAAATGTTCTTGGAGTGGGATATAAATTGTTTGACAAGGCCTTGGAGCAGGCAATTCACTTGAATTGTTCCGTCTGTTGTAATTCCGGCGTAGATGCCCCCCTATTGATTTGGTCCGTCCATGACCAACTTACAGATCACGCAGGAGAAAAACAGTGCAGTTTCTATGGGATCCAATTAAATGCAGAACAAAAGATTGCGGAAGTGCTGCCAGATTGGAAGTTGCTGTTGAAACTCAACCAGCTGAAATTTAACAATCAGGAGGATTCTCCTGTACTTGCAATAGACATCAATGCCTTGCGCCCCAAAGCCGAGGAAGCAATCACTCAAATGCTGAAAAGCGAAGATTTTAAGCCGAACCAACCGATCTTCGTCTTGGAGGGAGTCCTCTTGCCCTGAGAGAACACCGATTCATTCGGCCCGATACAAACTTCCCCAACTTTCCCCTTGCCTGACGCAATCACAGCGTCGGGCTTTTTTTAATCCGATTGCGCCTTTACGGCTACAGCATGCCCACTACATTCAGTCAAGTAAAAATCATATAAATACTTGATAATAAAGCAATTAAATGTTGAAATTAGTTTGAAGTTCGACTGGCTATGTGGCACTTCCATGATATGTTATGTCACAGAAAAGCACGATAAATCTTAACAATCAAGGAGATACAGCAAAATGAGCAAGTTCATCAACAAGAGAATCTACACGGACATCGAGAGCTGGATGGTCACGGAAATCGACGAGGTCAAGGGAACAGCGATGGCGATTGCGGTCGAGAAGCGGATCACCCCGAAGATGATCCCCGGCGGATTCGCCGCCCACTGCCCCAACCTCGACCGGGAGTTCGATGAGGCTGAGCCGGTGGTCAAAGACGGCGCCACCCCCTTCCGGATCACCCGCAACAAGGACGGCATCTGGGGGTTCAAGACCGAGGTGATCGCCCTGGCCCTTCCGGTGGCGGGCTGCAAAGCCGAGTGGATCGAAAGCAAGCGTAACGCCCCGGACGCATTGATCGAAGGTGATTACATCTACCTTTTCGAGATGACCAAAGGCGGGAAGCGCAAGACCACCTTCAGGAAGCTGGGCAAGCTCAGCGACACCTGCGGATACTTCTACGACTACAACTTCTGAAAAGACAACAGGGCCGGGGCGATCCCCCGGTCCGGAAAGGAAACGAAAATGAGCAGGATTCTCACCCTTCAGCAAATTCTCCGTCACGTGCCGAAGAAGCACCTGAACAAGATCAACACGGAGCTCTTCGACGTGGACACCGGCTACGATCGGCCGCTGTACTTCATCTTCCTCAAGGACCAGTACGAGGTGGTTCCGGATCAGTGCGGGACAATCACCTTCTTCACCATCGATGAGTTAAAGGATAACCTTGATCGGATCAGGGAGGTGCAGGCATGACTAAGGAACGGACGGAATGAAGGAGAACTAAGATGAGCGACCACTTCTTTGACGCGACCCGTTGCGACCGGTGCGGAGGCGATCTCTCCACTGGCCGGATCATGAGCATGTTCAACACGGAGGTCATCTGCATGGCCTGCAAGGAGAAGGAGCGCCAGCGTCCGGACTACCGCCAGGCGCTTCAGGCCGACCGCGATGCCATCCGCCGAGGCGACCGGAATTTCCCTGGAATCGGTATGAAAAAAACCTGACAGCTCCACTTTTCGACAAGTCAAGTCGAAAAATCTGCAAATACTTGATAATAAAGCAATTAAATGTTGAAATTTCTTTGCTTTTCGACTCGCTAATTCGTATTTCCATGATATGTTGTGTCACTGCTCGAGGAACGAACATAACATCAACAACTACAAGGAGATACAGAAATGAGAAACGTGATCGAAACCATGAAGAGCCTGACCTTCGGAACCGAGCTGGAATACACCGGCATCAAGCGCGAGGTCGCCGCCCGCGAAATCCAGAAGGTGGTCGGCGGGTCGGTTCAATACGCCGGAACCGGTTATCAGACCTGGGAGGTGATTGCAGCCGACGGCCGGGTCTGGAAAGCGATGCGCGACGGCAGCCTCGGATACGACGGCGGATGCGAGGTGGTGACGCCGATCCTCGGATGGAACGACATCGAAACCCTGCAGGAAGTGGTTCGGGCCCTGCGGAAGGCCGGCGCGAAGGCAACGCGGGAAACCAGCCAGCACGTCCACGTCGGAGCGCAGAACTTCAGCGCGACGCAGGTGGCCAACCTCGCCAAGATCTTCTACAAGCAGGAAGAGCTGATCCTGAAGGCCGCCGGGACCTGGGAACACCGGCTGGCGCACTACACGGCCCGGACCGAGGCCGCCTTCATCGACCGCCTGAACGCCACCAAGACCCTGACGAACCTCAGCCTGAACAAGGCCTGGTTCGGCCGCGAAAACCTGACCCCGGCGCATTACGACAGCAATCGCTACCACGACCTGAACCTCAACAACATCTGGCGGACCGGTACGATCGAGTTCCGCCTCTTCAACGGCACGACCCACGCGGGCGAGGTCAAGGCCCACATCCACCTGGCCTTGGCCCTGGCCGCGAAAGCCCTGAACGCCAAGAGCGCCAGCAGCAAAAATCGCAGGGAATACAGCGAAAGCAGCGCCAAGTACGACACCCGGGTGTTCCTCCTGAGCCTGGGCCTGATCGGGGACGAGTTCAAGAACACCCGGATGCACCTCCTGAAGCACCTCCCTGGCAGCGCCGCCTGGAAGAACGCACAGCAGGCCGCCTAAGGAAACAAGATCGAACACGGGGGCCGCGAGGCCCCCCACAAAACCGAACACAGAAAGGAACGAAACACCATGAAAATCAAGATGTATGGAATGGCCCCGGACGGGGAGATCGTGCGTGATGACGCAGAAGTTTTTGAAGGCAGCGACGCCCAGGAGATCGTGCAGGCGATGATGGCAACGACACCCTTGGCCAACGGTCAAACGGAAGCGGCCTTTATGCGCGACGTGTTGGCCCGGATTGGCCACCCCGGGCACAAGCTCCCCACCGAGCCGATCCCCGCGTGTGAGGCCTTTCTGGGCCTTCTGCAGGATTACGGGCTGGCGGAGGAGATGTAACCGCGATCAGCTGCTGAAAAAACTATCGCTATAAATTGAATCCGAGAGGTCCTTCCCTCGGATTTTCTCGTCTCGAGGAAATATCTATACACAGTACAAAAATCACTAAAAATAACAAAAAATAAGTTTTTGATTTGTTTTCTTGACATGATAGTGATATATTCCGCATGGTATATGGATAGTATCCCATCATCGCGAGAATAAAGGGAAAAACATGGACGACCGTTGGCTGTCATTAAAAGAAATTGCGGAATATCTGGGTGCACGCCGTGAAACCATCTATAAATGGATCGATGCAAAGGGTATGCCCGGTCACCGCATTGGTCATAACTGGAAATTCAAGAAGGATGAAGTCGATCTTTGGGTGAAGTCCGGAAAGGCGGCGGAATAATGGAACACGTTCAGTTCAATCAGATCGTCAGCTTTATTTGGAGCATTGCCGATGACTGCCTCCGCGATGTTTATGTGCGGGGGAAATATCGGGACGTGATTTTGCCCATGACAGTAATCCGCCGTCTGGACGCCGTGCTGGAAAAGACAAAGGCGGAAGTCCTTCAGATGAAAGCAAAACTTGATGCAGCGGGAATCGCGAACCAGACTGCGACTTTGTGCCAGGTAACGAAGGAACCTTTCTGCAACAGTTCTCCATTTTGCCTGAAAGATCTGAAGTCTAAATCCAAAGCCCAGCAGCTCAGAATTGATTTTGAAGCCTATCTTGACGGCTTTTCTCCCAATGTGCAGGAAATTCTGGACAAGTTCAAATTCCGGAACCAGATCAGCACTATGATCGACGCAGACATTCTCGGCGCTGTCATTGAAAAGTTTGTCTCGCCCTCCATCAATCTCAGCCCGGAACCGGTGCTTTTTGATGACGGCAGCGTCAAAATTCCCGGCTTGGACAACCACTCCATGGGAATGATCTTTGAGGAACTGATCCGCCGTTTCAATGAGGAAAATAACGAAGAGGCGGGAGAACACTTCACGCCACGAGATGCTGTGGAACTGATGGCCGATCTTATCATGATCCCGATTGCGGATAAGATCAAAGACGCGACCTACACCTGTTATGATGGTGCTTGCGGTACAGGCGGCATGCTGACCATTGCCCAAGGACACCTCGACGAGATCGCCAAGGAACAGAAAAAGCAAGTCTCGATCCACCTTTTCGGTCAGGAGATCAACCCGGAAACATACGCCATCACCAAAGCCGACATGCTGCTTTCCGGCGAGGGCGAGCAGGCGGAACACATGGGGTTCGGCTCTACGCTTTCGGCAGACTTTTTCCCCACTCGTCAGTTTGACTTCATGCTTTCCAATCCGCCTTACGGGAAATCGTGGAAGGTGGATCAGGATAAGTTAGGCGGCAAAAAAGAGATTCTCGACACCCGTTTTGTGACGCAGTTTGCCGACGATCCGGAATATCAGATGCTACCCCGCTCC
>DCHF01000010.1:30394-36618 GCA_002315555.1 Lachnospiraceae bacterium UBA1759 | reverse complement strand
TACCAAACTGAGCCACACCTCGATAACCTTTTTAGGCACAAGAGATAGTATATAGATTCTCCTCAAAAAAGTCAAGCACTTTTTATATTTATTTTTCTGTTGTAATTCTCCAGCGGAATTCCGTGTTTTCCGGCCGGATCCGCACACGATGGACATCGTGCTTCCAGTTATTTGAAAGCCTGCGGTCCGTGATCGGAATGTCTTCCGTAAGGATCCTTACGGGTTCGGAAAACATAATACATCCCAGTCCGCCGATCTTCACCGCCACCGCTTTTTTGTCGTCGCCGTCCGTAACGGGAACCGGCGTCTCATAGGTCATGAAGGTGATGAACCACTCCTTCTCTTCCCCGGTGAATACGACCCGTTCGGTGACCGTGACATCGCCGCCGGATACGAACTCATAGCTGCGCACATAGGAATCGACCGGCGTGCCCGCTTCATACGTATTCTTAAGCTCCATGGTTTCCGTGAAGCGCTGTCTTCCGTCCGGAAGCTCCTCGATCTTCACCGCGGTATCCTCCGCCGCAAACAGGCCGTGGACATGCTGAAGCTTTCCCTCCTGCTGGTGTCCGGCAAAGGTCGGCAGGTTATGGTACTGCGACTGCATCGTCCAAAGCTCGTAGCGCTGCTCCGAAAACGTCTTCTGCGTGTAGGCTTCCACGCCCACATCGATGAGCATCGGCTGTCCGTCCGCATACACGATGCAGGAGCCGGTGTCGTTATGTTTATGCGAGCCGGTGTTATCACCGGATTTCACGGCCAGGTAGATCCGTCCGTCCGAGACCAGATCCACACCCGCAGCCGGGAAGGATGCCTGCTTGATGAAACCGGCTTCTTCCTTTGTTTCGTTCTCCAAACGTTCCCTGTATGCCTCCGTCTCTCCGTAAGCAAACAGCTCCTGCAGGCGCTCGTGGATCGCACTGCCGGACATCAGCACACGGCCGGTCTTTTCGATCTTCAGATTCAGCTGCTCCGAAGCAAACCGCATCATATCCGGCTGTCCGGTGGCCTTCGCAAACAGATACTCGCGCACACCGGCAAGCCCGCATTTCGGGTCGCAGTCGGCAAAATTCAGATAATACTCGCCGCCCACATGGACCTTCATGATGTAGGAAGCCATTTTCCGGATCTTTTCATCCTCAAACATCGGCAGAAACGCACCGTCCGAGACCTTGTTCATGACGTCCAGGCACTCGAACAAACACAGCGGAGAATGGTGGTAATAGGAGGCGCCTTCCGTGCAACAGCCGTCGTCGGGGTATTCGTCGATGTAGCAATCCACGGAAACCGCGGCTTTCCGCAGCACGCCGATGCGCGTCGCGGGATCTTCGGAGATCAGGAACGCGGCAAGCAGCACATTCCGGGTGCACCAGACCGTCCAGTTGTTGGTCGGCTCCACGCCGTTCCCCATGAACCAGAAGAAATTCGCGAAATACGGGTCGATGACTCTCCGCTTCACCTCGGCCTCGATGCGCCGGCAGATCTCCGGGGAGACCGCGTCCAGTTCATCTCTTAAAAGATAGCGGATGTAGGCCAGCGTCATGCCGGTCTGCGTGGAAAAGAGATCCAGAATCGGCCGGTCCGCACTCGGGAACGGCAGCTGGACCGTATCACGGACGTAGGTGTTATGCGCGGGGATCCACCATGCGGATTCCTCACAGGTCAGGAAGATACCGTTGATCAGGTCGTCGATGAAGCGGCCCTGATGCTCGACGCACTCCGCAAGCGCAAGGTCGGCGATCGCTTCGCGGCGGGCAAACTGCGCCTGCTCGTAATTCGAACGGTTGCCGATCCGGGAAAGCTCCAGCCAGAGGGTCATCGGCAGCACTTCATAACGGTAGTTTAAGAAGCGCTCGCCGCCCTTTACCAGCTGTTCCTTCTGCCATGCGGGCAGTTCCTCCCAGACCGTACGCTCCTTCGCCGCAGGATATGCGGAAAAGGCTGTCAGGTCCATCCTTTCGGAAACCAGTTCCTTTATCTTCATCGCGCTCAGTCCTCCATGAATGCTTTAAATGCCGATGAAAGCGCTGCTTCCTGTAAAGAAGCATCGTCCGCGTCGTTTCCGCAGACGGAAACGTAAAGCTTCAGCTTGGGTTCGGTACCGGACGGGCGTACCACAACGGACGCGTTGCCCTCCAGATAAAATTTGAGCACGTTGGATTTCGGAAGGCCGTCGATGCCCGCCGCATAGTCCTTAAGCTCCGTCACCGCTCTTTGACCGAAGGAGGCGATTCCGGTACGGAACTTCTCCATCAGCTTCTGCATCCGGGACGCGCCGGTGATGCCTTCGAACGTGAAGGAATACAGGGTGTTTTTATAATAGCCGTAGGTCGCGCAGAGCTCATCCAGCTTGTCTAAAAGACTGATGCCGCGCGTCCGGTAGTAAGCAAACATTTCGGCGATCATGAATGCACCGTCCACCGCGTCCTTGTCTCGGACGTAGGAGCCGGTCAGATAGCCGTAGCTCTCTTCAAAGCCGAAGATGTAACTGTCTTCACGGCTCCGGGCTTCCAGGATGCCGATCTGTTCGCCGATGAACTTGAAGCCGGTCAGAAGATTGACCGTGCGCACGCCGTAATGCGCGGCGATGCGGTCCGCAAGGTCGATGGACACGATGGTCTTTGCGAGCACCGGTCCTTCCGGCATCGTGCCGTTCTCCAGGCGCTTCGAGCAAATGTAATCGAGCAGGAGGCAGCCCACCTCATTGCCCGTGAGAAGCTTAAAATCGCCGTTTTTATCGCGAACGGCAATACCGACCCTGTCACAATCCGGATCCGTTGCCATCAGAAGATCGGCCTGTTTTTCAGCCGCATAGCGCATACCGAGCGCCATGGCCTCGCGGATCTCCGGATTCGGATACGGGCACGTCGGGAAATGACCGTCCGGAAGCCGCTGTTCTTCTACCAGAGTGATATTCGTATAGCCGCTTTCCGACAGCACGCGCGTGACCGGCAGATAGCCGGTACCGTTTAACGGGGAATAGACGATGGCCACATCGCGGTCGATCTCCTCCCCCGCCTTCAAAACGGATTGTTTTTTCACTTCGGCAATAAAATCATCATAAACGCTTTCCGGCACATACGAGATCATGCCGCTTTCCGTAAAGGCCGCATAATCGCCGAGCTTCACGTCGTTAAACACATCCGTCTTTTCGATCTCCTTCAGGATCGCATCGGCGGCTTCCGTCGTGATCTGGCAGCCATCGGCACCGTAGACCTTATAACCGTTGTACCTGGCCGGATTGTGCGATGCCGTCACCATGATGCCGGCCGCGCATTTCAGCGCGCGCACCGCATAGGACAGACACGGTGTGGGCATGAGCTGCGGATAGATGTATACCCGGATGCCGTTTGCCGCGAAGACCGCGGACGCAACCTTCGCAAAGAGGTCGGACTTGATACGGGAATCGTAAGAGACCGCGATCACGCGCTCCTCTTCCGGGAACAGGCGGCAGACATAGTCCGCAAGTCCCTGGGAAGCCTTTCCGACCGTGTGGACGTTCATACGGTTCGTCCCCGCGCCGATAACGCCGCGCAGGCCGCCGGTGCCGAATTCCAGTTCACGGTAAAATGCATCCGTAATAAGTTCCTCGTTTCCGGCCATCCCGGAAAGTTCCTCCGCAAGATCCGGATCGGCAAGCGTCGTGCCGCACCACCGGAGATAGCGGTCCATGATATTGTTTGACATAGGGTTCTCCTGTTAATTCAGAGTAAAGGACATCCGTACCGGATTATGATCCGAATAGCGGAAAGAAAGGTCTGCGACCCCGGCACTGTTCACGGTGACATTGTCCGTGATCATGAAGCCGTCGACCGTAAGAACGTACTGCTCCGGGTTATACGGGCCGTCTGCGTTTCTGCAGCTCGGGACCGGATCCTCTTCATCATAGGCAAAAACAAGGCTGACGTTCCGTCCGGTAAAAATCTCCTCCGGGATCGGCTGAGCCCAGGTATAGTTTGCCGCGCTGGTGTTAAAATAGCTCTCCGCGTCTCCGGAGATGTCCTTGTTGAAGTCTCCGCCCGCGATGCAGTAATTGCCGTTTTCGTATTCCTTCTGCATAAGGCTCACGATCATTTCCAGCTGTTCCTCGGCGATCGTTCCGTCCGTCGTATAAGCGGAAAGATGCAGATTGATCAGTACGAGTTCACGACCGTTGTCTACCGGAATACGCTGCACGGAAAAACAGCGGTCCAGATCCACCAGTTTTTTCAGCGTGTTTTCAATGGGGAGACTTCTGCGAACACCGTCCGTCATGTTAAAACGCGAAAAGGTCATCAGACCGGAACGGGCAAAGCCGTGCGGCTGTGTAAGCGGATAAAACAGGAACGGCGAATCAAAGTTCTGCGCAAAAGTATAACCGTAACCGGTCAGGCGGTCGGTCAGATATTTCCGCTCATCCACATGGTAGCTTCTGGTGGAATCGATGTCGACCTCCTGCATCAGATAAATATCAGCCCCCTCTTTTGCCGTCCAGTCACTGAGTGCGGTCAGATTGGCATCCAGACGTTCTTCGGAAAGCGCCCAGGATTCGGTACCGCCGTCCATGAAAAATCCGAAATCGGGCTCATAGGCACCGAAGCCGATGTTGAAGCTCAGGATCCGGTATTCCTCTCCCGCGGCCATCGTCCCGGACTGCGCGTTTTGCACCTCCAGGACGCGATTGTCCTCGATGCGGTGATACGCAATAAAAACGTAAGCCAGGTAACCCATTACCGCGATCAGAACGACCGTGATCATTGCAAGAAGTACTCTTAATACATGTTTCATATCACTTTGCTTTCTGTTCGACCGTGCGAACATTGTCCTCGCCCAGAATGTCGCGTGCCGCCTGAATCGACTCGGCGCAAACGGCGATATTCATGGACGGCGGCAGTTTCTTGTACTGCCGTGTTTCTTTCAGGTAGACGACCAGCGTGTCGCGGCCGTCAAAAGATGTCAGAGCGCTCTTAACCGCCTGGAAACGTTTTTCGTAGTCCGCGGTGTTATCAAAGGCAAGCCAGAGTTCGCGGGGAACATCGGCAAAGGGGATCATGCGTTCCAGAATCAGCTTTCCTTCCGGATCGTCGCCGATGGATACGCGCCCCGTCACCAGGACCTTCTCATCCTCGTTCAGATACATCTTGTACTTTTCATAATCCTTCGGGAAGATCAGGACCTCCACGGAGCCGATCATATCCTCCACCGTGATGAAGGCCATCATCTGGTTGCTCTTCGTCGTCTTTAACGTCTTTCCGGTGATCATACCGCCCACGGTGACCTTCTGGCCGTCGGTGACCTTCGCGCTGCCGCCGGATTCCTCATCCGCGACAAAATCGGAGGTCATGGCCGTGACATTCTTCTTGATCAGCCCAAGGTCGGCCTCCAGCGGATGGCCGCTGACATAGATGCCGAGGACTTCCTTTTCAAATGCAAGCAGCTGGCTCCGTTCGTATTCGGGAAGCCTGGGATACGGCGCCCCCATTTCCATCTTCGTCTCCTGCGGCGCCAGGTCGAACAGGCTGAACTGACCGGACACGGAGTCCTTCCTGCTTCTCTCCACTTCCTCAAGAAGCGTGGGGTAATGCGTCATCATCTGACGGCGGTTGTAACCGAAGCCGTCAAATGCGCCGGCCTTGATGAAGTTTTCAATGGTCTTCTTATTGACCTCCTTGGAAGACAGGCGTTCCATGAAATCACGAAGCGACTTGTAGGGGCCGTTCTTTTCGCGCTCGCGGACGATCTCATCGACCACGGACTTACCGATGCCCTTGATGGCGTTCAGACCGTATCGGATCTTGTGATCGCGAACGGAGAACTCGCCGCGGCCTTCATTGATATCCGGCGGCAGCATGCCGATCTTCATCTGTTTGCAGGTGTAGATATAGGATGCGACCTTGCCGGAGTTTTCAATAACGCTCGTCATGAGCGCGGCCATGAATTCTTCCGGATAGTAATATTTCAGCCATGCGGTGTCATAGGAGACCACGGCATACGCCGCTGCATGGGACTTGTTGAATGCGTAGCTGGCAAAGGCGGTCATCGTGTCAAAGATCTGGTTCGCGATCTCCGGGGAGATGCCCTTGGAAACGCAGCCCGGAACGCCCTCCGCCTCATTGCCGTAAACAAAATTCTGGCGCTCGGCATTCATGACATCGTGTTTCTTCTTGGACATCGCACGGCGCACCAGGTCAGCGCGGCCGAGCGTGTATCCGCCCAGATTCTGCACGATCTGCATGACCTGCTCC
>DCHF01000010.1:30187-30355 GCA_002315555.1 Lachnospiraceae bacterium UBA1759 | reverse complement strand
CGATACAGCCGTAGGTCGGCTTCAGGATCGGCTCCAGAAGCGGCGTGGAATAGGTGACCGTATCCACGTTCTTCTTGCCTTCGATGTACTGGTCGATGAAGTCCATCGGGCCCGGTCTGTACAGGGAGATACCGGCGATGATATCCTCCATGGAGTCCGGCTGCAGGC
>DCHF01000010.1:0-30160 GCA_002315555.1 Lachnospiraceae bacterium UBA1759 | reverse complement strand
GCGCTTCATGAATCCGCGCATGCCGGCGGATTCCAGCTGGAAGATACCGTCGCAGTCGCCTGTGCCGATGTACCGGTAAACATTCTTGTCATCAAAATCGATATGGTCGATGTCGATCTCTCTTCCGGTGCTCTCCTTGATATTCTTCACGGCGTCCTGAATGACGGTCAGGGTGCGGAGGCCCAGGAAGTCCATCTTCAGAAGGCCCAGCTCCTCGATGGTCGTCATCGTGAACTGTGTGGTCAGCGAGCCGTCGGAGGCTCTGGAAAGCGGGACATATTCATCGCAGGACAGACGCGAAATAACGACGCCCGCTGCATGAACGGAGGTATGGCGCGGAAGGCCTTCCAGCTTCATGCCCATGTCGATGACACGGCGCGCCTGTTCGTCGCTCTCATACTCCGCACGGAAATCCGGCGACATTTCAAGCGCTTTTTTCAGAGTGATATTGAGTTCGTTCGGGACCATCTTGGAGAGACGGTCGCAGAAGGAATACGGGAGGTCCAGTACACGGCCCACGTCGCGGAGGACGCCCTTGGCGGCCAGCGTACCGAAGGTGACGATCTGAACCACACATTCCTTTCCGTATTTCCGGACAACGTAATCGATGACCTCCTGACGGCGGACGTAACAGAAGTCCACGTCGATATCGGGCATGGAGACACGTTCCGGATTCAGGAAACGTTCAAAGAGAAGTTCAAAACGGATCGGGTCGATGTTCGTGATCCCGAGGGAGTACGAAACGACCGCGCCGGCGGCGGAGCCACGGCCCGGGCCGACCGGGATACCGTTCTCACGCGCGTAATTGATATAGTCCCAGACGATCAGGAAGTAATCGACGTAGCCCATCGTCCGGATCGTATTCAGTTCATATTCCAGGCGTTCACGAAGCCACGGTTCGGCATTCGGATAGCGCTTTTCAAAGCCCTCGTAGCAGAGCTTACAGAGATATTCCCAGGAGGTCAGGCCGTCCGGAACATCGAAACGGGGCAGCTTGGTGTTGCCGAATTCGATCTCCACGTTGCAGCGCTCCGCGATCCTGTGCGTGTTCTCGATGGCTTCCCTTGCATACGGGAACAGGTCCAGCATCTCCTCTTCCGTCTTCAGGAAGAACTGGCCTCCTTCGTAACGCAGACGGTCCTCATCGGTCACCTTTTTCTGCGTCTGGATGCAAAGCAGGATATCGTGCGCCTCTACATCCGTATCGTGAATGTAGTGCACGTCATTTGTCGCAACAAGCGGGATCCCGGTCTCCGCGTGCAGGCGCATCAGCCCCTGATTGACGGTCTTCTGTTCGGGGTAACCGTGGTCCTGCAGTTCCAGGAAATAGTTGTTTTCACCGAAGATCTCGCGGTACTCAAGCGCAGCTGCCTTCGCGTCCTGATACTGACCCTTCACAATGTCCCGCTGGACCTCGCCCGCAAGACAGGCACTGGTGCAGATCAGACCCTCGTGGAATTCGCGGAGGATATCCTTGTCCACGCGCGGCCGGTAGTAATAACCGTCGATGAAGCCGCGGGACACGATCTTAACGAGGTTCGCATAGCCCCTGTCGTTCTCCGCAAGCAGGATCAGATGATGGTAGCGATCCTCCCCGCCGGTGACTTCCCGGTCCAGACGGGAGTGCGGCGCCACGTAGACCTCGCAGCCCAGGATCGGCTTGATGCCTTCCTTTTTGCAGGCCTTGTAGAAATCGATGACACCGTACATAACGCCGTGGTCCGTGATGGCCAGGGAATCAAAGCCCAGTTCCTTCGCGCGTGAAACAAGCTCCCTGATCTTACAGGAGCCGTCCAGAAGGCTGTATTCCGTATGTACGTGAAGATGGGTAAATGACACTTATTCTTCCTTTCCGGCCGTAAGGCCGATGAAAACGATGGACGCCGGTAACAGGACCGTGACGATGATAAAAACGGGGATGCCGTTTGTGATGATGAAGCCGTTTAAGGACGGCAGGTATGTGATCAGGAGCGAGGCGGCATTGGCGGCCGCGTGAGTAAGGATCACTGCAGGGAGGCTTCCGGAGATCTCATAAAGATCCGCCAGAACAAGGCCCAGGAAAAAGGCGTAGATGCTCCGGACGGGGTTCAAATGGAACAGGGCAAAAAAGAGCGCGGATAAAAGAAGCGCGGGAAGGACGCCCGTGTAGGTGCGCAGCCGCCGGTAAATGAGGCCGCGGCATAAAAGCTCTTCGAGGGCCGGGGCTGCGATGACCGAGAAAAACAGGATGAGGAGCATCGTCACTGCAGAGGAAACCGTCACTGCCGGCTCCGCTTTCCCCAGGAAATACAGGAGCAGGTTTGCGGATATCGCATAGAAAACGCCCGGAAGAAGAAATAACAGATAGCGGCTCCGCTTTCCTCTCATCCGGCTTCCGTTAAAGAACCGGACGCGTTCGATGTACGCAGCGACCTCCGGAAGCGTTACGTTTATACGGGCGGTATCGGCCCGGAAATACCGGATCATGAACGGAAGCGATGCCAGATCGCGGCAGATCAGCATCGGGTACTCATAGCGTTCGTGTGCGGTCTCCAGCAGGGAAAAGAGGTCCGGGGAAACATCGACCGCACCGTTTTTCCGAAAGAATAGGACCGCGATCACTCCCAGTATCTCCGCGGCAGCGCCCATCGCGATCCAGATCAGAAACGGAACGAGGATCTTTTTGATTTTTGACGCAGGACGGTCCGAAAACATGCGCTTCCTTTCGCTGGGTACAGGGTACTCCAATTTAAGTCTTTGGATAACAGTATACAACATTCTGCGCAAGGATTCAACAATCAGTCCAAAAGAAGAAGGGCCTCTTCCGCCCCGCTCCGGACGGCATCCGACAAGAATTTCAGTAATAAAACAATTGCATGCCGGACGTGATTTTAGTATGCTGAATAAAATACCGATCGCCGCGAGGTAACGATATGAATATTTTATGGCTTTGTACCGATCAGCAGCGTCTGGACACCCTGGGCTGCTACGGAAATCCACTTGTACATACGCCCAATCTGGACCGTCTGGCCGCGGAAGGCGTGACCTTTGACAACTGCTATTCCCAGTGCCCCGTCTGCGCACCGAGCCGCGGTTCCTTCCTCTCCGGACGCTATCCGCGCACCTGCGGACCGCGTCAGAACGGTCAGGATATCCGTCCAAGCGAGAAGCTGTTCCCGAAGATGCTTCAGGAAAACGGTTATTTCTGCGGACTTTCCGGTAAGCTGCATCTCACCGCGTGCCATCCGCATCAGACCGGACGGACCACGGAGAAGCGCATCGACGACGGTTATGAGTTCTTCAGCTGGTCCCATCATCCGCAGCCGCACAATGCCTGCAACTGGCCGTCCAATGCCTATAATCAGTTCCTGCTGGAAAACGGCATGGACTATATCACCCCGAACCGGGAGGACTGCAAATACGTTCAGACGGGTGTGCCGGAAGAGTTCCATCAAACCACCTGGTGCGTGAACGAAGCGCTGAAATTTATGGAGACCGCGCGGACCTTCCAAAAGCCGTGGCTGTTCTCGATCAATTTCTTTGACCCGCATCACGCCTTCGATCCGCCGGCGGAGTTCCTGGCGCCCTATCTTGAAAAGCTGGACGAGATCCCGCTTCCGAATTACGAGGAGGGCGAGCTCGAGCACAAGAATTATTTCCAGCAGAAGGATCACATCGGCGCTTATGATACGCCGGGCCAGATGCCGTATGACGAAATGAGTGATTACGACCACCGGATGATCACCGCCGCGTATTATGCGATGATCGACCTGATCGATAAGCAGATCGGCCGTCTTCTTCAGTGGCTCGATGAGACCGGCGAACGCGAAAACACGCTGATCCTCTTCCACTCCGATCACGGCGAAAATCTGGGCGATCACGGCATGTACTTAAAGGGACCGTATTTCTATGAGAATAATGTCCATGTACCGCTTATCATGAACTGGCCCAGTCATCTGCCGGCCGGAAAACGCGTCCACTCCCTGGTAGAGCTCTGCGACCTGGCACCGACCCTTTGCGACGCTGTGGGCATTCCGCAGTACGCCGGCTTCCAGGGACGTTCCTTCTGGCAGATGATCACGGATCCGGATGCGCCGGACAAACACCGCGACAGCGCGTACAGTGAGTATTACAATGCAAACATCGGCCATCGCGAGCCCTTCGCCTTCACGACGATGGTCACCGACGGCCGCTACAAGCTCTGCAAGGTCCACCCGGGCCGCGATTATCACGGAGTCATCGGCGAGCTGTATGACCTTCGGGAAATGCCGCTGGAACGCTATAACCATTACGACGATCCCGCATATGCAGAGATCAAGATCCGTCTTCTGGAGATCATGACCGACCGCATGGCGGAGACCTGCGATCCGCTGCCGGAGCGCGAGGCGGAGTGGTAAAATAAAAAGACGCCGCAAAATCAATGCAGGATTTTGCGGCGTCTTTTTAATTCAGTTCCAGCGTCTGCTCCGTCCAGGTCGGGCCGTTCGTCTTCAGGACGTCCGGACCGTTCTCCTGCGCTTCAAACCACAGGCGGTCGATGCACAGCTTTCTGGGATGCGGCCGGTCCATGCTGTAGTGGCAATGGTAGATCAGGATCAGGTCCCTGCCGTCCGGCGAGGTGGTAATGCAGTGATGTCCGGTGCCGTTCAGATGCTCATTTCCGCAAAGGAACGGGTTGCCCTCATACTTCGTGAACGGTCCCAGCGGCTGGTCCGCGATGGCATAGCCGGAAGCGTAATGTGCCTCGCAATGACTGCCGGAGTAGGTCAGGTAATAAAGGCCGTTGTGCTTTAACATGTACGGAGCTTCATTGACCGGCCACTGTTCGCATTCCCATTCGGTATCCGGAATGAGCAGGCGCGTCAGGGTTTCCTCCTCGATGTGCATCATATCCGGCCGAAGCCTGGCGCCCCAGAGCTGGTTCGCGTTATCAAAACGGCAGAAATACAGATACCATGTGCCGTCCGTATCCAGGAAATAATGGCTGTCGATCTCCTTCACGTCCTCATGGATGGGCTTCTTCTCCGCCTGCTTGAACGGTCCGAGCGGGGATTCGGAGGTTGCCACGCAGATGTGCTCCTCCACTGTGTAGGAAAGGTAGAAAACGCCGTCCACAAAGACAATGTCCGGTGCCCAGAAGCCCTTATTACCCCAGCTATCCTCGGCCTTCAAGGCCATGCCGCGGTCTTCCCAGTGCACGAGGTCCGTTGAAGAATAGACCTTGAAGCCCAGTTCGGACGCGTCCTTCATAGCGGTATTCGTTGCGTACATATAATAAACACCGTCGTGCAGGATCACATCGGGATCCGCAAAGCCGGGCAGGATCGGGTTCTGATACGTAGTTTTCATGAAAGTGCTCCCTTCTTTACTTTTCATGGACGAAATGATAAAATCCTGATGGCAGGATGTTTTCTTCAGAGATTTTACGTGCTTTTCTTCACATATTGTACATGGATCTTCTGTAGAATAACATAGATCCCCGGAAATAGATATGGGGATAAAACGAACAAACATTTCCGATAACGAACAAAATACGGCAGTTCCGCTGTGATGATACGGACCGATGCCGTTACGGAGGCCCGATGTTTACACAGGACAATAAAGTACTCGATATTATTTACAAGGTCATCGACATCATCTTTGTCAGCATCCTCTGGCTGATCACCAGCCTGCCCATCCTCACGATGGGTGCTGCCACCGCGTCGATGTACAACACCGTCATCAAGGTCCACCGCCAGTCGCGCGGCTACGTGCTGAAGAACTACTTCTCCTCCTTCAAGGAGAACCTCCGTTCCACGCTGCCCTTCATGCCGGTGATCCTGCTCCTTTCCGCAGTCCTTTTCCTGATCGGCTATCTGATCTTTCCGAACCGCACGCAGCTTATGTACGGCGCTTACCTCATCCTGACCTTCTGCCTGTTCCTCGAGCTCGTCCTCTTCTCCATTCACCTGTTCTTCCTTGCCGGTCGCTTTCAGATGACAAGAAAACAGCTCCTCAACACGGCACTCCGCCTGTCCTTCAGTTTTGGCCTCCGGAATCTGCTGATACTGTTCGTTTGCTTCGGTCTCTCCTGGATGACGCTGGAGTACTGGCCGCTGGCGATGGTCTTCCCCGGGCTGTTCACCTTCTTCATGACCTATCTGGAGGAACTGACTTTCCATAAAGTGATCAACTACGAAGACGACCTTAAAGAGACTGTGTCCGATGACGAGATCCCGGACTGGGAAGACCGGTTCAAGGATCAATAAGCCCGGCCCGTTCAACAGAAGCCTCCTTGCAAATGTACAGCATCCTCCGAACGGAATCAGGGATTTTCGATCTCCAGCTGATCGTGATCGTAGATAAAACGCAGACTGAACTTCCGCTCATCGCCGTCAAAATCCAGCGTGATGATATCGCCTGCAAGATCCACAACTGAACATTCCCCGTATTTTCGGTGCCTGCAGATCATGCCGGCGCCGATTTTTTCGGCAAATTCGCGGTATCCCGGACGATGCTCGTGCGATGCTCCGACTGTTTGCACTTCACTTTCGTAAGCACTTCCGCACGCTGTGCCGTGCCCGGTTCCGCATGCATCAGTCCGAGCCGTGCCGTGCCCGGTTCCATCACTTTTTACCTTCTTCCCAAAGACCTCATCTGCAAAGGTCGACGCGTGGTCGAACGTAAAGATGCACAGCTCCTCCTTTGCGCGCGTCATGCCGACGTAAAAGATCCGGCGTTCCTCCTCATAGTGGCGGATGTCGGCCGGGTCCGCCTTTTTGTAATCACGGATGACGATGTCCGGAAAAATACCATCGGCTACGTCCATCAGGAACACGCGGTCATATTCGAGGCCTTTGCTTGCATGGATCGTGGAAAGGGTCAGTTTGCATGAGGGATCGTTCTCATGGTTCAGCATCAGCTCGTGAAGATCTTCCATACGGTACAGAAAGTCCGCGATGGTCTTCTCACGGCGCGCGACCGCACGGAGGATCGCGATCCTTCCGTCATCGATGTTCATGCGCTCCAGATAGTCCGAATAGCCCATCGTCTCCAGGATGACGCTCATCGCACGGCCGGGCTCCATGGTGATCATGTTTTTGAAAAGCGTCCGGATCCCGCGGACCGTCCCCGCGGTCATCGCGTTCAGCATGCCGGAATCCAGTGCGGCATCGAGGACGGGAACGCCTTCCTCGCGACTGATATCGGCAATGCGGGACGCGTCCTGCTTTCGAATGTATGTGCCGATCTTGAAGTAGATCTGCAGAAAGATCTCATGGTCCGCCGGGTTCAATGCAAAGCGCAGGATGTTCTCAATGTCCTGTACGACCCGGTTTGAGAAAAATGTCATGTCCTGACTGCGGAGGTGGAACGGCACCCGGTTTCGTTCCAGAAGATCCACAAGCGGGATCACACTCTCGTTATTCCGGTACAGGACCGCGGTCTCCTGACTGCTCTCCGCCGCTTTCAGAATATACGAATACTGCGCGCTTCGCTTTTCAAGCCCGATTTCACGGATCGGCTTTCCCTCTTTTCGCGCTGTAAACATGGACTTTGGATGGCGGCTCTTGTTCATTGCGATGAAACGTCCGGCCGCATCCACGATTTCCTTCGTCGAGCGGAAATTCTCTTCCATGAGAAGGACCCGTGCGCCGGGATGCGTTTGTTCAAAGGTAAGAAGCGCCTCCGGGAAAGCCGCGCGGAAACCGTATATGCTCTGGTCCTCGTCACCGACCTCACAAAGATTACCCGTGCTTCCTGTCAGAAGTTCAAAAAGAAGGACCTGGATCCTTGAGGAATCCTGGGCTTCATCCACGCAGACATAGCGATAGCGGTTTTGAAAGTACCGTAAGACCTCCGGTCTGGTCTTCAGGATCCGGTACGCGGCGGTGAGCTGGTCGTCAAAGTCCATGAGACGCGCTTCCTTGAGCGCCTCCTGATACTCACGGTAAAGATCGCCGATGTGGTGATCGGACTCCCGTTCAAACGCGCGGATCTCCTCCGGCTCAAGGCACATGTTCTTGATATAAGCGATTTCCCGGCGCACAATGGCAAGGTCGCTTTCCGTCGGGAATTCCCGCTCCACGTTCCGGTAGACAGCGGAAAGGATGCCGGTGGTCTGCTTATCATCGGCCACGCGGTACATCGTCCGGCCGATGGCCCTTCCGTAAAAACCGATGACGCTCATGGCAAAGGCATTGATCGTGCCGAAGTGTACGCGGGCAGCCTCCGTAGCGCCGAAAAAGGCCTCATACCGGCGCGCAAGATCCCCCGCGCCGGCTACGGTATAGGTCAGTGCCAAAATGCTTTCAGGGTCGATTCCGAGCCCTAAAACCATATATCCGATGCGTGTCACCATGACCGTAGTCTTACCGGACCCCGGGACCGCAAGAATCACCGCGGGGCCTTCCGTCGCCGCGACCGCATTCATCTGCTGCTCCGTAAGCTGAATATGAAATTGTGCCGTAAATTCATTAAGCGTCATATTCGTTAAAAATGCAGCGGCTCAGACGAGCCGCTGCGTTCTGATTTCACTTTCTTAAATAGACACCGCGATTTACACAGAGAACGTTTCATGTCCGGTCTCCGCGTCTTTATGCGGAAAAAGCGCGGCTCAGGCCTTCGTGGTCAGTGCTGCCGCAAGTTCGCTCATCTGTGCCGCGGAAGCATCGTTCAGTGCGCCCTTCAGCGTAACGACCGGTTCCAGCACGGTGATGTTCTTCATGCCTTCCAACTGTGCCTTCATCAGCTTTGCTGCCATCGGCGCCCAGCTGCCGTTCTCGATGAGACCGACGGTACGGCTCTGATAAGCCTTTGCCTTCAGATGTGCCAGGAAGCTTTCGCCGGCCGGGAACAGACCGCCGTCATAGGTGCAGCAGGCAATGACCAGGCGGTCATAGCGGAATGCATCCTCGATTGCTTCCGCCATGTCATCGCGGGTCAGGTCGCTGAATGCAACCTTTTCACCCTGCGCTTCCAGCAGTTCCACCAGTTTCAGCGCTGCCTTGCGGGTATTTCCGTGAATGGATGCGCACGCCACCAGAATGCCTTCATTTTCCGGCTTGTAGCTGCTCCAGGTATCATACAGACCGATGTAATAGCCCAGATTCTCGGTAAGGATGGGTCCGTGCAGCGGGCAGATGGTCTGAATATCCAGCGCGGCAGCCTTCTTTAACAGGCCCTGCACCTGTGCGCCGTACTTACCGACGATGTTAAAATAATAACGGCGGGCTTCGCATGCCCAGTCTTCATCGGCATCAAGCGCACCGAATTTACCGAAACCGTCGGCCGAGAACAGGATCTTTTCCGCAGATTCGTAGCTGACCATGACCTCCGGCCAATGGACCATCGGCGCCATGACAAACGTCAGCGTGTGGGTGCCGAGCTCCAGAGTATCCCCTTCCTTCACAACGACGCGGCGGTCGCTGAAGTCTTCACCGAAGAACTGATTCATCATCGGGAACGTCTTTGCGTTTCCGACGATCTGCATGGTCGGATACAGATCCGCGACTGCCTTGATGTTTGCGGAATGGTCCGGCTCCATATGATGAACGACCAGATAATCCGGCGTCTTTCCGTTTAATGCTTCTTTCAGATTTGCCATCCACTGCTCGGACGCACGGGCATCGGCCGTATCCATGATCGCGATCTTTTCATCCATTATCACATAAGAATTATATGACACACCGTTCGGCACCACATACTGGCTCTCAAACAGATCGATGTCATGGTCATCCACACCGATATATAAAACCTTTTCCGAAATATTACTGATCATAATTCCTCCTCCTGGTAAGACCATCTGCTGCGCGTTTCACAGTATGAATGGTTTATTCATTCCGTGCCGATTATCCTGTAGTTTCAGTATCCGGCTGTATTTTCACCTGAATATTATGCCATAGTTTCAAGGACTTCGCAAGAGGAAACGAGGTCCAACCGGGGATATGATCAAAAATACCGAAGCCCGCCCGATCCATCGCGGCATACAAAAAGAGCTTACATTTCAGTGAATAACTTCATCCGAAATGTAAGCTCTTTTATACAATACAATTGCTTGGGGTTAGCCCTTGACCGCACTGTCCATCTGACCTTCGATAATGAATCTCTGAAGAAGCAGGTACATTGCGATGATCGGTAACAGACCGAGTGCACAGGTCGCACAGGCATACGGTACATCCTTAACGCCGTTGGAACCGGCGAATACAGCCTTGATAACAAGGATGACGGTGTACTTTGCCTTGTTGTTCAGTAAGAACATCGGCATCAGGTAGTTGTTCCAGGAACCGACTGCGGTCATGATGACACGGGTAACGGTGACTGCTTTTAACTGCGGCAGGATGATCTGGAAGAAGGTACGTAAAACACCGGCACCATCGATGGAAGCCGCTTCATCAAGCGCTCTCGGAATAGAAATGACGAAGTTTACATACATGAACAGCGTACCGGGAATACCGCCTGCAGCTGACAGAAAAGCAAGGCCGAGAAGGCTGTTTGTCAGATGCAGTTTGGTCATCAGACCGTAGGTACCGACCAGGAGTGCGATACCGGGGATCATCATGATCAGCATGTTGACGGTACGGATGGAATCCGCAACCTTACCACCCGCTCTTGCGACGCCGTATGCGGCAAGTGCGGAAACAACGATCTCAACGAAGATAGTCACGATCGCAATAACGAAGGAGTTCAGGAAGCCCTTCCAAAGAGAAGTGTTCGCGAAAGCCTTCGCATAGTTTGCCCAGTTGTAGGTCTCCGGAAGACTCAGTACGTCTCTCATGTTCTGGACCGTATGAACGGACAGGTTTAAGAGGACGTAGATCGGAAGCAGGTAGAATAAAACCGCGAGGATCGCAACCGGATAGCACCAACCGGTCTTTTTCTTATTAACGATACTTTCCATTAATATTCGACCTCCCTCTTTCTGAGCCATGCGTTGATCGGCACGGTGATGATCAGGATAATGAAGAACATGATGCAGCCGACAGCGGAAGCATAGCCTGCCTTCTCATCCTGGAAGTATAACAGCTGAATATAATATGAAAGTGACAGGGAGCTTCTGCCCGGGCCGCCGCCGGTAAGAGATACGATGACATCGTACATCTTGAAACCACCGATAAGGTTGATGACAACTGCCGTGGTGATGGACGGGATCAGAAGCGGAATGGTTACATGCTTGAATACCTGCCAGTTATTTGCACCGTCAAGTCTTGCGGCTTCACGATACATATCCGGAATACCCTGCAGACCCGCTAAGTAAATGATCATACAGATACCCATGTACTGCCATGAGTTACATGCCATACATGCAAGCGTTGCGCCGAGGCCGGTACCGGTCCAGTAGACCGGGTTCAAGCCCACCCAGCCGAGCATGGTATTGAACGCACCGCCCTCCAGCTGGAAGAAGTAATAAAGAATATGACCCATAATGAAACCGGAGATCATAATCGGCATATAGAGAATGACACGGACTGCGTTTCTGCCCTTGAACTTCATGTTCAGGAACAGAGCGGATGAAAGACCCAGGATATTCTGGAATAAAGTGGATCCGAAGCCGTAGATCATAGTATTTCCAAGGGTACTGAAGAAAACAGGATCCTTAAACGCGTTAATGTAGTTGTTAACGCCGAAGAAAGTCATGTTCTGTGAGTATCCGTTCCATTTAAAGAAAGAAACGCGGATACCGTTGATAAGAGGAACTGCAATAAAGCAGAGTAGCAAAAGAACTGCCGGTATTGTCAGCATCAGGTACTGGCGATGTTTACTTTTCATCTCGCTCTCCTTACGTTATAAACGATTATCAGAACTTTTTTTAAAAAGGGGGCAAAAGAAACTTTTGCCCCCCCGCAAAGACATTTACAGTCTATGTCGATTATTTAGCATGAGCTGCTGCGTAGCAGTCATTGTAGTTATCGATCAGGTACTGTAACTGAGCTTCCTGGTTAGCTTCAGAGGTGTCACCGAAGACTTCCTTACAAGCGTTGCCGAAGATGCCCCACATACCGGACGGCATGTACTTTCTGTCCCAAAGGTTTTCGTAAAGGATATCGCAATCAGAGCACTTTTCCTTCATCTCAGCGAATACCTTGGAACCGTAGCTGTCATCGATCGCCATAGCGGACTTGGTGCAGGTAACCTTACCGGTTGCAAGAGCCATCGTCTTAGCGTTCTCAGCTTCAGCCATGAAGTTCAGGAATTCCTTAGCTGCGTCAGCCTTCTTGGTGTCTTTCCAGATACCGAAGGTGTCGCCTTCACCGATACCAACAAATTCCTTACCATCATCAGTAGTCTTGAAGGTGGGCATGAATGCGTAGTTAGCATCCGGATTTAAGGTCAGAGCGGAGATCAGGAAGCCCGGGTCGTTACCAAGCATGAATGCTGCAGTGCCATCAGCCCACTTAGCAGTCATGTCGTCGCCGGAACGGGTCAGAACGTCTTCAGCCCAGAAACCGTTGTCAACAGTCTTAACAATGTAAGCCATAAGAGTGGTCTTGTAGTTAGCCCAGTCCCAGGTACCGTCAAGCATAGCTGCGGAATCATTTACGCCGCCGCCGTAAGATACGAAACCACCGGCGATGTTAGCGAAGATACCGGAACCTGCGTTGGAACCGATCGGGGTGTAACCAGCTTCCTTAACCTTCTCACAAGCTGCGTACAGATCATCCCAAGTGTGGATAGCGTACGGATCAACACCTGCTGCTTCGCAAACGTCAAGGTTTACAAGAGTAGCGTTGATAAGCTCAGAGATCATAAGAACGTAGATGCTGCCGTCATCATCAGCGATAACGCCGAGAGCGGATTCATCAAGGTCAGAATACCAGGACTGATCATTCAGCTTCATCAGGTATTCCTTGTAACGAAGGATGGACCAGCCGTGAGTCTGGAAAACGTCCGGAAGCTCATTGGAAGCCATGCGGCTCTTCATGGTAGCTTCGTAGTCGTCACCGTACTCGTCGATGGTAACTTCGATACCGGTCTTTTCGGTGAACTTTGCAACGAGGCCCTTGAAGGTGTCGAGCTGGTCACCGGTGTAAGTAACAGCAACTTCGATGGTCTGCTTCTTCTTGCCGCCTGCGTTACCGCATGCAGTCATGGAAAGAACCATAGCAGCCACCAAAAGCAGTGCAACTACTTTGGATAACTTCTTCATATGTGTTTCCTCCTTTATTTTGCCATTAGCTTACTAATGGTAATTCACGTAAAAAGTGTAACGCCGTTATGGACATATGTCAACAAAAAACAGGTGACATATCGTCCGTTTTTCGTCATTTTAATCAAAAAATACAACGTTACTTGTATTATATAATTATACTCGTACACTGACGGAAAGTTCTTTCCCCGGTAAAGCCGGTATTCCGAATACCGGAATATCCCCTTCCCAGGTGAATGTCTGAAGGCGCATGCCTCTTCCCGGCCAGCCGCCGTCCCCGTCACGCCGGGCATGATAAAAGATCATATCCGTGCCGTCCGGCGCCGTTACGAACGAGCAATGCCCCGGGCCGTATGAGCCTTCCGCTTTGGAAAATACCGGCGCACTCCCCTTTTCCCAGCAAGCGGGATCCATGACATCGCCGCCGCGGAACGTAAGACGTCCCAGGCAGTATTCCTGACACCAGGAGCCGGCTGCGGAATAAATGATGTGGATCGTTTCATCCTTATATAAGATCTGCGGACCCTCATTGACCTTCGGAAGCGTATCGCTGCTGCCTGCGGTCTCCCAGTCGTATTCCGGCGTGGACAGCATCACGCGCGGACCTTCCACTTCCCACGGTGTTTTCAGACGGGCGATGTAGATATTCTGCGCAGTCTCGATCACCCCCGGGCGGAAGCCCTCCTGTCCGGACCAGACCATGTAAAGGCCGTCCTTCGTTTTCAGTACGGTGCCGTCGATGCCCCACTCGTCCGTCACATCGGTCACCTTGCCCATCATGACATAGTTCCCATCCGGCTCACCGTTTTCCGATCTCAGACAATACATACGGTGATTTGCGTTCTGACCGTCATCCGCGGCTACGTAAAGATACCACTCGCCGTCGATCTCATGGATCTCCGGTGCCCAGAATTCACGGGACCACATCGTCCCCTCTTCCGGGGTGTACACATGCCGGCCCACGCGTTTGAAATCACAAAGGCGTTCCTGCTTCTCCACATAGACGCCGTCCGGCGCACTGAAGCTGTAATAATAGCTTCCGTTCCATTCCGTCACAAAAGGATCCGGGCCGTTTTCGACCAGCGGATTCGTGTAGGTCACTTCCTTCATGCTCACTCCTTTTCGATGTTCAGGCCCTCATTTCTCAGGTAGCCGTCATGGCCCTCATGAGAATTCATGTACTGATTCCGGTACTGTCTGGGGCTCAGACCGCATTTGCTCTTGAACAGCTTGGAGAAATGCTGCGGATCGGTATAACCGAGATCAGAAGCGATATCGGAGATGGAATCGCTGCTGGTGCAGAGTCTGCGCTTGCAGAGCTCCATCTTGCGGTTCAGCTGATAATCGTAGGGAGTATCGCCCACGACCTTCTTAAATAACTTGATGGTATAGTCCGGTGAACGGAAAATCAGACGCGACAGCTCGGAGATGCTGACATTGCGGTGAATATTTGCATTCAGGAAATCACAGAGCAGGTTGACCTCGGAGTTTCCGGTACCCATCATGTCCGTGTGGACATTGCCGGCGACCGAAGCGATCAGTTCAACGAACTTGCCGGCACACTTGGTCATGATCTGGGATTCCAGAAGCGTATTGTCGCAGGCGATATCGATGAGTTCCTGCAGCGTCTTCTGTACATCGCAGTTCTGGACCAGGACCGTATTCATCAGGCCGTAGTCATCGACCACGCTGTGGCACAGCGGGCCGTATACATTTGCAAATATCTTCACCCACGGATCATGCGCACTGGAATAATACTCATGCGGCGTTCCCGGCTGAAGCAGATAGAAATCTCCCGCGGAAGGATGATATTCCTTTCCGCCGACCTTCAGCGTGCCCGTTCCTTTAATAATGTACTCCGCAACATAAACGTTGCTCGCTTCCAGGGTCCTCGTGATCTTGTACGTGTAATCACAATACGATGTTCCCACAAGTTCGATCCAAAAAGGCTGTTCCGCTGCCGGATCACCGAAATGCTTCAGCATCTGTGTATACATAACGCACCTCTCTTCTGATTGATGTTATTGAACATAATATCAGTGTTATTCCGTTCCGAAAATTTGTAAAAATAGTATTTTCTTGTATAATATAATTTACATCTCTGCATTCTTCCATATTATTGTGCATAATTATGCTTTTTTGCACTATTTTGTCCCATCATCGCAAATTAAATAACACACATGACATTTCACACGGTTTCGTAAAATATACCCGTTTGTATTTTTATTTACCATTGACGCTCTGTCCATTTCATATAAAATAGAAGATACTATACCGATGTCTTTATTCATTCAGTTTTGAAAGGAGTACTGTATGAAGCTTTATAAAAGAGCCGTGAATGACCCGGCGCCGCTCGGTCAGGCCGATCCCTTTATTTTTGCACACGGCGGCAAGTATTATGTATATGCAACACACTTAAACGGTGTGCAGCTGTATGTATCCGATACCCTTTCCGATGATTTCAAATACTGCGGCTACTGCTACACCCGCGAAGGCCGTGATTCCTACTGGGCTCCGTCCGTCATCGAGATCGACGGAAAGATCTACATGTACGTTTCCAACGTATCCGCCGGCTGTGAAGACGCGCATCAGCAGACCATGCAGGTCGCCGTTGCCGATACCCCGGAAGGCCCGTTCACTTACTTGAATGATCTGATCGCTCCGTTCTCCATCGACTCCCATGTCGTGGAATACAAAGGCAGCCACTACATCTTCTTCAGCGTCAACGATGAAGAGGCGGTACGTGCCGGCACCCTGATCGTTTGCGACAAGCTGCTTTCTCCGACTGAGGCCGAAGGCAGGCCGGTCATCGTGGTCCGTCCGACGCTTGACGAAGAGATCTACATGAAGGACCGCTTCAAGCAGGGCCAGCACTGGCACACTCTGGAGGGCGCATTCTACTTCAAGGAAGGCGCAACTCACTTCCTGCACTACAGCGGCTCCTCCTACGGCCGTCCGACCTACTTTGTCGGCTACGCAGTCGCTCACGGCGACCCGGAAGATCTCCGCGACCTCGAGTGGCACAAGTATCCGGATGAAAACACCTACCATCCGTTGCTCTGTGCGAACGACTTCATCGAAGGCACCGGTCACAACAGCGTGATCAAGGTGGATGGTCAGTGGTACGTCATTTACCACGGTCGTGATATGAATGAAGAAAAAAAGCCGGAAGACACCCGCTCCATGAGAATCGACAAGATGACGGTCGATGGCGATGTCCTCACCGTAGAGATCACACCGTAATTTCAGTTTATGCATAAAAAAGAACCGGACACCGTCCGGTTCTTTTTTATGCCCGCCGCTCTCCGCTTCCCCGGATCACGGTTCTTTATGTTTCTTTCTGTGTCTTCATCTCCAGCATCGTATACAGGACGACGCCCGTTAAAACGATCACGCCGCCAAGGATCGCAAGCCCTCCCGGAATCTCCGCAAACAGGATCGCCGCAAAGATGCCCGCAACGACCGGCTCGCACAGCTTGGACGCCGAAACGAACGCCGGTGAGAAATACTTCAGGCACCAGCTGAAGATGCTGTGTCCGAGAAGTGTGGAGACCACGGCAAGTAAAAAGCCGGTGTACACCGGACTGCTTCCGTAATTCCACAGGGGCTGTTTTGCGGCAAAGGCTGCGCCGGTGAGCGCCGCCGCTGCAAACACGTACACGATGTACGTATATACCGCGGTTCCGGTCGTCTTCCGCACTTCCTTTCCGAGGATCGTGTACCCCGCCACCGCGATGGCCGCGATCAGGGCGAGGACATCGCCCGAAAGGCCGTTCCGCCCGCCGGCGGAATCCGAAACCGCGATCAGAACACTTCCCAAAAGTGTGATCGTCACCGCTGCCCGGGCATTCTTACAGATCGTCCCGTTCATGAAAAAGCGGTACATAAGCGCGACCCAGATCACCTCCGTACAGACGATGATCGTCGATGCCGCCACCGTAGTCCGCCGAAGCGATTCAAACCAGGTCGCAAAATGAACGGCCAGAAGCAAGCCGCTTGCTGCGGAAAGGATCAGCTCCCGCTTCCCGGTGCGGAGCAGCTCTTTACGCGTCTCCCGCTTCAAAAAGATCACCGGCGTCATGAGAAGCACGGTCCACAAAAGACGGAATGCCGCCGTTACGAGCGACGGTGCCTGCGAGTACCGCACGAAGATCGATGAAAGCGAGATTCCCAGAATGCCGACCGTGATCATAATAAACGGATATCTTTCAAAGATCTTCACTTACCGGCTCCGTTCCGCAAGCTGCGCCTCGATTTCCGCCACCGTTTCCTCAATGGAAAGCCCGGCCTCTTCCACCGTGATGTCCGCGTATTTTTCATAGAGCGGAGCGCGCTCCTCGTAAAGGTCCTTTAACGTCTGGCCGTCACGCAGTGTCACGCCGCGTCCGCGGATGTCCGAAAGTCGTTTGTCAATGATTTCATACGGCACCTTCAGATAAACGACCGTGCCGATCGCCTTCAGATGCGCCATGGCCTCTTCCCCGTAGATTACGCTGCCGCCCGTCGCGATGACCGAATCCTGTGCCTCGAGCGACGCATTCACGCGGTTTTCCACGGCGATGAACCCGTCCACGCCCTCCGCTGCGATGATATCCTTCAAAAGACGGCCTTCCTGCTTCTGGATCACAAGATCCGAATCCGTAAACTGATAGCCCATGACCTTGGCCAGAATAACGCCCGCCGTGCTCTTTCCAACGCCCGGCATGCCGATCAGGACGATGTTATTGTTCTTCATGCTGTCTGCTTCCTTTACCCGTAAGTATCGTACTGTTGATTCAAATAAACGTAGGAATTATACCATAACAGCACCGCGGATTCAATGCGTTTTCCGCGCCGTCCGCCGGCTTTTGCCGCTCATTTTGCCGGCCGTTTCCGTCATACCGCCGCCGATTTTCTCTCCACGAACCATTTGTTGTCATCCTCGTAGAACAGATGCGTGGTCTTTCCGGAGATCAGGCAGGTGTAGCGGAGCCCCGTTCCGCCGGCCTTCAGCGAACAGGCGCGGCGGACATCGGTCACGCGGTCGATCAGATACACATGCCCGTCCTCCCAGGTGATGGTCTTCGGGATCAGCCGCCCTTCCGGCGTGAAGACCGCCATCACTTCCACATAGACCTTATATGAATATGAACTTACCATTCACAGCTCCTTTCCTTGAATTTCCAGTATTTACTGACCGAAATACCCCTGCGGATGCACCGTATGGTCCTCCTCCGCATCGATGTGGGACAAGGCCCCGTCCGTCAGCATGATGCCGCGCTGCACGCTGTAAAACCCGAAGCGGCGGCGGAGGTCATCGACGGCCGCATCGGCCCGGTGCTGCTTCCTCCGGTATTCCGGATCGGAAAACAGCGACAGCTGGTCGGAAAATTCCGCGGTCACCAGATCCGCGCCGCGCACGCCGATGGACCGGATGGGCGCCTTCCAGCTGTAATTTGCCCGGAAAAGCGCCATCGCATTCTCTGCGATCTCCCGCACGATGTCCGTGGACTGCTCCAGTTTTTTCTGCCGCGTAAAGGAAAACAGGCCGTTGTCCCGCACGGAGATCTCCACTACCCGGCACCGGAAGCCGTTCTTTTTCAGCCGCGAGGCCACACTTTCCGAAAGCACGTACAGGACGAGCTTCACGTCCTCCTCATTCAGAAGATCACGCGGCGTGGTCACGCTGTTTCCGATGGACTTGATCACCGCATGCGTATTTTCCACGCGTACCGGCGAGGTATCATACCCGTTCGCAAATCCCCACAGAATAGTCCCCATTTTTCCGAGGTGCCGCTCTAAGATCAGCGGATCCGTTTCCGCGATCCCGCCGATGGTCACGATCCCCAGCTTATGAAGCTTCCGCTTCGTGCTGGGGCCCACATACAGAAGATCCGATGCCGGCAGGCGCCAGATCTTCCCGCGGAACTCCTCCCGGTACATCGTGGTCACCGCATCCGGCTTCTTATAATCCGACCCGAGCTTTGCGAAGATCTTGTTGTACGACACCCCCACGGACACCGTGATCCCAAGCTCCTCCCGGATCCTGCGGTTCAGCTCGTTCGCGATCTTTTCCCCGTCGCCCTTGATATTCGCGCTCTCCGTCACATCGAGCCAGGCTTCATCACAGCCGAAGGGCTCGATCCGGTCCGTGTACTCGCCGTACATTTCCCGCAGCATGGCGGAAAAGCGGAGATACAGGTCCATTCGCGGCGACGTAAATTGAATTTCCGGGCAAACCTCCCGCGCCTGCCAGAGGGCCATTCCGGTCTTCACCCCGCGACGTTTTGCGGGATAATTCGCCGTCAGCACGATGCCGTGCCGCGCCGCCGGATCCCCGCCCACAGCCATCGGCACGTTCCGAAGCTCCGGCCGGTGCAGCATCTCCACACTGGCATAAAAACAATTGGCATCGCTGTGAAGGATCACACGGTCCATGATCTTTTTGGACTCCTTTCCGGATCCGGTCCGTTCCGTATTCCGTCCGTCTACGCACCTTTGTGCGAACGTTTGTTCGAACTTATGTTCGATATTATAATGCGCGTTTCCGTGCATGTCAAGGGTGAAAATGCATAAAAATGAGGCAGCGGGCCCTTCACCCTGCTGCCTCATTTTATCTTTTTTCCTGTCCCATTTCCGACACTTTATTCCGGCGCAAATTCCGTAAATGATACCGCCCGTTCTTCTCCTGCGGCAAAGCTTACTGCTCCTTCACCCGCACCAGGTACCGCACAAAATCGCCGTAATAGTCCTCTTCGTACGGATCGCCGATCATCTCGCTGTATAAAAGATCATCGCCCTTCACCGTATACATGCCGATATAGATCCCGTCCCGGTCCATGAACAGATACCGGTCCGCGCCGGTCATGTCCGGAAGCTCCTCCTCCGGCGTTTCCGAATAAAAGTACTTGATGTAGTACAGATCATTCAAAAACTCCAGGTCCGAAAGGTCCCCCTCCTTACCCTTCAGGTAGACCGTTTCTCCGTTCTTCTCCACGATGAACACGTCTTCATACTCGGTATAAGCTGCGGCCCGGTACACATTCGGGGCCTTTTCGCCGTATCCGAGCCGGACCATGAGTTTTGCGCCGGTCATCGTCCCTTCGATCACATAATCCGCAAGGAGGATCAGAAGCACCAGGGCGGCCACGATGATCCCCGGGAGGATCAGCGCTTTTCCGATGCGCTTAAGATACCGCTTCTCCTCTTCCGGATCATACTTTCCGCGGGTCTTTTTAAAGTAGATCGAAAAGCCGGTCAGAATTCCGATCGACGCAAGATGGAGCGGCGATAAGATCATGCCGTAGATCAGGAACGTGTCCCATACGGCCGGCCAGCCGTAGGTCGTGTTGAAAATAAAGGTAAAGCCGGTGAAATACGCCGCAAAGGAGTACAGGATCAGCGCAAGAAGTTCCAGAACGGCCGCGACCCGCAGGATCCGGAGGATCAGGCGGAGCACGTATTTCCGCATTTTCTTTTTGTCATAGGTCATATCGTTTTCCATGGTCGCCTCCGGTCAAAACGTGAGCCGCATCTGATACCAGGTCACATTTCCGTGTACCGATTCCGACACGCCTTCGTTCACAAAACCGAACTTCGCATAATACCGAACCAGCCGGTCCTTGCAGGTCAGTACCAGGCCTTTCCGGCCCTGTGCGCGCGCATCCGCGATGGCCCGCGTGAGTAGCCGGCCCGCATAGCCCTTTTTTCGTTCCGCGGGGACCGTATTGACTCCGAAGATCATCTGCCATGCGCCGTTTTCGTTATGCATCTCCGCTTTTTCGTACATTTCATCCGTGAGGTCCGGAAGGTCCGTCACAAAACCGTCCACAAAAGCAATCAGTTTTTCATCATCAAAAAGGAGCCAGAAGTGGTCGGGATAATACGTCAGTCGTTGCTCAAAATCGGCCCGGGTGGCAGCCTCCGTTTCGGGAAAGCATTCCGCCTCCACCATGGAGACGGCATCCAGGTCCTGTAAGGTTGCGGTGCGGATCAGCATAGTAGCCTCCTGTAGATCACTTGTAAAATCGTGTTTTCCGTTCGAAACGAGTCCTTAAAGCGGACTTCCGTCATACACCGAATTCTCCGGCGCGCGGTGTGCGAAGGGCTTCATTCCGCCGTTTTCCACGCGGAAGCCGTCGGTGCCGTTCTGTGCGAAATAGAAATGGTCGTACGGAACGGTGCGTGCCGCCTGCTCGTAGTTTTCATGATCGTGATTCGTGCGGCAGCGCTCCGTTTGCGGAACGACCGCATAGTCTGCCTTCACCACATCATAGAGGTACCGGAGTTTATTGATCATGTGATGCGCCGCCTGGACCACGTCCGCGTGCAGCGTCTTTTCCGTATATTTTTCAAGCAGCAGACGTTCGGATTCATTGTCCACATCGCCCAGGATCAGCACACTGCCGTCTCCCGCTTCGATCTTTAAGACTGTGGAGGTGTCATTGAATCCGCCGATGTTCTCATCGCCCCGCGCGCCGGTATCGTCCTCGTGCGTCTGCAGCACCGTGAACCGCACACCGCCCAGCATGAACCGGTCGCCGATGTGCAGCTTGCGCATCTTCACATCCGGATAATATTTCCGCACACGGTTGATCATCAGATGCCCCTGCGCGGACCACTCGTACACACTGCAGTCCGGATAATTGAACAGCATGCGCTCCAGCCGGATCCCGTCGTGATGCAGTCGTAAAAGATGTGCGAACATGTCCATGTGGTCGTCATGCGCGTGCGTTCCGAACCAGCCTGCAATGCGGATCACACCGCCCTCCGGCGTTCCCGTAATGTCGTGCATCAGCTTCCACAGGGCATTCGTGGTCTTCTCCGAGCACTGTTCGTACTCGCCGCCGTCGATCATGAACAGCGAACCGTCATCCAGACGCAGGACGTAGCACATACCGCAGTCCATTGTAAAGCCCGTACGGTTTTTGGAATACGGAAGCGCGTACTGCCAGAATTCCGTCCGGCTGCCGTCCGGGGCACTTCCGTCGTCAATGGCAGAGATCGCATCACTCACCTCATCCAGCACAAAACGGGCCACCTGCGTGTTCCCGCAGAAAAAAGCATGGAGGAATGCGGGCCGATGCCGCTCTCCCGCCTCAAAATCCGCGGTTTTTACCGCAAATTCGTACATCGTGTTATTCTCCATGGCATTCTCAAACACCTGCTCAAAACCGGCCATTTTAAGGCTTTCGCAGTAGTTCTCGAAATCCGCGCCGGAGATCTCCGTCACCGTGCGCTCCACCGCGTGCGGGACGACTTCACCGCTCGGCATGTAATCGTCCGGAAACTCCGCCCATGCAGTCCCGTTTTTCCAGAAAAGATTCACCATGCGCATTCGGTAAAACAGCCGGACCGAGGCAGCGTCGCTGCAATACTGGTAATGATAATCGCCGTTCAAACGGTCAAACGCCGTGATGCGCTGAAGGAAATCGGCTTCCGTCATCGGCACCGGGCCGTGCAGAAGGTCCACCGGTTCAAAGCACTGCTCTTCTCCGATGTTCTTCGAAAAGAACGGAATCGCCTCCGGGTCCCCGTAGGAACGTACATCATGAAGGCCCACGCCGGCATCGTAAACGGTATCGGACATCCGGCCGAAGGTACATGCCGGAATTCCGGGCAGTAAATATTCATCAAGATCAAAACACTTCATTCTTCTCTCCTTTTTACGGCGTGATTCTTTCGCCTTCCGGGGCGGCCCCGAACCTTCAAAGATCCCCGGATCCTTCACAGCTCCCCGAATGAGTATTACACGTTTTTCACATTCTGTAAAGCCCGAAGCCTTTCGTCACGGCTGCACAAAAAAGCGCGGCCCCTGACGGAGCCGCGTCTCATCTTATTATTTCCGGTCTTCGATCTCTTCAAATTCCACATGCGTACCGACGTACTTGTATGCGGGACGAATGATCTTTCCTGCATTGATCAGCTCTTCCAGGCGATGTGCGCTCCAGCCGGCCATACGGGAGATGGCAAACAGCGGAGTGAAAAGCTCCTGTGGAATACCGAGCATGCTGTAAACGAATCCGCTGTAAAAGTCCACGTTTGCGCAGATGTTCTTGAAAAGCTTGCGCTGCTCCATGACCAGCTCGCAGCCGATCCTCTCCACGCGGTCATACAGTCCGAATTCCTTGTCCAGGCCCTTCTCTTCCGCCAGCTGACGTGCAAATTCCTTCAGGATGATCTCACGGGGATCGGACAGGGTGTAGACTGCGTGTCCCATACCGTAGATCAGGCCGGAATGGTCAAATGCCTGCTTGTTCAAAACCTTTTTCAGGTAATCGCGGATCTGCTGCTCATCCTCCCAGTCGGTCACAACGGTCTTCAGTTCATCGAACATACCCTGGACCTTCAGGTTGGCGCCGCCGTGACGGGGGCCCTTCAGCGAACCGACGGATGCGGCCATGGCGGAATAGGTATCCGTACCGGTCGATGTAACAACGTGTGTCGTAAACGTGGAGTTGTTACCGCCGCCGTGCTCTGCGTGCAGGATCAGCGCGATGTCAAGGACCTTGGCTTCCAGCTCGGTATACTTGCCGTCCGGACGAAGCATGAGCAGAATGTTTTCCGCAAGGGAATGGCCCTTTTCCGGATTACGGATGAACAGCATCTCATCCTTACGGAAATGGCAATATGCGTGATAGGAATAAACGGCGATTAGCGGGATCTTGGCGATCAGCTCCATGCACTGACGAAGAACATTGCCGACTTCAACATCGTCCGGTTCCTCATCATAGGTGTACAGGGTCAGGATGCAGCGCTGCAGCGCATTCATGATATTGGCATTGGATGCCTTCATGACGACGTCGCGGACAAAACGGCCGCTTAAGCCTTCCAGGTCGAACAAAACGCTGATGAATTCATCCAGCTGTTCCTGCGTCGGAAGCTTGCCGAAAAGCAGCAGGTAGATGGTCTCTTCAAAACCGTAACGGCGGCCTTCCAGACCGGCGATCAGTTCATTGACATTGACGCCCTGATAGTACAGCTTACCGTCTGTCGGGATCTGACGACCGTTCTCCAGCTTATAACCGTTAACATCGGAGATCTCGGTCAGGCCGGTCAGAACGCCCTTACCCGCGGAGTCACGGAGACCTCTCTTGACATCGTATTCAACATAGAGATTGGGATTGATGTGGTGATTGTCCAGCAGGATGCTTTCGAGTTTTCTCATGCTGTCCTGTAAAGCGCCTTCTTCGGAAAAACTCATCATTTCAATATCAGTCATATGCAACCTCGTAAAAAGATAAAATAATAGGGCGCCCCACGGCCAAAACATCATCGTAAGGGCGCCCGAAAATTCAAAACCTTTGAATTATTTCTGCATTTTACACGAAAACCGGCAAAATTGCAATGCTTTTCGCACGTTACCGTGCGGTTTCGTAGAATTTTACAAAAAAGCCGGAGTCTTCGTTTTCTTTTTGTTAAAACTTCACCACGCTAAAGCAGTGCATCGATAAAGCGCCATTTATTGCACTTTCTTCAGCCGGATCGCCATATACTCTCTTCCCGGGAGCGGAATATTGAAGCGTCCGCTGAACCGGCCGATGGATGTCACGGTCATATTCCAGGTGTCGATGACCTCCGCCTCATACTCACATCCGTCGGTAAAATTGAACTCGCGGAAGGAAGGACGGAAGAAGCCGAAATAGAACAGATAATAGTCATGGTCACCGCCCTCATCCGCACTGCCCGCAACATCCGGAACGGCGACGGAATCGTCCCACTCGCGTTTCAGACGCTTGAGGCCCGGTCCCGGAGTCTCCGCCAGGATCCGCTGAAGGAAACGGAGGCGTGCCGGCGATTCTCCGTAGAGTTTTCCGCCGTGCGACCACCAAAGCACTTTTTCAAGCGGCTTGACCTCCTTACCGGCCGGAAGAACCGCGTCGAGCTCCTGCGCATGGCCGAGGAAGGTCTCTCCGTGTCCCGCGTATCCGCCGTGGACCGCCGCTTCCCAGAAACGGCGCACGATCTCCTGTCCGCTGATATTGCCCCAGGCGTACTGGATATCGCCCTCGTATGCGATCTCATCACCGATGATCGGCTTTCCGAACGCCTTTCGCCATTCATCCGTATACTCGGTCGTCCGGTACAGGTCCTGACGCTGGATGCAGGCGTGCGTGAGCCACGGCTCGGTATGATCATAGAATTCAACACAGTTATGGATGGAACGGAGGTGATCATAGGGATCGTTCTCCATAACACAGGCACCCATGGCCTGCCAGTCCTCATGAGATTTGGCCCTCATTAGATCGTATTCATTCGCAAAAGACCACCAGACGTTACGGAACGCCGAAAAGCGCGCCGTCACGTAGCGGAGATAGAACAGATCATCCTCGCGGGACATCTCAGAGAAGCCCCAGCGGTCATACGGATGGAATAAGATCAGGTCCGCTTCCACACCGATATCGCCGAGTTTTGCGATATTTTCCTCGAGAAGGCGGAAATGATCGGGGTTGAAACGGCGGAAATTCCAGGAATTCCCTTCCGCAGTCCCATTATAATTGTTAAAATTTTCCACTGTAAGCACGGAAGAATCCATCGGGGTGCCCTCATAGGGATAACTGACCGGCTCGTGCAGGTTATACACATAATGCTTGGGGAAAACACAGAAACGGATCTTGTTGAAACAGCCTTCGGAAAGGGTCTTCAGGGTCTGCTCGCGTAAAGGCTCGTTCTGGAACGCCCAGACATAGCAGGTCGTGCCGACCGGGTAATACATGGTGCCGTCGGCGTACGCGAAATGATATTTATTTGCGACGCGGACCGGGCCGTGAACGTTCTCCGCGGCCGGAAGCACTGTCACGCTGCCGGAAAGCGGCGTTTCGGAAGCGGTCCCGGCATTCATAAAGGTTCCGCTGACCTCATACGTGTACTCGCCCTCCTCCGACGGCATGAAGCGCACCTTGTACACGCCCTCTCCGTCGTAGAAGCCGTTCACGGTCTTCACGCCCTCCGGGCCCGTGAAAGTACCGTTGACCGCATAATCCGTAAACGGATTTCCATCCTGTCTTCCCGTATATGTAAGTTCAATGATCTCCCATCTTCTGACTGATATCATGTTTCCTGTCCTCCGTTCCTGTCCGACGGCTCTGTCCGCCGGCACCTTTCCGCCCAAGCTTTTACGCCGGTTCTTTTTCCCATCATAACAAAGAAGCTCATGGATTTGCAATCAATTTTCTTCGCCTTTTCACACTTTTGACACTTTTAAGAATCTATAATATAATACATAGAGAACCGATTGAAAGGAGTACTCCCATGAGTCCCGAAGAAGCAAAAAAAGAGGCACTTGAAAAGATCCGCCCGATTATTGAAAAAGAGACCCTGGCTTACGCCGATGCCCTGGCCGCAAAGATCCGCGAAAAGATCCGCGACGGCATCGACCATCCGGCTTCCCGCGCGGAAATGTGGGATTCCAGCGTCCGCATCGGTGAGGATTTCCTGGATATCGAGCATTTTACCGCCGGTGCCTGGGATGGTGTAAAAACCGCGCTGCCGTCCGGCAAGGACGCGGAAGAACAGCACAAAAAAGCAGTCTCCTATCTCTGCCGTACCTACGGCCTTTCCGCCGATGCCGCTTCCTGCGTCCTCGACCTTATGCGCACCCGGGATTACGCGGTGCTCTACGGTGAAAAAAAGAACGGCTTCTGGGCCGGCAAGTTTGCCATTCACTTCGGTCCCTGCTGGAATTTCTTCATGAAACGCGTGCACAAGGATCTTGCGGACCTCGGCGACATTGAGATCGCCGGAAAGCTCGCGCTCGCGGATCCGGCCTCCTGCATCATCCATAAATTCATCAGCTTCAATAATCTGACCGCGAACAGTTCCCTGACCGGCACCAGGAGCTACATGCTCCTGCCGCTGATCTGGTATACCTACACGGATCCGAACGATGTCGATGCCACCGTGCGTAAGAAGGTCAAGGAATCCGTGAGCCTGTCCGCGAAAAAGTAGGGGGATGCTTATGAAATCCGGGAAGGATGAGAATAGCCGGGAAGTGACGGAACGATCCTCAAAGAACGGTAAAAAGACAAGAAATCGTATTGCCGCTTCACTGACTGCGGTCGTTGCGGCCGCCGGCATGCTGATGGGCAGCCTGTTCTCTTCGCCTGCGGAAATCATGCAGGGGAATCAGCTGGTGCCGCCGGATGACCATCGGCCGGCCATCGTGCAGATGATCGCCGAACCGGTCATGGACGAGGTCGAAGAAGAGGAAGACGGTGATGAAGAAAAAAAGAAAGGCTGGAAAGCTGTGGTCCGTGCCTGGATCCTCGGCCTGCCCGCCCTTGTGCGCGGTCTCCTGTTGGTCCCCCTGTGGGCCCTCGGGTATGCACTGATCGCCGCAGTCTCCGCCATCTGGGCGCCGTTCCTTCAGCCGGTCCTCGGGACGGTACTGAAGTGGCTCCTGATTGCCGGTGTGATCGCCCTTCTGGTCGTGGGCGGCGTCAAAGCCGTTGCGCCGGAGGTCCCGCTTAAGAAGATCCTGAATAAAAAAACGATCCTGATCTTCATTGCCTCCTCCGTTGTGCTCTGCACGCTGGACGCGGCACTGCCCTTCTACATCGAAAAGTATGAAAACTACCGGACGATCGCCTGCTTCCTGGGCGGAACGGTCCTGCTCCTCGGCATCGTGATCGCACGGGAAAGCCGGAAGGCGTGGAAGGAAGGATCCGCCGCTAAAAAATGATCATAAAAGTAATCATAAAAGAACCGGGACAGATCCGCTCTGTCCCGGTTCTTTTTCTTTCCCATCCCGATCCGCACCGTTCAATGGCAAAACCATCGCCCTGCGGCTCGTCTTTCGTGTGCCCCTTATATCGCCGACATCGTTTTCCATTTGCCCGCACGGTAACGCAGGCCCATCAGAATGCCGCGGATCGCGATCTCCGTGAAGACCACATACTGCGCTTCCACCAGACCGTAGCCGAACGCGCGGATGACCAGGACTTCACCGATCGTACGGATGAAGACCGTCGTGAGTACGGTGATCAGCGAGGTGATTTTGGTATCGCCCGCACCGCGGAGCGCACCGGCGTAGATCCAGCCGATGACCTGCGGTGCCTGTACAAAGGCCGTAACGTGCAGACATCTGGTGCCGAGGGCGATGACATCGGCATCCGGGGTGAACAGCCCGAGCAGGAATTCCGCACAGGTGTACAGGAAGATCGTGGTGGCACACATCGTCAGTGTACCCATGATCAACGTGGTCCGGGTGAATTTCTCCGCGCGGTCGATCCTTCTTGCACCCAGACACTGTCCCATCAGCGTAGTCGCTGCGGTCTGGAACGCAAAGGCCGGCATGAAGGACATGGACTCCGCCGTTAAGAACAGACTGTTTGCGGCAACGGCGGTCGTGCCGAGGGACGCGATGGCGCGTGTGACAAACACACCGGAACTGGACATAACAAAGCGTTCCAGCATAGCCGGGAAACTGATGTTGAAGATCTTTCCCGCAAGGACACGGTCCAGGCGGTACGAATCGCGAATGGAGATCTTATATTCATTGTCGCGGGTGAAGGCAATGATGATCGTAATGATACCGGCGGCCATCATGCCGAGCGCCGTTGCGACTGCCGCGCCACGGACGCCCCAACCTGCGCCGGGCATCGTGAAGGACAGTCCGAGGATCGTCACCGGACGGGTCGGGTTGATCAGGAAATAGTTGCCGACTACATTGACCACGTTCATGACGGTATTCACGACAAGCGGGGTCTTGGTGTCACCGTAGCCGCGGAAGACCGAGTTCATGACCATGGAGGCCAGGATGAACGCACGGCCCGATGCGACGATCAGGTTGTACGCGGCGGCATCATCCAGGATCTCCGGTTCCGCGCCCATCCAGATGGGGATCTGACGGCACAGGACCGCGCAGATGATGGCGATCGGAACCGCAAGATAGATGATGACCAGGATCGCGTGACGGATCAGATTTTTCACAAGTGCTTTATCGCCGGCGCCGACAGCCTGTGCAACCATCGCCGTGATACCGATGCCGAGTGCAAGGACCACACCGTTCAGCACAAAGATCGGCGAATTCGATATGGAGATCGCAGCGGTCGCGTTCTTGCCGAGCGCGCCGACCATCGCCTGGTCCGCATAAGAGACCAGCGTTGTCAGGATCTGCTCCATGAATACCGGCCATGCCAGCATGAGAACGAGCCGCGGAATACTTTTTGTTGTATCATTGATGTCAAAACTCACTTTGCGCGCCAATGTTCTGTCCTCCCCCTGAATGTTGAGATCCTGCATTACAGTCGTAAAAAACGCTTTTTTACAATGCAGAGATAAAACGCTCATTAGAAAATGATATCCCCCCCGCACAGCAATGTCAATTCAAAAAACCGACATGAAAAAGGGCATTTCCGCGCATTTTGTTTTCCTGCCGGAAAGCGCTGCGCTGAAATGCCCCTTCTTTTTATTTTTGTGTTTTAACAATTCTTCGTCTTTTCCGTTTTACCGGCTGTACCTCCGTGGCAGTTTGCACAGTTTCCGCTGCACGTTCCGCCATTTGCGTACTGACAGAAGCATTTGCCTTCTTTCTTGTTTTTGATCAGCCGGGCCAGGATCAGACCGACGATGACCGCAAGTACCAAAAGCACGATCAACGTGCCCCAATTTGCTGTAAGCCATGCTATCATAACAGTCCCTCCCAATACATTTTTATCGTATCATATCACAACGGGCTCATTTATGAAACCATTGTTCTTCGCATGAAAAAAGTTCATGCTTTCTTTTCCTTCCGGAACAGCTGGAAGATCATCAGCCCGAGAAGTACTGCGGCCACGATCAGCCCGAGTACATTCGCGCTTCCTTCAAAGATCGCTGCCACCTGGTAGACGATCAGCGCGACCACATATGCAAATCCGCACTCATATCCGATGGCAAACCAGAACCACTTCCTGTTGTTCATCTCACGCTTGATGGCACCCATTGCCGCAAAGCACGGTGCGCATAACAGGTTGAACAGAAGGAAGGACAGGCCGGACGCCGCCGAGAATGCCATAGCGATGTTTCCATATACACTCTCCGTCTCGCCTACGTTATACAGGATGCCTAACGTACCGACGATGTTTTCCTTTGCCACAA
>DCHF01000045.1 GCA_002315555.1 Lachnospiraceae bacterium UBA1759 | reverse complement strand
TAATTTAACACTGCAAATAACACGAAAAAATGCAGTTGCTACTGTTAGTTGCGCAATTGCAAACTGGCATGTATAGAGTTCTACCAAAAGTTTATGTATGCTCTGAGTGAAAGGAGAAAAACATGGCACTTTCAGTAAAACTATATGAGCTTCGAAAGAAAACCAATCTTTCACAGGAGCAACTGGCAGAGCAGTTGGGTGTATCCAGACAGGCAATATCAAAGTGGGAATCAGGCAAAGCAATTCCAGAAAGCGATACTCTAATTTCCATCAGTAAATATTTTGATGTTACCCTGGACTATCTGATGAAAGAAGATGATTCTTCCGTATCTGAACCAGTTGCTATTCCAGAGAGGGTAGAGTATATTCAACAGAATGCGAATGTTGGCAAAGAGAAGCGCATTATGGGGATGGTGGCTTGTATCGGTGGTATTGTTTGTCTGATTGTTTGGGGCCTTATTTCAATTGTTATGCCATCAACATCAGAGCAAATAAGTGAATCGTCAATGATTACCATAGACGGAAACGGAATATTCCTGATTATCTGCCTTGCAGCCATAATTGTTGGTGCTGTTTTACTCCTTAAAAGTACATCAAAAAAATAAGGGGGATTTAAAATGAAAACTTTGTCTACTGTGTTTTGGATTCTGGCAGTTCTTCTGTCTGACGTAATGTGTGCCGTTGTTGCATACAACTATTGCAACATGATTAACTATACTGGCAATAGCGCTCCTGTGTCAGCAGCATTTTTTGCAGGAATTCCGTATGCTATTGGAATCGTTATCTGCATCATTTTGGCAATCTTCTTTAAGAAGAAAAATGGATAACAAATCCCAGTTTAATATGCATATTATCTACCGTCGTCCTCGAGAGCCCTGGGCAGCCCTCGGTAAGACACGGGTAAGTAACAAATGCTTTGAAAAATGCCCATTTTTCGGTACTTTCACAACTCTAAAAGTTCTCAAAGAGATAATTATTTCTCTATCGAGAGACAATTTCAAAAGACTTACAAAACCCCGAAAACCTTGTGCTTTCGGGGGCTTTTTATTACCTGCCTGACCATGAGAATCATCTGAAAACGCCTTGAGACGTACAAAATTTCCGTGGGTAAGAGACAGGTAATATACATGTAATATACAAAGTTATCACCGATGAAATCACATTATATTATTTATGTGAGCTGCTCTAATGCAACTCTTGCATCTTATAGGTACAATTATGCATATCACACAGAAATAAAAAAGATACTCGAGATTTGTGCTATCATAAAAGCGATTCATGAGAGATTGAAGGGGATCATTATGCAAGTAAAGATAAAAAAGGTTGATACGGTAAGTGAGGAGCGAGCCGAAATATGCGCCGTATCCATAACTGAAGAAATCAGAAATGCGATTGACGTGCTGGAGCATAAGCAACAGCGTATACCGGTAACCGGTTCAGAGTCTACAGTATTATGTCCCTTGAGCTGCATTTATTACTTTGATTCAGTAGATAATCATACCTTTGTCTATACCAAGGACAATTGCTTTGAGACCGGATATCGGTTGTATGAGCTTGAAGGTATACTGTCCTGTGATTTTTTCAGATGCTCAAAGTCGATGATAATTAACATTAGAAAAATCGCCTCGGTGAAAGCTGAAATCAATGCCAGGATGAGGGCTACTCTCCTTAATGGAGAAGCGGTTATTATTTCGCGAAACTACGTAAAAGATTTAAAAGAGAAGCTGGGGATATGATATGAATAGAGCAAGAATAATCGTAAAAGATATGATAATTATCATGGCAGCTATGATTGCCGGACTGGGAATGCAGGAAACGCTGCTCCATTTTTTCAAGGGAATCAGCATGATAGAAATGCCGTGGTATATTCCGTTGTCCGTAGTACTTGCGGCGTTTTCGTGTGCTTTTCCGTCTGCATTCATTAATGACATGGATCACTTGACAAAGAAGCAGGTTAATGGTCGCATATTCTTACATTTTGTTTGCCTGATGCTTGTTGTGACGATTTGCGGGTATATTTTTGGCTGGTATTCAACCGGCTTGGAATATGCTGTGATTTTGGCCGTTTTCCTGATTATATATATTAGCGTATGGCTGATCAGCTGGTGGCTTGGAAAGCGTGATGAGGAAAGCATCAACCAAGCATTAAAAGGGATTCAAGATAAAGAATAATAACTGTAATGCTCAAGGTGCAACCCGGTGGCTTACGAATGCGAGGAAAAATAAAGGCGTTTTATACAAAACTAAGAGGTGAATCAAATGAAGCATAAAGGAACCGTTGCACTTGAAACAGAACGGCTGATCTTAAGAAAATTCAATGCATATGATGCGGAAGCAGTCTTTCGAAATTGGGCATCCGATGATGCAGTTACAAAATTTCTGACATGGCCGACACATAAAACAGTAGATCATTCAGCCGGATATTTGGAATTCTGTCTGAATTCTTATAATGATGCTGACTCCTACCAGTGGGGTATTGTTTTGAAAGAGACCGGAGAACTGTTTGGCAATATTTCTGTTGTAAAAATCAATGAGGACCTTGAAGCGGTAGAACTTGGTTATGTGATTGGCCGGAAATATTGGGGGAATGGTTACATGGCCGAGGCGGTAAAATCTGTTATTGCGTTTTTATTTGAAGAGGTCGGGGTGAATCGCATTGCTGCCAGGCATGACACAAATAATCCGAATTCGGGGCGTGTTATGCAGAAGGCAGGGATGAAATACGAGGGTACGTACAGACAAGGCGACCGGAACAATCAGGGCATCGTTGACTGTGCGGTATATTCGATTCTGAAACGGGAATACTACAACAATGGAAATACAGAGAATACATGAGGTGATTGATAATGGCAGAACAGTTTTTAACACTCATGGCAGACCTGGATGATGGGTCACAGCGCATCATGACCAAGTGGTACGAGCAATTGCAGGCGGCAGGCTTTACGGGCACGCAAACACCGGGACTCCCTTATCATATCAGTCTTGCCTCGTTTCCTCTTGAGAAAGAAACGGAAGCAATACAGATTACGAAACAGCTTGCGATAGAATTAGCCCCCGCCGAGGTACATATCAGCCATATTGGATTGTTTTCCGGGGGCAAGGTGCTTTTTGGAGCGCCGGATATGAATCCGCCGGAGCTGATACAGTATCATGAGGCCGTCAAAGCAAAAATTGGCGAGGATTTTTTCTGGACGCCCCATGTGACATTACTGATCGATGAACCCGAGACAATCTGTAAAGCGATTCCTGTTTTATTAGAGTCTTTTACACCCCTCTGCGGTAAAATAACAGGGCTTCACCTGTGCGCATTCTGGCCAACCCGGGAGATACTATCTGTGAGTTTGACCGAGCGGATTGCATCGGAGGAAAAGAAAACGATAAAAAGCTGAGCCCATACGCTGCAAAGCCTGGGAAAAATCCGGCCGATGCATCAATCGGCCGGATTTACATGTACCATGCAGTGTTTGACGTCCGGGAAGGCATTCTCAATGGCGTCGTGTACGCGCTGTGCCACCTCGTGGCTCTCTGAAAGCGACATGCTGCCATCGGCGCAGATCTCCACATCCAGATAGATGCGCGAACCGAACATCCGTGTTTTCAGCTCATCCAGCCCGCGGACACCGTCCTGAGTCAGGATCACCTGCTTCATTTTTTCGATCGTCTCTTTATCGCAGGATTCGTCCATCATTTTCCGGACGGCGTCAATGAAAACATCGGCGGCGGCCTTGAAAATGAAGAGGCAGATCACCACGGAAGCGACGGGATCCAGGACCGGGAGCCCCAGTCGGGCGCCGAGGATGCCCGCAAAGGAGCCGATGGAGGACAGGGAATCCGAGCGATGGTGCCAGGCATCGGCCATAAGCGCATCAGAACGGATCTGCCGGGCTGCCGCACGGGTATACCAGTACATGGCCTCCTTTATGACGATCGAGCTCAGCGCGGCGATCAGCGAAAGCAGGCCCGGAACGGGAATGTCCAGCGTGCCTTTAAAAGCCGCAACAAGCCGTTCGATACCCTTTGCCCCGATCCCCAGACCGACTACGAACAAAAATGCCGCAAGCAAAATGGCCGCCACGCATTCAAAGCGTTCGTGTCCGTACGGATGCTCTTCATCGGGCTTTTTCCCGGAGATCCGCACCCCCAGAATAACGATGAATGTGCTGAAAACATCGGACGCAGAATGCACACCGTCCGAAACCATGGCGCTGGAATGCGCAAACACACCCGCCAGAACCTTAAAAACGGACAGGAGCGTATTGACCAGGATGCTCACCACCGATACCCGCATGGTCACCTTTTCGCGGTCCACGCGTCTGCTCTCATTCTTTTTTTCCATAAAAAACCTCCGTTTCTGCCATCGGAGTATTTCCGGCAGATACGAAGGGTACGTCTGCATAAAAAATACGGTCCGGCGGACAGATGAAATGATTCACTGTCCCACAGATCGTAATGTCTGCTGCTGTTTTTCAGCCCGACTACGCAGCGCTTGCTGCTGTCTGATCAGTTTGTACTGTAGTAGTAACATTGCTTGCAGTGCAAAGAGTTTCTCTTATCATAGCGGGAAGAGGGGAACTTGTCAACAACATTTTCCGCGCGATTGAGCCGGGGACTTCTTTTACACGGAAGTCCGCATTGCCAACTTTCGATATTTGTTATAGAGTAGAAGCAGTTATACAGTAAGGAGAATCGATATGTTTACACATACCATCGTGCGGACGCCCTGCAGCAAGGTCTGCGACGGAATCACGTCCGCCCCGGAGCTGGGAAAGCCCGTTTATGGAAAAGCGCTGGAGCAGCATGCTGCGTATATTGAGGCCCTGAAGGCCTGCGGCGTGGACGTAAAGGTCCTCCCGGCCGATGAGGCATTCCCGGACAGCTGCTTTGTGGAGGATGTTGCGGTAGTGACCCGGAAGTGTGCGGTGATCACGAATCCCGGCGCACCGAGCCGCAATCATGAGACCGACTCGATCCGCGGGGTCCTGCTCGAGTATTACGACGATGCTGTCATCGAAAAGATCCAGGCACCCGGCACGCTGGAAGGCGGCGATGTCATGATGTGCGGCGATACGTTTTATGTAGGCCGCTCCGCCCGCACGAACGCGGAGGGCATCCGCCAGTTCGGCGAGATCCTCGGAAAATACGGGTTTACGGTGATCGAGGTTCCACTCGCGGAGGTCCTGCATCTGAAGACCGGCGTGAATTACCTGGAAAACGGGACGATGCTCGTGGCCGGCGAATTCACGGACAAGCCGGAATTCGCGGCTTATAAAAAGATTGAGATTCCGGTGGAGGAGGCCTATGCGGCGAACTGCATCTGGATGAACGGAACGGTCATCGTGCCGGAGGGCTACCCGACGGTGCTTGCAAGGATCCGGGAGGCCGGTTATCCGGTGATCACGGTGGATACATCGGAATTCCGTAAGATCGACGGCGGTTTGAGCTGTCTGTCCTTACGGTTCTGAGCAAAATGTGCACCGGGGGCTTTTTTGCAATAGCACTGCGTTGTGCAAAAGTGTGAACTTCATCGGTGCCATGGGAATACGGCTATACAATTGTGCCGAAAACCCAACGGGAAAGCAAGTTTTGCTTGCCATCGGGGGCATTTGATGGTATAGTAGACCAATATTCAGAAAAACAAGAGGTACAGTTTCATGTTTAAGAGTTATTCTTCATCCGAAAGTTGCGGCACCTGTTCGTCATGGTGTCTTTTTGTGGTATAAGCTTTCGGAGAAACATGAACTTGAATGAGGATCCGGAAAGCGCATACTTTCCGGATTTTTTTTAGAGACACGGGCAGCTGCGAATGAGGAGCGCAGGGCTTCGGGGTCCCGGAACACCTCGGATTGAAAGGTAGGACAATCATGTACCAGATTAAAACGTATGATAATGTAGCGAAGGTTGGACGCGACGTATTTGATGACGCACGCAACTATGTTCTTGCGGATGAGATCGAGAATCCGGATGGCATTCTGGTCCATTCCACTCCGCTTCATCACATTGAACTCGGCGAAAAGCTGAAGTCCATCGTCCGCATCGGCGCCGGTGTCAATACCATTCCGGTCGATCGCTGCACCAAAGCCGGCGTTTGTGTTTTCAACTGCCCGGGCGGTAATGCAAATGCAGTTAAGGAACTGACGCTCGCAGCAATTATCATGGCGATGCGTAACGGCTTCCAGGCACAGCAGTGGGTCCGCAGCCTCTCCGATGAAGAGTCCGCAGCCGGCAGTGTCGTTGAAAAAGGTAAGGAAGTTTACCGCGGACCGGAAATCATGGGCAAGACCATCGGTATCCTGGGTCTCGGTGCCATCGGTTCCAGAATGGCAAGAGCCTGCCACGACCTCGGTATGAAGGTCGTCGGTTATGACCCGTACCTGAATCACGCACGTGTACAGGAGCTGTCCGATTATACCAGAATCGTAAAGGATATCGACGAGCTGTATGCAGTCAGCGATATCGTTACCGTTCACATTCCGTTAAATGAGCAGAACAAGAACTTTGTCGGCGCGAAGGAGATCGCAAAGATGAAGGACGGCGTATATCTTATTAACTACGCGCGCGGCCCGATCCTTGATAACGACGCAGTCGTTGATGCACTGAACAGCGGCAAGATCAAGGCATTCGTTACCGACTTCCCGACTCCGGCACAGATGAAGCATCCGGCAGTCCTGTTCACCCCGCATCTTGGCGCAGGTACTCCCGAGGCGGATGAGAACTGCTCCATCATGGCTGCACAGCAGACCATCGATTACATCGAAAACGGCAACATCTCCAACTCCGTTAACCTGCCCGATGTTTCCTTTGCACGCGCAGACGGCGACCGAATCTGCATCATCCATGCAAACAAGGTCGGTATGCTGGGCGCATTCACCGAGATGGTTACCGAGAACGGCCTGAACATCGAAAACCTGGTCAACAAGTCCAGAAACGACGTTGCATACACCATCCTGGACTTCAACGGCGATGTTCCGGAAGAACTTGTTGAAAAAATCCAGAACGTTGACGGTGTTATCCGTGTTCGTCTGATTAAATAATTCCAAAGTCATTATTATCCCCCGCGACCGTATCCTATGCAGGAGCAACGCGGGGGATTTCTTTTATATGATAAGAAGCAGTCCGCGAAAACCGGATCGATAAATGGGGCCGATGAAAAATAACCAGTATTTAAGCGGTTACCCCATGCTAACGTTAGCACTTATTACAGGTGACAAGGAGCGTCGGACGTGTTATACTTCTATCGAAAAGTGACCAGTAGGTCACGTGAGATCTATAAAAACGCATGCGCATGAGAATTCATGCGATGATGATACAAGAAGGCAGATAACGATAGACGCGAGGCACAATATGACACTGAAAGAACTGGCAATCGGAAATAGCGCCGTGATCACCAAGGTCGGTGGCGAAGGTGCGCTTCGTCAGCATTTCCTGGATATGGGCGTGCTGCCGGGAGCGGAGGTTACCGTGATCAAGCTTGCGCCGATGGGCGACCCGATGGAACTGATGATCCACGGCTACGAGCTGACGCTCCGCCTGGCGGATGCGGATCAGATCGAGATCGAGCGCATCGAAGTCACCAGGGAGAGCGGGAATGGCGAAAAGAAGAAGCGCAAAGCTTTCCACCCCGGCCTTGGTGAAGGCGGCAAGTTCCATAAGGAGGAGGATGCACATCCGCTTCCGGAGGGCACGATGCTCACCTATGCACTGGTCGGCAATCAGAACTGCGGAAAAACAACGCTGTTCAACCAACTGACCGGCTCCAATCAGCACGTCGGAAATTTCCCCGGCGTTACCGTTGACCGTAAAGACGGCGCCATCCGCGGCTATGCCAACACGCGCGTGACGGACCTGCCGGGCATCTACTCCATGTCTCCGTACACCAGCGAGGAGATCGTCTCCCGTAATTTTGTCCTGCAGGAGAAGCCGAACGCGATCATCAATATTCTGGACGCGACCAACATCGAACGCAACCTGTACCTGACTATGCAGCTTCTTGAAATGGGCATTCCGATGGTCGTGGCCCTCAATATGATGGACGAGATGAACGGCAACGGCGGTTCCGTGGACATCAACCTGCTTGAGGAAATGCTGGGCGTTCCGGTCGTTCCGATCTCCGCTGTTAAGAATCAGGGTGTGGATGAGCTGGTCTCACATGCGATCCACATCGCAAAGTATCAGGAAAAACCGCTGTATCAGGACTTTTGTGATGTCAATGAGCACGGCGGTTCCATTCACCGCGCGCTGCATGCGGTGGTTCATCTGATCCAGGACCACGCGGAAAACGCCGGTCTGCCGATCCGCTTTGCGGCAAGCAAGATCATCGAAGGGGATCCGCTGATCCTCGAACAGCTGAAGCTTGATGCGAATGAGCTGGAGCTTCTGGAGCACATAATCTGCCAGATGGAGACCGAACGTGAGTTGGACCGCAGCGCGGCCATTGCCGATATGCGATTTGATTTTATCTACAAGGTCTGCGATCAGGCGGTGCGGAAGCCTAAGGAGAGCCGCGAACACGTGCGGAGCGCAAGGATCGATAAAGTGCTGACCGGCAAGTACACTGCAATTCCGGCCTTCATCCTGATCATGCTTGCGGTATTTTATCTGACCTTCAATGTGATCGGTGCTTTTTTCCAGAACCTTCTGGAGCTGGGAATCGAAGCCCTGACGGGGCTCGTGGATAAGGGGTTGACGCTCTGGCAGATCAACCCGGTCGTGAAGAGTCTGGTCGTTGACGGTATCTTTGCCGGCGTGGGCAGCGTGTTAAGCTTTTTACCGATCATCGTGACGCTGTTCTTCTTTCTGTCGATGCTTGAGGATAGCGGATACATCGCCCGCGTGGCCTTCTTCATGGACAAGCTGCTCCGGAAGATCGGTCTTTCCGGCAGAAGCATCGTCCCGATGCTGATCGGCTTTGGCTGCACGGTTCCCGCCGTCATGTCCACCCGTACGCTCCCCAGTGAGCGCGACCGTAAGATGACCATCCTGCTGACGCCCTTCATGAGCTGTTCCGCAAAACTGCCGATCTACGGATTTTTTGTCAGCGCGTTCTTCCCGAAGAACGGCGGCCTCGTCATGGGCGGCCTGTATGTGCTGGGCATCCTGACCGGCATCCTTGTGGCTTTCATTTACAAGAGCACCTTGTTCCGCGGCGAAGCCGTTCCGTTTGTCATGGAACTGCCCAATTACCGTCTGCCGGGATTCAAAAACGTGACCCATCTGCTGTGGGACAAGGCGAAGGACTTCCTTCAGCGCGCGTTTTCGGTGATCTTCCTTGCGACGATCGTCATCTGGTTCCTTCAGACCTTTGACCTCCGGTTCAATGTCGTTGCGGACTCCAAAGACAGTATACTGGCGCTGGCAGCCGGACTGATCGCACCGTTATTCAAGCCCATCGGTCTGGGAGACTGGCGCATCTGTACCTCCCTGATCAGTGGCGTCATGGCAAAGGAAAGTGTTGTTTCCACCATGCAGATCCTGTTTAACGGCAGCGTCGAGAACGTATTATCCAAGGCGAGTGCCATGTCCATTCTGGTCTTCAGCCTGCTTTACACCCCCTGCGTGGCGGCGATCGCATCCGTGCGGCGCGAGCTCGGCAAACGGTGGGCGGCGGCAATGGTCCTCTGGCAGTGCGGCGTTGCCTGGCTGTGTGCACTTGCGGCTTATCTCATTATGTCCGCGCTGTAAAGCGGTCACGAAAAACGTATCCTTTGCGGAGGAACGGAACAAACTGAAGGTCGTCGGTCACGACGCAACGAATGTGGAACTGAATATGTCTTTTGACGAACCGCGACAGACAGTGAATAAAGGGGTGTGGAAACAAAAATGTTTTCCGCACCCCTTTTTTTATATTGACACGCTTTCTTCTATATGCTAAAATTTCTAACGTTTGAACACAAAATATGGTGTTTTATTACAGGGAACGCTAAATGCACACAAGATATGGGGAGTGTGAGATATATGAAACTGATCAAAAGAAATGGAACGGAAGCGGTTTTTGACATCAGCAAGATCATTATCGCTATCACAAAAGCGAATGAATCCGTAGGCGAAGATCTTCGCATGACGGCGAATCAGATCAAGCGTATTGCGGAAAATGTCACGAATAACTGTGAGAGCCTGGGCCGTGCTCCGAGCGTCGAGGAAGTACAGGATATGGTCGAGCAGCAGATCATGGCACACGGTGCGTATGAGGTCGCAAAGAGCTACATCCGCTATCGTTATACCAGACAGCTGGTCCGTCAGTCCAACACGACCGATGACAAGATCCTTTCTCTGATCGACTGCAACAACGAAGAAGTCAAGCAGGAGAACTCCAACAAGAATCCGGTCATCAACTCCACGCAGCGTGACTATATGGCGGGCGAGGTCTCCAAGGACCTGACCGCGCGCATGCTTCTGCCGCAGGAGATCATCACCGCGCACAATGAAGGCATCATCCATTTCCATGACATGGATTACTATGCCCAGCGCATGCACAACTGCGACCTGGTCAACCTGGAGGACATGCTTCAGAACGGTACCGTTATTACCGGTACCCTGATCGAACGTCCGCACAGCTTCTCCACAGCTTGCAACATCGCTACACAGATCATCGCGCAGGTCGCTTCCAACCAGTACGGCGGCCAGTCCATCTCCCTGGCACATCTGGCCCCGTTCGTTCAGGTCAGCCGCGAAAAGATCCAGGAAGAGGTCGATGAGGAAATGAAACTGATCGGCGCACCCGTTGATGAAAGCGTTCGCGAGAAACTCGTCAAGAACCGCCTTGTGGAAGAGATCCGCCGCGGTGTTCAGACCATCCAGTACCAGGTCGTTACTCTGATGACCACCAACGGTCAGGCACCGTTCGTTACCGTGTTCATGTACCTCGGCGAATGCCACAATGAGCAGGAGAAGGAAGACCTGGCGCTGATCATCGAGGAAGTTCTGAAGCAGCGTTACCAGGGCGTTAAGAACGAAGCGGGCGTGTGGGTCACCCCGGCATTCCCGAAGCTTATCTACGTGCTGGAAGAGGACAATATCCACGAAGACTCCAAGTACTATTACCTGACCCAGCTTTCCGCAAAATGTACGGCAAAGCGTATGGTCCCGGACTATATTTCCGAAAAGAAGATGAAGGAACTGAAGGAAGGCAACTGCTTCCCGGTCATGGGCTGCCGTTCCAACCTGTCTCCCTGGAAGGATGAAAACGGGGAGTACAAGTTCTACGGCCGTTTCAACCAGGGCGTTGTTACCATCAACCTTCCGGATATTGCACTGTCCTCCGGCGGCAATATGGAGAAGTTCTGGCGTATCTTTGACGAGCGTCTGGACCTTTGCTACAGAGCGCTGATGTGCAGACACGACCGTCTGATGGGCACTCCGTCCGATGTCGCACCCATTCTGTGGCAGTACGGTGCCATCGCCCGTCTGAAGAAGGGCGAAACGATCGACAAGCTCTTAGTGGGCGGTTACTCCACCATTTCACTGGGCTACGCAGGCCTGTACGAGTGTGTCAAGTACATGACCGGCAAGTCTCATACCAATGAATCCGCGACCCCGTTCGCGCTCGATGTCATGAAGCACATGAACGATGCCTGCAACAAGTGGAAGCATGATACCGGTATCGGCTTCGGTATTTACGGAACCCCGCTTGAAAGCACGACCTACAAGTTCGCGAAGAGCCTTCAGAGACGTTTCGGCATCATTGAAGGTGTTACGGACAAGGGTTATATCACGAACAGCTACCATATCCACGTCACCGAGGATATCAATGCATTTGAAAAGCTGAAATTCGAAGCGAATTTCCAGGCACTTTCCACCGGCGGAGCCATTTCCTACGTGGAAGTCCCGAACATGCAGGACAATCTGGAAGCTGTTATGCAGGTCATCAAATTCATTTATGACAATATCATGTACGCAGAGCTGAACACCAAGAGCGACTATTGCCAGTGCTGCGGATATGACGGAGAGATCGAGATCCATGAGCAGGACAAGAAGCTGATCTGGGTCTGCCCGAAGTGTGGAAATACCGACCAGTCCAAGATGAACGTGGCGCGTCGTACCTGCGGCTACATCGGCACGCAGTACTGGAATCAGGGCAGAACACAGGAGATCAAGGAGCGCGTGCTCCACTTATAATGGAGATGGCCAATGTATTACGGAATGATCAAAACCTGCGATATCGCAGACGGTGAGGGCGTCCGCACGACACTGTTCGTGTCCGGATGCACTAATCATTGCAAGGGCTGCTTTCAGCCGGATACCTGGGATTTCTGCTACGGTCAGCCGTTTACGGTCGAGACGGAGAATTATATCCTGAAGGAAACGAAGCCGGATTATATCGCCGGCCTGACGCTTCTGGGCGGCGAGCCCTTCGAACCGGAGAACCAGCGTGCGCTGGTGCCGTTTCTGAAGCGCTTCCGCGCGAATCTGCCCGGTAAAAACATCTGGTCCTACACGGGCTTTGTGTATGACCGGGATCTGGTGCCCGGCGGCCGGAAATATACGGAGGTGACGGATGAGATGCTGTCCCTTTTGGATGTCCTGGTCGATGGCCCCTTCATCGAGGAGCGGAAGAATATCTCGCTCCGGTTCCGCGGATCTGAAAATCAGCGGATCATCGATTTGAACCGGACCCGGGAGAACGGTATGCTGACTGTGTGGAGCGGTGCAAATAACCGTGATGTGTTTAAATGAGTCGTTAAAAAAGGCTGTGAGAACCGGTTCTCACAGCCTTTTTTTATTTATCCTGAAATTCTTCCAGTTCAAGTTCGGTCTCCAGCATACGTTCAAGGAGCGTATCCTGATTGTGGTGTTCGGCATCGAGCTCCTTCTGGAGGGCCATCAGCTTCTCGAAATCCGTTCCGAGGGCGGGATCCTGGAGCTGCATTTCAAGCTCCATCGCCCGGGCCTCGCTTTCCTCAAGCTGCTGGCCGTATTTTTCCAGCTGCTTCTGAAGACGGGACTGGATCTTTCCGGGGTTATAGTAGGTCTTTTTGTCAAAGACATCGTCCAGGGTGGGGGCAGCGGGCTTTTTAGCGCCGGAATTTGTGGCATTCGCGCCGTTTTTACCGTTCGCCGTATTTCCGGTCGGCCCGCCGTAATTGTTCGTAATCAAGCCTTTTTCGCGCTTATCCTTCTCCTCCAGATATTCCGCGTAGGTCCCGTGATACTGCCGGACCTCGTTCTTTCCGAAGTCCAGGACCCCGGTTGCGATCTGCTTGATGAAATAGCGGTCATGGGAGACGAACAGGACCGTTCCCTCAAAGGTCTTCAGCATCTGCTCGAGCGCGTCCTTGCCCATAATGTCCATATGGTTGGTCGGCTCATCGAGGATCAGAAGGTTCGGCTTGGTATAGAACATCTTACAGAGCTCCAGCCGGACCTTTTCACCGCCGGACAGCATACCCATTTTCTTTTCCACTTCTTCCGCGGTAAACATGAATGCGCCGAGGGCCCCGCGCACATCCTCGCGTCCCAGCGTGGGATAGGTATCCCAGAAATTATCGAGCACCGACTGCTCCGGGTCAACGGGCCCGGTGACCGCCTTTTGCTGGTCAAAGTAGCCGTATTGCACATTTGTTCCGAAGGAAAACGTCCCGCCGAGAGGCGGAATCATACCAACCAGCGTTTTGAGTAACGTGGACTTTCCCTTTCCGTTTTCACCAATGATGGCCAGACGTTCGCCCTTTTCCAAAAGGAACGTCACCTCGCTCAGCGGGTGATCATAACCGATCGCCAGCTTCCTCGCGGCAATGACCTCGCGCCAGCTTTCCGTCTTCGGCGTGAAATGCGCCTTGAACGTTTTGGTATCAAAGCGCCGTGGCTTTTCCACCTTTACCATATGCTCGATAGCCATCCGCTTGGACCGTGTAGCCGCGACCTTGGTCGGCGTGTTCTTCCATTTTTCGATCCACTCAGTCAGCCGGGCAATTTCCTTTTGCTGCTCCTCGTAATCCTTTTCCTGCTTCTCCATGGCTTCTTCCTTCAGCTTCATGAAGGTGGAGTAATTGCCCGGATAGCGCTTCATCCGATGGTATTCGATCTCATAGGTGACATCGGTCACACGGTCCAGGAACATACGGTCATGGGAAACGATGACCACGGCCCGGTCATAGCTCTTCAAATAATCCTCCAGCCATTCGATGGTCGGCAGGTCCAGATGGTTCGTGGGCTCGTCGAGCAGCATGATGTCCGGCCGGGTGAGCAGAAGCTTGATGAACGCGACCTTGGTCTGCTGGCCGCCGGAGAACGTGCCGATGGGACGTTCCAGATCCGCCAGTGCAAAGCCGAACTTCTGGAACATGATATCCATATCCTGCTTCCACGTATAGCCGCGGAGAGCTTCCATCTTTTTCTGCAGCTCGTCATATTCCGCAAACAGCCGGCGGTCTTCCCCGTCCTTCAGAAGCTCCTCGATCTCTGCCATACGCTTTTCACAGGCAAACACCGGCGCAAAGGCTTTTTTGATCTCCTCCTCGACACTGTCGCTTCCGTCAGGGAAACTGATCTGCTTCAGATAGCCGATCTCCTGGCGTCCGGCCATGAAAATACCGCATTCCTCGTCACTGTCAAGATTGACCATTTTGATCTCTCCGGCGATCAGCTTGAGGAAAGTCGTCTTTCCGCAGCCGTTTCTGCCCACGACGGCGATCTTCTCGCTGTCGCGGATCTCAAAATTAATATCTTCAAGAATATTTGTGGCATCGTCATATTCAAAAAATGCATGCCGTATCTGATATCGCATAAAAAACTCCCGATATGTGTTGATGCTGTACAGGGGGGATTGTACAAGGTCATCATAGCGCATATCGGGAGTTTTGGCTACTGAATTCAGTAGTGCTTATTTGCGAAGCCTCCAGCTCAGGCCTGCTTTCTCAAGAGCGGAGCGGACCGGTTTGCCGACCAATGTGGCGACCACGATCTTGCAAAGATCGACAAGGAGGAAGGGGAGGACGCACACTGTCAGTGCATAGGCAAAGGTCACGTCCATCAGAATCACGAACCATACGGTTCCGAACAGATATAAGACGGCCGTGCCCAGGATCAGGCCGAGGCCGGAGAACCAGAGGTTTGCGCGGGAACGAACTACAAAAATGCCACCGATCAGCGTGATGAACAGGTAGCCGACCAGATAACCGCCGGTCGGGCCCGCAAGCTTGGCCACACCGCCGGTGTAGCCGGAAAAGACCGGAAGGCCAGCCAGACCGAGGAGGAGATAGATCGCAGTGCTGATCGTACCGCCCACGGGGCCCAGAATGTAAACGGAAAGATAGATCACGAAGGTGGCCAGGGTGATCGGGACTGCGCCGACCGGAATGGAGACCGGAGCCAGGATGCAGAGCAGTGCGGCCATCAGTGCGCAGGAGGCGATTTGGTAAATTGTCAACTTTTTCATCGTGTAATACCTCGAAATGTAAACTTTTCGTACGCAGTATACTGCAATATAACTGTATTGTCAACTAAATGTCATTGTTTTTTACTGACTTTTCCGATGCACCGTGTTATATTTGGTTTACAATGATCTGTTTTGGAGGAAAGTCCATGAAAAAATATGTACAGAAAAATGTTTCGGATATCAATCTTGAGGATTATCTGGGAGAGTATGAAGGTAAGGACGCCACATACAAGGGACTGTTCTTTACCGGCGGCCGCAGAAGAGAATCGCTGAACGGCCTGTGGCACTATGCCATCGACCAGTATGAGATCTGCATCCGCCAGCACTGGTTTGAGGAGCGCACCCATTCCGCAGAAGGTTTCTCCCTTCCGCAGGATTTCTCCTTTGACGAATGGCCGACCATGCAGCTTCCCTGCTCCTGGAATATGGTGGAGGACAAATTCTTCCTTTACGAAAGCTCCATGGTCTACACCCGCAGGTTCACCTTTGAACCGACCGGCGACGAGCGCGTGTTCCTGCGCTTCGGTGCCGCAAACTATATCTGCCGCGTATTCCTGAATAAGCAGTACGTGGGCATGCATTCCGGCGGATCCACTCCGTTCGTATTTGACATTACCGATCTTCTTCAGAAAGAGAATCGTATCATGCTCGCGGTCGATGGTACCCGCCGCCCCGAGCAGGTTCCGACCGAAAACTACGACTGGTTCAACTACTGCGGCGTTTACCGCGACATTGAGATCTTCCGTGTACCGAAGACCTTCATCAAGGATTTCCGCATCGACTTAAAGCCGAATCAGAAGTACGATACCATCCGGGTGAGCGCGGTCATCGACGGCGCGGAGGAGACCATCGTTCCGGTGAACGCGCTCCTTACCATTCCGGAGCTGGGCATTTCTCAGGAGATCCCGGTGACCGGAGGCGCGCTGAAGACCGAGATCAAGGTTTCCCCGGAACTTTGGAGCCCGGAGAACCCGAAGCTTTACGACGTGACTCTGACCTACGGGGACGATACCGTTTCCGACACCGTCGGCTTCCGTGAGATCCGCGTCATCGGCCGCGACATTTTCTTAAATGGCAAGAAGCAGTTCATGCGCGGCATCAGCTGCCACGAGGACCACATTGAGCTCGGCAAGGCCACCACGCCGGAATCCTGTGAACGCATCTTCCGCGATGCCAAGGAGCTGGGCTGCAACTTCATGCGTCTGGCACATTATCCGCACACCGAGATGATGTCCAGGATCGCCGATCGCGTGGGCATCATGCTGTGGGAGGAGATCCCGGTCTACTGGGCCATCCGTTTCCGCCGTGCGAAGACCTACGAATGTGCAGAGAACATGCTGCTTGAGATGATCACCCGCGACTACAACCGCGCGTCCGTCGTCATCTGGTCCGTCGGTAATGAAAACGCGGATTCCGATGAGCGTCTGAGCTTCATGCGCCGTCTGGCGCAGTGCGCACACCGTAACGATAAGACCCGCATGGTCTCTGCCGCCTGCCTGGTCAGCGCGGAGCTGAATGCCATCGCGGACCGTCTGGCGGATTATCTCGATATCATCGGCCTGAACGAATACTACGGCTGGTACTCTCCGGACTGGGCAAAGCTGCCGCAGCTCTTTGAGAACAGCAACCCGGACAAGCCGGTCATCATTTCCGAATTCGGCGCCGATGCGCTCTACGGCCACCACGGTTCCCTGTCCGATAAGGGCACGGAGGATTATCAGCTGTACGTTTACGAGGAGCAGATCAAGATCCTGAGCAAGATCCCGTATGTCAAGGGTATGTGCCCGTGGATCCTTTATGATTTCCGCTGCCCGCGCCGTACCAGCGTGATCCAGCAGTATTTCAACCGTAAGGGCCTGATCGCCGAGGACCGCGTACACAAGAAGATGGCATATTACGAACTGCAGAAGTTCTACAGAGAAAAGGCAGCGGAAGAGGACTGATAAAAGGTTATGGCAAAGATCACGGTAAAAGATCGTGTATTGAATACGCTTTGTGAGGCGCCGGGAACGTATTATTCCGGCCAGGAGATCGCAAAGACGCTGAATGTGACGCGGGCAGCGGTCTGGAAGGCCATCGGCCGGCTTCGGGAAGAAGGCTATGAGATCGATGGTACCACCAACCGCGGCTATGCGCTGCTTAAGAACACGGACGCGCTTTCCGAAGAGACCGTCCGTATGTTTCTGGAGCCGGAAGCGGCAGCATTCTTCCGCGTGGAGTGTGTGGCAAGGACCGGATCCACGAATAACGACCTCAAAGCGCGCGGACAGGACGGCGCGCCGGAAGGACTGGTGATCGCGGCGGAGGAGCAGACGGCCGGAAAGGGCCGTCAGGGACGCTCGTTTTATTCGCCTAAGAACACGGGCCTTTATTTCAGTGTGCTTCTCCGGCCGGAGATCCCCGCGCAGGACGCGGTGCTGATCACGGCGGCGGCAGCGGCGGTATCGGCAAAGGCGTGCGAGAAGGCGTGCGAGAATCTTTCTGCGGGCGATCTCCGGATCAAATGGGTCAACGACCTGTTCCTGGACGACCGTAAAGTCGCCGGCATCCTGACGGAAGGCGCGCTGTCCATGGAGACCGCGAAGCTGGATTACGCGGTGCTCGGCATCGGTTTTAACCTGTACACGCCGGAAGGCGGCTGGCCGGAGGAGATCCGGACGGTAGCGGGAAGCCTGGTCCCGGAAAGCGCGGAGAGCGCGCGGCAGAAGGGACTCCGTTCGAGGATCGTTGCGGAGTTTTTGAATGAATTCCTTCCGGTCTACCGGACGCTGACGGAGCGTACGTTCCTTGAAGAATATGCAAAACGGCAGCTGGTGGTCGGACATGATGTGGAGGTCATGGCGGGAGATCCGCCGTACCGGACGGCAAGGGCCGTCGGTGTGGATGCGGACTGCCATCTTCTGGTCCATTACCCGGGGGATCCGGAGGACCGTTTACATGCACTGAACAGCGGCGAGGTTCGGATCAAGCCGTTAAAGTAAAAATACAATGATTTATAAGAATACGGCTGTTTTATGCCGTAACAGGAGGTACTATGGGACTGTTTCACTGCCCGATCGGCGCGGAGTATTACAGCGGCGAGGGCTGCATCAACTGCGGGCTGTGCAAGGCGACGAATGCGGAAGAAAAGTTCAGAGCCACGGGAATCATTCGTGAATATATCCGTGAGCACGGTCTTGAACGGAATCCGGAACTGAAGATCCGGAGAATCGCGGTCTGCGGCAAGGGCGGCTGCGGAAAGAGCACGGTGTCCGCGCTGTTTGCGTCGGCGCTCGAGTATTACGGCTACCGCACGCTGGTCCTGGATACGGACAGCTCCAATGCGGGATTGTGGCGGAAGATCGGTGCGGAAAAGAGCCCGGAGGTGCTGATGGTGCTGACGGATGAGGAACCCGAGGAGATCGAGGCACTTTCCGACCCGGATTTCTTCAAGCGCGATCCGCTGTATTTTGACGATATCGGCGATCGATTTGTGGAGTGGAACCGCCTGAAGGGTGTAATGATCGCGGGCAAGATCACGGATCCGTTGATCGCGTGCGCGTGCTCCATCGACGCCCGTGCGCGCCGTCTGATGTCCAACCTGACGCCCCGGAACAAGGAGATCGTCCTGGTCGATGTGGAAGCCGGCCTGGAAAGCTTTGGCCGCGGCTTTGAGCAGTATGTGGATACGATCCTGATCCCGGTGGAGCCGTCCGCGGAGGCCATCGAGCTGGCGGAACGCATTCAGTATATGGCGGAGGGACTCGGCATCCGCCGTGTGCGCGCTATCATCAACAAGTGTGAGGACGAGGATACGGAGGAATTCATCAAGGAGGCGCTTTCCGAAAAGGGCATTCGCTACCTTGGCGCGATCCCGAAATCAAAGGATGTACAGAAGATGAACCTGATGGGGCTGGAGGCCACGGAAGAGCTGGCGATGCCCATCGCCGGAGACCTGGTGCGCTGGATGCTCGATGAAGCGGAAATGCCGCACGAAAAAGTGAAAACGATCAATTGATCCATGAAGGGAGTTTGAGCCATGTTATCCAAAGAAGAACAGCTGAAAATCGTTGAAGGGATCCTCGGAAGCCCGCTTCCGGAACTGGATCCGGTGTATATTGAAGGCTCCAAGGTGTATGCACGGCAGTCACCGAATTATTATATTCTTCCGTATCTGTTAAGCAAGGTCTATTCCAAGCATGAGATGGAAATGGTCATGCAGCTCCCCGCCACGGCGGCGGAGGTCGCGGAAAAACTGGGTCTGGATCCGGAAGTGACCGCGAAGGAGCTCTATGACATGGAAAAGCTGTCCACGATCTTAAAGTCCAACGTGGCCGACCCGCCCGTTTACAGCCCGCACGCAAATTCCATGGCGTTCCGAGACAGCATCGGCCTGGGAAGAAATGCGCTGAAGCTGGACTGGGCACCGCATCTTCAGGAATATGCCCTGATGGACGCGTGGGTCAAATTCGATTACATTCCGGAAGTTGCGGAAATGCTGAAATACGAGATGCGCGTCATTCCGAAATACGAATCCATCAAGAACCTGCCGGGTGTCATGTACTGCGAGAACATGAAGGAGCTCATGGAGCACAATGTCCGCGCGAATACGATGATCACGGCGCAGTGTGTCTGCCGTTGCTACAAGTCCTACCTTTCCAAGGGCGAGTATGATCCGGAATTCTGCGAGAGCGGTCTGAATGAGACCTCAAACGCGAACTCGCACTGCTATTCCTTCAACCGCCAGGCAGAGTTTTACACAAAAAAGAACGGCGATGAGACCTACCATCCGAATATGGAAGAGGCTATGCAGCGCCTGTATGAAAGCGACCATTCGGATGTCGTATACATGACGCCGAATACGCGTGATACGACCTATGTCTGCTCCTGCTGCCCGGATTGCTGCGCGGTCAATTACTACGAGCAGGTCGGCTACACGGACATCCGGAAGCCCAGCCGCTTCCGCCCGAAGACCATCGAGTCCCGCTGTGTGGGCTGCGGTGCATGCGAACGCATCTGTAATTATGACGCGGTCCATGTGGTCGATGGCAAAGCCGTAGTGGACCCGGATAAGTGCAAGGGCTGCGGCAACTGCGTCGTCAAGTGTCCGGTCAAGGCGCTGAAGATGGAGATCGTACACGACACCGACTGGGTACCGGAGATCCCGTATGTGGATGGCTGGTCCCTGCATGATGAACTGGAACAGTAAAGAGGAGAATTGAATGAACAGAGAATGGATCACACATTACAGCAGCTGGCTCGAGCGCGACATGAACATTCTGGTGCATGGTCACGCGGGCACGCCGCTGATCGCATTCCCGTGCCAGGACGGCAAGTGCGACAACTGGGAGGGATTCCAGATGCCGGAGACACTGGCGGATTATATTGAGAACGGAGAGATCCAGCTGTTTACGGTCGATACCATCGACCTTGAAAGCTGGTCGGATACCAACGGCGATCCGGGCTGGCGTGCCTGGATGCAGGAGCGCTATTTCCACTACATCACCGAGGAGGCATATCCGCTGATCCGTGAAAAGAACGGTGGCTGGCAGGCTCCGATCGTCACCGGCTTCAGCCTTGGCGCAACACATGCCGCCATCACCTTCCTGCGCCGCCCCGACCTGTTCAGCGGCGTTCTGGGCTGCAGTGGCTGCTATGATACCGCTTATTTCTGGAACGGTTTCAGCAATGACACACTGTATCAGAATTCCCCGATCGCGTTCATCGGCAATATGCCGGCGGATCATCCGTACATCGACCTGTATAACGAGCGCCGCATTGCGTTTTGCGTCGGTCAGGGCGCATGGGAGGACGAGGGCCGCAGGACCACGGACCTTCTGAGAAATGCCATGGATTCCAAGGGCATTCATTCGTGGGTCGATTTCTGGGGCTACGACGTGAATCACGACTGGCCGTGGTGGAGAAAGCAGATCCATCATTTCCTGCCGTGGCTGTTATACAAGGATTAAGCGGAAGACGAGGCGGCGGAGCCCGGCTTTACCGGCCGGCCCCGCGTGACAGGAGCACAACATGGTAGATCAGTTTTCGAGAACAGAGCTGCTTTTCGGAACGGAAGGCGTTGAAAAACTGAAAAAGGCGAAGGTGGCGGTGTTCGGCATCGGCGGGGTGGGCGGTTATGTCTGCGAAGCTCTGGTGCGAAGCGGAGTTTCCGCGTTTGATCTGGTGGACAGCGACACGGTCAATGTCACCAACATCAACCGGCAGATCATCGCAACGCATAAGACTGTGGGCCGGCTGAAGACCGACGTCATGAAGGAACGCATGCTGGAGATCAATCCGAATGTCCGGGTCGATGTCCATCCCTGCTTCTTCCTCCCGGAAAACGCGGACGAATTCCCCTTTGAAACGTACGACTATGTGGTCGACTGTGTGGATACCGTCAGCGCGAAGATCGAGCTCGTTCTCCGTGCGCAGGCACTGGGCATCCCGGTCATCTCCGCGATGGGTGCCGGCAACAAGCTGGACCCGACCCGCTTTAAGGTGGCTGATATTTACAAGACCGAAGGCTGTCCGCTGGCCCGCGTCATGCGGCGCGAACTGAAAAAGCGCGGCGTAAAGAAGCTGAAGGTCGTTTATTCCGATGAGATCGCCAGCCGCCCGGACACGGACGCCGCCCTGAAGAACCGCCTCGCCGAAGCGGAGGAAGCAGGCGTGGACCCGGATACGCTGAAGCGCGACATCCCGGGCAGCAGCGCGTTCGTACCGCCGGTCGTGGGACTCATCATGGCGGGCGAAGTCGTTAAAGATCTGGCAAAAGGCAGTAAATAGATCCGTAAGGAAAGAGCAGGATGAAGAAACAGATCGTCAATATCGTCAATTTTATCCGCGGTTGTGAACCGCGCATGGAGATGGACCTCGTGACACCCGTAAAGGAGCAGATCCGTCTATTGAAGGAGCTGGGCCTGAAAGGCACCTTCCTGATTCAGTACGACGCGATGCTGATGCCGGAGTTCACGGAGTTGTTAAAGGGCCTGGATCCGGCCCGGTTTGAACTCGGTGTGTGGCATGAGATCGTCCAGCCGCAGGCGGAAGCCTGCGGGATGACCTGGACCGGCCGGTTCCCGTGGGACTGGCATGTACACTGCGGTTTTTCCATGGGCTACACCGGAGAGCAGCGCGAGATCCTGGTCGATGCACTGTTTGAAAAATTCCGTGCAGTCTTTGGCTATTACCCGCGTGTCTTCGGCTCCTGGGTCTACGATTCCCGTACCGTGCGTTACATCACGGAAAAGTATACGATCGACGCCCTCTGCAATTGCAAGGAACAGTACGGCACGGACGGATACACACTGTGGGGCGGCTATTACAACCAGGCCTATTACCCGAGCAAAAACAATGTTTTTCTGCCGGCCGTTTCTCCGGAAAACAGGATCCCGGTGCCGTTATTCCGCATGCTGGGTCCGGACCCGGTCTACCAGTATGATCACGGTGTCAGCGTGACCGGTGCGGTCTCCGATATTCAGGGCGTTGTGACCCTGGAACCGGTCTATGTGGATGAAAAACAGGGTGGCGGCGGAATTCCGGCCTGGACCGACTGGTATTTGAAAGAGAATTTTAACGGTGAATGCCTGTCCTTCGGCTATGCACAGGCCGGGCAGGAAAACAGCTTTGGCTGGCCGGACATGCGCGGCGGACTGGAGTATCAGTTCCCGGAATTCGCGCGTCTTCAGACGGAAGGGAAGCTGACCGTGGAGACCCTCGGCGAAAGCGGCCGATGGTACAAAGAAACGTATGAGATGACGCCTGCATCGGCCATTACGGCCCACGGCGCGTTTAACGACCCGGAAAAGGATACCGTGTGGTATTCGTCACGGTTCTACCGGATCAACCTGCACGGTGATGCGGGCGAGATGCACATCCGCGATCTGCACCTGTTCAGCGACTGCGTGACCGATCCGTACGAGGAAACGGTCTGCACGGCGAATGAAGCCTCTTACGAGTCGCTTCCCGTGATCGACGGAAACCGGAACACCGGAAACGGTGTGCTGGCGGGCCTTTGGTTCACCGGAGAGAACGGCGAACGCTTCACCTATGACGACATGATCTTCCGCGAGACCGGAAAAGACCGGGCGGAGGTCCGGCTCGGCGGGCTGACCGCGGTGCTTGCGGAGAATGCTTTCGCTTTCAGGGCGGAGAAGGAGTTCCGTGTCACGGCGCGTATCGGCCGGCCGGGAAATCATCTGGCGCGGATCATTGCCGAAGAAGAAAGGAAACTGATTCTGGAATATAAAGGTGTCCGTTACGGGCTGGAGCTCGGAAACGGTAAACTGGACGGACTGTCCGCCGTGTCGGAGAACGGGCGGCTGGATGTAAAGGTCGTTACAGATCTGAAGTGAGGACTGAGACATGAACAATAAGAGATACAAAATCGTACTGAATGCGCCGGTCATTCTGGGCTACACCTTTCTGTGTGTGGTCGTGCTGGCTGTCAATTTTCTGACCCTCGGAAAGAGCAACACGATGCTGTTTTCGGTGTACCGCTCGCCGATGCGCAGCCTGTTTACCTATTTCCGTTTCATCGGTCACGTGTTTGGCCATTCGTCCATCAGTCATCTGATCAACAATATTATGCTGATCCTTCTTGTGGGACCCGGTCTGGAGGAGCGATACGGCTCCGGTAAGATCGCGATCGTCATTTTGGTGACGGCGCTGATCACCGGCATCGTGCATTTCATCTTCTTCCCGGGCGCGGCGCTTCTCGGCGCAAGCGGCGTGGTATTTGCATTCATTATGCTGAGCGCGGCCATCGGCATCCGTGATCGCGAGGTACCGCTCACCTTCATCCTGGTGACGGTCCTGTATTTGGGCGAGCAGATCTATGAAGGCCTGTTCACCGCGGACAATGTTTCGCACCTGACCCATATCATCGGCGGTGTGATCGGCGCGGTGTACGCGTATATGTGGCGCGCAAAGGGAAGCAGGAGAAGATCCTGAGAAAACAAAGAACCGCGGAAGCAGAGGCGCTTTCGCGGTTCTTTTATGCTTTATGACAGGTGCGAGTCCGGGGACTTTTTACCCGTTATTCTTCAGGTCTTCCAGCATCAGGTTCAGCCGGTTCAGAACGTGCTTTTTATCAGTGCTCCAGAGGGGGGCCAAAAGAAGCGCCCTGGGGCCGTCACCTGTCAGCCGGTGGACGACCATATCGTCCGGGAGGATGTGGCAGCAGGCCTCCAGAATGTCAAAGTAGGCGTCCTCGGAAAGCGTCAAAAACGCCCCGTATTCGTACTCTTCCGCAAGGTCGGTGCCTTTCAGGACATGAAGCAGTTGGAGCTTGATACCGCCGCTTTTTGCGTTACAGACGTGCGTTACGGTGGCCAGCATGTCTTCCTTACTCTCACCGGGAAGCCCAAGGATCACATGCGTGATCACATGGATACCGGCGGCGTTTAAAAGACGGACGGCGCGATCGTAATCGGAAAGCGGATAACCGCGGCGGATGCAGGCTGCGGTCCGCTCGTGGATGGTCTGGAGTCCCAGTTCCACGAAGACCGGTTTGATGGTGTTCAGTTCGCGGAGGAGGGCGATGACATCGTCCGGGAGGCAGTCGGGCCGGGTCGCAACGGACAGCGCGGCGATGTCCTCCCGGAGGATTACCGGCAGGAAAAGGCTGCGAAGGTGTTCGACCGGCGCATAGGTGTTTGTGTAGGCCTGAAAATAGGCGATGTAGCGCGTTCCGTGATACTTTTTGGAGAGACGGGCTTTTGCGCGTTCGATGCTTTCATCGAGCGTGGCGCGGCAGATATTTACGGACCGCGCATCTCTGCGCCCCTCGTCGTACAGCGGCTCCGCAAAATCCCCGCTTCCTCCCTCCGAGCAGAAGATGCAGCCGCGTGTTCCCTTGGTCCCGTCGCGGTTCGGACAGGTCATGCCGGCATCCAGACTGATCTTGTACAGCTTCTCGCCGAAGACCTTTTTACAGTAATCGTTGAATGTGAGCATGGCTTCCTCCTTTCTTTACCGCATTCTATCATAAATCGCGGATCTATGCTATAATGAACATCATCGGAGAGTGAGGTGATTTTTTGAGGCTTCTTGAAAACGGAGCGGCAGCGTTCCCTGAGATCATCAATTGCATAAGAGACGCGAAGAAAACGGTCGATGTCAATATGTTCATCTGGCGGAACGATGACATCGGAAATCTTCTGGTCCGCGAGCTTCTTGCGGCAGCGAGACGCGGGGTGAAGGTGACGGTTTCAAAGGACCGCTACGGCGCGGTGCTCGAACTGGCGGAAGAGGACCGGACGTCGTTTTTCCATCGGAAGACAGCGCCGGCGGAGAAGATCAAGATCGATTATCTTCACCGGCATTACGACCGTGACCGGTGCGCGGCACCGGAAAAGGTGATCCACGATGACGGCACGCTTCTTAAGAAATTTCTTGCGCATGAAAATGTGCGTTTCAGCGCGGACTATAAATATGATCACTCCAAGTTTTATGTTTTTGATGATGAGGTCCTGATCCTTGGCGGCATCAACGTGGAAAACAAGGAGTGCGGCCACGACTACAGCGGGCGCGAATACCGGGATCTTATGGTCAAGGTCACCGAGCCGGAAATCACACGGGCGTTTCTTGGCATGCGGAAGGATCCTGAGAAGGCTTTGTCTCCATGGTTTGAAATGAATTTGAAGAGACCGGCAGCCGGAAAGAAGTATTTCGGGATGGAAGCGCGGTATCTCAGGCTGATCCGCGAAGCGGAGAAGGAACTGACCGTGATCATGGCGTATTTTTCGCCGCTTCCGGCGTTTATGGAGGCGATCACATCGGCAGCGGAGCGCGGTGTCAGGGTGCGCGTGCTGATTCCCGCACGTGCGAATTTCCAGGACGATCTCAACAAAATGACCGCAAAGCAGCTTCTTGAAAAGAGCAGCGGACGGATCGAGGTCTACGCATCGCCCTGTATGGTACATACCAAGCTTTTAATGACGGAGAAGGAGATCACTTTTGGCTCCTCCAACATCACAAAGAAGGCGTTCAAGCAGTTGGATGAGCTGAATTTCTTCGCGGAGAATAAGGCGGGGGAGGAGTTTACGGAAGCGGTCGATGCCGCGGTCTCCCGCATGTTCGGTGAAAGCCGCCGCGTGTCAAAGGCGGCGCTCGTCTATAACGAACGGACGGCGAAGCTGGAGAGCTTGCTGGTGTGACGAACGGACGGCGAGGCCGGAGAGCCTGCCGGTGTGACGAACGGACGGCAAGGCGCGGGGCAAATTCCGATGTCATCATGCTTCCGCGATTGTAATTCCATAAAAGTGTGATATAATCAGTTTGCTTTGCAACGAGCAGGAGGAATTTGATTTATGAAGACTTTATATTTGGACTGTGGAATGGGTGCTGCGGGCGATATGCTCACGGCAGCGTTAATTGAACTCCTTCCGGATCCCGCGGCGTTTGTCCGGGAACTCAACGAGCTTGGCATCCCGGGGGTTGAATTTAAAAAAGAGGCTTCCGTGAAGTGCGGAATCACCGGCACACATATGACGGTCACGTGGGAGGGTGCGGAAGAAGAATCGCACGACCATGATTACGACCATGCGCATGATCACGCGCATGAGCATCATCATGACCATGAGCATGATCACGCGCATGAGCATCATCATGACCACGAGCATGATCACGCGCATGAGCATCATCACGACCATGAGCATGAGCATGAACATGACCATGGCCACGCACATCACCACAGCGGCCTTCATGAGATCGAGCATATCATTGAGCATCTGCCGGTTTCGAGCGCAGTCCGCGCAGATATCCTTTCAGTTTATTCACTGATTGCCGAGGCGGAGAGTGCCGCACACGGTGTCCCGGTCACGGAGATCCACTTCCACGAAGTCGGCACGATGGACGCCATCGCCGATGTTACCGCCGTCTGCCTCCTGATGGAGCGCCTGCAGCCGGATCAGATCATCGTCTCCCCGGTCCACGTTGGCAGCGGCCATGTGCACTGCGCACACGGCATTCTTCCGGTCCCGGCTCCGGCTACGGCTTATATTTTAAAGGACGCACCGATCTACGGCGGCCGCATTCGCGGCGAGCTGTGCACCCCGACCGGCGCGGCTCTGCTCAAGCATTTCGCAACGAGGTTCGGTGACATGCCCGTAATGAAGACCACGGCCATCGGCTACGGCATGGGCAAGAAGGACTTCGAGATGGCAAACTGCGTTCGCGCCATGCTCGGTGAGACGGAGGATTCCACCGGTGAAGCTGCGGAGCTTTCCTGCAACATCGACGATATGACTGCAGAAGCCATCGGCTTTGCGATGGACCGTCTGTACGATGCCGGCGCGCTGGAGGTCTACACGACCGCGGTCGGCATGAAGAAGAACCGTCCGGGCGTGGTGCTGTCCGCACTTTGCCGCATGGACGACCGCGAGAAGATCGCGCGTGAGATCTTCAAGTACACGACGACCATCGGCATCCGCGAGAACGTGATGAAGCGCTACATGCTGTGGAGAAAGAGCGAAACGGTCGAGACCGAATTCGGCCCGGTCCGTAAAAAGACCTCTACCGGTTATGGCGTGACACGTGAAAAGTACGAATACGACGACATTTCCCGCATCGCTAAGGCGCAGGGAATCTCCGTGGCAGAAGTACTGAAGAGAATTAAATGATCATGCCGAAGGAATGGCATAAAGAAAAGGCTGTGAAGGATTTTTCCTTCACAGCCTTTTTGTTTCACGACCATACGTCGCTTTTTATCTTACGACTGTACACCGCTTTCGGTGACAGGTCATTTATAAGTTACTGCAGCTGCTTCAGCGCACCCTGAATGGTCTGCTCCATAGCATCGCGACCGTAATTATCGACCAGAGCGCGGTTCTTTTCACCGTGTGTCAGACAACCCGCACCGCCGATGCATCCGCCCAGGCACGCCATACCTTCGATGAAGTTCGCATCCAGCACGTTCTTACTCTTCTTGAGCAGTGCCGTACGGCAGGCTTCGATACCGTCGCAGACACAGGGCTTGACTTCAAAATCGCTTTCCTGTTCCTTCAGCGCCTGCAGGACCGCATCGGTCAGACCGCCGCTCCGTGCGAAAATACGTCCGAAGAAGGACGCGTTATCCAGCGGAAGCTCTTCCATTTCCATGATCTCCAGATCCCGGCTGTCAAACAGCGCCTGCAGCTCTTCAAAGGTCAGTACGGAATCCACGTACGGTTTTACGCTGTCCTTCTGGATCTCCATCTTCTTTGCGGTACACGGGCCGATGAAGACGACCTTGCACGTGGGATCGACCTTTTTGATGTAAGCGGAGATGGCTGCCATCGGGGAAAGGTTATGTGAAATATGCTCCTTTAACGTCGGGAATGCAGTCTCAATGTATTTTACAAAAGCCGGGCAGCAGGAACTCGTTAAGAAGCCCTTTTCCACCAGCTCTTTTGCTTCGGAATCCGAAACGATGTCCGCACCGAGGGCCGCCTCAACGACCGTATGGAAGCCGAGGGCCTTCAGGCCGCTGACGACCTGTCCGCGCTTTGCGTATGAGAACTGGCTTGAAATGGCCGGCGCGATGACCGCGTAAACATGACTGCCGCCTTCCTTTGCATTCTTCAGCATGGAGATCACATCCAGAATGAAGGACTTATCCATGATGGCACCGAACGGGCACTGGTAAACACAGGCACCGCAGGAGATGCACTTCTCATTGTCGATGTGTGCGGCATTGTCATCGCCGATCGTAATGGCTTTGATCTTACAAGCGTTCTGACAGGGGCGCTTGCGATTTGCGATCGCGGTATACGGGCACACCTTGGCACACTGGCCGCACTCCACACACTTGGTCTTGTCGATGTGCGCCACATGATTATAGTCAAAGGAGATAGCGCCGCGCTTGCAGACATCTTCGCAGCGATGCGCAAGACAGCCGCGACAGGAGTCCGTGACCTCATAGCCGGCCGCCGGGCATTCATCGCAGGCAATGTCCAGGACCTCGATGATATTCGGGTTCTTCTTGTTGCCGCCCATAGCCAGCTTTACACGCTCGGTAACGATGGCACGCTCCTTGTAAACGCAGCAGCGCATGGTCGGGATCTTTCCCGGGACGATGGTCTTCGGGATATCGATGATATGATCGAGCAGCTGGTCCTCCCATGCCAGACGGGCAACCTCTCGCAGGACCTTGTATTTCAGATGTTGTACTTTTGTATCAAACTTTCTCATTGATTAACTCGCCTTCCAAACTGACAATAAAGAAAATAAAAACGGCAGATGCAGAAGACCGCACCTGCCGTATCCGCAAATAGTATTATACCGAATTATTCGCAGAAAATAAAGATAGAATAATAAAACTATGAAACCAGACCTGCAAAACGGTATTATTCGTAATCCACAACGGAAGCCCAGGTCAGAAGAAGCTCGCGTTCGTGCGCGTTGCCCTTCACAGACTGGGAAGCGGCAACGATCGGAAGCCACTTTTCCACGTACTGTCTTGCGGTATCGCTCTTCTTGCAGAACAGATTCAGATACTTCTTGGCATCCTCCTCATCGCCCTTTAACCAGAAACGTAAGTAGGTGCGGGCAGCATCTGCGGAAGCGTTGCCGCGGGTGGCATGAGACCAGTCCAGGATGTAAAGCGTTCCGTCTTCGGAAACGATGACGTTGGACGGGGTGAAATCGCCGTGGCACAGCTTGTTGTGCTTGGGCATACCTTCCAGGCGGGTGTGAAGGTCGTAGCGGGTCGTTGCATCCAGATCGGCAGCGGAGATCTTTGTGTTCATCTTGTCCTTCAGCTTGTTCAGGGTCGGGCAGACTTCGCTGTGCATCCGGAGCTGAAGATCGACGAACATATTCAGGTATTCGTCCTTCTTTTCCGGTTCTTCCTCCATCAGCTGGGCAAGGGTCTTGCCCGGGATGTATTCGGAGACGATGGCCCAGTTTCCTTCGATCATGGTGACTTCCAGGACCTTCGGAATGTTGAGGTTCGTGGATTCGACGCGGGCCTGGTTCAGTGCCTCGTTGAGGACATCGGCCTTGGAATAATCTTCGTTGAAGACCTTGATGCAGCGGTCACCGTCACGATAGATCGTCTTTTTGTTACGGACTGCAATGATTCTGTCAAAATTCATGAGCTGCCTCCTTAAATCTCTTCATGGACGCCGTAGTAAGCGTTCAGGTACATCTGCTTGATCTCGCTCATCAGCGGGTAGCGCGGGTTGGCGCCGGTGCACTGATCGTCGAATGCCTGCTCGACCATGTCATCCAGGCGTGCCAGGAAATCTTCTTCATTCGGAACATAATCACGGATGGCCTTCTTGATGCCCACGCGCTCCTTGAGCTCGTCGATCTTTGCGATCAGGCTTTCCAGCTTCTCTTCATCGGTCGTGCCGGCGCACTTCAGTGCGTCTGCAACCTCCGCGTAGCGGGCCAGAGTGTGCGGATGATCGTACTTCGGGAAGGTACCCATCTTGACCGGAACCTCGGAGGCGTTGAAACGGAGGACCTCATCGATCATGAGTGCGTTTGCAACACCGTGCGGCAGGTGATGGAATGCGCCGAGCTTGTGTGCCATGGAGTGGCAGACACCCAGGAAAGCATTGGCGAAAGCCATACCGGCCATGGTTGCGGCACCGGCCATCTTGTCTCTTGCGACCGGATCGTTCTGACCGTTCTCATAAGCGCGCGGCAGGTATTCGAAGATGGTCTGCAGGGAACGGATCGCAAGGCCGTCGGTGTAATCGGTAGCCAGCATGGAAGCATAAGCCTCAAGCGCATGGGTAACAGCGTCGATACCGGATGCGGAGGTCAGACCCTTCGGTGCGGTCATGTGGTAATCTGCGTCTACGATCGCCATGTTCGGCATCAGTTCGTAGTCTGCCAGCGGATACTTGATACCGGTGGTCTCATCGGTGATAACGGCGAACGGGGTGACTTCGGAACCGGTACCTGCGGAAGTCGGGATTGCGATGAAGTAAGCCTTCTCACCCATCTTCGGGAAGGTGTAGATACGCTTGCGGATATCAACGAAGCGCATTGCCATATCCATGAAGTCGACATCCGGATGCTCGTACAGGACCCACATGATCTTTGCCGCGTCCATTGCGGAGCCGCCGCCCAGGGCGATGATCACATCGGGACGGAAGGCGCGCATCTGCTCGGCACCGCGCTTTGCGCATGCCAGCGTCGGATCCGGCTCGACATCGAAGAAGGAGGTATAGGCGATGCCCATCTCTTCCAGCTTTTCTTCGATCGGTCTGGAATGACCGTTCGTGTACAGGAAGTTATCCGTTACGATGAATGCGCGCTTCTTTCCAAGCACGTTCTTCAGTTCCTCAAGAGCAACCGGCAGGCAGCCCTTATTCATATATACTTTCTCAGGTGCTCTGAACCAAAGCATGTTCTCTCTCCTCTCAGCCACGGTCTTGATATTTAACAGGTGCTTTACGCCAACGTTTTCGGAAACGCTGTTGCCGCCCCACGAGCCGCAGCCCAGGGTAAGAGACGGAGCGAGCTTGAAGTTGTAAAGATCACCGATACCGCCGTGTGAGGACGGAGTGTTGACCAGAATACGGCAGGTCTTCATACGGGAAGCAAACTCATTCAGTTTGTCCTGCTCGGTGACCGTATTCAGGTAAATGGAAGAGGTGTGGCCATAGCCGCCGTCGGCAACCAGGACCTCAGCCTTGGCAAAGGCGTCCTGAATGTCGGAAGCGCGGTACATTGCAAGTACCGGAGACAGCTTTTCGTGAGCGAACTCTTCGGAAAGCTCAACGGATTCGACCTCGCCGATCAGGATCTTGGTCTTCTCCGGAACGGTAACGCCTGCAAGCTCTGCGATCTTTGCAGCCTTCTGACCGACGATGCGAGCATTCAGCGCACCGTTGATGATGATGGTCTTGCGGACCTTTTCGGTCTCCTCGTCATTTAAGAAGTAGCAGCCGCGTGCGGCGAACTCCGCACGGACGGCGTCATAGACCTTGTCCAGAACGATGACGGACTGCTCGGAAGCGCAGATCATACCGTTATCGAAGGTCTTGGAATGGATGATGGAGTTGACGGCCAGAGTGAGATCGGCGGAGTCGTCGATGATGGCCGGGGTATTGCCTGCGCCTACGCCGAGTGCCGGCTTACCGGAAGAGTAAGCGGCGGTGACCATGCCGGGGCCGCCCGTTGCCAGGATGATGTCGGATTCCTTCATGATCATGTTGGTCATTTCAAGGGAGGGAACATCGATCCAGGAGATGATGTCCTTCGGAGCGCCGGCTTTAACAGCGGCTTCCAGAACGACCTTGGATGCGGCGATGGTGGAATTCTTGGCGCGCGGATGCGGGCTGATGATGATACCGTTGCGGGTCTTCAGCGCAAGAAGCGTTTTGAAGATGGCGGTAGAGGTCGGGTTCGTGGTCGGGATGACAGCCGCTACAAGGCCGATGGGCTCGGCGACTTTCTTGATGCCGGCCGCTTTATCCTCTTCCAGGACACCGCAGGTCTTGGTATCACGGTACGCGTTGTAAATATACTCACTTGCGTAGTGATTTTTGATGACTTTATCTTCAACGATGCCCATGCCGGTTTCCGCAACGGCCTGCTTTGCAAGCGTGATGCGTGCCTGATCGGCAGCGGAAGCAGCGGCTAAGAAAATGGCATCGACCTGCTCCTGGGTGAAGTGTGCATATTCGGCCTGTGCTTTACGTACACGGGCAATCGTGCGGGACAGGGATTCAACGCTGTCGGTGATTTCGTAATTGACCATTGGATATCCTCCTTATCGGTGTCTCATAATGTTTCAAATAACGAGCAGTTTTATCGCTCGTTAAATAAATAACATATTATTACGCGGAAATCAAGAGGAAAATCGATATATTTGTTAAAATTATAACAAATCACAAAAGGGCGAGAACAATACTGCCGGATTTTGTGCAGTTTTCAAAGTCCGGCGGTTTGTTGATTTGATCAGTCGTCTGCGCTTAAGAGGGCTGCATCCTCCGGCGCCATCACAAGGTCGGTTGCGCGGACGTTTTCCCGGATGCGTTCCGGGTCCCGAGAGGAGAACAGACCAAAGACGTTCAAGTCCTGATGAAGCATCCAGGACAGTGCAATGACAGGGACTGTAGTGTTGTATTTTTCTGCCAGCATCTCACAGGCGGCCAGCTTGCGGAAATTCCGTTCCGTGCCGTAAGCTTGTGCAGCGGCCTCGTTCATATAATTCCGGATGCCCTCCGGATCGTTGCTTCGGACCTTGCCGGAGAACATGCCGCAGCCCAGAGAAGAGTAGGCGATGGCCGGCATCTGATGCTCCCGGTACCACGCGCGGGCTTCCTTTTCCGCCGGACCGGCGATGGTCACACAGCCGCCTCCCCAGATGTCAAAGGACTGTTCCGCCACACCGTAGTTCGGGCTGGAGACCGTAAAGGGCTGCAACCCGTGAAGCCGGGCATAATCATTGGCCTCCTGCAGGCGCTTATGAGTCCAGTTGGAGCCGCCGAATGCGTCGATCTTACCGGCCTTCTTCATATCATTGAAAGTCTCCACAAATTCCGCAACGGGTACGGTTTCGTCATCGCGGTGGAGCAGGTAGAGGTCGATGTGCTCAAGCTTCATGCTTTGAAGCGTCAGGTCGATGTCTTCGATCATACCGGCACGGTTTGCACGGTTTACGCGGGTCGCAAGGTCAAAGTGACCGCATTTGGACAGGATCGTGACCTCGTCCTGAAGGCCGCGCTCGCGGATCCAGGCACCGAGGATCTCCTCCGACTCTCCGGCGCCGTAGACACGTGCGGTGTCAAAGGTGTTGATACCGTTTTCGTAAGCGCAATCCAGATCGGAGAAGGCGTCCGTCCGGCCGGGGAGTGACGTGGTACCGAAAAAAAGGTGCGAAACAGGCTTTTCGATAAACTGGATTTTTCCGTATTTCATGAGTGTTCCTCCGTGGGGGGGGGTCGAAATGCTTCTTAATTTAGATTATAGCGGGTTTGCGGGCGGTGTAAAGCGGAAATGACGGACGCTGCCGGAAATGGCCGTTTTGCCTGAAAGTCGCGGAAGCGGGTACTGGCATAACGCGCTGCGGTGTGTTATGATGCAGGAAAGAGCGCGGATGAATGAGCAGGAAAGAATGCGGAACGGCCGCGCATATGAAAAGGATGCTTTTATGTTTGAGGATATGGATCTTAAGGAGGTGCTGACGGAGAAATTCTTCCGTTATGCGGCCATTGAAACACAGAGTAAGAGCGGCGTTTCCGGAGTGCCCAGTACGCCCGGCCAATGGACGCTTGCAAAGCTTCTTATGAAGGAACTCGAAGAGCTCGGAATGGTGGATATTGAGATCAGTGAGCATTGTGTGGTCACCGCGCATCTTCCCGCACGTCTTCCCGAAGGGCACGCACCGGTGCCGGTCGTGGGCTGGATGGCGCATCTGGACACGGTCGATGTGGCCATGTCCCCGGAAGTGCACCCGCACATTGTCCGGAATTATCAGGGCGGCGATATCTGCCAGAATGCGGAAAAGCAGATCTACATCAGCGAGGCGGAGCATCCGGAGCTTCTTCAGCACATCGGCGAGGATATCATCGTGAGCGACGGTACATCGGTGCTCGGTGCGGACAATAAAGCGGCCATTGCGAACATGATGACGGCGCTGGAGGTTTTGAAGGCCCATCCGGAGATCCCTCACGGGGAGATCTACTACGCGTTCGGACCGGATGAGGAGGTCGGGCTTCTGGGTGCCAAGGCCATGGACTATGCAAAGTTCCCGGTGGATTTTGCGTATACCATCGACTGCTGCGCACTCGGCGAGGTCGTCTACGAGACTTTCAATGCGGGCTCCGTTAAGCTGGAGATCCGCGGTGTGACCGCGCATCCGATGTCCTCAAAAAACAATCTGGTAAACCCGGTCATGGTCGCCGTGGACTTTATCAACCTTCTTTCGCGGGCGGAAACGCCGGAGCATACGGAAAAGAAGGAGGGCTACATCTGGGTCACCGGCATTCAGTCCGATGTATTGAACTGCACGGTCTCCATGAACATCCGCGACCACAGTAAGGCGGGCTATGAGCACAAAAAGGAGATCCTGCGGGCGGCGCTTGAAATGACAAAGCTCAAGCATCCAAAGGCGAATATGAGCCTGACGTTTTCCGATACGTACGCGAATATTTACGATGCGGTCCGGGAGGATAACCGGAAGTGCATCGACGCGCTCTATCAGGCGCTCGATGAACTGGGGATCGCGGCGAAGACCATCGCCATGCGCGGCGGCACGGACGGTTCCTTCATTTCCACGAAAGGCATTCTGACGCCGAACTATTTCACCGGCGCGCACAATTTCCATTCGCGCTGCGAGTTCATGCCGATGGATGCGGTGGAAAAGTCCTGCCTGACCACACTCAAGCTGATGGAGCTTGCGGTGCGGGGCGTTGAGTAACAGCGGTTTGAACGGAGAATTCTTGAAAAGCGGCCCGCAAAGGCTGAGTGAGGGATAAAATGGAACGATGTGTGATCGTGGGCGGTGCGGCCATCGGAGATTACGGGACTGTACGCGCGGCTTTAACGGACAATGATTATATGATCTACTGCGATTGCGGACTGAAGCACCGGGAGGGGCTTCTGCGTGAGCCGTCGCTGATCATCGGCGACTTTGACTCGCACGAAAACCCGCATGCGGACATTGAAACGATCGTCCTTCCTCATGAAAAGGACGATACGGACACGGTGTTTGCAGTGAAAGAAGCGGTGAAGCGCGGGTTTGAGGAATTCCTTCTGATCGGTGTGGTCGGCAACCGTCTGGACCACACGCTGGGGAATGTGGCTATTCTTGAAATGCTCGACAACCTCGGTAAAAAGGCTGTCATTCTGGACGATTATTCCGAAATGGAGATCGTCGGCACCGAACCGAAGTATATTCCCGACCGGTTCCCGTATTTTTCGCTTTTAAACATTTACGGAATCGCGCGCGGGATCGATGTGACGGACGCGTATTACCCGCTCCGGGACGCTGAACTTACAACGGAATTTCCGCTTGGTATCAGCAATGAACCGCTTCCGGGAAGAACGGCCGCGGTTTCCGTGAAGGAGGGGCATGTACTTCTGATCCGCGTGAGGAAGGGGTAAGCTTATGAAGGCTTTTTTTAAAAAGAACAAGAATCTGATTGGACTGTTTGTCGTTCTTTCAGTGCTTGCCGCCGGGACGATCGTCCTGATCGGAATCAGCAAACGGTACAACTCCACGGTCCGCACGATCCGGGGAAAATACAGCTACGGTGATCAATACATCCACATCGGGACGGACGGAATGATCTTTCTGAACCTGGATAACGAGCATTTCCGGACTCCGCAGTGCTCATGGAGACTGATCGATGATGACATGGTATTTGCCTGGGATGGCGATGAAGTCGCTCCGGAATACGCGCTGTTCATCGATGCCGACGGCGAGACCGCCAAGGTCTATCTGGGCGTCCGGAACGATGATAAAACGGTCGAATACAGTTCCTGGGAATATGATTACGACGAAACAACGCCGCTGTACGTGCTGAAGCGCGAGAAAAACACGGCGCGGAAATAAAAAGAAAAAGGGCTGCGGGAGGCCTGCAGCTCTTTTTTCTTTTTAGGTGATGCTTGCCTGACAACATCCTTTTTTATTGCATCGCGGGCGCGGTTACTGTATAATGTTTATCAGTTGTACACTTAATTCGCAGCAGAGGAGAATTTAACGAATGAAAATCGGTATTTTAGGATACGGCAATTTAGGCCGTGGTGTGGAATGTGCCATCCGTCAGAATCCGGACATGGAGCTGGCGGCAGTATTTACGAGACGTGATCCGGCTTCGCTTACGCTGATGACGGAAGGCGTTCCGGTATATCATGTGGACGATGCCATCGCCCATAAGGACGAGATCGATGTCCTGATCATCTGCGGCGGCAGCGCCACGGATCTTCCGGTACAGACCCCCGAGTATGCACAGTATTTCAATGTCATCGACAGCTTTGACACTCATGCCAATGTTCCGGTACATTTTGCCAATGTTGACAAGGCGGCAGCCGAGACCGGCCACACGGCACTGATCTCCTGCGGTTGGGACCCGGGCATGTTCTCTCTGAACCGCCTGTACGCAAACTGCGTTCTGCCGGAAGGCCATGATTATACCTTCTGGGGCAAGGGCGTCAGCCAGGGCCATTCCGATGCCATCCGCCGTATTGCAGGCGTTAAGAATGCCAAGCAGTACACCATTCCGGTTCCGGCAGCGCTGGAAGCCGTTCGTAACGGCGAGAATCCGGAACTGACCACCCGTGAAAAGCACACCAGAGAGTGCTTCGTCGTTGCCGAGGAAGGCGCAGACCTTGCACGTATCGAGAAGGAAATAGTCACCATGCCGAACTACTTCTCCGATTATGACACCACCGTTCACTTCATTACCGAAGAGGAACTGCAGCGTGACCACAGCGGTATCCCGCACGGCGGCTTTGTTTTCCGTACCGGTGTGACCGGCCTGAACGGCGAGCACAAGCACATTATCGAGTACAGCCTGACCCTGGATTCCAACCCGGAATTCACGTCATCCGTCATCGTTGCTTATGCACGTGCCATCAATCGTCTGCATAACGAGGGCGTTAACGGCTGCAAGACCGTATTCGACATCGCACCCGCATATCTCAGCCCGTTATCCGGTGAAGAGATCCGCGCACACCTGCTGTAATCGGAGTTTTTATGGAATCCTATATCAAATCCGCTGATTTCTTCCGGGGCAATGACCCGGAGGAGATCGCAAAGACCTACGGCACTCCGCTCTATGTGTACAATGAGAGCATCATTCGCAAGCACATGAAGGCTGTGGCGGAGGTCATTACGAAATACCCGTACACCGCGAATTATTCGGTGAAGGCCAATACCAACATCCACATCCTGAAGATGGCGCTCGAAGAGGGCGTGAACTGTGATGCCATGAGCATCGGTGAGATCCGTATGCTGGAGGCGGCAGGCTTCCCGAAGGAGCGGATCTTCTATGTGCCGAATAACGTTTCCGAGGAGGAAATGCAGGAGGCCATCGACCGCGGAATCATGACGTCCTGTGACAGCCTGGAACAGCTGGAGCAGTACGGCCGCCTGAACCGCGGCGGAAAGTGCGCGGTGCGCATCAATCCGGGCGTCGGCGCGGGACATCATGAGAAGGTCATCACCGCCGGAAAGAAGACCAAGTTCGGTATTGCAGAAGAGGATATCGACACAATCTTTGATATCTGTGCACAGTACGATCTGACCATTGCCGGTATCAACCAGCACATCGGATCCCTGTTCATGGATCCGGAACCGTACTTAAAGGCCGTTGCAAACCTGCTTCGCATCGCGCGCCGTTTCCCGAACCTGGAATTTGTGGACTTTGGCGGCGGTTACGGTATTCCGTATCATAAGCTGAATGATGAGGCCGAGTATCCGATGGAGGATTTCAAGGCCCGTCTGGTACCGATCCTTGACGAATTCGTGGCGGATTACGGCAGTGCGCCGCTCTTTAAATCCGAGCCCGGCCGCTACTGCGTGGCAGAGGGCAGTGTGATTCTGGGGCGCGTCCATGCGGTCAAGCAGAATGCCGGCAAGAAGTATGCGGGCACGGACATCGGCATGAATGTGTTGGTACGTCCGTCGATGTACGATTCCTGGCATGACATTGAGATCCTGCGGGACGGCGAGGTCGTTTCCCGTGATGAACTGCAGGAGATCACCGTTACCGGTAATATCTGCGAATCCGGCGACCTTCTGGCAAAGGATCGCATGCTGCCGGAGATCAAGCGCGGCGATCTGGCCTGCGTGCTGGATACCGGCGCTTACGGCTACAGCATGTGCTCTCCGTACAATTCCAGACCGCGTCCGGCGGAAGTGCTGGTCTGCGAGGACGGCTCGCTGAAGCTGATCCGCAGAAGAGAGACCATCGAGGATCTGATGGCTTATATGTAAAAAAGTCGGCGGCATAGTGCCGAAGACAGGAAATAATGTTCTCAAATGTGTTTAAAGGAGAAGTATTATGAGAAAAACCAAAATCATCTGCACCATTGGACCGGCAAGCGAATCAGAGGGAGTTTTAAAGGAAATGTGCCTGGCCGGAATGAACGTGGCCAGACTGAATTTCTCTCACGGTACGCATGAAGAGCATAAGGCAAAGATCGATACGCTGAAGAAGGTCCGCGAGGAGCTGGATCTCCCGATCGCGATCATGCTGGATACCAAGGGCCCGGAGTATCGTATCCGCACCTTTGAGAACAAGAAGGTCCAGCTGAAGGACGGCGATACGTTCACGCTGACTACGAGAGAGGTCGTCGGAAACGAAACGATCGTTTCCGTCAGCTACGATCGCCTGATGGAAGACCTGTCCATCGGAGATCGCGTACTGATCAATAACGGTCTTGTTATTCTGGAGGTCCGTGAGATCAACGGAACCGATGCCCTGTGCGATGTCATCGTGGGCGGCGAGCTTTCCGACCGCAAGAGCATGAACTTCCCGAACAAGGTCCTGACCAACGATTATCTGAGTGAGCAGGACAAGAGCGACCTTTTATTCGGTATTGAAAATGAGGTGGATTTTGTGGCGGCTTCCTTTGTTTCCACGAAGTCCGATATGGTGGCGATGCGTAACTTCCTGGATGAAAACGGCGGAAAGAACATCGACATCATCGCAAAGATCGAAAACCGTTCGGGCGTGAACAATATCGATGAGATCTGCGAGATCGCGGACGGCATCATGGTTGCCCGCGGCGACCTGGGTGTTGAGATCCCGTACGTCGAAGTCCCGTCCGTACAGAAATATCTGATCAAGAAATGCCGCCTTCGCGGTAAGCGCGTTATCACCGCAACGGAAATGCTGGAATCCATGATCCACAATCCGCGTCCGACCCGTGCGGAGATCTCCGACGTCGCGAATGCGGTCTATGACGGTACGTCCGCGATCATGCTCTCCGGTGAGAGTGCAGCCGGCAAGTATCCGGTAGCTTCCGTCCGTAATATGGCAGAGATCGCCGAGTATACGGAACGGAACATCGACTATAAGGAGTGGTTCCACGATACCGGCTTTGAAATTAAAAACACACTGGATGCAATTTCGCATGCAGTCTGCACGATGGCCATCGATGTTCACGCAAAGGGCATCGTCGTCAGCTCCATTTCGGGTACGACGGCACGTTTTGTCAGCCGCTTCCGCTGCCCGGTCGACATCATCGGCATGACCACCTCGGAACAGGCATGGCGTAAGCTGAACCTGAGCTGGGGCGTAACGCCGGTACTCAGCGAGCAGTTTGAGTCCATGGATGTCATGTTCCATTATGCGGTTGCAAATGCAAAGACCGTGTTCGGACTCTCCAAGGGCGATCGCGTAGTCCTGACAGGCGGACGTGTGAACGGTGTGTCCGGTAATACCAATACGATTCGAGTGGCTGAAGTAGGAAAATAACAATGAAGAAGATCATAATCATTGACGGACAGGGCGGAAACCTTGGCCGTCAGCTGACCAAAATGGTGCTGGAGCGTTATCCGGAAGCGAACGTGCAGGTCATCGGCACGAACAGTGCCGCGACGACGAATATGCTGAAGGCCGGTGCTGTTCAGGGCGCGACCGGTGAAAATGCGGTCGTGGTGGCGTGCCGCCGTGCCGATGTGATCATGGGGCCCATCGGAATCGTGATCGCGGATGCACTGATGGGGGAAGTGACCCCGAAGATGGCGACGGCTGTCGGACAGAGTGACGCGGTACGCATCCTCTTACCGATGAACCGTTGCGAGACATTGGTTGCCGGTATGAAGGAACTTTCGACCGGCGCGCTGATCGAAGACGCTATGGCGCTTCTTGCGCGTATAATGGAGTGAATTTCCGCATCAGGAAATGAAGAATAATCAGATGAGGCACGGCCCTGGGCTTTTTTGGAGCACGGCGTGCCTTTTCTTATATCATCGGGCGATATCATATCCCCGGTAATCAAAATGGTACATCAACAACAGGAGGAACATCATATGAAGGCTGTGATGATCATGTTTGATTCACTGAACCGTGTATTTTTACCGCCGTACGGCTGCGATTGGGTCCATGCGCCCAACTTTGAGCGCCTGATGCAGCACACCGTGGCGTTTGACAACTGCTATGCCGGCTCGCTGCCGTGCATGCCCGCGCGCCGCGAGCTCCACACCGGCCGATACAATTTCCTGCATCGCGGCTGGTCTCCGATGGAACCCTTTGACGATTCCGTGCCGGAGATCCTGAAAAACAACGGCGTCTATACGCACCTGATCAGCGACCACGGTCATTACTGGGAGGATGGCGGCGCGACCTATCACGGCCGTTACTCCAGCTGGGAAGGCACCCGCGGAAATGAAGGCGACCGTTGGAAGGCGGATCTGGACCCGAGCATCATGGTCGGTACCAATATCCCTGTCACGGATCCGGGCACGCTGGAGTTCCGCACGCCTTATTTCCATCATGAAGGGGTGAATCGGAACCATCGGCCGAATGCGGAAGCCAGCTGCGGACGCGAAGTCACCAACAACGCGCTGGATTTCCTGGATACGAATCATGAATACGACAACTGGTTCCTGCAGATCGAATACTTTGATCCGCACGAGCCCTTCTATACCTTTGAGGATTACCTGAAGTTCTACGAGGTGCCGGATGTGGGCATGGAGCTGGACTGGCCGCCGTATGACAAGGTGAAGGAAACGCCGGAGCAGGTGGAGCACGTGCGGATGAAGTATGCGGCGCTGGTCACAAAGTGTGATGATGAGATCGGCCGCGTGCTGGATGCGCTGGACAAGTACGGCCTCTGGGACGATACCATGGTCATCTGCAACACGGACCACGGCTATCTGCTGGGCGAACATGGCTGGTGGGCGAAGAATGCCATGCCGTGTTATGATGAGATCGTCCATACGCCGCTGTTCATCTGGGACCCGCGTACCGGAAAGAAGAATGAGCACCGTGAGGCGCTGGTGCAGACCATCGATCTGGGCCCGACGCTTCTGGAGTTCTTCGGTCTGCCGCTTACAAAGGACATGCAGGGCAAACCGCTGGTCAATGCCGTGGCGAATGACGAAAAAGTGCGTGATTACGCGCTCTTCGGTTATCATTGCCGGCAGCTGAACATTACGGACGGCCGCTATGTGTACATGCGCGGCGTCGAGGATCCGGATGAGCCGCAGTTCAGCTACACACTGATGCCCACCAATATGGCAAATTTCTTCGGAAAAGAGCTGGAGGGCGCCACGCTGGCACCGCCGTTCTCCTTCACGAAGAACATGCCGGTGCTGAAGGTTCCGCTTCGCGAGGGAACCGGCGGTACGGGAACCGCGCTGTACGACCTTTGGAATGATCCGAAGGAAGAGCACCCCATCCACGACGAGGCTGTGGAAGAACGGATGGTTGCGGAACTGAAACGACTTCTGCAAGAAAGTGAAGCGCCGGAAGAATTGTATAAGCGTTACGGTTTGTAACAAGAAAAGAGCAGGTCAGTGACCTGCTCTTTTCTTGTTATCAAATGCGCTGAAAATATTAGACGTACGTCAAATAAATGCTATATATTGACGTAGCCTTTGACATACGTCAAATAGGAGGTGGTGATATGAACGTTTTCAATGATTTGCAGGATCTTACGTATTTAAGGTGGTCCCATATTAGAAGTTCGAGTGGAACAGCAGGGACTTTTTTGAAGTCAGAGTCAACACTTGCAGGCAGAAAGACATATTATAAGCTTTCAAATTTTGATTCGGTAATGGTTGACAAAATGAAACGTCCCCGGTGTCATCTTTTAATCGACGGAGCTTTGTTGTATTTAGCCTGAAAGAAGTAGTATTTGACATGTGGGTGGATATACTTCGAATAGATGATATATTTTGATCAATCGAAAAGCTTTTGGGGAGGTGATGTATAGCAGAGGCCAGTGTCGAGTTCTATGTAGTTGTGATTATTTTATAGTTTATAAGGAACCATTATGAAGAGATTAATTTCGATTATGTGTTGTATGGTTATGCTTCCTCTATTTGTTGGTTTTGTGTATGCGGAGATGGCCAGTGTCGATGATAAGTTCCCTGTTTCTCTTGACACGCACAATAAAGAAGAGGAGGATAAAAGAAAGTTTTCCTACTGCATTCAAACAGAAACAGGTACCGATTTATATGACCAGTATTTATTAAGTAATATCGATGAAATATTAGAACCATTAGTGAAAGATCCGGCTTATTTTCATGCAGAAGGTTGTTCGCTGGATACATTACAGATAATGAAACCGTATAGAGTTGTTTTGGAGTCTGAAGGAGAACGAGTTCAGAGCAAGGTTCTAAACTATGCCGTGGTTGCTGATGATCGAATTGTCTGCGTCATTTATATCTTTGACACAGAATATGGATTAGGTTATAATGTATCCGACTATATAGTAGACCTGTTGAATGAATATTGTGTAGGCGAGGGCAATTGGAGAATAGTATACCATTATGATGGGGACAAAGCTCCTGTTGTGTGTCTTGAACCAGTACAACTCCGAAAAGAAGCTAATAATTCGGTCTTTTTTGATCTTAGCGGAAGATACTCGCATTTAGAAAATAATAGAGGTAATGATGCACTGTTCTCTTTTGAAGAAGTTTCTGTTAATGCGTCTTCTCAGAGGATTCAGTATTTATTGTCCTTTATTACGACTAATACTCCCACAAGAGGACTGTCAATTAATCAAAATGGATATAAGCGTCTTCAAATGAGCAATTGCTTAGTTAGTCAAGCAACTGGAACAAATGATAACTGTGGTACGGCATGTGTTTGTACAGTTTATCGTTATCGAACAGCCACATCTACATTAGGCATATCTTTGGCGGAAGAAATCAACACGACACTATTAGGCGGAACATGTCCGATGGGAACAACAACTGGCCAGGTTGGAATGCTTAATTATTTGATGCCGGTTGCTGCGGTAAATCAATATGATTATCGAGATCAGTCAAATGGTTGTCTTACACATCTAGAAGTTATGCATAATATCAACAACTGTTTTCCGATAATCTACGGTGGATATAAATCTCAGGTCCCCAATTGGCATGCGTTTGTTTTACAAGGATATCAAATATCTGGCTCGAAGATGAGATTTTACTATTTTAATCCATGGGGATATGATAGTGTTACTCTTTATACAACAGAAGGTGCGCCTCATCATATGAGTGATGGTGGAGTTACGTTTGAAGAAGCCGGAAATTCAGTCCTTATAGAGCCTTGATTATTCAGAGGAGAGTTGTGATGATAAAATATCAGGTGTTTTTTATATGTATGGCTATGGGCTTTATGCTCTGCTCATGCCGGAAAGAGACGGAAAAACAGCAGGTATCCACGGGAGTTGCTGTAGTTGAAACTACAGCAGTTCTAACCACAGAGAACAGCAGTGAAAAGAAAACGACCGATGTAGTTGCGGATTCTCTTGAATCTGCGCAGGTTATTGATCCACTGGAGTATTTCAAATGTATCATTGAATCTGCCCCCGATAGTTATAATGATTATGTAAAATCCAACGTGGATGAAATGATAAACAGTATTCGGATGCAGTATACCGATGGTACATTTTCTATATTAAAACCATTCTGTATTTATGAACTGCAGGATGAAGTTCCTGTGGCAACAGGTGTGTTCAATTACGCGGTGACCCGGGACGATGAAATCGTCGGTTTCATCTCTGTATTTGAAGCTGACGGAGAGATACAATATAGCACGACTTTGAATAAGGATAATCCATTAAGTCGTTTTTTGACATTATCAGAACCTGAAAATGAAAAGTGTATTTTGGTAACATATTGCTCGGAAGGGAAAACAGTGCCGGAGTATAAGTGGGTTGCTGATGAGAAGCGGAATCGAGAAGTGGAGGATGAAATAGTATTGGTTGAAATAGAATAGGCCAGAGTGATTGACACCGGGGACGTTTCATTTTGTCAATGGTTGACAAAATGAAACGTCCCCGGTGTCAACTTTATGCTTTACGATACCCCGTCTCAAAATCCACGATATTTCGCATGGGCTCTCCCTTCAGGAAATGTCCCAAATTTTCCGTGGCAATGCGGCGGATGCGCTCCAGCGTTTCGTTCAGGTGGTAGTTGCCGGAGATGTGCGGCGTGATCAGGATGTTTTTAGCGTCCCACAGCGGATGGTCGGCGGGAAGCGGTTCCGGGTCAGTGACGTCGATGCCGGCGCCAAACAGGTGACCGCTGTTCAGAGCGGCGGCCAGGGCGTCGGAATCCACGGCAGTACCGCGGCCCACGTTCAGGAAGATCGCGCCTTCCTTCATCAGGCCAAAGGTCTCTTCGTTGAAGATCTTATAGGTTTCCCTGGTGCCTGGAAGCGCAGCGGCAACAATGTCCGCATCCGGAAGAAGCGTTTTTAAGGCATCCATCTGATACTGAGCGTCCAGATAGTCCGGCTTTTCCTGCACGGTGCGGCGAATGCCTGTTACAGAGCTGCCAAGCGCGTTCATCTTGCGGGCAAAGTCGCCGCCGATGTCTCCGCATCCCACCACCAGCGTCTTTGCGCCGTCGATGGAATTCACCGGCCCGCGGTCGGACCAGGTATGCGTTTTCTGATCATCGCCGTACTGGTTCAGGCGCTTCATCAGCGTCAGGAGCATCGCCAGCATGTGCTCGGAAATGGCCAGTCCGTAAGCGCCGGTGGCATTGGTCAGGAGACAGCCCTCCGGAAGCACGCCGGGAGTGGTGTAGCCGTCGGTTCCGGCGCTGTTCAGCTGGATCCATTTCAGCTTTTCAGAGCCCTTGATGAGCGCCGGAGAGACGTTGCCGAGGATGATATCGGCGGAATGAGCCATTTCAGCTGTAACTTCACGCGGTGAAACCGTTGTGTAAGAAGCGTCAGGGCAGATTTCCTTCAGTCGGTCCAGGTGAATTTCTTCCATGGGAATCGTGATCAGAATGTTGTACATAAGGTCTCCTTTTCAATGTCTCGTCAAATGTACCTGTATTGCGGCAGTGCTCTGGGAATCTGAGCCTGCCGTTTATTTATGTTCATGAGAAAAAGAATTCTTCAAACTCCCGAATCGTCTTAAAATAAAAATCGCAGTTTTCTCTCATGAAGTTTTCAATGCTCGGAATGTCATTGGCCCAGCCGGCAGCGGCAAAATCCACACCGGTGGCCCGTGCCATGTCATAGCCGGGCTTGAGGTCGTCCAGAACCAGGATCTCCGACGGCTTGAGATCGAACTTTTTCATGATCTCAAAGAGTGTCCAGGGTGCGGGTTTCCGCTTGTCCTTTTCCAGATCCCAGCCATAGACAAGGTCCGGCATCGGAAGGGCACTTTCCCGGTAATCGCGAAGAATATTGGCGGTGAAGGAATGCGAATCCACACAGAGGATGCCGCCTTCCGCCTTGACGCGCTCCAGAATCTCCTTCATGCCCGGATAAGCCGGCGCGGAGTGGGCGGCGGCATATTCGCGCCAGAAAGCTTCCTCGCGCTTCATTTCCGCTTCATCCATCCCCAGGATCTCATGAAAGAACGTGTAAACGCCGGGATCAAAGTTGTGTTCAAAGTACTCCTCTAACGACATCTGCACTTCGGGGTGATAGATCTTCTCGTATTCAACAAAACTGGGATAGTGGACGGTGGCAGTGCTGTTTACGACAGTATCGTCGTGGTCTGCCACCAGACATTTGTAGCGCATGGGAACCTCCGTTTTCTTGGGATTATTATATCTTTTTCGGGATGAGTTTGGCAAGAAAATTATTCGCGGTTCAAATAATGCATGATTCTGGCACAATACGACATCGTTAGCAGGAGGGGGCATACTTGACTTTGGGACCGGGCTGTGGTAGGTTGATAATCAACAAAGAGGAGGTGATTGCTCCATATTGCAGAGCTGTCATTCAATTACCCATTGGGAGAATGGAGGATAAAATGAAAAGACGCCTGATTATTTGCGCACTTGTATTAAGTATGCTCTTATGTTCCTGCAGCAATGGATCTCCGACCCCGGCCCGTCCGTTATCGCCTTCCCGCGTTCGTAAAATTGCCGAGGAGGTGACGCTGACGATCACCGACGGCGCGGTTCAGGAAGCCCAAAATCCCGGAACGATTCGTGCGGTTCTGGCGAATCATTCTTCTGTCAGTTATTCGTTTGGGTGTCAGTTCTACCTGGAAATGCTTTACAATGACACCTGGCAGGAAGTGAAATTTGACACGGATCCCACCTATCCGGCAGTCATGCAGGTGGCAGAGCCTGACAGAGAACTGGATGAGGAGTATTCACTCAGTTACGTAATCAAAGGCGCGCTTGATGCCGGAACATACCGAATCGTCGTGCAGGTTGATTCCGAAACGAACGGTCCGGAGTTTGTCACAGCGGAATTTACAGCAGAATAAAGTGAAAAAACGCCCGGGAAGCAACTTCCCGGGTGGTTTTTTACCGTTTAAACGGATAAGGGATCATAATGTTGATATTAAAAAACGTGTCTGTTATTTCGATATCGAGTTCACCGGAAACTTCGCGGACCATTCGCTTGACGTTTTCCAGACCAATACCGGGTATATTTCCCGGGCGCTTGCTGGAAATCAATAATTGTCCGTCCTGTTTGACCATGTTTGGTTGAATTGTGTTCGTGCAATCAATAGAAAGCATGTTTCGTACACGATTGATCTTCAGCGTCAGGTTCAGTTCATCCGGACTGTTTGCCTGACGAAGCAATGCTTCTATGGCGTTGTCCAGTAAATTGCTGACGATTGCACAGAGCGTACTTTCATCAACCGGAATTTCAGACAGATCTCCGAGGTGACAATGAAAAACTGCATTTGTTTTCTTCAACTCTTCGGTTTTCAGCATTAAAAGATAGTCGAGGGAACGACAGCCGGTGTTGATGCTTTTCGCGACTTTTTTTCTGAGAGAGTCAATGTATTGTTTTCCCGGCTCCATTTCTCCGTTTTCAAACATGGTATATAAAATGTTGATGTGATTATTCAGGTCATGCTTTAACCCGCTCATTGCATCCCAGCTTTTTTGTATATTTTCAAGTTCTTTTTCATTGTTTTGCTGAAGCAGAACCAGCTGTTCGTGTGCACTCATTTTTGGAACATACGAACTGATGATTCGGTACATTGCAATTGAGAGAATCGACACACAAAAGGCAAGCACTGAAATGATCAGCACCCACTGCACAGAAACAGTATATTCGTCGTAAAAGAAATAAAGAATATCGACGATGCTGATTGATATTAAACTGATGAAGCTGAGCAGAATAAGGGAATATTTTTCATACAGACATCGTTTTTTCTGCTGAATCAGCAGGAACAATGCGGCGGTTATTAATGCGTTTGTTATTATTACATATGGAATTCGGGCAAGGTTTTCGTTTGATAAAAAAGCGAAGTTGTGCCCCAGAATTACAATGTAAAAAGCGTAGCACAGGTTTATTACGCCAAAGACAACAGTACCCAGGATTACATTCCAGAAAATACATTCGATTGGCGGATTATCAAAAAATATCAGTGAGTAGATGATGGGCAGTATAAAAATGCAGGCATCTGTCAAGGGCCAGTCAAATAGCGAATAAAGAGTATAAACAGCACCTATAAGTAATATAAAAACAACAGACCATAAACGGTGCTTTCTTTTAGAATGAAAAACCGCATTGCAGAAAAGAATGTAAAGAAAGCCCTCGTATATATTGATCAGAATTTCAAATATCAGGAGCAGTGGGTTTGATAAAAGCATAAGTATCCTCGCCAGGTCAGGTGAAATCGTTTTTGAAATATTGTTTTAGTTTCATGATCGTGTCGTCATGATATTTGCGGCCAATTGGAATGGGCGTGTCATCACCCAATAAATATATGGCTGATGAAGTGAAGCGGTCTACATAAAGCATGTTAACAATATAACCACGGTGGCAGCGAATGAAATGCGGAGTGTTTAACTCCTCATAAAAAGTATCAATGGATGAGCGATAGGATGCCGTTATAGTATCCGAAATCGTGTGAACCATGATGACATGAATGCCTGCATTCATATACTTTATGGTATTCATTTCGATTCGACGGGTTTCCCCGTCCACTTTGAATAATATGCTTTTTGCCGCATATAAACTCTGAGTACGGGCATAATCCAAACAGGTTTTGATTTTATCTTCCGTTAATGGTTTGCGTAAATAACGATAAATTGAAATTTCATAACCATCTTCAAGATATTTATCATAGTTGGTTGTAAATACAATGGTGCAAAAAGGATTACTCTTCCTGACAATTTTAGCCAGGTCAACACCGTTCATGTTCGGAAGCACCAGATCCAGGAAGAACAGATCATAATCTTCCAGATCCATTTTTCCGATCATCAATTCCTCAGCAGAATGGTAAACATGAGTAATAATACTTACGGTATCATTAGCGGCCTTCCAATGCTTGATCGTCTGAAGAAGATAATCAATGTAAATCTGTTCATCGTCACAAATAGCAATTAACATAAACACTCCCCCTTATAACGATAAAATACAACATATTTATGAACAATCATCTGAATTGTCTAATAATGCGGAAAATTGTCAAATATGACATAAATGTCTGCTTGTTGATATTGTAAGACATTGGCTGGATATTGCAAAGACATTGGCAGTTATTTTGTTTTTTTATTGAATATCGGACAGAATGAAGCGGTGTTTGACAAAGAGAAGCAGACACTGATGGGGGGTGATAGAATAGAGACGGAAAGGAGGATAACCTTATGTTTGTTTTAAAGATTTTTGCAAAGCTTATTAGTAAGGCTGCATACAGCGGAGCAGGGCTTCCAAGTGCAAAAGGTATGTTTGAAATGAATGTACCTAAAAAACTGCAAGAATAAGCAACTGCGGGATGATCAAGTCCGATCGTCCCGCTTTTTGGTGAGAATATAGGTTTGTAAGAGTTGATTTGCAATTTGAAATTCTTCGTCGGACAGACAGTCAAGATTGATGATCTTAGAAGAAGTGAGTCCAAGAAGAAAAACAGTTGAAACGGCAAGTATTTTAGATAAGGTCAACAAATTGCTGATAGAAGGATCCGTGCTTCCGGTTTCCCAATTTTTTATGGTACTTAACGAGACATGGCACAAAGTGGCCAATTCTTTTTGCGAAAGCTGCCGACGCATGCGCTCTTGTGCTAGGATTTCACTGAACAAAAAGGTATCCCTCCTAGTATTATAATCCTAAGGTAAGAATACCGTATATCGGAGTAAAACTCTTGGCCATTTGATGGCCAATATATTGTGATGAGGATGATAAAAATTATAAAGACAACAATAGCCTATCTTATTTCACGGAATGTCGTGAACGAGGATGAAAGGGAAATATATGAATATGGGCTGGAAAGTATTATTTATGACGCAATATTGATGCTGATATTGCTTGCAATCGGGGGCGTTATGAGAACTCTGACAGAAGCAGTTGTTATATCGATAACGTTTTTTATCTTACAGACCTATGGGGGCGGCTATCATGCCAAAAGTCATGCTATGTGTATAAGTGCCACTTCTGCGGGGATGTTTATTTCACTGCTAAATGTTCGGATCCTTCATATAAAATGGCAACTGTTCCTTTTGTTGATTGCATTGGTATTATTGTTTTCTATTCCGCTGGTTTTACATCCAAGGAAAGAGTATTTGCAGGAGAAAAAAGAGCAATTAAGACGGAAATCACGAAGAATAACGTTAGGGACAATTTTGGGGTTGATATTGCTATGCAGACTGGAGGTCATTGGAATTGCTTGTATAGCTGCCGCTTTGGTTTTTGCAGCTGTGTCACGAGTGATTGGTAAAATTTTAGAGAAGAAGTGTTGAAACGTGCCAAAAAGCTGCAGTATTTGAACGACAGGCAAATATGAAGTGTGATGGTGATAGCATTATGTTATGTAATAAGCAAGTGAAAGTTGGCAACTATTGATGTTAAGGAGGCGATGCCAATGCGTTAATTGCGTAATATTCGGGTTTTGATTGAGAAAATAGGGTATGAACAATTATGACGCAAGGCGGCTAGTCGCGTCATATTGATCGACCAGAAAAATGTTAGTTGACGATAATTGGAGAACAAACAAGGAGACCAGCTATGAAAAATC
>DCHF01000042.1:11526-73175 GCA_002315555.1 Lachnospiraceae bacterium UBA1759 | reverse complement strand
CGTTTGACGGGTGGTCATGACTTTTCACCGATCCGTCAACGACAGTGCTCATTTTTCAGAATTACTGTTTTATAAACGCTGCCTAAAGCAGACCGGTGTTTTTGGGACTTCCGGAATGAACGCCGATTACGCTCAGTCCTTTTTTGCGCCGTGGATCAGACGGGACAGCGGCTTATAAATGAAGTAGCAGATCAGCGCGTCCACAAGCCCCTTCACGATCGTGAACGGAACATTGAACACGAGCAGGCAGTTGAATAGAGCATCCTTCGTCGGGATCTCGGCGATGGTGCCGAGAATCGCCTGGTACATGCCGATGACCACTTCCTTCGGGTAACCGGCCAGAATGAAATACATCGGGTAGATCACAAAATAGTTCACGGCCAGGCTCGCGATACCCATGATGACCGCGCCGAGGATCGATGCGGCGATGGCACTCACGCGGGTCTTCTTCGCTTTGTAAATAAAGCCTGCAACAAGACACATGATCGCGCCGAGCATGAAGTTTGAAAGCTCGCCGATCCATGCGGATGTGGAGCCCTTGATCACGCCGTGCAGGAGATTCTTCAGAAGCTCGATGATCACGCCGTAGACCGGTCCGAGTGCAAAAGCACCGAGCAGGGCGGGTAGATCCGAAATATCGAACTTGATGAAGGCGGGCATGACCGGAATCGGGAACTCAATGAACATGAGTACGAATGCGACGGCACTGAGCATGGCGGTCACGGCAATGGAACGTGCGGAAATCTTTTTCATAGGTTTCTCCTCCGAAAATAAAAATCACCTGAAAGAGCATGTCCTTCAGGTGATGTCATTCCATAGGAAAAACACACATCTTCTTTCATCCAGACTTTTGCATTTCTGCATTTACTGTCGGTACCGGAATCAAACCGGTTCATGCCATACGGCGCGCGGACTATACCGCCGGTCGGGAATCGCACCCTGCCCTGAAGACATCGTATTCAGTTGTTGATAATAGTTTAACACATTCGGAAATAAAGTTCAATAGGCACTTTGCTTTGGTTTATTTCATGTAGATATAGCGCTCGCCCGGGGTGAAGATCTCATAGTGCATGCCGGGGGCATATTGTTCCACGGCCGCGGGGATCCAGGAGGCGGGGATGGAATTCGTGCGGAAGAGGTCAAAGTGCATCGGGACGAACAGTTTGGCTTCGGCTTCCGAGGCAAAGAGGCAGGCCTCCTCCAGCGTCATATTGCCGATGATGTTCTTCTTCAGCTTGTAATAGCTGCGGCCGTTGACCGGGAGCATCGCAATATCGACCTTGCCGACCTTTTCCTTCAGACCGTCGTAGATGCAGCAGTCGCCGGAATGGTAGATCGTCACGCCGTTCGTCTTCAACAGATAACCCATTTCGAAGAAGTCGCCGTTTTCATCGGTATGAAGCTCCTCGTGCGCGGATGCGAGCGGAGTGACCGAAAAATCACCGAGCGTGAGCGTCTCACCTTCATGCGCACGGATCAGACGGTCTTCCGGGATCCCGTATTCATCGACGGTCTTCTTTGCGTAAGCGGCCGGCATGACAAATTTTGCGTGATCGTTCACGGCAACGATCCCGCGGAGGGTATTCGGGTCCGTGTGGTCGCTGTGATCATGGGAACAGATCACACAGTCGATGAAATCGAGCTCCTCGGGCTTGATCGGCGCTTCGTAATTTCGGCCCCACATTATGCCGGGCGCCGCCAGCGTTCCGGTCAGAAAGCCGTCGATGAGAAGCGTGGTATTTCCGGACTTCAGGATGTAGCCCTCCTGACCGGTATAGAAAAATGCGATCTCGTTATTGGTAAGTGCGGTATTTACGATCAGATCTTTCATGGGAGAATCCTCGCTGTTTCACTTTTTTGCTGCTTTAAGCGGTTTCATCGTATCACGGGACACGAAAAATGGCAACGGCGAACTTCCGGAGTCCTCCGGAAAGTGAAAGATCTGTGAAATGGTTTCCTCCGTGGGAACAATGTGGTAAAATAACGGAAGGGCCGGAGTGATACGGCCCAGGAACAGACCGGGAGCCGTTGCCGGATTTGACGGCATAAACCGATCATGAAACGGAGAAAAAATGTGGATATAAAAGACCGTTCCGGTTTTGTAAGGTTAACCGAGTATATTCCCGATGCGATCGAGGACGTCCGGTATTATTCGGAGCATAATTTCATCGGGAGGCGCATCGACGGCTATGAAGAACCGGTGATCCTATTAGCACGGGAGGCCGCGGAAGCTCTGAAAGCGGCGAGTGACGAGCTTCGGGACAAGGGCTACCGGATCCGGGTATTCGATGCCTACCGGCCGCAGAAGGCCGTGGATCATTTCATGCGGTGGGCGGAGGACACGTCCGATACAAAGATGAAACGGGAGTTCTATCCGGACCTCGAGAAGGAAGTACTGATCCCGGAGGACTTTATCGGTCCGTATTCCGGACACAGCCGCGGAAGCACGGTGGATCTCACACTGGCGTATCTTGAGGACGGAAGGGAAGCGGACCTTGGAAGCTCTTTTGATTTCTTCGGTGAACAGTCGCATTCAGATTACATCGGGGAGCTTACAGAGGAACAGCTGGAAAAACGCAAGCTGCTTCGCGAGACCATGGAAAAGCACGGGTTTTCATCGATCCTCTCGGAATGGTGGCATTTCCGCCTTACGGATGAACCCTATCCCGATACCTATTTTGATTTTGATGTCCGCAGTTTTTGAGGAATAAGGAGAGTTTTATGTCTGGATATTTTGACCGGAACGGGATGCCGAAGGCGCATCGCGACTGGCCCGGAAAACTGATAGCAGCCGTGTTGCTGATCGCAATTACCGGCGCTTCCATGCTTCTTTTTAAGCGTTATTCCGATGTGGTTTTCCCTGCGTACCGCACGTTTTCCAAGGGCTTTATGCGCGTCCTTTCCGCGATCTTTTCCGTGATTCCGGTAGCTGCGTGGGATTTCATCGAGGTCGGCCTCATCATCGGCGTGATCACCTCCTTTGCGGTCATGATCGCAAAGCGTGACCCCTTTATGGAATGGTTTACTTCGGTGCTCCTGATGGCGGCGATCATCACGACCGAAGTCGTCATGGGCTGGATGCTCAATCATTACGCACCGGCGCTTTCCGATGAGATCGGCCTTGAGGTGCGGCAGTACACGAAGGAGGAGCTTGCCGAAGCCACGGAGTATTATTTCGACATGGCGGCTTCGTACGCGGATCAGGTGGAACGAAACGCGTCGGGAAGCATGGTCCGGCAGGATTTTGACGAGCTTGCGGAAATTGCCGGCGCAGGCTATGAACCGCTTGCGGACTCCTATGACATTTTTGACGGCGGATCCACCCGCCCCGTAAAGAAACTTTCGCTCTTCGGCGACCTGCTCCTGTACTCCGGTATCACCGGCGAGTTCATGCCGGTCACCGGTGAATCCACGGTCCCGGAGAATGAAAACGTTGTCAGCATGCCGTTCACGATGCTGCACGAGGCGGCGCATCGTCTGGGCATTGCAGCGGAAGAGGAGGCCAATTTTTCCGCGTTCCTTTCCGCGACCGCATCGGACGATGTCCGTTTCCGGTATTCCGGCTACTACATGGCGTTCATTTACTGCTATAACAAGCTGGCAGCAAGCGACATCGACGCGCTGCGCACCCTGATCAAAGAAAAAACCGCGGAAGATGAACGGTACATGCTGGTCATCCGCGATACGGACGATACCAACGAATATTACAAAAAGTACGAAAGCAAGCTCGAGGATGTGGCAACGAAGACCAACGACACCTATTTAAAGACCTTCTCCGAGGAGAGCGGTGTCAAATCCTACGGGGAAGTCGTGGACGAACTGATCGCCTGGCAGCAGAGCTCCCAAACACAACAATGATGATTTATCGTAAATCAATAAAAAATACTTGACATACAATACCTCCCGTGTTATACCGAATGTAATGACACGGGAGGTGTTTTATGAATCAGAAAAGTCTTTCCGGATGGCTGAAGGCCATCATCATCGGTGTAGTGCTTACCGTATTGATCGTATACGGATTTGTGGTGCCCGAATTTGCCGCATTTATGGCAAAGCTTCGCGAGCATGAGAATCCGGCATTTGCCGCGATCTGGATCGCGGTGATCTCCGTGACCGGTCTGCCGGTCCTTGCAGCCATGGCCGTTGCCTGGCGCATCGCAAAGAACATCGGCGCGGACCGTTCCTTTACCATGGAGAATGCCCGCGCATTAAAGATCATTTTTTACCTTGCCCTCGGTGATGCCGCGTATTTCTTCCTCGGCAACCTGATCCTTTATGCCGTGAATTTCAGTCACCCGGGTGTTTTCATGCTGTCCCTGCTTGCGGTCTTTGCCGCGGTAGCGGTGGCGGTTGCGGCCGCAGCGCTTTCCCATCTTGTCGAAAAAGCGGCAGGACTTCAGGAGGAAAGCGATCTTACGATCTGACGGAGGTGCATATGGAAGACGAGATCATCTTTAACATCGATGTCATGATGGCAAAACGTAAAATGAGCGTGACCGAGCTCTCCGAGCGCGTCGGCATCACGATGGCAAATATCAGCATCCTGAAGAACGGCAAGGCCAAGGCCGTCCGGATCAGCACGCTGGCCAAGCTCTGCGAGGTCCTGGACTGCCAGCCCGGAGATCTTTTGGAGTACCGGAAAAAATAACGGGGGGAAAACATGTTTAAGGAAAAAGTGAAAAGTGTGATAAGCGGTGTGCTGAATACGGCAAAAACGATGCCGGTCACGATCGCTTTCGTATATCTGGCAGCCCTGATCGCCGCGGTCTTTGTCACAGAGGACATGGACTTTACCTACGATGTCATCGGCTATATCATTATGGGGCTCGGCCTTGCGGCATCCGGCGCTTTTATGGCGGAGACCGGTTTTTCCGCAAAGAACCCGCTCCGTTACGTGACCATTGCCATAGCGGCGCTCCTTTCCGGATTTTTCTCCTGGGTCCTGTACATCGATCCATTTGAATTCAGTTCGGATTACAAGATTTATTATTTTGTCCCGATCATTTTGGCTTACGCCGGCATCACGCTGGTCTTTGCGGTCCGGAACTGTTACCGGAATTCAAAGGAACAGCTGAATACGTATATCGCCGGAGTGTTCATCAACCTCCTGTTTACCGGCATCGTTATCGGTATTCTGACTTCGGGCGCCATGATGCTCGTTCTGATCTTCAACCTTCTGATCGTGGAGGTCGAACGCCTTTATTTTATCGTATTCATTCTATTGTACGGACTGATCGCCATCCCGGCATATCTGATCGCCCTGAAAAATGTGAAGGAACAGAAGACCCGTTTCCCGAAGATCCTGATCTCGTACATCATGTGTCCGATCGTGGTTGCGGCCTACGCGATCATTTACGTGTACATGGTCAAGCTTCTGATCACGTGGTCCATTCCGTCCAATCAGATCTTTGCGATCCTGACCGGTATCTTTGTTGCGGGGGCACCGGTATTTTTGATGACGGAAGCGGTCAATGACGCACCCGTTTACCGCATCGGGATCCGCATTCTTTACTTTTTGTACCTGCCGTTCGTCCTGCTTCAGTGTTACTCCGTCGGCGTACGCATCCTGCAGTACGGCATCACTCCGAGCCGCTACTTCGGCATCGTGATCATCATCATTGAACTGATCTGGCTCCTTCTTGCGATCCTGAAGCCGGAGAAACGTTCGCTGATTTTCCCGGTCCTTGCGGCGCTCTTCCTGATCACCCTGGTCCTTCCGGGCGTGAACTTCAATAAGGTATCCGTGGCCAGCCAGAATAAGATCGTCAACGATTACCGTGAGAACGCAACAGCGCGCAGTGCCGCGCGGGCCTACGGCGCGGTCCAGTACCTGACGGATGTGCCGCCGGAGATCCACACGACGATCTCCGATATGACCGCGCAGGAGTTTGCGGATTTCAAGGAGGAGCTGATCGCACGGAAGGATAACGGCGGACAGGAGCTTGAGATCTACGATAAGAACGTCTGGTGTGACTTCTATCCGTTCGCGGAATCCGTGCTTCCGGTCGATATCAGCGAATACTCCTATATGCTTTCGGTCACCGGCTATCAGAGCCTTGACGAAGACATGACTATGCTGAAAACCGTAACGCTTACGGGGTGGAACGGTGACGAGGTCTGCACGGTCGATCTTTCTTCGATCGTTACGGATTACTGTGCATCACTCCGCGAAAAGGGGCTTATTCAAGAGGCGTCCTACAGCTGCTCGGGAGAAGAGTATCAGGCACCGGATGAATGGCGGACCGTCGAGATCGATGAGAATCGCGTATTATACATCCGCACTATGAATCTGGACGGCTACCGCATCGATGACACGATCACCCTGAATTATGTTTCGGTCACGGGCTTTGTCATGCTCCGTTAACACAGAAATATCACATTTTGCAATGGGACGGTATCTTACCGTCCCATTGACACTGTATACGTAAATGTGATATATTTTACCAAGGTATGTTTATTGTGGTCACCCTGCGTTTTTGGGGAACGGGAAGGAAGCCTTATGAAATTCGGAAAAATCAATCTGCACGTGGATTACACGAGAGCGGGCGTGGAAAAGGAAGATGATTTCCAGCCGCATCTCGATGCCTATATTCTGGATGATCCGTATACCGGATACAAGAGAAAAGCGGTCATCATCTGCCCGGGCGGCGGATATGAATTCACTTCCGAGCGTGAAGGCGAACCGATCGCCATGAAGTATCTTCAGGCCGGTTTCCAGGCCTTTGTGCTCTGGTATTCCGTCCGTCCCGCGGTCTTCCCGATGGCGCTCATGGAGCTTGCGGAATCCGTCCGTTTTGTGCGCGAACATGCGGAGGAGTGGAACATCGACCCGGATCAGATCGTGGTCACCGGTTTTTCCGCCGGCGGTCATCTGGCCGGTTCGTTAAGCGTGATGTGGAACAAGGGCTTCCTTGCGGATTCTCTGGACACCACGGAAGATATGATCAAGCCGAACGGCTCGATCCTCTGTTATCCGGTCATTACCTCCGGTGAGAAGGCGCACCGCGGTTCCTTTGAAGCGCTGCTTCGCGGCCTGAGCGAGGAGTACCTGGATGTCACCTCGCTGGAAAAGCAGGTCGATGCCGGCACTCCGCCCACGTTCATCTGGCATACCTGGACCGATGAACTCGTTCCGGTCGAAAACACCCTGTTATACATGGATGCCCTTCGAAAGAACGGCGTCTCCTGTGAGGCACATATTTTTGCGGAAGGTCATCACGGCCTTTCCCTCGGTACCGGGGACGTGGAAACCGTTCCGAATACGGACATTCAGCCCTGGATCGATCTTGCCATTACCTGGGTAAATAATCTGTAAGGAGTTTGGACCTGATGTTTAAAAGCAAAGGTTTTACGATCACCTTTTCAATTCTTTCGGTGATCCTGATCGCATTAATCGTATTTTTCTGTTATCTGGTATTCGGTAAAGGCGCGGAGAAGATCCTGACCGAGGGCCATCTGGTCGAGACGATCGCGGAAGAGACCACGCAGGCGCCGCAGCCGGATACGACTCCTGCGGAAACGGAGACCACGGAAGAGACCACGACCACGGCTGCGGAGACCACCAAGGCACCGACGGATAAAGTGACCCGCCCGTTGAACGCGGACGATGACCGCAAGTATCCGGTCGTGAACGAAGTCATTCCGGAGACCGGCGTGATCACGATCATCAAATCCGGTGACGCGGGTGAAGGCATCGTCTTCCACGCAAAGCCGCAGTTTGACGACGCAAATGCCGAGGGCAATATCTCCAACTACGACGGTTCCTATAACATCGCCGGAAAGATCTACATCCTGAACAACGGAAAGCCGTTCCTGTTATATAAGACCGAGGATGGTTACTACTGCACCTCAAGCCCGGTCTACATGTCCTACGCGGCATCGCAGACGACCATCGCCCCGGACGCATCCAAGGTCGGTGTGTACGGCGAATCGGACGATCAGAGCCTTCTTGTGGAGGTCTTCTCCGATGACGGCAACCACGTGGTATTCAGCATTTACAATTACGACAAGGCGGAGGGTGCCAAGGTCGCAGTTCTGGAAAACGTGGTCGCGGAATACGGCTCAAACGGTATCGCAAACTTTGAGTACCACTATGAAGATGGTTACGACCATACCGGTACGATCTCCTTTGAGACTCCGGCCGACGGCAGCGCAGAGAAGCGCGTGGACATCGTCCTCGAGGTTCCGATGAAGTTCCGCACGGGTGAAACGAACGAGGTCGTTTTACACAAATAAGAATAGCAAGTACACGGAAGATTCTCCGGCCCCGGGGAATCTTCTCTGTCTTTAGGGAAGAACATGAAGAATATCAAGAATGAAGAAGAGGCTTTACTTCAGCGCGAATATATCGCGAAGATGAAAGCGGTCACGGAGAAAAAAGAAAAAGAGCTGGGACGGAAGATGCGTTATCACATCGAGACGCTCGGGTGCCAGATGAATGCCAAGGATTCCGAAAAGCTGGCCGGTATCTTACGGGACATCGGCTACGAGGAATGCGAGGATGAGTCTTTAGCGGATTTTGTTCTGTATAACACCTGCACGGTCCGCGAGAACGCAAATCTCAAGGTCTACGGCCGTCTGGGCCACTTGAACAGCGTGAAGAAGCGCACGAATCCGAACATGAAGATCGCGATCTGCGGCTGCATGATGCAGGAGCCGGACGAGGTCGCCACGGTGCGCACAAAGTACAGCTTCATCAACATCGTGTTCGGCACTCATAATATCTTCAAGCTGGCGGAGCTTATGTACCGCCTGGAGACCGAGGATCGCATGATCGTCGATGTCTGGGAGGGCACGGAAGAGATCGTCGAAGATCTGCCGGCGGAACGCAAATATAAATTCAAATCCGGTGTCAACATCATGTACGGCTGTAACAATTTCTGCAGCTACTGCATCGTACCGTACGTGCGCGGACGGGAACGCTCCAGAGATCCGGAGGATATTTTAAGCGAGATCCGCGAACTGGCAAAAGAGGGCGTGAAGGAAGTCATGCTGCTCGGTCAGAACGTCAACTCCTACGGAAAGACGCTCCCGGAGCCGATGTCTTTTGCGGCGCTCCTTCGTGAGGTCGAAAAGATCGACGGTATCGAGCGCATCCGTTTCATGACCTCGCACCCGAAGGATCTTTCCGACGAGCTTATCGAGACCATGAAGGATTCCGAAAAGATCTGCCGCCATTTCCATCTGCCGCTTCAGTCCGGTTCGGACCGGATCTTAACGCTTATGAACCGCCATTACGACCGCGCGAAGTATCTGGAGATCGTCCGCAAGCTGCGGGAAGCCGTACCGGACATTTCGCTCACGACCGATATCATCGTCGGCTTCCCGGGAGAGACGGAAGAGGACTTTACGGACACGCTCGATCTGGTCCGCGAGGTCCGTTTTGACTCCGCCTTCACCTTCATCTATTCCAAGCGCACCGGTACGCCGGCCGCAAAGATGGACGATCAGGTGCCGGAAGATGTGGTCAAGGACCGTTTTGACCGCCTGCTTTCCGAAGTGCAGCGTATCGGACAGGAGATGTCCGGCCGCGACGAGGGCAAGGTACTGCCGGTCCTCGTTGAGGATGTCAACCGTCAGGACAAGCATATGCTGACCGGCCGCTTATCCAATAACACCGTCGTGCATTTCCGCGGGACCGAGGATCTGATCGGTCAGATCGTCGATGTCCGTCTTTCGGAAGCGCACGGATTCTATTACATCGGAGAACTTGTGTAAGGAGGACGTCATGGCACTGTCACCCATGATGGAAAAATACCTGGAAACCAAAGATCAGTACCCGGACTGTATCCTTTTTTACAGACTGGGCGATTTTTATGAAATGTTTTTCGATGATGCGAAGCTGGTTTCCAAGGAGCTTGAACTTACGTTGACCGGAAAGGACTGCGGCCTTGAAGAACGCGCACCGATGTGCGGCGTTCCGTATCATGCGGTCGATACCTATCTGAACCGCCTTGTGGAAAAGGGCTACAAGGTCGCCATCGCCGAGCAGATGGAGGATCCGAAGCTCGCGAAGGGCCTCGTCAAACGTGAGGTCATCCGCGTCGTCACGCCCGGTACTATTCTGGATGCAGGCGCACTGGATGAAACAAAGAATCATTACATTATGTCGATCGCGTACGAACGCGGTGTATTCGGCATGGCCATCGCCGATGTCACCACCGGCGATTTCTTCCTGACCGAAGTGGAGAAGAAGGAACAGCTCTACGACGAGATCTTCCGTTTTGTCCCGTCCGAGGTCATCTACAACGAGCCCTTTACCTTATCCGGCGCGGATTTAACTGATATGCGCCACAAGCTGGAGTTTTCCGTGTCGATGCTCCCGGCCTTCCATTTCAAGGAGGAGCGCGCGGAAAAGATCCTGTCCACGCATTTTGAGGTCGCCTCCACGGAGAGTCTCGGCGTGCGGGCATTCCCGGTCGGAACGATCGCCGCGGGCGCGCTGATGTCCTACCTTCTGGACACCCAGAAGACGGAGCTTAAGCACATTACGCATCTGCAGGTGTTTTCCCGTTCCAAATACATGATCATCGACACGTCCACCCGCCGCAATCTGGAGCTCACGGAGACCATGCGTGAGAAGCAGAAGCGCGGCAGCCTGTTATGGGTCCTCGACAAGACCAAGACGGCAATGGGTGCGCGTACCTTACGTAAATTCACGGAGCAGCCTCTTCTTGATAAAGCGGAGATCCTGCGTCGTCAGGACGCCGTTGCCGAGCTGAAGGACGATCACATTCTTCGTGAGGAACTGCGTGAATATTTAAATCCGATCTACGACCTCGAGCGCCTTTTAGGCCGCATCAGCTACCGTTCGGCAAGTCCGCGTGATCTGATCGCCTTCAAGAATTCCCTCGAGATGCTGCCGCATATCAAGACACTTCTTCGAAACGCGCAGTCGGCGCTTCTTGCCGGGCTTACGGAGGACATCGATACGCTGGAGGACCTGTATACGCTGGTCGATGAAGCCATCGTGGACGAGCCCCCGCTTGTCGTGCGGGAAGGCGGCATCATCAAGGATGGCTTCAACGAGAATGTGGATCAGTACCGTAAGGCCAAGACCGACGGCAAGGGTTGGCTCGCGGAGGTGGAGACCGAGGAGCGGGAACGCACCGGCATCAAGACTCTGCGTGTGCGCTTCAACAAGGTCTTCGGCTATTACATCGAAGTTACGAATTCCTTCCTGGATATGGTCCCGGAGGATTATATCCGCAAGCAGACCCTGACCGGTGCGGAGCGTTTCATCACGCCCAAGCTGAAGGAACTGGAGGACATGATCCTGGGCGCGGAAGACAAGCTCTACGCACTCGAATACGAACTGTTCACCACGGTGCGCGATACGATCTCCGGTGAGATCGAACGTGTGCAGAAAACCGCGGCGGCACTGGCAAAGATCGATGCCCTCGCGAGCCTGGCATATGTGGCCGAGCGCAACCGCTACGTACGTCCGAAGATCAACGAACGCGGCATCATCGAGATCAAGAACGGCCGTCATCCGGTCATTGAGCAGATGATCTCCGCGGAACAGTTCGTGCCGAACGACACGCTGTTAGACGGTGATCAGAACCGTATTGCCATCATCACCGGACCGAATATGGCCGGTAAATCCACGTATATGCGCCAGACCGCGCTGCTGTCCTTAATGGCGCAGATGGGCTCCTTTGTGCCCGCGGATCAGGCCAACATCTGCATTTGCGACCGTATTTTCACGCGTGTCGGTGCGTCGGACGATCTTTCCAGCGGCCAGTCCACCTTTATGGTGGAAATGACCGAGGTGGCCAACATTCTCCGGAATGCCACCAAGAAGAGCCTGATCGTACTTGATGAGATCGGCCGCGGTACGTCCACCTTTGACGGTCTTTCCATTGCCTGGGCGGTCGTCGAATACATTGCGAATATCAAGCAGATCGGCGCAAAGACGCTGTTTGCGACCCATTATCATGAACTGACCGAACTGGAAGGCGCCATTCCCGGCGTGAACAATTACTGCATTTCCGTAAAGGAGCAGGGCGACAGCATCGTGTTCCTGCGTAAGATCATCCGCGGCGGTGCGGACAAGTCCTACGGTATTCAGGTGGCCCGCCTGGCGGGTGTGCCGAAGCCGGTCCTGGACCGTGCCGATGAACTTGTGGAGGAGCTGATCGATACGGACATCGCCCAGCGCGCAAAGGAGATCGCGGCGTATGCCGGTGTCGGTTTCCAGAATCAGAAGCGTGTGGTACGCCCGGACGATGTGGATGCCAACCAGATGACACTTTTTGACACGGTGAAGGATGAGGACGTGCTGGAGGAGATCCGGCAGCTGAATCTGTCCACCATGACCCCGCTGGATGCCATGAACACGCTGTACAGGATCCAGTCCAAGGTATCGAACAGGATCTGACCATGGCAGAAATTCATGTACTAGACAAAAATACGATCAATCAGATCGCGGCAGGTGAAGTCGTTGAGCGGCCCAAGTCCGTTGTGAAGGAGCTGGTGGAGAATGCCATCGACGCCGGTGCGACGGCGGTGACCGTGGAGGTGAAGAACGGCGGAATCGACCTGATCCGCGTGACCGATAACGGCTGCGGCATCGAGCACAGTGAGATCCGCAAGGCGTTTCTTCGTCATGCGACGAGCAAGATCGAGACCGCAGCGGATCTGGAGAGCATCATGAGCCTGGGCTTCCGCGGTGAGGCACTGTCCTCCATTGCGGCGGTCACCGAGCTTGAGATGATCACGAAGCGCCACGAGGACCTGACCGGCACCTCCTATGAGATCGCCGGCGGTGAAGAGCGGAAGTGCGAAGAGATCGGCGCACCGGACGGCACTACGTTCCTGGTGCGTAACCTTTTTTTCAACACGCCCGCACGCCGTAAGTTCTTAAAGACAGCCATGACGGAAGCGTCCTACATTGCGGATCTGATGGAGCGCATGGCGCTGTCCCATCCGGAGGTCTCGCTTCGTTTCATCACGAATGGTTCCACGCGTCTTGTGACGTCCGGAAACGGCAAGGTGAAGGATCTGATCTACACGATCTACGGCCGCGAAACGGCAAATGAGGTCACGCCGATAAACTATGACGACGGCCATCTGAAGATATCCGGATACCTGGGAAAACCGGTGATCGCCAAGGGAAACCGCGGCTTTGAGAATTATTTCATCAATGGCCGCTATGTGAAGAGCAATCTGCTGACCAAGGCCATTGAGGAGGCGTACGCGCCGTTCATGATGCAGCACCGGTATCCCTTTACCGTGCTGTACATCGAGCTTCCGGCAGAGGAGTTCGATGTCAACGTCCACCCGACCAAGATGGAGCTCCGATTCCAGAAGGAGGCACTCCTTTACGATACGATGTTGAAGGCGGTCCGTGAAGCGCTGGAGCATAAGGAATTCATTCCGGACGTGCAGCTGACCGAGGCGCCGAAGGAAGAGAAGAAGGAAGAAAAGATCTACCGCGCGCCGGAGCCCTTTGAACAGAAGCGGATCGAAAAAACGGAGGCGGAAAAGCCGGCTTCGCTTCGCGAACAGATCGCCCGGAAGGCGGCGCTTCGCATGGCGGAGGAAGAGGACGATGCCCCGGCCCTGACATTCAAGGCGCCGGAAGAGAAGGCGGTGAAGGAGGAAAGCGCCTACATTGCCAGGCTGAAAGAGGAGATACTTCCGGTCGGTGAAAAGGAGGAGATCCCGCCCATCGGTGAAAAGGAGGAAATGCTCCCGGCCGGTGAAAAGGGCAGCCGCATCCGCGGTACGGATGCACCGGAGAAGGAAGAACTCATTCCGATCAAGGACGAGCCGGCACCGGCCGTAAAGCCCGAGCGGAAGATCGAGACCGTGTCCGATGTTCCGACGGACCTTTTCGAGACCAAACTGATCTCCGATGAGGGCATGAAGAAGCACCGGCTGATCGGGCAGGTGTTTGAGACCTATTGGATGATCCAGATGGAGGACAAACTGTTCATTCTGGACCAGCATGCCGCCCATGAAAAGGTGCTTTTTGAACGCAAGATGAAGGAACTCCGGGAACGGAAGCATTCCTCCCAGATGATTTCTCCGCCAGTTATGATCTCCGTGACGGCGCGCGAGGAAATGCTGCTCAACCGCTACATGGATGAATTTGCCGAGCTCGGTTACGAGATCAGTTCCTTTGGCGGAAAAGAATACGCGGTCACCGCGGTTCCTGCCGATCTTTACGGACTGGATATCAAGTCCCTGTTCACCGAAATCCTCGGCGAAATGGAGGAGGAGCTTTCCGACAAGAAGCCGGACATGATCCTCGATAAGCTGGCGTCCATGTCCTGCAAGGCAGCCGTCAAGGGCAATCACGTCATGAGCTTTGAGGAGGCGGATCACCTGATCGCCGAACTCCTGACCCTGGACAACCCGTACGCATGTCCGCACGGAAGACCGACCCTCATTTCTATCACCAAGCGCGAGCTGGAGAAGAAATTCAAAAGAATTGTATAAGGCGGTGTAATATGGCTGAAAAACTTTACACGATCCCGGTCAACGAAGCATTCGAGGAAAACTGCGAGTGCCCCATCTGCTCTATGTATAAAAAGCTGGAGGATGATTCCATCAGCTTCATGATGGGCGCAGCCTATATGGAGGACGATATCCGCATGGCAACGGATGAGAAGGGCTTTTGCCGTCCGCATCTGAAAATGCTCATGCAGGAAAAGAACCGTCTGGGGCTGGCGCTGATCCTGAAAACGCATCTGGACCGTCAGAAGAAGGATGCGCTGAAGTACAGGGACAAGGCCGTCAAAGGAAAGGCGCTCTTAAAGAAGCCGGAGGAATGCGAGCTTGCGAAGTGGGCCAGGGAAGCATCGGCGCGGTGTTATATCTGCGACCGCATCGAGGTCATGTTCCCGCGTTACGTGGACACGGTCGTCCTTCTGTACAAAAAGGATGCGGAGTTCCGCGAGAAGTACAAAAACTGCAAGGGCTTCTGTCAGGAGCACTTCGGCATGCTGATCTCCAAGGGGCAGGAGCACATGAGCGGCGATGAACTGAACACGTTCGTTCAGCTGACGCTTCAACTTTATACCGACAATATCCAGCGTCTGGCCGATGACCTGGAATGGTTCACGGACAAGTTCGATTACCGTTACAAGGATGCGCCGTGGAAGAATTCCCGCGATGCCATCGAACGCGGAGCAACGAAGACGAACGGAATTCTGTAAGCATATTTGCGGAGAGTGAAGTTTATCGAAGTTCGTTCTTGCAAACACGGTTTTTTTGCGGTAAAATTTTTATAACATCCGCTATATGAAGCGAAAAACGTTATACGAAAGGATTTGAACATGAAGAAATTATTACAGGAGTTCAAGGAATTCGCTCTTAAGGGCAACATGATCGATCTTGCCGTAGGCATGGTAATCGGCTCTGCTTTCACCGCAATCGTTACGAGCATCGTTAATGACATCATTATGCCGGCCATCAGCCTGCTGACGCTCGGTTTTGTGGATTTCTCCAGAATCGGTTTCTATATCAATCAGGTCTACATCAATGTTGGCGGTCTGCTCACTGCGATCGTGAATTTCGTTGTTGTTGCAATCGTTCTGTTCCTGGTCGTCAAGGGCATCAATTCCATGAGAAAGGCACAGGAAAAGCTTACCGCAAAGCCGGAAGAAGAGAAAGAGCCGGAAGCTCCGACTACCAAGGTATGCCCGTACTGCAAGTCTGAGATCGCAATCGACGCTGTAAAGTGCCCGCATTGCACCTCCGATCTTCAGGAGTGATCTGCTAAAGGTAATAGAAAAGCTGCCGCACTGGGCTGCGGCAGCTTTTTCAATTTAGCCGGCAGGTGCCGGCTGTGAAACGGAGAGTATGAAGAGAGCAACACTGGTAGCCGCGTTCGGGACCGCCGATCGCGTGCAGATGGAAAGATCCTTTCTTTCAATGTATGAACAGATCGCCGCTGTGAGCGAAGATCCGTGCGTTTTTGCGCTTTCCTCCGAACGCATCCGTAAACGGTTGGACAATGCGTTTCCGACCGTAAAAGAGGCCTTTTTAAGCTTCAGAGAGCAGGGCGTGCGGGAGGTCCGCGTGATCATGCTGTATCTGACGGAGGGCGTGGAGTACCGGAAGGTCCGGGCACTTTGTGATGAGGTACGACCGGACTTCGACCGGGTGACAGTCGCAGCCCCGCTTCTTCCGGAGCGTGCGTTTGAGACCGCACAGTGGTTTGCCCGGAAGTATCCGGCGACCGGTCATCCGATGCTTCTTCTGGGACACGGCCTTGAGGACGGAACGGACCCGGGATACGGGACCGTGGAAAAAGCGCTTCATGCGCTCGGACGCACGGACATGACGGTACGGCTTCTCCACGAGGAAAAGTCTCTCCGTGACGGGATCCTCGAACTAAAGGAAGGCGGTGCGGAAGCGGTGGAGGCGATCCCGTTCATGCTGTCCGCCGGACACCATATCCAGGAAGCTTTTGCGGAACTTCATGTGATCGAAGAAGAATGCGGGGTCCCGATCCTTTGCCGCGAACAGGGGATGGGGGAGGACCCGGAAATGACGGAGCTGTTTATATGAGGATAACATGTGGAAAAATCATTCTTTCAGCCATTTTTTTGATGTTTTTGTGCTGCGGCAGCGCCTGCGCCGGAAAAAATATTAAAAAAGAAACGAATATTTCGAGTGTGAGTGACGAAATAACCACTGAAATATCAATGGAAGAGATTAATTCCGAAGTGACAGAAGAATCGGAAAATATCAACAACGTATTTCCATACACGTTCACGGATCAGCTCGGCCATGAGATCACACTTACCGAATACCCGGAAAAGGTGGCGGTGCTGTTTTCCTCTTATGCACAGATCTGGACGGAAGCCGGCGGAGAGATCGCCGTTACGGTCGGCGACTCCCTAAAGCGCGGATTTGCCCCGGAGGATGCCGTTCTTGTGAATGACGGCCCCGGTCTGAAATTTGATATGGAGGTGCTCGTCGCCGAACAACCGGACTTTGTCATCGTGACCGCGGACTTCTCCTCCCAGGCGGAAGCAAGCGATGCGCTCAACGAACTCGGCATTCCCTGCGCGGCATTCCGCGAGGAGAACCTTGAGGATTACCTTACCATTCTGAAGATTCTGACCGACATTACCGGACATCCGGAGATCTATGAAGAAAAGGGACTTATGGTGCAGGAGGAGATCGAAGAGATCATGGGCGGCTTGCGGGATGAACCGGCATCACAGACCGAAGCGGCACCGACTTACCTTTTCATCCGCGCGGGTTCCGCGTTCAACTCGACTAAGGCCAAGACTGCGGACGACCATTTTGCCTGTGCGATCCTGGATGAGATCGGCGCGAAAAACATCGCGGAAGCAGGTGAGCTTCTGACCGAGGAGCTTTCCCTGGAGACGATCCTGATGCGGGATCCGGATATGATATTGATCGTTCCGCAGGGCGATGAAGAAGCCGCAATAGCCTATATCGACGAGTTGTTCTCCTCCGAGGGATGGAGAGAGATCCCGGCTGTGAAGGAGGGACGTTACACCTTCCTCGAAAAGGAACTGTACAACTACAAACCGAACAGCCGCTATGCGGAAGCGTACCGCACGCTGATCGATATCGTTTACGGAAACAGGGAATAATACCGGAACAGTAAAGAATACAGAAACAGAAAAGCATTCCGAAGCAGCGAAGCTTCCGGAAACAGCTACCGTTACGGAGAGAAAGAATTGAAGGGAAAGAGAATCCGGCAGATCGTGATCCTTTTTGCGGTCACCGTCGTGCTGATGCTTGCCGGCCTGATGCTTGGCAGCGTGCGGCTCTCATTCGGAGAGATCCTGAGCGCGCTGACAGGAAACGAAGGCGCGGCTGCGATCATTGTGAAGACTTTACGTTTACCGCGCGTACTCGGCGCGGCTCTTTCCGGTGCGGCGCTCGCGGCCGCGGGCCTTCTTCTGCAGACCGTAACGGACAATGACCTCGCCTCTCCGAACCTGATCGGCGTCAATTCCGGCGCAGGCATCTTTGTCATGCTCGTCCTTTGTTTCCTGCCCGCGGTAACGACGGTCCTTCCGCTCGCCGCTTTCCTCGGCGCGTTGATCTCCGCATTCCTCGTTATCGGCATCTCGAGCGCATCGACCATGCACAAAAGCCGCTCCTCGCTGGTCCTTTCCGGCGCGGCGGTATCGGCCCTCTGGAACGCTGGAATTGCCTTCCTTTCCCAGTGCTTCCCGGACGTCCTGACCTCCTACATGTGGTTTTCCACCGGCGGCTTTAACGGAGTCTATCTTTCCGACCTCGGACTCCCGGCCGTACTGATCCTTTTTGGCCTCGCTGCGGCCTTCCTTCTGACGTCCAGGCTCGGCATTCTGGTCCTCGGGGACGATGCCGCTTCCTCCCTCGGCGTAAATGTCCGCCGCCTGCGCATCGCATCGGTCATCCTCGCGAGCCTGCTTTCCGCGGCCTCCGTGACATTTGCAGGCCTGCTGGGCTTTGTGGGCCTCATGACCCCGCACATCGCCCGGAAGCTCGTCGGTCATAACATGAAGGCGCTGTTCTTAACATCGATCCTTCTCGGCGCATCGCTCGTGGTCCTTTCCGACCTTTTGGGCCGTACGCTGTTTGCCCCGTCCGAAGTTTCGGCCGGCGTGATCCTCGCGCTCATCGGCGCACCGTTCTTTGTATTTTTGCTGATTGCCGGGAGGAAGAGACATGCTTGAATGTAAGAAGCTTTCCGTCAGCTACGGAAAACAGAGGATCCTCCACGAGGTGGATTTCAAAGCGGATAACGGAACGGTCACCGTCGTTCTCGGAAAGAACGGAAGCGGTAAGACCACTTTCCTGCGGACCCTTGCGGGCGTGCAGGAAACGTATCGCGGCAGCATTACGGTCGATGGAAATGAACTCACCGTGCTGCCTGCCAAAAAGCGTGCGGAAATGATCTCGATCCTTCCGCAGTTTTTGCCGCGCCCCGCGATCACCGTGGAAGAACTTGCTCTCTGCGGACGATACCCGTACCGTACCGCCTTCTCAAATCCGACGGAAGAGGACCGGAAGATCGTGGAAAAGGCGATGACGGAAGCGGGTGTCGCGGATAAACGTGCGCGCATGGTGTGTCACCTTTCCGGCGGTGAAAGACAGCTGGCCTACACAGCCATGCTGCTTTCCCAGAATACGGAGAATGTCCTCTTTGACGAACCGACCGCAAGCCTCGACACCGGATACCGGAAGAAGACCCTTGAGTTGATCCGCACGCTCCGGGCGCAGGGGAAATGTGTGGTGCTTTCGATCCACGACCTGACCGATGCCATCGCCGTTGCCGACCGCATCCTGGTCTTTGATAAAGGGAAGGCCGTGTTTAACGGAACACCGGACGACTTTATTGCGAGCGGCGTTCCTGAGGAGCGCTTCGGCATGCACTGTCACCGCTTTACGGAGGACGGCCGGTCCTATCGTGTATTTATTCCCGCGGAAGCGGCGGAATAAGACGGTCCATTTTCACAAATTATTCACTTGAACACGTTTACGGTTCGTGTTATATTTTTTCTATCGGAGGACAACAGTACGGTATTCTCCGGTAATCGGTGGGACGCGTGAGAGTTCGTTCCGTTTTTGAAAGGAGTTCACAATATGGGAAAGTTATCTAATGTTTTATTCGGTGGCATCGTTCTCGGCGCTGTCGGAGCTGCTGCATATTCATACGTTAAGAAATATCAGGAACTCGCTCCGGAAGCACCGGCTGCGGAAGAGGGCGCAGAAACCGCTCCGCGCGCTTACACGAGCATCGATATGGAAGCCGCAAAGGAAGCCGCCAAGGCGACCGCAGAGACCTTCAAGGAAGGCGGCATCAAGGCCTGGAACACCGCAAAGGAGTCCGCAAAGGCTGTCGGTGATATCGTAAAGGGCAACTACGGCGAAGAAATCGACAAAGCGACCTCCGTTTACGAAGAGGTTCGCGAAAAGGCTGCCGAGAAGTACGAAGAGGTTCGTGAGAAGGCAGCTGAAAAGTATGGTACCGATGTTGAAAGAGCAACCGGCAAGTACAACGATGTTGCAGAGAAGGCAACCGCTGAGTTCAACAAGATCAAGGAACAGGTCACCGAGAAGGTAGAAGCTTTCAAGGCGGAGAATCCGGACGTCATGGAGAATATCAACAAGGCAAAGGAAACCGTAACGGAAGCGTATGAGAACGTTGCGGAGAAGGTAAAGAGCACCATCGATGGTCTGAAGGAACAGGCTGAGGATGCAGAGGTTACCGATGTTGCCGAGGCTGTTGAAGAAGCTGCTGAGGAAGTTCAGGAAGCAGTTGAAGAGGCTGTTGAAGAAGCGGAGGAGAATCCGATCTTTGAGGAAGTAGAACAGCAGGCAGAGGATTTCGTACAGAATCTGTAATTCCTGCAATAAAAAGACCGTCTCCCGGATGATCGTCACCTTTACCGAGGGGTAAAGGGAGCATCGACGGGAGACGGTCTTTTGCTTATCCGATTTTTGAAGTCTCAGCGGATCACTTCTTGCTGAGCTCTTCGATCGTCAGGTCGCGGCCGGTGAACCACTTCTTAAGCGGAGCGTACAGGATCGCGAAGACAACAACGGTGATCACGATGTTCGGCAGCATGTACAGTGCGTTGTAGATGGCGGAGTAGATCCACGGGCTGGTCATCTTGAGACCGACGTAGGATTCCGGCATGTACTCGGCCCATACGGTAGCGCCGACTACATAGTGTACGAGGAAGCGGCAGATGCCTGCAACGATCGAACCGGTGAAAACTCCGGCACGCTGTCTCTTGAAGAGACCTGCAAAGCCGAGAACGGTGAATGCGAGCAGGTAGTCGCCGATGATGCTGGCCCAGCCGATGGCAAAACCGCCGTCGAACATGAACTGCAGGCAGCCAAAGACGAAACCGGAGATCAGACCGGCACCTAAGCCCCAGCGTACGGCGAAGAGTACCAGCGGTACCATCGACAGTACAACGGAGCCGCCCCACGGCATCTCCCAGAGCTTCACGAAGCTTAATGCTTCGGCGATCGCGACGAGCAGTGCACCTTCGCACAGCATACGTACATTTTTGTTCATAAAAAAACCTCCCTGAATAGAAATTTAGGAAGGGGCGGAAAGATTATAGGCTCGCTTCCTTACGCCGGTACTGACCGGATCAAGTAGTGAGGGTTGAAAAATCTCTCAGCCGCGGATGCGGCACCCCTAGCAGGTCTTATTATAGCAATTCTTTTAAAAAAGTCAATCAGAAGAGAAGGGAAATGCTCCCGAAACATTTGAACTCCCGCTGTGCACAGGGATGAAACGCGCACGGGCTTTATTATGAAACTGATCTACCGGCTTTTCAAGCAGGATCCGGAATCACGTGAAAGCATTATCACGATGACCTCCGGTCTCGGCATCTTTGTAAACATCATCATGGCACTGACCAAAGTATTCATCGGCGTGCTGGCATCATCGATCGCCATCATTTCGGAAGGTGTGAATAATGCCGCCGATGTTCTTTCCGCGTTCATCACGCTCGTCGGCTCCAAACTGGCGCGGAAGCATCCGGACAAAAAGCATCCGTTCGGATACGGACGCATCGAGTATCTGGTCAGTCTGGTCATTTCCGTCCTGATCCTGGTCACCGGTGTGGAAATGATCATCAGTTCCGTGAAACTGATCTTCAACCCGGAGGAACTGAATATTTCGTATCTTTCATTGTTCATCGTCCTGGGCTCGGCTGTCATTAAGTTCGCGCTCGGCATCTATACGATGAAGATGGGTAAAAAGGCCGATTCCAACGCGCTTGTAGGCGTGGGGCTGGACAGCCGGAACGATTCCTATGCCTCGATCATTACGATCGTTGCGGCACTGGTATTTTTGATCTTTCACGTGTCCATCGACGCGTATGCAGGTATCATCATTTCCGTTCTGATTCTGAAGGCAGGCCTGGAGCTTCTCCTCGATACCATCGGCGACCTTCTGGGCCGCCCGGGCGAGCATGAGCTTGCGGTGGAGATCTACCGCGAAGTCCTGGCAACGGACGGGATCCTCTCCGCAGCGGACATGATGATGCACAACTACGGTCCGGACGCGTGGTCCGGCTCCGTCAATGTGGAGATCGACCATAACAAATCGGTCGGCGAGATCTACGAGTTTTTACACGCGCTGCAGCTCCGCATCATGCATGAGCATAACGTGACCATGGTGTTCGGCGTGTATGCTGTTGATAACGACCATGCCGATGTCAAAGCTCTTCGCCGCACGATCAACGAATTTGTCCGCGGGCAGGAGCATGTAAAGAGCTATCATGCGGTCTACCTTCGCGAGGAGGAGAAGAAGATCTATGTGGACTTTATCGTGGATTATGACCTCCGCGACTGGGATGCGCTTCGCGCGGAATTCCTCCGGTACATCGGCGGGCCTTATCCCGGTTATGAGATCGAACTGACCATTGAGACCGAATTCGTGTAATTTTCCCCCCATCCATGCAACCGCGGGACTATTGAATTTGTCTTTAGGGTAAGGTATAATTGACCTGCTATTATATTTTTAAGAGCGGGATCGGTCTCCGATCAAAGAGGAAATGATTATGAAAAACAAATGGAGAATGACAGCGGCGGTTCTTTTGTCGGTCGCAATGCTTTTCGGGGCGGCTTTTGCGGTGCCGGATGTGCGTGCGGCGGAGGATAATACGGAGACGGCGGCAGTCACTGCAAAGAGTATAACGGTATGGAGCGGATGCGCGACGGTGACCAATACCGGAGGTACGGTTATTTCAAGCGCTATGCCCGGTGAGATCGTTGTCGTCACCCTGAATGCCGCCTATCTTGGCGTTACGGATGATTTCGCAGGTTGGGATATCTTTGATTCCGGCAATGCATCGCTTGCTTATACGGGGGCGTCAACGGACCATCAGATCCGTTTTGTTATGCCGGATAACAACGTCAATATCAATGCTAAAAAGACGGTAAACAACGCCAAGGTCGAATCCTCCAAAAAGGCGGAATCCGAGGCGGAGTCCAAGTCCAAAGCCGAGTCCGAATCCGTGAAGAAGTCGCAGGAGGAGAGCGAGGCGCAGTCCAAGTCCGAATCGGCATCGGAGAGTATGTCCCTCGCGGAATCCAGCTCCATTGAAGCATCCAGGAAGGCAGCGGAGGAATCCTCCAAATACGCGGCACAGACCATCCGTGTGGGTTCCTACGACCTGTATCTGCACGTTTCGGGTACGGCCGCCCCGGAGAACTTCACGACGTCCAAGGACAGCGACACCTTCTCCGAACCGGTGGAATGCTTCTACAGCAGCAAGTTCAAGACCTACGCGTATTACGCAAAAAAGAACGGTGATAACAACTATTACCTTTACAACAAACTGGCCGATGACCTGATCCCCTTTGTCACCTTCACCGGTGCGGGCGGAGTGAACTACCTTGTCATGGCACCGGACGATGATTTTGACCTCCCGGACGAGGTCATCACCGCGACCTCCGTCAACCTTGCGACGGTCACCTCCGCTGCTTCAATGATCGTCCCGGCCTGGATCGCCGAGGACATCGAAGGCGCGGAGCGCACGCTCCTTTACCTTGCGAGTGATGACGGAACCCGGAAATTCTTCGTATACGAATCCAAAAACGGTGCAGTCACGCTGACCGAGTGGGAGAAGTTCAACGCGGAGGAAGAGACCACGGAAGAGGAAACGACCGAGGAGACTACCACGGAGAAAGAAACGACCGAGGAATCCACAGTGGTCGTATCAACGACCGCGGCTCCGGAAAAGAAGAGCGGACTGTTAAAGAATTATGTGATCTGGCTTGTGATCATCGGCGTCATCATCCTGCTGCTCATCGTGGCCATCGTTGTGGTATTCGTCATGGGCAGAAAGCAGGAGGAAGCGGAAGCCGCACTGGATGACGAAGACGAGGAGCTTCCGGATGAGGACGAAGGCGACGGTTTCATCACCGGCGGTCCCGATGACGATTTCCAGCCCTATGAAAGCAGCTACACCCGTCCCGAACAGGACGATCTGGAACCCTTCGACATCAGCTTTGAGGATGCTTTCCCGGAAGAGATGGGACTGAAGAACACAGCTGCGGAAGAGATCCGGATCGACGTAAAGCCCGGCCCCGGAAAACTGAACGGTACCTTTGGCGGTGCCGCCGCAAAGCCCGCAAATCCGGATGCCTTTACCGACACCGAGCTGGACGATTTCCTTTCCGAGGACGATTTTGAGGTCATAGACTTCAGTAAGAAATAACGCCCGGATAAAAATGAAAACGGTTTCAGACAGGGACGATGCCCTTGCATCGTTCCTGTCTCTTGCATTTTATAAACGCGAAAGAATACGCGGTATTCTTTCAGGAAGGTCTGACATGCTTTGCGAAAAATGCCGGACCCGCGAGGCGCGGGTCAAGATCACAAAAGTAGTGAACGGTGTCGCGGAGGTCCACAATCTCTGCACCGAATGCGCATCCCCGTTCCGTCTGAATCCGGACGACCCGAAGGAAGCGGAATGGTCCCGTGCCATTTTCAAAATGCTGACGGAGGCGGTCATGAAACAGATGTCCTCCGGAAAAGAAAACGCCGATGATGAAAAACTGAAAAGTATCGCCTGTCCGACCTGCGGCAAGACCTACGGCGAGTATCAGGAGGACGGTCTTCTGGGCTGCAGCGATTGCTACGAGGCCTTTTCCACGCAGGTGAGCTCGCATGTCATGAGCATTCAAGGCGCGGACACCCATAACGGAAAGAAGAACCAGAAGGGGAAGAAGCGTGCGGCAAAGAAACCGGTGACACCGGAGACGACCAGGCTGACGCGGGAAGAGGAGATCGACATCTTAAAGATGAAGATCGAAGAAGCGCTGTCCATCGAGGACTATGAAAGCGCGGCAAAGATCCGTGATGAGATCCGCCGCCTGGAAGGAGAACAGCATGGATGAGCGCTGGTATAATCAGCCCGGAGAAAATGATGACATCATTATGATCAGCCGGATCCGGCTTCTCAGGAACTTTGAGGGGTATAAATTTCCGAACAGGATGGATGATGACGAACGCCGGGCGCTCGTGGAGAAGATCGATGAGAAGCTGACCGGGCTCTCGGAAGTGACCGGTTCCCGGATCGATAAGATCGACATCGACAAGCTGGATCCCGAGGAACGTTCGGCCCTTCGTGAACGCCTTCTGATCAACGGCGCGGCCATGGACGAGATGCGTTCCTGCGTGGTCTACACCGGCAGTGATGAGGCTTTCAGTATGACGGTCAATGCGGAGGATCACATCCGCCTGATCATGTCCAGCCACGGACTTATGCTGAACGGCCTGTATGCGCGGATGGACGCCATCGATGATTTTATCGGAAGCCGTATCCCTTATGCCTACAGCCGCAAGCTGGGTTATAAAACCGCATCCCTTGCGAACACCGGAACCGGCATGCGTGCCTATTACGTTATGCATTTACCGCTCCTTTCCGAGGAGGCCTCCTTCGCGGAGCTGACCGCGGAAATGGGCAAATACGGTGTCGTGATCAAGGAAGCCTGGAACCAGGGTGCCCGGAAGATCGGCGGTCTGTATGTGTTATACAATCAGCGTACTCTCGGCCTGCAGGAGAAGGATATCATCGACATCCTGACCCGCGTCGCGGTACGCCTCATGACGGAAGAACGGAACCTGCGCGATACCATCGACGTCCTGTCCTTAACGGACCGCGTCATGCGTTCCTATGGCATTTTACGCTATTCCCGGACGATGGATTTCGCCGAGGGCTGCCGTCATCTTTCCAACATCATGCTCGGCACGGCGACCGGTGTCCTGAAGGTATCTCAGGGACTGACCTGCTACGAGCTGATGCTCGGCATCTACCCGGGCAACCTGCAGGTTTATTTCAGACAGCAGATGAATGAACAGGAATTAAAAGAAAAACGGGCCGATTACCTGCGTGAATTCATGCAGTACATCCACCCGCTGATCTGACAGGAGGTAACATAAATGGCAAGTCGTTTTACCGAAACGGCGGAAAAAGCGCTTCAGCTGGCAAAGAAAGCTGCGGAAGAGCTCGGAAGCCCCACCGTCGGCACGGAGCACATCTTACTGGGGCTTGTCCGCGCGGAAGCGGGCCTCGCATATGAAGTGCTTTCCGCAAGCGGCGTCAATGAAAACGATGTATACGAACTCATCAAGAAATACCTGGTGTCCAATTACTCCGTCATCGAGTTTAAGGGCTTTGAATACACCCCGATGTCCAATCGCGTTCTGGCGGATTCTTTGGAAAAAGCCAAGCTTTACAAGTACCAGTTGATCGGCACCGAGCATATCCTGCTCGCGATCCTGGGTTATACGAACTGTTCCGCAAGCCGCATTCTGACCACGATGGGGCTCTCCCTTGAGCGCCTTCACGTGGACCTGATCTCCCTTCTTCAGGGAAATACAGCGGAGAGCGTGAGCGCACCCGGAAACGCCGCTAAGAGCGCGAATGCGCCGCGATCCGCGACTCCGGTCCTGGATCAGTATTCCCGTGATCTGACACAGATGGCGGCGGAGGGACGGCTGGATCCGGTCATCGGCAGAGAGCGCGAAAGCTCCCGCGTCATCCAGATCCTTTCCAGAAGAACAAAGAACAATCCGTGCCTGATCGGTGAGCCCGGCGTCGGTAAGACCGCCGTCATCGAAGGTCTGGCCATCCGCATTGCGGAGGGCTCCGTTCCGGATATCATGAAGGACAAGCGACTGGTCTCCCTGGACCTCTCCGGCATGGTGGCGGGCTCCAAGTACCGCGGTGAATTTGAAGAACGTATCAAGAACGTGATCGCCGAGGTGGCACGCGACAAGTCCATCATCCTTTTCATCGATGAGATCCATACGATCATCGGTGCGGGCGGTGCGGAAGGTGCGCTGGACGCGGCCAATATCATCAAGCCCTCCCTGGCACGCGGCGAGATCCAGTTGATCGGCGCCACGACGATCTCCGAATATCGTAAGCACATTGAAAAGGATGCCGCCCTGGAACGCCGTTTCCAGCCGGTCATGGTGGAGGAACCGACCACAGAGGAATCCATCGATATCCTGAAGGGCCTTCGAAAGGCTTATGAAGATCATCATCGCGTGGTCATCACGGACGATGCCCTCGAGGCCGCCGTCAAGCTGTCCACCCGTTATATTTCCGACCGTTTCCTGCCGGATAAGGCCATCGACCTGATCGACGAGGCCTCCTCCAAGATCCGCCTGAACACCTATGTCCAGCCCAAGGAGATCCGCAAGCTGGAGGATGAGATCAAGGCGCTCGAAACGGAAAAGGAGACCGCGGTCTTCAATCAGGAATATGAACTGGCCGGAGAGATCAAGAAAAAGCAGGATAAGAAGCGCGACCGCATCGAAAAGGTACGCAAGCGCTGGGAGAATGAGCAGAACGAGATCCGTCCCGAGGTCACCGAGGAAGAGATCGCGGACGTTGTCAGCGACTGGACCAAGATTCCGGTGAAGTCCATCCGTGAGACCGAGGCTGCCAAGCTGAAGAATCTGGAGGAGACGCTTCACAAGCGCGTCGTCGGGCAGCAGGAGGCGGTCACGGCGGTGTCCAAGGCCATCCGGCGCGGCCGTGTGGGCTTAAAGGATCCCAAGCGTCCCATCGGCTCCTTCCTGTTCCTGGGCCCGACCGGTGTCGGTAAGACCGAACTCAGTAAAGCCCTTGCGGAGGCCATGTTCGGCTCTGAAGGCGCGATCATCCGTGTCGATATGTCCGAGTACATGGAGAAGCACGCGGTCAGCAAGATGATCGGTTCGCCCCCCGGATACGTTGGATTTGAAGAGGGCGGTCAGCTTTCCGAGAAGGTCCGCCGGAATCCGTACTCCGTCATCCTGTTCGATGAAGTGGAAAAGGCCCATCCGGACGTTTTCAACATTCTTTTGCAGGTTTTGGACGACGGTCAGATCACCGATTCCCAGGGCCGCAAGATCGACTTTAAGAACACGGTCATCATCATGACCTCAAACTGCGGCGCGGAAAACATCACTACGCCGAAGAGCCTCGGCTTTGGAACACAGAAGACGCCGGATGCGGATTACAAGGTCATCAAGGACCGCGTGATGGAAGCGGTCCGTCATACCTTCAAGCCGGAGTTCTTAAACCGTATCGATGAAACGATCGTCTTCCATCCGCTGGATAAGACCAATATGAAGGACATCGTCAACATTATGCTGAAGAACATCCGGAAGCGTGCGGAAGAGCAGATGGCGCTGACCATCAGGGTTACGGATAATGCCAAGGATTTCCTGATCGAGAAGGGATATGATCAGAAGTACGGTGCAAGACCGCTCCGTCGCGCGATCCAGAACCTGATCGAGGATGAGCTGGCCGGAAAGATCCTGGACGGCACCTTTGCCGGCGGGGATACGGTGACCATCGGAAAGAAGAACGATAAACTGACATTTACGAAGCGGGAGAAAGCGTAATGCCGAAGAAAACGAGCGTATTTTTCTGTAAGGAATGCGGATTTGAATCCGCAAAGTGGATGGGACAGTGTCCCGGATGCCGTGAATGGAATACCTTTGTGGAGGAACCGGTACAGAAAAGTGATAAAAAAGCATCGGGAGTGGCAAAATCGGACCGTTTATTTAAGGACCGGAAGGCGATGTCCTTAAGGGACGTGTCGATGGAGCAGGCCAAGCGGATCCCGACCGGCATGGGGGAGCTGGACCGCGTGCTGGGCGGGGGCATCGTCCCGGGATCGCTGATCCTGGTGGGCGGTGATCCGGGCATCGGTAAGTCCACGATCCTTCTCCAGGTCTCCAAGTATATTACGGAAAAGCATGAAGACACGTTGCCGCAGAAGGTTCTGTACATTTCCGGTGAGGAAAGTCTGCAGCAGATCAAGATGCGTGCGGTCCGTATGGGCGAGTTCAAGGGCGACATCCGCATGGCGTCCGAGACGGACCTCGATGCCGTTGAGGCGATGATCGCGGAGGAGAAGCCGGATGTGGTCATCATTGACTCTGTCCAGACGATGTTCCGCGAGGACATCACGTCCGCGCCGGGCTCCGTGTCCCAGGTGCGTGAGTGCACCAATGTGCTGATGCAGATCGCAAAGCGCGACGGCATCACGATCTTCCTGGTGGGGCATGTAACGCGGGAAGGCTCCATCGCCGGTCCGCGCACACTGGAGCATATGGTGGATACGGTCCTGTACTTTGAAGGCGACCGTTCCGAAGTCTACCGTATCATCCGTGCGGTGAAGAACCGTTTCGGTGCGACGAATGAGGTCGGCATTTTTGAAATGACGGAGCAGGGGCTGCGCGAAGTCGCGGACCCGTCCGAGTACATGCTGTCCGGACGCCCGTTGAATGCCAGCGGCTCCTTAGTCACTGCGGTCATGGAAGGCACCCGGCCGATGCTTCTTGAGATCCAGGCTCTGGTCGCACGCACGCAGTTCGGACTGCCGCGCAGGACCAGCGCGGGCATCGATTACAACCGCGTGAACCTGCTCATCGCAGTCATGGAAAAGCGCGCGGGCATTAACCTCGGCGAGTACGACGTGTATATCAACATTACCGGCGGCATGCGCGTATCCGATCCGGCGCTGGACCTTTCCGTTATTATGGCGCTTGCGTCCGGATATTACGATGCTCCGCTCGGCGAGAAGGACATCGTGTTCGGCGAAGTTGGTCTGACCGGTGAAGTCCGCGGTATTTCCAATGCATCATCCCGCGTGCGGGAGGCGGTCAAGCTCGGTTACGAGCGGGTGATCCTGCCGGCGGCGTCCATGCAGGGCATCGATAAGAAACTCGTGCGGTACTGCGCACCGGTGAACAATGTACGGGAAGCCATCAAGCTTCTGGCAGGGGAATTCGGCGCAAAGAAGAAGGGCGGAAGAACGGAAAGGCGTGCGGAAAGTACGAATGCCGGTCCGGGATTCGGAAAGACCTTTGATATGAGCGCTTATCCGGAGGAGGAAGAAGATTCGGAAAGCGAACTGTTTGAGTGAGGCTCGGAGATCCTGCGGCGCTTTGCCGGAAAAAGAAAGAAACAAAAAAACCGCACCTTTCGGTGCGGTTTTTCTTGATAGTAGCTCGTACGAGAATCGAACTCGTGTTTCCGCCTTGAGAGGGCGGCGTCTTAGCCTCTTGACCAACGGGCCACGTTTGCATCAGCAACAGTGAAATAATATCAAAGACCGGGAGGAAAGTCAAGCACATTTTTGAAAATCTTTTCAGGAGTTGTTTTTTGTGTTTTCCATTGACACGCTTTCGGAAACATTCTAAAATATGAGCAGTAAATACGAAAGGACGTAACCATATGGCAATTGAAAATGTATACGGACCGAATGACAATGTATTTGTACAGGATCATCCGCTGATCCAGCACAAGATCACCATGTTAAGAGATAAGAGCACCGGAACCAATGAATTCCGTAAGCTTGTTGAAGAGATCGCGATCCTGATCGGCTTTGAAGCCCTTCATGATCTCCCGACCGAAGATGTTGAAGTAGAGACCCCGATCGAAACCTGCATGAGCCCGATGATCTCAGGCAGAAAGATCGCCATCGTTCCGATCCTCCGTGCCGGTCTTGGCATGGTCGGCGGCATCACCGCTTTAGTACCGTCCGCAAAGATCGGTCACATCGGTATGTACCGCGATGAAGAGACCCATGAACCGCACGAGTATTATTGCAAGCTTCCGAGCCCGATCGAAGAGCGTACCATCGTCGTTGTGGACCCGATGCTCGCAACCGGCGGCTCCGCATCCGATGCATTGAATCTCATCAAGGAACGCGGGGGCAAGAACATCAAGTTCCTCTGCATCATCGCTGCTCCGGAAGGCATCAAGCGCCTTCACGAGGATCATCCGGATGTTCAGATATACGTTGGCCATGTGGACCGCGAACTGAACTCCGCAGCTTACATCTGCCCGGGCCTGGGCGATGCCGGCGATAGAATCTTCGGTACGAAGTAAGAAAAACGATTAATGGGATCTTTGGCTGCTCGTTGCAACACAAAAGGGTGCAGCGGCAGAAGAAGGTCCCATTTTTTGATTAAAACCGGTGGATTCGTACGTGGTTCGAAAAGGAACGAATGGTCTTGTGTTTGATCTCGTGAAAGGGTAATAATATGAAAAAGTTAGCAACTAATTTGCTTCCGGGCGATGCGAGCTTTGTGAAGTTTAAAGCAAATAATACATGTGATAATGCTGTTATGTACACATCGCCTAATCTTTATCTATTTGGTAGTTTAGGAAATTACGCAGTTGGTAATATTTTGTACAAATCATGAGGAACAACGCATATTTCTTCCGGTACTATACAAAGTATTCATTTTAGTGATTATATTACATACAATAATACTACCTGCTATTTTATTGAATTGATTTCTGCTTCAGGAAGTTTTGTATCACCGGGAGATAGCGGGGGAGTCGCATATGTAAAACATACATCCACAACAGGATATGTCATTGGTATCACTACAGCAAAAGCGCCGACTTATTCGCTGTTTTCGAAAGCTAGTTACATCAATGCAACATTATCTTTGAGTTCATACTGATTGATGAGGTAACTCATAATGACATTTGCAAAGACAAAACGTTTATTATCATTCCTGTTGCTTCTTTCAGGCGTCATATTGACATCCTGCAGCAATTATGATGCCCCGGCCAAACGCTATCTTCAGGACCTCGGTATAACAAACAGCAAGGTGGAGATCCTTGGACTTGAAAGACTGCAGGCACAAGAGCTTTCAAGAAGAACGATTCATAACTCTGAGATTTTTTCTCCTGAATTCTCCAATATGGAAGGATATGACGTCCGGAGCTCCGAAAAAGAGTTCTGTGAGATCGGCGATCTGATTCGTGTTGACTGTGTGCTGGAGGATGCAAGCGGAAAAGGGTTCTATCAGGATACCGGTATATACTATGTCATCGGAACCGAATGCTTTGACATGGCAGCCAATGCAATTGCCGGAAAAAACGCGGCGAATCCATCGTTTACAACACGGAGGAATCAACGAATTATCTTTTCAAAGATCTTGCTGAAAAGCAGGTACAGCTGGTGCTTGTTGAGCTCTACGATGCCTCCGAACGGGAAAAAATGAAATATTCGGATTTCCATCACTATGATACAATTGCCGAGCTTTATCAGGAGGCATGGCAGCAAGGCTATAACATAATGGGAATTGACCATGGCTTGGGAAGAGAAACCAGGGCCAGAGTGATACTGGTCAATGGTTCAGAATTCAGTATCAATGATTCGGACAATGAGGCACTTAAGGCTGAGAGAGTGATTGATGATCTGGCAGAGCATGGGAATCGGTTCCTTTCAGAAGAGGAAAGTCTGATGGGACTGTATGAAGCGAAATCGGAGATGTTATCCGGCTCCAGTGAAATTACGCTGCTGGAAACGAATTCCGATCTGATGTTTGAACCTTGGGTAAGCGAGGTGCTTGCTATCGGCGAAACGGCAAAGCAGCTTCATGTTCGTGTTTCATCACGGGAGATCAAAGCTTACGCAGAAGCGCATCACTATGAAATGACGGACCGCCTCTCAAAAGACCGTGCAGCATACTGGTGCCTGCGAAATAAAGTCCTGGAAACACTATGTCCTATGGAAAAGGATGTGTTTAGTGACTGACAAAATGATACATAAGCATCCCAATCAAGAATCATGGGAATCGATTTTCCGGGTCAGATGCAGTATTTGAGAGAATAAACTTTGGAGGAATCAATGAACGAGCGGCTTACCGGCGCCATGATCCGTCGCGCGCGCCTTGAAAAGAACTGGAGTCAGGAGGGCCTGTGCCGGGATATCTGTGCGGTGTCCTATCTTTCAAGGCTCGAACAGGGGAAAGTGGAGGCGGCCTCTGAAGTGGTGCGGCTTTTGTTTGAGAGACTGGGGATGGCATGGAACACAGACGAGGCGTTTCTGAATGAAGCATCGGCCCATGCGGAGGCGTGTTACGAGGCCATTTTTTCAGGCGATGCCTCACGCATGAAGGCGCTTGGTCTCGAATTTGAAGAAAAAGAAAAAGCGATGACGGAAAGCCCGCTTGGTTCTGATGCGGCTTGATCCGCGGACTCATGGACGGCAGACCGGCCGATGCTTCCTGGGAAATCTTTTTCGATGAGCGGCAGCTTGCCATTCAAAGGTCGCTTCAGGGGGAGACGGAGAGTGCGCTGAAATTGTGGCCCTGTCCGTATTTCAGAATGCTACGGGGCATCGATCTTTATACGGAGGGACGGAATACCGCCCGGGCGATGGAACAGCTGCGCATTGCCTACGACGGTGCCTGCGAATCGGGTTTTGTTCACCTGATGCTGCTGTGCCGCGTGTACCTTGGAAACTGCTGCAGTGAGCAGCGGGACATTGAGGGCATGCTCGGTCAGTCAGAAGCTTTTCGATCAGATGTGCGGCTTGATCCGTTTCCGACTGACGAACGTACATTACATCGAGAATCCGGCGTACGGTGCACTTCTGACGGAGGTGTTTGCGGAATGCAGAAAGACACTCCCCGTCGGTTTTGCGGCCTTCCATCTCCCCTGGATGCTGGAGTTTTATACCATGTCCAGGCAATACCGGGCGGCGTATGAGCTGCTGAAGGAATTTCCCGGAAGAGCATGAGTATAAAGCTGCGGGGCTGGAAACTGCAGCGGGATGCTGAATAAACGGAATGATCATGAAGCTGTTTTCATGAAAATATATTATTAATAAAGCTAAACCTGCATATCCGTGAAATATTTTCACAAATATGCAGGCTTTTTTCTTACTTAACGGATGTGCTATGCTTATCCTGCGGAGCCGACCGTGCTCCGATGGGAGGTATCTGAACATGAAGAAAACACTTTGGACACGTAATTTCACATTGGTGACTGCAGCCACCGCCATGGGCTCCGCAGGTGCCATCTTTGCGGGCTTTGCATTGTCATTTCTGGTATTTGATGAAACCGGAAGTACATTTGCATCGGCGCTCATCCTGGCGATCCAGTGGGTGCCGGGATTTCTGATTCCGCTTGCCATGGCACCTGTGATGGACCGACTGCCGCGTAAGCCTTTCCTGGTGGGCGGCGATGTGATCAATGGCATTCTGTACGCACTTGCGGGGCTGTTTTTGTTGAAATATGAGTTTACTTACAGCGGCTATCTGGTGTGTTTTCTTTGATCCTGGCCTCGCTGGGCGCTTTTGACCAGCTGGCCTATGACAGCATTTATCCGAAGCTGATCCCGGAGGGCATGGAGGAGAAGGGATATGCGGTCTCTTCCATGCTGTATCCGGTGATCCGCGTTGCCATGACGCCGGTCGCCGCGCTGTTATTTGAAAAGGTGGGCGTTGGTCTGATCCTTTTGCTCCAGGCCGGACTCTCCATTGCAGCCGCGCTTACGGAAAACTGTATCCGCATCACGGAAGAAAAGGAGGAGACGGAATCTTATACCTTTAAACTCTGGTGGGAGGATGTGACGGAAACCGTCCGGTATCTGAAACAGGAGAAGGGCCTCAGAAGCATCTTCAGTTACATGATCATTACAAACGGCGTGGCTTCCGGCTATTCACCGCTTCTCATTGCCGGCTTCCGGACGATCCCCGGCCTCACCGCGGCCATGTATTCCCTGTTTTCCGTGGCGGAGTTTCTGGGACGGAGCATCGGCGGAACCGTACGCTATACCACGGAAATGCCGAAGGAAAAGAAATTCGGATTTACTTTTGGCGTTTATATGTTTTATGAGACGATGGACATGATCCTTCTCTGGATCCCGTACCCGTTCATGCTGTTGAACCGGGCAGTGACCGGTTTCCTGGGCATCAACAGCGCCAACATGCGGGAAGCGGCGGTGCAGCGGTATCTGCCGGATCGGATCCGTTCCAGGATCTATGCCTATCAGAGTGTGACCATTACCATCATGTCTGCTGTTTTCACGCTGATCCTGGGTGCGCTGGGAGAGATCATGGATTACCGGATGTGCGTGACCGTGGGTGCGGCTGTGACGCTTATTGCATGTCTGCTCACGATTTTCAGGAACAGAGTTGAGGTGCGTAAGATCTACGAAGCGGAATAAGACTTACTGACATTTCAAAGCAGAAGTGTGTTCGGTGAATTTACGCGGCGAAGCGCTGCATCAGCTGATTTCTGCGGGTGTAACCCTACAATTTAGTCGGTGACTCTTGCCAACCCCCGCTTTTTCCGATATAATTAATTGTTATTATGCGTAATTTTGCGCATTGATTTGAAACGCTGATCTGTACGCCGGGATTCTTTGAATCACGGCAGGATCCGGAAGGGAGAAGCATGTACGCGGACGTTGTCATTGACATTAGTTCAAAAGAAGTGGACCGGCCATTTACTTACAGAATACCGGAAGCACTCCTTGAGCGCGCGGTCATCGGCACCCCGGTACACATTCCCTTTGGCGTCGGCAATAAACTGAGGCAGGGTTTTATCATCGGCCTCAAGGAGACGGCGGAATATCCGGACGAGCGGATCAAGGACATTGACAGCGTGGACGAGAAAACGGCGGACCTTGAAACCAGGTTTCTGTCACTGGCCATCTGGCTTCGCGAACGCTACGGCGGCACGCTGACACAGGCGCTTTCCGTGGTCATGCCGAACAAGGTGAAGGTCGAGCCCAGAAGAGAACGCTATTATGTGTGGACGGGGACGGACGAGGAACTTGAAAAGAGCCTGTCCGAAGCCCAGCGGAAAAAGCATTATGCAAGGATCCGCCTGCTGGAAGCGTTTACGGAAAACCGGGTCATGCCGGCATCCATCGCCCGGGACAGACTGAACATCACGTCGGTGAACCTGAAGTTTTTCACGGAGCACGGGCTGGTGGAGGTCCGGACCAAGGATGGTGATCATCTGGAAAAATCGCTGCTGACAGCCATCGAGCGTCATTCTTCAAAAGGCACAGGAGTTCATCTGAACAGCGAGCAGGAACAGGCGGTCCGGAACATTGAGAACGACAGCCGCACCGTGCATCTTCTATTCGGTGTGACGGGTTCCGGAAAGACCGAAGTGTATTTAAAGCTCATCGAGGATGCGCTGCGTGACGGAAAGGAAGCCATCGTGCTGATTCCGGAGATCGCGCTCACGTATCAGACAGTTATGCGGTTCTACGCGCGTTTCGGCGAACTGGTTTCCGTGGTCCATTCCCGTGTATCCAAGGGCGAGCGCTTTGCCCGTTTTGAGGAAGCGCGAAGCGGGGAAATCAAGGTGATGATCGGCCCTAGAAGCGCGCTGTTCACACCGTTTTCGAACCCGGGACTCATCATCATCGATGAATTTCACGAAAACTCCTACCTTTCGGAGCAGGTGCCCAAGTACAGCACCGTGGAAACCGCGGTGAAGATCGCTTCGGAAAACGGTTCCAAGGTGGTGCTGGGTTCCGCCACACCGCTTGTGGAGTGCTATGAAAAAGCGCTTTCCGGCGAGTACGGATTTCACAGACTGCTGCACCGCGCGTCAAGCGGCGCGGAACTTCCGGAAGTGCAGGTGGTGGATCTTCGCGAGGAGCTTCGAGCCGGCAACCGGTCGATCTTCTCCCGCGCCCTTCAGGAAAAAATGAAGGAACGCCTGGAACGAAACGAACAGATCATGCTGTTCTTAAACCGCCGCGGATATTCCGGTGCGGTTTCCTGCCGTTCCTGCGGTGAGCCCGTGACCTGTCCGCATTGCTCCGTTGCCATGAATTACCACAAAAACGGTACGCTGCAGTGTCATTTCTGCGGATATACCCGTCCGATGGTGAAGACCTGCCCGAAATGCACATCGCCGCTCATCGGCGCGTTCGGCATCGGCACGGAAAAGGTGGAGGAAATGGTGAAAACGCTGCTTCCGGAGATCCGGACGCTGCGCATGGACGCGGATACCACAGCCGGCAAGGACGGCCATCAGGAGATCCTGGAGAAATTTATGAACCACGAGGCCGATGTTCTCATCGGCACCCAGATGATCGTCAAAGGACACGATTTCAAGGACGTGACGCTCGTCGGCATCCTGGCCGCGGATCTTTCACTGAACGTTCCGGATTACCGGAGCGCGGAGCGGACGTTTGAACTGCTCACCCAGGCGGAAGGGCGTGCGGGACGTGCCGGAAAGAAGGGCGAGTGCATCGTCCAGACTTACAATCCGGAGCATTACGCCATCAGCGCCGCAGCCGCGCAGGACTACGAGGCTTTTTATAAGAGCGAGATGATCTTCCGGCGGCAGATGAAGTATCCGCCGGCGGGGCATTTCATGGGAATGACGATTTCCGGCGCGTGGGAAAAGGAACTGGCGGAGACCGCGGAGAGACTCACAGAAGCGGCCAAGCGGGCATTCCCCGGCGTGCTGTTTTTAGGACCTGCGGAAGCGGGCATTTACAAAGTAAAAGACATGTACCGTCAGGTGGTCTGGTTTAAGACTCCGGCGCTTTCAAAACTGCTTGAAATCAAGCGGTTCCTTGAAAAAACGGGTCAGGAGATCATCGGGAACAGAAAAATATTCATGACATTTGAATCATAAACATCCGAATATGGGATACAGCCCGGGAAACGGGATCCCGATCATCTGGACAAAGAGCCGGAATTCCGGCAGGGAGGACAACATGGCAATTTTAAATGTAAGACAGTTAGGCGAAGAGTGCCTGACCAAGGTTTGCAAGCCGGTGAAGACGATCACCTTCCGTACCAAGCAGCTCATCGAGGACATGTACGATACCATGTACGAAGCCGGCGGCGTGGGCCTTGCGGCGCCGCAGGTCGGTGTTCTGAAGCGCATCGTGGTCATCGACTGCACACCGGAACCGGAAGAGGGTCAGGAGCCGAACCCGGAAGACGATCTTTGCTTTACCATGATCAATCCGGAGATCATCTCCGCCGATGGTGAGCAGACCGGCTACGAAGGCTGCTTAAGCTATGTCGGCATGAGCGGTGTCGTGACCCGCCCGAGCCATGTGGTCGCGCGCTACACGGACATCGACGGTGAAGAGTACGAGGTGGAAGCGGAAGGCCTGCTGGCACGCGCGATCTGCCATGAGCTGGACCATCTGGACGGCATCATGTACACCGACAAGGTGGAAGGTTCGGTCATCTCCAACGAAGAGCTGATGAAGCGTGAGGAAGAGGCGGAGCAGGAAGCCTGAGAGTCGATGGATCCCGCGCGGTAGGCAAAGGGATCATAAAGGAGTAATGAATGAGAATCGTATTTATGGGCACACCGGACTTTGCGGTCCCGACGCTGGAAGCCCTGATCGAAGCCGGCCACGAGGTCGTTGCTTGCTACACCCAGCCCGACAAGGAGCAGGGACGCGGCAAAAAGATCGTCTTTTCCGCCGTCAAAGAGTGTGCGCTCAAGCATAATATTCCGGTCATGCAGCCCAAGGGGCTGAGAAAGCCGGAGCGTGTGGAGGAACTCTGCGCTTTTGAGCCGGACGTGATCGTCGTCGTGGCTTACGGCGTGATCCTGAGGAAGCCGGTACTGGAAATGGCAAAGTACGGATGCATCAACGTGCATGCGTCCCTGCTTCCGATGTACCGCGGCGCCGCGCCCATTCAGTGGGCGGTCTTAAACGGCGACAAGGAGACCGGCGTTACCATCATGCAGATGGATGAGGGCCTGGACACCGGCGATATCCTTGCGGTGGAAAAAATCCCGCTTGACAGGGATGAGACCGGCGACTCCCTGTTTGAGAAGCTTTCGCATCTGGGCGGACCGCTTCTTCTCAAGGTGCTTCGCGACGCGGAAAACGGCGCGCTTCATCCGGTACCGCAGGGAGAGACGACGACCGCTTATGCGTCGATGTTGGATAAAAAGATGGGTCTCATCGATTTCACGAAGAGCGCGGAGGAAATCGACCGTTGGGTCCGCGGACTCAATTCCTGGCCGTCCGCGTATCATTACATGAACGGAAAAATGCTGAAGATCTGGAAGGCGGAGCCGCTTGAAAAGACGGCGGACGCAAAACCCGGCACGGTCATTGAGGTCACGAAGCGCGACTTCACGGTCGCCTGCGGAACAGGCTCTTTACGGATCCTCGAGCTGCAGCCGGAGGGTAAAAAGCGCATGGAGACCGATGCTTATCTTCGCGGCTATCCGGTGAATGCGGGGGATACCTTCGATGTCTGATGTGGGAACCCGCGGAATCGTTTTAAATATCATTGGTGAAGTGCTTTCAACGGACCGTTTCCTGTCCGATGCGGTGAACGACGCATTGTCGGGATGCCCGGAGCTTACCGACCGCGACCGCCGTTTCATCGAGCATCTTTCCTACCTGACCGTGGAAAAGAAGACCGCGCTCGATGCGGTGTTAAATAAGGTCTCCTCGGTACCGGTACCAAAAATGAAGCCGGTCGTCCGGAATATCCTGTACATCGGCGCGTGCCAGATCCTGTTTATGGAGACCGAGGACTATGCTGCGGTCAATGAGTCGGTAAAGCTCGCCGTAAAACGCGGATTTTCGGGCCTGAAGGGCTTTGTGAACGGAATCCTGAGGAAAATATCGCGTGAGAAGGAAAGCTTGATAAAAGGCCTTTCCGTACGTGAAAAGGCCGGCATTCCGGAAGACCTCTATGAGCTGATGACCGAATGGTATGACACGGAAACGGCGGAGAAGATATGCATCGCCTGTACGGACGCGGAGGGCGGAAGGCTCACGGTCCGGAGAAACGTTTCCAAATGCACTGAAGAGGAATTTTTGGAGAGCCTTCGCTGTGATGGCGCTGAGGCTGCGCCGACCGGCATCGTAAAGGATACCTATTACCTGAAAACAAGCGGCGACTTGACGCAACTTGCGGCCTTCAAAAACGGTCTCTTTTATGTGCAGGACTTAAGCTCCGCGGTCTCCGGTGATATTGTCGCCGACCTTCTTAAGAAGGCGGGCCCGGACTTCCGCGTCCTGGATACCTGTGCGGCACCCGGCGGCAAGACCGTCCACGCTGCGGACCTCATGGCCAATAAGGGCACGGTCCTTTCCTGCGATGTCAGTGAAAAGAAGACCGCACTGATCCGTGAAAACGCCGAACGCGCCGGCTTCACCTGCATCCGCACGGAAGTGCAGGACGCATCGGAATACCACGCGGATTTTGAAGAAGCCTTTGACCTTGTCATCTGCGATGTTCCCTGTTCGGGCCTCGGCGTTCTTGTCAAGAAGCCGGATATCCGCTACCACGTGACGGAAGCGTCCATGGACGGCCTTGTGGAGATCCAGCGGAGCATCCTGCGAAATGTACAGCGCTATGTAAAGCCGGGCGGCACGATGGTCTTTTCCACCTGTACCATAAATCCCGCGGAGAATGAGGATAATCTGTTCTGGTTTTTAGAGCGATTCGCCGCCTTCACCACGGTAAGCATCAAAAAGAAACTGCCTGAAAAGCTGCGAACGGAAACGGCGGAGGACGGTTACGTCCAGCTGATCCCGGGCATCCATCCCTGTGACGGCTTTTTTATGGCAAGACTGGAGAAAATGTAATTTATGACGGACATCAAATCCCTGTATCCGGAAGAGCTGGCGGCTTTCATGGAGGAGATCGGCGAAAAGAAGTTCCGTGCGGCGCAGGTGTTTTCCTGGCTGCATGAAAAAAGAGCCGGATCCTTTGATGAAATGACGAATCTGTCGCTTGCGCTTCGTGAAAAACTGAAGATGAACTGTGAATTCGTCCATCTCACGGTGGAACGGATGCAGGAGAGTGCCATCGACGGGACACGGAAATACCTGTTTCTGTTAAATGACGGCAACCTGATCGAGAGTGTGTTCATGCGCTATCATCACGGCAATTCGGTCTGTGTTTCCACGCAGGTCGGCTGCCGCATGGGATGCCGGTTCTGCGCGTCCACGATCGACGGCGTGGTCCGTTCCCTGAAACCGTCGGAGATCCTGGACCAGATCTACGCCATTGAAAACGACACCGGTGAGCATGTATCGAACGTGGTCCTCATGGGCGCCGGCGAGCCGATGGACAACTACGACAACGTGGTCCGGTTCCTCCGGCTTGTGACAAACGAAAAGGGACAGAACATGTCCGCACGAAACATCACGGTCTCCACCTGCGGTCTGCCGGACAAGATCCGCGCATTTGCAGGAGAAGGACTTCCGGTCACGCTGGCGCTTTCGCTCCATGCTCCGGACGATGAGACCCGTAAAAAACTGATGCCCATCGCCAACCGGTACGGTCTCACGGAGGTCCTCGCGGCATGCGATTACTACTTCGAAAAGACCGGACGGCGTATGAGCTATGAGTATTCCGTTGTCCGCGGCGTCAATGACAATGCGGAGGAGGCAGAGAAGCTTTCGCGTCTTTTAAAGGGGAAAAACGCGCATGTGAATCTGATCCCGGTGAACCCGATCGCCGAGCGCGACTTCGAAAAACCGCGGTTCGAGAGCCTGGAGGCCTTCCAGAAACTACTTGTAAAAAACGGAATAAATGTTACAATAAGGAGAGAAATGGGAAGCGATATCGACGGTGCCTGCGGGCAGCTGAGACGCCGTGTTCTCACAGACAGGGAGAAAGGAGAGAAGGATATTTGAAGGTTTACGGAAAAACAGATCCGGGTAAGGTCCGCCGCAATAACGAAGATTCCTTTTTTGTTTCCGAGGGCTCTGTCGGTATTTTTGACCAGCTGATGATCGTCGCGGACGGCATGGGCGGTCACCTTTTGGGCGAGGTCGCTTCACAGACGGCGGTGCAGACTTTTGCGAACTTTGTCAACGAAGCTCCGGCCGACAGCCCGGCTTATATCATGGAATCGGCGTGCTATGCCGCGAACCTTGAGGTTCGCAAGATCTCCGAAAAACGGAAGACATACGGCATGGGCACGACACTTGTGGCTGCGGGCATTGTGAATGACCGCGTTTATATCGCGAATATCGGCGACAGCCGCCTGTACTTCCTGGATGGGGACGGATCCACGATGCGTCAGATCACCCGGGATCATTCGTTTGTCGAGGAGCAGGTGGAGAAGGGTCTGATGGAACGCGGCTCGGAGGAATACGAGCGTCAGAAGAATATTATCACCCGCGCTGTGGGCATCTACAGTGAGGTGGAGCCTGATATATTTGAATTTGTTCTTCATAAGAACCGGTATCTCTTACTGTGTTCGGACGGTCTGTCCAATATGGTGGAGGACAGTGTGATCAAAAGCCTCGCACTGGATGAGGACCTGAGTCTCAAAAAGAGAGTCGAGTCCCTTGTAAATGTTGCGAACAACAACGGAGGAAAGGACAATATTACAGTCGTCCTTTACTGCTCCGATGAGGTGAACGAATGATTAAAAACGGATCGGTACTCGCCGGCCGCTATGAGATCCTGGAGAAGATCGGATCCGGCGGAATGGCGGATGTATATAAAGCCAGTGACAGAAAAATGAAACGCGAAGTCGCGGTGAAGGTCTTAAAGCAGGGCCTGACAGAGGACAGTGATTATATCAAGCGTTTCCAGAGCGAGGGACAGGCTGCGGCCAGTCTTTCCAACCCCAACATCATCAGTGTGTACGATGTCGGAAATGAGGGCTCCACGTACTATATCGTCATGGAACTCATCAACGGCATCACGCTGAAGGAATATGTACGCAGAAAGGGAATGCTGACGGCCCGTGAGACGATGGCCATTTCCGCGCAGGTCGCGGTCGGTCTCCGTGCGGCGCATGCGTGTCACATCGTGCATCGCGACATCAAGCCGCAGAACATCATCCTTTCCAGAGACGGCAAGGTCAAGGTGACGGATTTCGGTATCGCAAGAACCATTTCCGATGAGACCAAGTCCGTCAATAACGCGACCCTCGGTTCCGTGCATTACATCGCACCGGAGCAGGCCAAGGGCCAGATCTGCGACGAACGCAGTGATATTTACTCACTGGGTATCTGCATGTATGAGATGATCACCGGACGGGTCCCGTTTGATAAGGAGACCTCCATCGCGATCGCGCTTGCGCATATGAACGAGACGATGGTCCCGCCGAGTGAGCTGAATACAGAATGCCCGACGGCACTTGAGCAGATCATTTTCCGCTGCACGCAGAAGTCCAGAGAGCGCCGTTACCATAACTGCACGGAGCTGCTTCAGGATCTGAAGGTGGCGGTGGCATCACCCGATTTCAACTTTGAGCGTCAGGAACAGGAAAACCTGATGAAGAGCGATACCCAGGTGTTCAAGACCTCCGCAAAGACCGCGGCGGCAGCAGCTACAGCCGGCATGATCCTTTCGGATCCGGAGGAAGAGGAAGAGTCCAGAACCGCGACTACCATCGTGGACGGTTCTTCAGGGGATTCCGAGGACGAGTTTGAGGAAGGAACGGAGAAGAAGACCACGTATGTCGGTACGACCGGTGAAAACCGCCCGATGTACGGGGATGAAGACGAGGAAGACGATACGGGTGCCGCGGGTGCCGCAAGCAGCCTGTTTGCGGATGACCGTAAAGAGGATGACAAGAGCCTGTTTGACCGGATCATCATGATCGTCGGCATCGTGATCGGTGCCATCATCATCTGTCTGATCCTGTACATCGTCATGACGCTGTCCGGATGCACGCAGAAGTTCGGAAAGAAGAAGACAACAGCGTCTGCGACGACAACAGGAGCCGTTACGACGGAGGCCGTGGCTACGGAAGAATTCATATCCCTGGAAACGGTCGCTGAGGATGCCTTTGATCCGGAAGTGGATACCATCGTACCGAATGTTACCGGCATGAGCATTCAGGCCGCCATTCAGCTTCTCCAGGAGTCGGAGCTCGCTTATAAGATCTCTTCCAAGGTCATCTATTCCGATGAATACCGCATCGGTATGATCGCGGGACAGAGCTACGAGGAAGGCACCATCGTCAAGAAGGGAAGCACCATCGTCATCGTCCTGTCCGCAGGTACGGATAAGTTTGAGATCAAGCCCACGTATGTGAACGGACCGCTTGCCGTTTTCAAGAACGATGTGGCGAACTTTGAAGACGTTATCGATGTCACATATGAAAAGGTCAACAGCGATACGGTCAAGGCAAATTATATTATTTCCATCACACCGTCGTCCGGTATCGTGGAAGCCGGCCAGAGCATCAAGGTCATCTACAGTGCGGGACCGGAATATGTATCCTGCCCGAACCTGATCGGTGCAACATACGGCGAAGCGGCCGGAATCCTTCTCGGACAGTCCCTGAATGTCGGTCTGACCTCGTATGAATACAGCGACGACGCGGAAGCGAACCGCATCATCAGTCAGCAGTACGCACCCGGAACGGTCCTGAAGAACGGTACCACTGTCAGCATTGTGGTAAGCAAGGGTCCGGAAATGGTCGAGGTTCCGAGCGTGACCGGTATGACGCAGGAAGAAGCGGAAAAGCTTCTTAAGGAAAAGGGCTTTGTTGTTGAGATCAAGGAAGTCTACGATTCCGAAACCGAGATGGGTGTTGTCATGGAACAGGACCTTGAAGCAGATACCACGGTAAAGAAGGGTGAAACGATCGTCCTTACCGTCTGCAGAGGCGGAGAGACGCTCCTGCCGGTACTTGTGGATGCGGGTGCCGAGGAAGCGACCAATGTCCTTACCGAGATGGGCTACACGGTCAATGTCATTTTTGAAGACACGGATCAGGACGTTCTCAATATGATCGTCAAGTCCATGTCACCGGAAGCCGGCACGAATCTGGAACCGGGCAGCGAAGTCACGCTGGTGGTATACCGTTATGTAGCACCGGCTACCGAACCGCCTGCGGAGAGTTCCGATTCATCATCTTCGGAGACTTCAACGGATCCGACGGTCGATTCTTCCAATACCGCGGAAGATACATCTGCCGATGCCCAGCCCTGACAGGAGTGATATGACAGGAAGAATAACAAAAGGAATCGCCGGGTTTTACTACGTACATGACGGCAAAAATCTGTACGAATGCAAAGCCAAGGGCATTTTCAGAAAAAATCACGAGAAGCCCCTTGTCGGAGATCACGTCCGTTTTGACGTGATCTCCGAAGAGGAGAAGCTTGGAAATATTGAGGAGATCCTTCCGAGAAAGAATAATCTGATCCGGCCCGAAATCGCCAATGTGGATCAGATTTTTCTTCAGTTTTCCGCAGCGTCTCCGGCGCCGAACTACGATATGCTGAACCGGTATCTGGTTATGGTCCATGACCGGGAGATACCGGTTCATTTAGTTGTCAACAAGTCGGAACTCATCGGGGAAGAGGAGAAAAAGAAGACCGAACAGGCCTTCTTCGGAACCTGTTACCCCATTCATTTCATTTCGGTCCGTGAAGAGACCGGGATCCGGGAGCTCCGGGAAATTATGGCGGGAAAGGTCACCGCACTTGCGGGACCGTCCGGTGTCGGAAAAAGCTCGCTTATGAATCTTCTTCTCGGCGATGCCGTCATGGAGACCGGAAGCCTTTCCAAAAAGATCGACCGCGGTAAAAACACAACGCGTCACTCCGAACTGTTTTTCCTTCAGGAAGACACATTCCTGTTTGACACCCCCGGTTTTTCTTCCGTGGAAGTAAATTTCATTGATAAAGAGGACCTTCAATACACCTTTGACGAGTTTCTGCCGTTCATTCCCGAGTGCCGCTATCTGACCTCATGCAAGCACATGAAGGAGCGGGACGCGGACTGTGCGGTAAAGCGCGCGGTGAAGGCGGGGAAGATCTCGAAGGAACGCTACGGTTCCTATGTTCTGATGTACGATTATCTTGCTGATATCAGGAGGTACTGATATGAATTACATGATTGCGCCGTCCGTTCTTTCCGCGGATTTTATGAACCTCGGCCGCGATGTCGGGAATCTGAATAAAGCGCAGGTGGATATGATCCACTATGATGTGATGGACGGTAATTTTGTGCCGGAGGTCTCTTACGGCGAAGGCATTATGAGAGCCGTAAAGAAAAATACGGACATTCCGGTCGATGTGCATCTCATGGTCGTGGATCCGCTGAAAAATATCGATTCCTTTGCGAAGGCAGGCGCGGACCGCATCACGTTCCATCTGGAAGCCTGTGAGAATGCGGACGAGGTCATCGACCGTATCCACTCCTTCAACATTCCGGCAGCGGTATCCGTGAAGCCGGGTACACCGGTCGAGGCGGTCTTCCCGTATCTTGACAGGGTGGAGATGGTACTTCTCATGACGGTCAATCCCGGATTCGGCGGCCAGCCGTTCCTTCCGGAATCTCCGGAGCGCATCAAAAAGCTCCGTACGGAGATCGAGGCCCGTGGTCTGAACGTGGACATCCAGGTGGACGGCGGTATCAATTTTGAAACCATCCTCACAGCAAAGGAAGCCGGTGCCAATGTATTTGTCAGCGGTTCTTCCCTGTTCAGAGGCGATCTCCCCGAGAACGTCCGGATCATGCGGGAGCTTTTATGAAAACAAAACTGAAGTTCATGACGCTTCTTGTCAGCGTTGTCCTTCTTCTTGCCGGCTGCGGCCGGATCCCCGTCAGCTTCCGCCTCGGTGAAAAGATCATGATCACCTGCGGGGATCACAGTATAACCGAGCACGAGGTCCGTCTTGCGGCGCTTCAGTACAAAACGGAGTATGAAGCCTGGTATTCGGATTTCTTCGGAGAGGATTTCTGGACGATGGATGCGGGAGAAGGCCTGACACTGGAGGAATACGTCAAAGAGTATTACATATTTGACGAGCTGAAAGCGGTCCTGTATTTAAACGGACTTGCGGATACGCTGAATATCAAGCTGACAGATGTGGAACAGGAGACGGTGCATGCCGCTGCGGAAACTGTTTACCGGAATCTTTCCGAAGATGAGCTGAAATTTACGAGGGCCGGGCTTTCGGACGTGGAACAGCTTTTGTCCTACTATTTCCTGGCCGATAAGACTGTGGAACAGCTGATCTCGGACAAACGGATCGAGGTCAGTGAGGAAGAGGCGCGCGTGGCGGACATCGAGGTGATCCGCGTAAAGACGGAGGCGGAGGCCAAAAAGCTTTACGAACGTCTGAAAAACGGTGAGAACTTTGAAACACTTGCCCGTGAGAACACGCTGGACGAACGGATCAATTACTCGGTCGCAAAAGGTGAACTCGTGGGTGTTGTGGATGAGGTGGTATTCGCGCTTTCCACCGGTGAGGTCAGTGATATCATTGAGTATTACGGGAACTATTATCTGATCCGGATCGCAAACTCCTACAATACCCTGCTTTCGATCAACAACAAGCGGAATCTCCTTGCGGAGCTTCGTTATGAAAACTGGAAGGAAGTCTACGGGGAATACGCAGGCAGCGCGGAGATCCGGAGAAACGCAAATCTCTGGGCGGACCTGCGGCTGAACGTGAGCGGGGACTTCCCGGATTGCGCGCTTTTTAAGGTACTCGAGTAAATACGACAAAACAAACGAACAGAACAAAACGAAAGACCGCCGGTCCGTCCGGCGGTCTTTTGTAATGTTTTTAACACAATGACGTAAATAATGCTTGTCTTTTACTTAAAACATCTGTAAAATATCAGTAATATCTTCACGTGTATCCGGAAAATAAGCATGAAGAAAGAAAAGCGACATTTTGCGGTCCTTACGGCCGCTGCGGTGATCCTCGGTGCGGTCTATGTGACCCGTGGGAATGCGGATGAAGGGACCGTTGTCAAACAGGCGGCTTTCACGGAAAGCGCCGTTTCTCAAGCGGAAGAAACATCCGGCTCCGGCGGTACGGAGGATTCCGACCGCATTTTTGTGTATGTTTCCGGAGAGGTTTTTGAACCGGGAGTTTACGAGCTTCCGCAGGATGCCCGCGTATTCGATGCGCTTATTGCAGCCGGCGGACTGACGGAACGCGCGGCAAAAAGCGCGGTCAACCAGGCGGAAAAGGTCCGGGACGGAGAAATGATCTTTGTTCCCGCGGAAGGGACGGAGCAGGTGCTCGGTGCGGTCTTGACTGACGGCCGGATCGATATCAATACAGCGAGCGTTGAAGAACTGATCAGGCTTCCCGGAATCGGGGAGGCCAAAGCGGAGATGATCATCCGTTACAGAGAGCAACACGGTGCGTTTTCGTGCCCGGAGGACCTGCTGAATGTCTCCGGCATCGGAAGCGGCATCTTTGAACAAATAAGGGAAAAAATAAAAGTATAGGGGTACATATGGCAAAGATACTTGTAGTCGATGATGAAAAGATGATCGTAAAGGGCATTCGTTTTTCTCTCCTCCAGGAGGGCTGGGAAGTCGATTGCGCTTATGACGGTGAAGAAGGCCTGAAGATGGCAAAGGCGACGGAGTATGACATGATCCTCCTCGATATCATGCTGCCTATCATGGACGGTATGGAGGTCTGCCAGCAGATCCGCGAATTTTCCAACATGCCCATCATCATGCTGACTGCAAAGGGCGATGACATGGATAAGATCATGGGCCTGGAATACGGTGCCGATGACTATATCACAAAGCCCTTCAACATTCTGGAGGTCAAGGCCAGAATGAAGGCCATTATGCGCCGCAGCCATAGACAGAACGAGACTCCGGAAAAGCGGGATTCCGTCATCGTATCCGGCGATCTCAAACTGGATGTGGATAATGAACGTGTATTTGTGAACGGTAAGGAAGTCAGTGTTACCGCGAAGGAATTCGATGTTCTCCATCTCCTGGTCACCAATGCCAACAAGGTATACAGCAGAGACCGTCTTCTGGAGCTGGTATGGGGCGCGGATTACCCCGGCGATGCCCGTACCGTGGATGTCCATATCCGCAGACTCCGTGAGAAGATCGAGGAGAATCCCAGCGTTCCGAAATACGTACAGACGAAGTGGGGAGTAGGTTACTATTACCGGGATGAAAAAGCTATTTAAATCCTTACAAAGCAGAATAATCATCAGCATTTTTGCGGCCGGTATCATTCCCATCGCGATCCTTCACATGATCATTTTAAACACCTGCAGCGCGAGTCTCGTTTACCAGCGCATGTCGGAGGTCCGGCATCGCTGCAGCATGATCGCCACGCAGCTCGGAACCTATTCCGAGGTCAGTGAATCGCTGACTTCGGAAATGATGGAACGCCTGAACTGGTATTCCGAGGCTTACGGCGGAAGACTCCTCGTGGTCGATGATGAATTCCGCATCGTACTGGATACCTATTCGGCCCAGAAGGGAAAGACCATCATTTCGGATGCGGTCTTCGGAGCGTTTAGCGGCAATACCTATGAGCATTATGACGCAAACTCCGAGTATCTGGAATTCGTTATTCCGGTCACCTATTCCGGCGCGAACGAAAAGCTCGTTACAAGCGCGCTCGTGTTTTCAAGTACGACCAGCTGGATCGGCGACAGTATGAAACGCGCAAGAATGTATTTATATTTCCTGGAAGGCGTACTGGTATGCCTTCTGCTTTTTGCGTCCATTTATATCTCATACCTGATCTGCTCACCGGTAAACCGTGTGACGCGTGAGATCGAAAAGCTGAATGTGGGCAGCTTTGAAGCCGATATCAGCGGTCTGACGTCCTACCGGGAGATCGATGCCATCATCGATTCCTCCTCCCAGGTCATCCGGCATTATCAGGAGATGGAAGAGTCGCAGGAGCAGTTCGTCTCCAACGTTTCGCACGAGCTTCGTACCCCGATGACCTCCGTGCGCGTTCTGGCGGATTCCCTGATCGGCCAGAGCAGCATTCCGGAAGAAGTCTATCAGGAATTCCTCGGCGATATCTCCGTTGAGATCGACCGCGAATCGCGCATCATCGAGGATCTTCTGTCCATGTCCCGTCTGGGCAAGGGCAGTGATTCCATGAACATTTCACAGGTCAATATCAACGAATTCATCCTGGATATCATGCGCCGCCTGAAGCCCATCGCGGAGGGCCGTAAGATCGAGCTGATCTACGAATCCTTCCGTCAGGTCAATGCGGACATCGATGAGGTCAAGCTTTCCCAGGCGTTCGTCAATCTGATCGAGAACGCGATCAAATACAACCGTGACGGCGGCTACGTCAAAGTATCGCTGGATTCCGATCACGCGTATTTCTACCTGAAGGTGGCGGACAACGGAATCGGCATCCCGCAGGATGCGCTGCCGCATGTATTTGACCGTTTTTACCGCGTGGACAAGGCGCGTTCGCGTGAGACCGGCGGTACCGGACTTGGGCTGTCCATCGTCCGTACCATCATTCTCCTGCATTACGGCGTGATCAAGGCGGAGAGCACTTATGGTGAAGGCACCACGTTTACCGTCCGCATCCCGCTGACGCATGTGGATACGACAGGAGGCCGCACATGATGAAGATCCTGAAGAAAATGACGGCCCTGTTCCTTGCCGCACTCATGTTGCTTCCTATGGCGGCCTGCTTCGGCAGGGGCGGGAAGACGGAAGACGGAGTGTTCTATGTGTATTTCCGCAGCCAGAATAAGCGGGAGCTGTATCCTGTGGAAGCGGTCATCGACCTGACGCTGCCCACGGATACCCTGATCTCTTCCGTTTATTCGCACATGGTATCCGGAGCCGATGAATCGGATTATACCTCGGCCATCGCGTCCGGTGCGGAACTGAGCGGATTCGTTCTGGAGGAGGAGAATCTGATCCTGAACTTTACACAGGCGTATTCCTCGATCCCGGCAATGGACGAGACCCTGATGCGCGCGGCACTCGTCAATACCTTTGTCCAGATCGACGGTATCATGACCGTGGAGGTCCGTATGGAAGGTCAGCCGCTTACACGCCATGACGGAACACCGTACGGCCGGATGAAAGCATCGGATTTTTCCGATGTTATCGGCAACGGCCTGAATGCGTATAACCGTGAGACGGTCATCGTTTATTATGCGAATGAAAACGGAGATCGTTTGATCCGTTCCGCCGTCGATATCGTATATGATAATTCCAATGCACTGGAACAGTATGTGGCATCGATGATCATCGCGGGTCCCTCGGACTCCGAATACGGATATGCGGTATTCCCGGCGGGGACCCGTGTGGTCTCCGTAACCAAAAACAACGGTGTCTGCCACGTGGATCTGACCGGATCCTTTGTCAACAACACCGGTTCGGCGGTACTGCCGGAAGTGACCATCTACGCACTTGTGAATACTCTGACCGAGCTTTCGGAAATTACCAGTGTACAGATCACGATCGAAGGCTCGACCACGGTCAATTACATGGACAAGATCGATCTTTCCCAGCCACTGAAACGTAACCTGGACCTTGTGGAGGTCAATGAAGGAGAATAATGCTTAGACGACCGCTTGTGATGCTTGCGATCGTTCTGGCTCTTGGGATCATATTTATCAGAATGAAGGAGGCAGCTCCCCGTGGATTACGGTGGATCATGCCTCCTTATTTGCGTACGGAATTGGAGGATTCCGGGGAGGTTTTCCTGAGTGCGACGGTCACGGGAAGGGTGGAGTGGATCGAGTGCGAGGACGGAAAGGCAACGCTGATCGTGCGGGAAACCGGGAATGCCTTCGGGAGGAAGAAAGCGGGACGCGTGCGGGTACACCTCGGAAGCGGGGAAATAGACGAAAGCGTGATGATCGGTGCATGTGTCACGGTCTCGGGCGACCTGTTTCTTTACGAGGAGGCCCGGAATCCGGGGGCTTTTTCCGTCCGCGCGTATTACGATTCCACGGGATGTTATCTCGCGATGACGCATGCATCGGTCCGGGTGGAGAGGCTTCCGGTCCTCGGACTCCGGCACTCGCTGTGGCAGTTCGGGCAGCGTATGGCGGATGCGGTCACGGCTCAGATGAGTGAAGAGGAGGCGGGGTACCTGAATTCGGTCCTTTTCCGGCGGGACAGCGGACTTACGGAGGAGGTAAAGGCGCGTTTTGGCACATTGAACCTTGTACGGATGCTGAAACTGACCGGCGTGGGACTTCTGCTCGTCGGAAATGCGGTGTACCGGTTCTTCTGTAAGCGTGTGAAAAGCCGTCTGACAGCCGCTTTAGCCGCAGTTCTTTCGGTAGGGCTTTATGCGGCGGTGACCGGCTTTACGCCGACATCCGTGCGTGCGCTCATCGTTTTTGCGGTGCGGGTGCTCGCGCCGGTCGTGAAGAGGCGGTTCGATCTTCCGAACGCTGCGGCATTGATGCTGATCCTGATGCTGCTTTCGGAACCGGGAAGTATCGGGAACCTTTCCGTACAGTTTTATATTGCGGTCGCGGCGGCATCGGGGGTGATCGTGCCGGAAGCGAGCCGGCTTCTGAAAAAATACCGTCCGGTCACGACACCGGCGCTCTACATGCTTTGTACGCAGTGCCTGCTTCTTCCGGTCCTTCTCAGGAGCAACTACGCGGTATCGCCGGTCGGCATGCTTCTTTCACCGCTGTTTTCCGTCTGCGTGGGCCTGATTACGGCAACGGGGCTCTCCGGGGCGATGATCGGCGCGCTCGCAGGGAAAAACGGCCTTTCCGCCTTTTTTTTCGGCACGGGACATTATCTGTACCTGTTTCAGACAAAGACTGCGGAAATCGCGGAAAAACTCCCTTGCGCGGAGCTCCTCCGCGGATGCCCATCCATATTCCGCGTGTTTCTTTATTACGGACTGATCGCGGTTGTGTACGGCGCGATCCGATATCACACGGTACGGGAGAAGCACCGGCCGGAAAAGGAGGAAATGAACATTGGGAAACGGGGGGAACTGCTGCTTACAGGTGTGTTTCTTTTACTGCTTGCAGGAGGCATTCTTTTTCTCAAAGCATCGCCGGCAGCGGAAAACGGAGCGGAGATCATCATGCTGGATGTGGGGCAGGGGGACTGCTTTCTTGTGCGTACCCGGAACGGAAATTATGTGATCGATTGCGGAAGTTCATCGGAAGAAAACGTTGGAAACGCGGTCCTTCTTCCGGCACTCCGTTACTACGGGATCACGACCGTGGACGGCCTGTTTCTGAGTCATCCGGATGAGGATCATATAAACGGGACACAGGCGGTTTTGGAGGCGGAGAAGGTCCGCGTGCAAGCGGTCTTTCTTCCGGACAGTGCGGATCGTTCGGCGTTTTCGGGATTTCCCGAAGCGGAGGTCCGATACGCCGGTACGGGAGACCGGCTCACGACGAAAAGCGTGGAGATCCGTGTACTTGCTCCCGCGCATCACAGCGCACTGACCGGAAACGATGCTTCCATGGTCCTTTATGTTGCCGCGCCGTATCTTTCCGTGCTTTTTACCGGCGACATCACCGAAACGCAGGAAAGCGGCATTTCCGTGAAAGCGGATATCCTGAAGGTCGCGCACCACGGTTCAAAATATTCCACGACTGCGGATTTCCTTGAAAAAACATCGCCGGGATATGCGCTTATCAGTTGCAGCGCAAACAATCCGTACGGTCACCCCGCCCCGGAGCTCACCGCCCGATTGCAAAACGCCGGCATTGCCGTGTACCGCACCGATGAAGATGGCGCAGTCATCGTTTCCGGCAGCAAAAAAGGTATAAAAGTGTACGCCTTTCGCGAGTCACTGCCTTGAAAACAACAGTCGCTTCTGTTATGATAAAGGGTATGAAAAAAATCACCGCCGATATCAAAGAACATAAATTTGAACGGGTCTACCTGCTGTACGGAAACGAAAGCTTCCTGAAGCAGTCCGCAAAGAACCGCCTGAAGAGTGCCGTGGCCGGCGAGGACACCATGAACTTCATGTCCGTAAACGGGAAGGAGTTCGATCTCCCCGCACTCCGTGACTTCACCGATACCATGCCCTTTTTTGCGGAAAAGCGTATGCTGATCATGGAGGATTCGGGGATCTTCAAGGGCAGTCAGGAGGGCTTCCCCGAGTGGATCGACGCCCTGCCGGAATCCGCGTGCGTGGTGTTTGTGGAAAGCGAGATCGATAAACGGAGTCGTGTCTACAAGCGTGTTCAGGACAAGGGGTACATTTCCGAAATGAACCACCCGGACGATGCCATGCTGGAAAAATGGATCCTTCAGAAGATCGGCGCCCGTAAGCTGAACATCACCCGCGACGCGTTCCGCCGTTTCACGGAGATCACCGGAAATGAAATGGATACGCTGAACAATGAGGTGGAAAAGCTTTGCGATTACTGCGAAACAAACGGTACGATCACAGTGGAGGATGTGGAGCTCATCGTGACACCGGTCGTGACCAGCCGGATCTTTGAACTGGTCGAGCAGGTCGCGCGCGGAAACCACGAACGGTCGATGGAGCTTTACTACGACCTTCTTTCCCTGAAGGAACCCGCGATGCGCATTCTGTTCCTCATCGCGCGGCAGCTGAACCAGCTGGTACTCATCAAGGATATGCTGATGCAGCGGAAGGGACGCGACGACATCGCCCGTGCTTTGAACTTAAAGCCATTCATCGTCGGCAAGCTGTCCGACCAGGCGGCCGGCTTCACCCTGCAGAAATTAAAGGATTCCATCCGCCTTGCGGTCGAGCTTGAGGAAGCCGTGAAGACCGGCGACCTGAACGAGACCATGGCCGTGGAGATCCTGATCAACCGCATGACGGTCCGTGAGACGCGGTACTGACAGGGCGGCCGCGGAAGACCTATTTCCCCGTTTTTGTGTTCTTTCGTTGAAATCTGTGGCAAAGAGCGGGGAACTGTGATATGATGGATATTTGGTATCGGGCCTGAAGAATACCGCCCGGTACCGTTTGAAGAAATAGAGGAAGGATCAGCCTTCATGTTTGAGAATTTGAAGATACATGTACATTTTATGGGGATCTGCGGCAGCGGATGCGCATCCATCGCGCTCCTTGCGGCAAATGCGGGCTACCGTGTTTCCGGCTGCGATGTTTCCGCGGAATCCTATTACGCGGGAGATCTGAAAAAACATGGGATCACCCTGTATACCGGCCACGATAAAGCCCACATCACCGATGATGTGGACGTCGTTGCGGTCTCACCCGCGCTGTTTGACATCGCCCCGGATAACCCGGAGCTTCTTGCCGCACAGGAAAAAGGCATTCTGATGACCTGGCAGGAATTCATGGGACGCTACCTGCAGAAGGATAAGCGCGTCATCGGCATTTCCGGTACGCACGGAAAGACGACGACCACCTTCCTGACTGCGGAAGTCCTGATCGAAGCCGGTCTGGACCCGAATGTCGTGGGCGGTTCCGTTTACAAGGAATGGGGAAACGGCGGCCGTTTCGGCAATTCCGATCTGTTCCTCTGCGAGGCCGATGAATTCAACCGCAATTTCCACAATTATCATCCGGAGATCGCCGTCATGAACAATGTGGAAATGGACCACCCGGAATGCTACAACAACTTTGAAGAGGTCCTTCAGAGCTTTACGACCTTTGTGACCGGCGGTAAGACGAAGACCGTGATCTTAAACGGAGAGAGTGAAGGCGCCGTCGAGGTCTTAAGAAGAGCGTCTCAGGCGGAGAACATGAAGGATGTCAAAGCCATCGTCTTTTCGAGAAGACCGGCGGAGCTCCCGAAGGAGATCGGCATCCGCTGCGAAACGGTTCTTTATCATACGGAGCGCAAGGATGAAAACGGTACCGGCTTCACGGTGACAAGAAACGGTGAAGTCCACGCGTTCTCCATGAACCTGTTCGGCGAGTACAATGTATCCAATGCCGTGACCGCAGTGCTCATTGCATGGGAATGTAATGTGACCGATGACATCATCAATAAGGCACTGAACCGTTTCAAAGGCGTCGGCCGCCGTTTTGACAAGGTCGGTACCTGCGAAGGCGTTCCGGTCTTCGATGACTACGCGCATCATCCCACGGAGATCTCCTCCGTCCTGACAATGTGCCGCGATTATTTCCCGGACAAAAAGCTGCTTGCGGTATTTGAGCCGCATCAGGTATCCCGCCTTCGCCTCATGCTGGATGAATATGTGAACGCGTTGCTCATCGCCGACAGTGTCATCATTGCAAAGACCCACCTGGGCCGCGAGATCCACAAGAACGTGAAGCCCATTACGAAGGAAGAGTGGGAATCCGCTTCGGAGCGCATCGTGAACGAGGAAGAGAATGAGAAGATCTGCGCAATCGTAAGAGAACGCATCGAAAAGAAGGAAGCGGACATCGTCGTGGTCATCGGCGCCGCAAATTCCTACAAGATCTCCCGCATGCTGTGCGAGTAAGACGGAGGACCCATGAGTGAATTAAAAGATGCGGCCCTTCGCCGTATGAAAAGAAGAAAAAGACAGATGATCGGACGGTATTTCCTGTCCTTCATCATTATCGTCCTGACCGGTGTCAATGTTTGCTTCGGTGCTATCAACCTGCAGAAGATCAAGGAACAGCGCGCGGGACTCTATGATACGGACCGGAATGCCGGAACGGATAAAACAGACGTGAGTGATGCAAATGCCGCCGCACCCTCCAAGGAGACCGAAGCTTCTTCAGACGAAGCGGAAGCGGATCCGCCGGTTGAAACGGCCGCGGGCGCAGAGACCACGGAAGCCGCAGTGAAAGGCGAAACCTCCTATGACGATCCCCGTTTTTCCTTGGTCGGCTATTACGATAATATGGGTGTGATCTCAAATCCCACCGGCTTTGTGAATGTACGAAGCAGCGCATCTGCGAGTGCGACCATCATCGGCAAAGCACCGGCATATTCCGTATTTGAGATCCTGGAAGAGGAAAACGGTTTTTACAAGATCACCGCGGGCGGCTGCGAGGGTTATGTCAGCAGCGATCTTGTCTACACGGGCGATGAGGCTCTGACCGTTGCCATGCAGCATTGCAACGCAAATGCGTATGCGTTCTACGACCGCACCAAGGCTTATGAGCGTCCGAACACGGCTTCCAAAGAAGTGTTTGAAATGTACGCGGATAACGGATATGAAGTTCTGGAACGCATGGGAAACTGGGTGCGCGTCGTCACAAATACCGGTCTGTACGGCTATGTGAACGCGGAAAAGGTCGCGGTCCGTTATACACTCGTTGAGCCGTATTTCTACGAGGAAGCCGGTGAATCGCTGTCTCAGCTCCGTCTGGACCTGATCGATTATGCGTTTGAATGGTACGGCGGCGCTTATGTCTGGGGCGGTGTAACGCTCGGTGAGGGCGTGGACTGTTCCGGTTATGTCCTTCGTATCTACGAACACTTCGGTTATAATATTCCGCGTCTTTCCATCGAACAGTCCGTCTGGGGCAAGGAAGTGGCAAGTATGGATGAGATCAAGCCCGGCGATCTTCTGTTCTTCCGCGGTTATTATGACAACGGCACGCTTTCCGAGGGAGTCGGTCATGTGGGCATCTACATCGGCAACGGTAAGATGATCCATGCGGCCTCCAAGGAGCGCGGCATTACGGTCGATGTCTACAACTACATGGAAGACCCCATCTGCATTCGCCGTTACATCAATGATTAAAGGAGCAAAAACTCTTGCTGGATAAATTAGAACGTAAATTCAGAAATGTAAAAGCACCGAATATGATGATCATTCTGGTCATTTGCTACATTGCGGGCTTTGTGGTCAGTAAGACCGTGCCGGAGATCATGGCGTACCTCTATTTTGAGCCGTACCTGATCATGCGCGGCCAGATCTGGCGCCTGTTCACCTTTGTGTTCGTCCCGAGTTCATCGGATTATTTCCTGGCGCTGATCACCTGTTTTATTTATTTTTCGATCTCAAAGGCGCTGGAACAGGTCATCGGCCGTTTCCGCGTGAATTTCTTCCTGATCAGCGGCCTCGTGATCGAGGTCCTGTTCGGCTTCCTGTATTTCTTTATGTTCCGCGGAAGCATGAACGAAGGCTGGCTCATCCTGCTGAATCCGTATTATCTCTATGCGATGATGTTCGTCCTGTTTGCGATGATGTTCCCGGATGCGCGGTTCCTTCTGATGTTCATCATTCCGATCCGCGGCAAGTGGATGGTGCTTGTCACCTTCGCGATGTACGCGCTGGATGTTTTCCAGGCCTTCCGTCAGGTGGGCAGCGGTTACGGCTGGATCCTGGTCTTCATGATCGTTGCCGCGATCGTCAATCTGATCCTGTACATTCTCCTCACCGGTTACCGTCCCGGAAACAGTCCGTCCAATGTGATCCGCAGAAACGAATTCAAGCGGAAAGCAGCCGGTCGTGAAAAGGAGATCCGTGCAGGCAAAGCGGCACGTCATAAATGCGCGGTCTGCGGACGTACGGAGCTTACGAATCCGGAACTGGATTTCCGTTACTGTTCCAAGTGTCAGGGCGATTATGAGTACTGCAGCGAGCATCTTTACACGCATATTCACAGGGGAAGCGATTCCTCCGGAGAAAACAACGTATGAAAACAGTAATTATCACAGGCGGCGGCGCATCGGGTATGGCGGCCGCCTGTAGTGCATCTTTAAAAGGCCATAAAGTCATCCTGATCGAGAAAAATGAGAAGCTCGGAAAGAAGGTCTACATCAGCGGAAAAGGGCGGTGCAATCTGACCAACGCGTCCGATATCCCGACCATCATGAATAACGTGATCACCAATCCGAAGTTTTTATACAGCGCATTGTACAGCTACACGAATGACGATGTCATGGCGTTCATGGAGGAAAACGGGTGCCCCGTGAAGACGGAGCGCGGAAACCGCGTGTTCCCGCTGTCCGACCACGCAAGCGACGTTATCCGCGTATTCGAGCGGTTTATGAAGGAGCACGGCGTGGAGTTCCGGCTGAACACCCGGGTGAAGCGGGTGCTGACGGAGGACGGCCGCGTGACCGGTGTCGAGACCACGCACGGAACTGTGAAGGGCGATGCGGTCATCGTTTGTACGGGCGGTGTTTCCTACCCGCTGACCGGCTCCACGGGTGATGGTATCCGCTTCGCGGAAGAGCTCGGCCATAAGACCACGGAGCTTCTTCCCGCACTGGTGCCGTTCAAGACCGAGGAACGCTGGGTGTCCGGACTTTCGGGGCTGTCGCTCCGGAACATCGGCATCCGGATCGAGGGCAAGAAGGGCTGCTGCTACGAGGATTTCGGCGAGATGCTGTTCACCCATTTCGGGGTCAGCGGACCGGTCATTCTGTCCGCGTCATCGCATGTTGCAAAGCGGCTCAGGAATGAGGGAACGCTCCGGCTGTACATCGACCTCAAGCCGGCGCTTACGGAGGAAATGCTGGACGAGCGCCTTCTTCGTGATTTTGAGAAATACCGGAACCGTCAGTTCGGAAACGCGCTCGATGAGCTGCTTCCGAAGAAACTCATCGATGTTGTCATCGAGTACACGGGCATTCCGGAGCACAAAAAGGTGAACGAGATCAGCCGCGAGGAGCGGCGGAAACTGGTCGGGGTGGTGAAGAACCTGCCGTTGACCGTCTTCGGTACGCAGGGTATGAACGAAGCCATCGTCACACAGGGCGGCGTATCCGTGAAGGATATCGACGCGTCCACAATGGAAAGTAAGAAGGTGAGCGGCCTGTATTTTGCAGGCGAGGTCATCGATATCGATGCGCTGACCGGCGGTTACAATCTGCAGCTGGCCTGGTCCACCGGGCATCTTGCGGGAGAATGCATCGGAGAATAAAGGAGTAAATATGGGATTTAATGTAGCAATCGACGGCCCGGCAGGCGCGGGCAAGAGCACCATCGCAAAGACCGTGGCAAAGACCATGCAGTTTATTTACGTGGATACCGGTGCAATGTATCGCACGATCGGCTTTTATATGCTGAGAAACGGTATTTCCGTGGATGATCAGGAGGCAGTGTGCGCGCATCTTTCCGAGGTCGATGTGACCCTCGGCTACGAAGACGGTGTACAGCAGGTCTACTTAAACGGTGAAAATGTTTCCGCGAGCATCCGTACCCAGGAGGTCGGTGAGGCCGCATCCAAGGTCTCCGCAATGCCGCCGGTACGCGCGGCGCTTCTGGATCTGCAGCGGAATCTCGCAAAGTCCGCGGACATTCTGATGGACGGACGCGACATCGGCACAGTGGTTCTTCCGGATGCGGATGTGAAGATATTCCTGACCGCAAGCTCGCTCGTGCGTGCGAAGAGACGCTATAAGGAACTGGTGGAAAAAGGCGCGGATTGCGATCTTCTCACGATCCAAAAGGAGATCGAGGAGCGCGACTACCGCGATTCCCACCGTGAGATCGCGCCGCTCAAGCAGGCGGACGATGCGATCCTTGTAGATTCCTCCGACATGACGATCGAAGAGGTCGTAGCGGAGATCATCCGTCTCATCGGGGAAAAGAGAAAATGATCGTTACGGCTAAATCGGCAGGCTTCTGTTTCGGCGTGCAGCGTGCGGTCGATGAGACCTTGAGGCAGGCGACGGGCGGAGAAGGACGGGTGTATACCTACGGGCCCATCGTCCATAATGAGGCGGTCATCGCGGACCTTGCGGCGCGGGGCGTCTCGGTCCTGAACAGTGAAGAAGAGCTTTTGCGGGCGGAGAAGGGCACGGTCATCATCCGGGCGCACGGTGTTACGCGCGCACTGCAGGAAAAGCTTGAAAATTCAGGCTTCCGGGTGGTCGATGCCACGTGTCCGTTCGTAAAGAAGATCCACCGGATCGCGGAGAAGCATTCCGGGGAGGGAGAGACGGTCATCATCTTCGGCGATCCCAGGCATCCGGAAGTGCGGGGGATTACCGGGTGGTGTACGGGACCGGTCTTCGTGGTGGAAGATTTTGAAGCCTTTGAAGCGCTGGAACTTACGAAGAATCATCGGATATGCATTGTTGCTCAGACAACGTTCAATTACGAAAAATTTAAAAATGTTGTTGAAAAAATAAAGAACATGGGTTACAATGCTATTATCGCTGATACTGTATGCAATGCGACTCAGGAAAGGCAGGAGGAAGCCGGAAAGATCGCATCGGAAGCGGACCTGATGCTTGTAATAGGCAGTCCGTCCTCGTCGAATTCGCAGAAGCTGTACGATATCTGCAGGAAACATTGTAATTACACATATTTTATACAGTCGGTCGTCGACGTGCATCCAAAGTGGTTTGAAGGCGTAAAGTGCGTGGGGATTACAGCCGGGGCATCTACCCCAAAGAATATTATCAAGGAGGTTCAAACAATGTCAGAAAGTTTTGAACAATTACTCAACGAGTCTTTTAAGACAATCAGAAACGGGGAGGTTGTAAAGGGCACTGTAATCGCTGTTAAAGATGATGAAATCGAACTCAACATCGGCTATAAGCATGATGGCGTCATCAAGAAGAATGAATTCACCAATGACTCTGCAGCTGATTTACATGAGCTTGTAAAGGTTGGCGATGAAATCGAAGCTAAGATCGTTAAGGTCAATGACGGCGACGGTCTGGTACAGCTTTCCACCAGAAGAGTCCGCACCGAGAAGACCAGCAAGGTCCTGGAAGAGGCTTTTGAAGCTAAGAGCGTTATCACTGCAGCAGTTGATGAAGTGGTAAAGGGCGGCCTTTCCTGCACCGTTGATGAAGTTAAGGTCTTCATCCCGGCAAGCCTTGTATCCGATGTTTTCGAGAAGGATCTTTCCAAGTACGAAGGTCAGACCATCGAATTCATCCTTACCGAGTACAACCCGAAGAAGCATCGCGTCATCGGCGATCGCAAGCAGCTCATCAAGGGCGCTAAGGAAGAGGCTCTGAACGCACTTCTTTCCAAGGTCCAGGTTGGCGACGTTGTAGAAGGTACTGTTAAGAACATCACCGATTTCGGTGTATTCATCGATTTAGGCGGCGCTGACGGTCTGCTTCACATCTCTGAAATGAGCTGGGGCCGTATCGAAAGCCCGAAGAAGGTCTTCAAGACCGGCGATACCGTTACCGCTTTCATCAAGAGCATCGACGGCACCAAGATTGCTCTGTCCAAGAAGTTCCCGAACGAAAATCCGTGGGCTGACGCTGAGACCCGTTTTGCAGTAGGTAACGTTGTTACCGGTACTGTTGCACGTCTCACCGACTTCGGTGCATTCGTTGAGCTCGCTAAGGGCGTTGACGGTCTCCTTCATGTTTCTCAGATCAAGAGAGAGCGCGTTGAGAAGCCGGC
>DCHF01000042.1:0-11468 GCA_002315555.1 Lachnospiraceae bacterium UBA1759 | reverse complement strand
AAGAAGATCAGCCTTTCCATGAAGGCACTTCTTCCGAAGCCGGAAAGAGAAAGAAAGCCGCGCCAGGAGAAGGCTAAGAAGGAAGAGTCCAATGTTGATGAAGCTTACGTAGACATCGACGCATACATCGCAAAGATGGCTGCTGAAGATGCTAAGAAGGAAGCTGAAGCTGCAGAGGAAGTTACTGAATAATTTCTATTCGTAATTTGAGCAGGTGCTGCACGGATGTGCAGCACCTGCTTTTCTTTTCGTATGCTCCTTTTTCTGTTTTCACTTGTCGCTTACCGGAAAAAGCCGGTAACAAGGCGGAGGAAATGAGCCTGACCTGGCATCGCCTTCGTTACTTTACGGAGATCCGCCGAATTCTGACGGATAACGGTGTGAAGATCGATGAATTCGGTACCCTGGAGGACTTTTTTACGGAGCGAAGACTTTTCAGCGAATACTGAAAATTGAAACCGCTTAAGAAGGCTTGGGAACGAGGTGCGTTATGAAGTATCGAAAAGCATCGGAAGTACTGCCGGAGGAGCCTCTTAAGGAAGTGCAGAAATACGCGTCCGGCGAGCTTCTCTATATTCCGAAGGAAGAGTCGACAAGTCGAAATGAATGGGGAAAACGATACGGCGGGTGCTGTATAAATAAAAATGCCGTGAAAAATCATTACGATTTTCACGGCATTTTATTTATGTGGTGCGGTTCCGGTTCCATTCTGTCAAAAGGGGCTGAAGTATAAATGCAGAATCAATTGTGTGCGGCCCTTAATCCTGCCGGAAGCCTTCTCCGTGTACTTCTGCGGAATCCACGACAAACGTGAAAGCCTTAGGGTCCACTTCCTTGATGAGCTTCAACGTCTGCGCCAGAATGTTTCTTCGGGTCACGGTCATGACCATCTGTTTTTCGTTCTTCGTGAATCCGCCGATCGCCGGCACGATGGTCGCACCGCGTTCCGTATTTTCATTAATGGCGTCCGCCAGCTCCTCGCCCTTGTCCGTGATGATGTAAATGACCTTGGCATAGTCGATACCGGTCGTGATCGCATCGATGACCTTGGAGGTCACGTAGATCGTGATCGTGGAATACAGCGCAACGTCCACGTTCCGGAAGACCAGGACTGCGATCAGCACGACGATGGCATCGGCCACAAGGAGCAGCGTACCGCTCGGAATGTTCGGAAGCAGCTTCCGAAGGAGCAGCGCCAGAAGATCCGTACCGCCGGTACTGATGTTACGAAGGAACAGGATACCGATGCCGATTCCGGAAAGCACGCCGCCGTACAGGCAGGCCAGCATAGTGCTGTTCGTATACGCCGGAAGATAATTCCCGCCCAGGTCGATGAACGCGGACAGAAGCACGGTACTGATCAGCGTGAACACGAGCGATCGCACCCCGAGTCTTCTCCAGGCCAGGATCAGAAGCGGCACGTTCAGAATGAGCGACCAGATACCGACGGTGACCGGTGAAATGCTGGCGAGCGCCGTCGCAAGGCCGGAGACACCGCCCGGCGCAATATCGTTCGGGACCGTAAAGACGGCATAACCCAGGCCGACGATCGCCGTTCCGATGACCGAAAGCAGAAGATCAAGAAGAAAATCCGTAAATCTATACTTTTTTGTAAACATACATTCTCCACTTCGTATTTTGCGGGTTTCCCGCCCATTAATGTTTTTCCGGCAGATCACATTCAGAACCGGCTCAGAAGCTTTTCAAGATACGGCACCAGCATATTTTTTTCATAGCGCACATAGCGCACGCGCGACTTGTATTCGGACACAAAGACCGGAAGCTCCAGCCCTTTGACCTCCGGAAGGAAGAAGCTGTCCATTTTCTGGTAGCAGTTCTCCGGCGTACAGTTCACGCGGTGCTCCGGCTCCACGAATCTGGCTACTTTTTTATGAATGGCGCGGTCCTCGGCCGGAAGATAATAGTATTCGTGATAATTCGGATAGAAGTATTTGAGCTCGCCGGTATAAAGCGGCAGCGTCACGATCAGCTCATCCTTCTCAAAATGAACGGTGATCCCGTCCTCGTTCGTGTATTCGCAGGTGACCGGGAAGTGGGCGTCCGCATCCAGAACGGCATAGAATTTGGATCCGCTGCGGTTCCGGAACACTTCCTTTACGGTGAACGGCGCGCGTTCGGTGAAGACATCGACATAGTTCAGGACCGGCAGGATCTCCGGCATGCCCTTTAAGTCGTCCTCGTTATGAAGGAGTAAAAGACGGAGCAGTTTCTCACTTTTTGTCCGCTGGAACTCTTCATAGACCGGGATCAGCTCGCCGCCGTCAAATACGTCCTCACGGCCGATGCCCAGAAACTGCTCGATACATTTCTGCCGGCAGCTTGTAAGCCCCAGGACCTTTCTCCGCTTCCGCACCTGTTTCAGAATGTCATAGCTTTCCATACCGTCGAAGGGAGTCTCCAGCCCGTACTGGTCTGCCAGTCCCTGAAGATAACGGATATCGAAGGTGTCGCCGTTAAAGTGGAGCAGTGTGTCAAAACCCCTGCAGTAATCAAAGAAGCTTAACAGCACCGGAACCTCCTGCGAAAGCGATTCCGAGAACCATTGCCGGAAATGGCAGAGTCCGTCCTTGAAATGCACGGCACCGATCAGATAGAGCGCGGAACCGTACGCGGAAAGGCCGGTCGTTTCGATATCGAAGAACAGGATCTTCTCCGGATCACCGATCCTTGACAGGTCATAATTCAGTTGTAGGTCAAAGGTTTTTTCGATCGTGATCATAGCAAGGCAATTATAGCAGAAGAGTATGGGTTCCACAAGAGAGCACCGGTACGAAATGATGTGCGGACAGCCCCTGTTATGTTGAGTCTCATCACAAAAAACGAAGGTTTTCGGTTTGTGTGTGAAATACCTTTTGACCTCTACATCTTGTTATGATATGATAAAAATATCTATGTGTGGAGGTATGCCCTGATGATATCCTTTATTCGCGGTACACTTGAAAGCGTTTCGGAAAACAAGATCGAGATCGATACCGGAGCCCTCGGTTACGAGGTGAATGTCCCGGTCTCCGTCATTGAAAAACTGCCTTCTCCTGGCAGCGAGATCAAGGTCTACACCTATCTCAGCCATAAAGAGGATGAGATGAGTCTGTTCGGTTTTGACACGAAGGACGCGCTTCAGATGTTCAAGCTTCTCATCAATGTGAACGGCATCGGTCCGCGCGGCGCACTGGGTATTCTGTCCGTGTTCACGCCGTCGGATCTTCGTTTTGCGGTCCTCGCGGGCGATGCAAAAGCGATCTCCAAGGCACCGGGTATCGGCCCAAAGACCGCGCAGCGCCTGATCATCGAGCTGAAGGACAAGGTCAGCTTAGAAGACGGCCTCGCGCATTTCAACGACGACGTGCAGCCGGCTGCAGGAAGAAACGATTCCGCGGACATGAGCGCGAAGAACGAAGCGGTCGTGGCCCTTACGGTCCTCGGCTATTCGAACAGCGAAGCGCTGAAGGCGGTGCAGGGCATCGACGTGACCGGCCTGACCACGGAGGACATCCTGAAGGAAGCGCTGAAGAAGATCGGTTTTTGATAAACAGTTGGAGAATAGAGTATGAATCGCAGAATCATTACGACGAATGAGACAACGGAAGATGTGGTGTTAGAGGGTTCCCTCCGCCCGCAGATGCTCTCGGAATACATCGGTCAGGAAAAGCTGAAGGAGACGCTGAAGATCTACATCGAGGCGGCTAAGGCCCGCGGTGATGCGCTGGATCACGTTCTTCTTTACGGACCTCCCGGACTCGGCAAGACGACCCTCGCGGGCATTATTGCGAACGAGATGGGCACGAACATGAAGATCACGTCCGGTCCGGCTATTGAAAAGCCGGGCGATATCGCCGCGATCTTAAACGGCCTCAAGGAGAATGACGTCCTGTTCATTGACGAGATCCACCGCCTGAACCGTCAGGTCGAGGAGGTGCTGTACCCGGCGATGGAGGATTTCGCCATCGATATCCTGATCGGCAAGGGTCCGACTGCGCGCAGCATCCGTCTGGATCTTCCGAAGTTCACGCTGGTCGGCGCCACGACCCGCGCGGGCCTTCTGACCGCGCCGCTCCGCGACCGCTTCGGCATCCTGCACCGCATGGATTTCTATACGACAGAGGAACTTGCGGACATCGTGCGCAGGTCCTCGGCAAAGCTCGGCGTGGGCATCGACGACGATGCAGCCTATGAAATGGCACGCCGCTCCAGAGGCACGCCGCGGCTTGCGAACCGCTTCTTAAAGCGTGTGCGCGACTTTGCCCAGATCAAGGGCGACGGCGTCATCACAAAGGATCTGGCCGACATGGCGCTCAACATCCTGGAGGTCGATAAGTCCGGCCTGGATAACGGCGACCGCCGCATTCTGACGTTGATGATCGAAAAATTCGGCGGCGGACCGGTAGGCATCGATACGCTTGCGGCTGCGCTTTCCGAAGATGCCGGCACGCTGGAGGATGTGTACGAGCCGTACCTTCTGCAGAACGGCTTCATCTACCGCACCCCGAAGGGACGCATGGTCACGGATCTGGCGTACAGCCATCTGGGACTGACGAGGGAAGAGTGAGCCGCTGACAGGGGAACCGCTCCGCAAAAAGCGGGCCCGGGATCGGAAGATCACGTATAAAGATCGGAATCGGATTCGGTAAATAGATATGAGTAAAAAAGTTGAACTTCTGGCACCTGCGGGCTCCTTTGACGTGATGAAGGCCTGCATCGCGGCGGGAGCGGACGCGGTCTACATGGGGATGTCCCGTTTCTCCGCCCGCGCTTATGCGGATAATGCCGGAACCGAAGATTACATAAAAGCCATTGACTATGCGCATCTGCACGGGAAAAAACTGTTCCTGACCATCAACACGCTGTTCAAGGAGCAGGAGCTTCGAGACGAGCTCGATCCGATGCTCGCGCCTTTATACGAGGCGGGGCTGGACGGAGTCATCGTCCAGGATACCGGTGCGATGCGCTTTGTCCGTACGCATTTCCCGCGCCTTCCGCTGCATGTTTCCACGCAGGCAGTGGTCACGGGACCGGAGAGTGCGCAGTTTTATAAGGACCTCGGAGCGGTGCGCGTGGTACCGGCCCGGGAGCTTTCCCTTCCGGAGATCCGCGCGATTTATGACAAAACCGGAATGGAGATCGAATGCTTTGTTCACGGGGCGCTGTGTTATTGCTATTCGGGACAGTGCCTGTTCAGTTCCATCGTGGGCGGGCGGTCCGGTAACCGCGGCCGATGTGCCCAGCCCTGCCGCATGGCCTACGAGGTCACGGCGGACGGCCGGAAGCTTGCCGATAAAAAGAACGGCTACGTCCTGTCCTTAAAGGATCTCAACACGATTGCCCTTCTTCCGGAGATCCTGGAAGCGGGCGTCTGCTCCCTGAAGATCGAAGGCCGCATGAAGAAGGCGGAATATGCTGCCGGTGTGACATCGATCTACCGGAAATACCTGGATCTGTACGAAAAGAACGGCAAAAAGGATTACCGGGTGGATCCGCGGGATGAAAAGAAGCTTTTTGATCTTTTCAACCGGAACGGATTCTCCGACGGTTATTACACGCGGCAGAACGGAAAAGAGATGCTGACATTGAAGGAGGCTGCTTTCCGTGAAGAAAACGAAGCCCTGAGCGAGTTTATCCGGGAGAACTACATCCGTAGGGAGCATCAGGCCCCGGTACGCGGCTATTTTGAGTTCCGCGCCGGCTGTCCGTATGTGCTGACCCTGACAGCGGAGCTTGACGGACAGGAGTTTACCGCCTGTGTCTGCTCCGATGATACCGCGGAATTATCTACGAACCGCGCGGCGGACCGTGCGTCCGTGGAGAAGCAGCTGAAGAAGACCGGCGGCACCGGGTTTACCTTTAACGAATTGGAAGGCATTCTGGAGGACGGCCTGTTCCTTCCGGTGAGCAAACTGAATGAATTACGCCGTCAGGCGTTTTCCGAACTGACAGACGTGATCCTTTCCGCGTACAGAAGAGCGCGGTCGGAGGAGAGCGTGCAGGAGGCTTCCTTACAGGAACCGGCCGCCGAAGCATCCGGCCTGCGGCTTTCCGTCACGGTCCGCACACGGGAACAGTTCGATGCGGCACTCCGCTCGGACGGCGTCCGCCTCATCCATCTGGAATCCACGGTCTGTGAGGCCTCGGAATACCGCATCTTCACCGAAAAGACACACGCACGCGATAAAATGATCACACTGGCACTTCCGCAGGTCTTCAGAGCCCGTTCGGAAAAGTGGTTCGACCGCGAGAAGGAAGTGATCGAAAATTCCGGATTCGACGGCATCCTTGTGAGAAGCCTGGAAGCGCTTTCACGCGTGAAACAGATGCCGGGAGTGTTCCTCATTTCCGACCATCAGCTGTATGCATTTAACAGCGAGGCGGTGCGTGAACTCAAAAAAAGCGGTTTTTCACGGGTCACCGTGCCGGTGGAACTGAATCGCGGGGAGATCGCCAAAACCGGCGTAAACGGCGCGGAAATGATCCTGTACGGCCGTCTGCCGATGATGGTGACCGCAAACTGCCTGAACCGCACTTTGAACAAGTGCGATCATAAAGCCCATATCCTTTCTTTGAAAGACCGTATGGGCAATGAAATGCCCGTCACAAACGACTGCCGGAACTGCTTGAATATGATCTGGAACAGCCTTCCCGTGAGCCTTCTGGATGCGGAAACGGACATCGAACGACTGGGCCCGGCCTACGGCCGGCTTGAATTTACCGTGGAAAACGCGCGGGAGACGGAAGACGTCATCCAACGCTTCACGGACACTTATTTAAACGGCATGCCGTCCGTAAATTCCGGGGAATTCACCCGCGGACATTTCCGGAGAGGCGTGGAATAAGAGGGAAGCTTTGAATCATATTGCGACACAGGTCTTTAAATATCTGCTGGTCCTTGTGATGGTGGCGTATACGGCGGGATCCTTTCAGATCCTGACCGTGGAGAAACCCGCAAGGATGCGCTTTGCGTTCTATCGCCAGGTCATTCTGGTGCTGCTTTTCCATACCTTCGGTTTCTCGGTGATCATGCTGCACGAGCAGACGCTGGAGATCCTCGGGATGTATCTCACGGAGCTTCTGTTCATGGTCCTTTACGTGGTCATTTTCCGACTCGCGTACCGGAACTGCTCCCGGGTCATTTTGTCCCACGTGCTCATGTTCCTTGCCATCGGATTCATCATACTGACGCGGCTCAGTCCGGAGCAGTCTTTAAAACAGCTGATGATGGTGCTCGTTTTTGCGGTGCTCACGCTGATCGTGCCGCTCATGTTCCGGAAGGAGAAGGCCGCAACGGTCTGGGCGTACATTCTCGGTGCGGTCGGCATTCTGCTCCTCGGTGTGGTCCTGGTCTTTTCCTCGCGCACCTACGGCGCAAATCTGACTCTGAATCTGGGCGTTATTTCGTTCCAGCCCTCGGAATTTGCCAAGATCAGCTTCGTGCTTCTCATTGCGGCGCTGTTCCGTTACAAGCACAATTTCGGCATGGTCCTTCTTACCGGCGTCGTGGCGTTGATCCACATTCTGATCCTGGTGGCATCGACCGACCTCGGCGGCGCGATGATCTATGCATTCGCTTATCTGTTCATGGTCTATGCGGCAACGGGCCGGCTGTTCTATCTGATCGGCGGGACCCTGGTGGGAGGCGGCGCTGCGACCGCGGCGTATTTCCTGTTTGCCCACGTGCGGACGCGTGTCGCGGTCTGGCTGGATCCCTGGCCGCTCATGTCCGGAAAGGGAAATCAGGTCTGCAATTCGCTCCTCGGCATGGCGAGCGGCGGCTTTATGGGAACGGGGCTTTATCAGGGCAGTCCGAAGCTGATCCCCATCGTGGAAAAGGATTTTATCTTCTCGGCGATCGTGGAGGAGATGGGGGCGATCATCGGCATCTGCATCATTCTGATCTCGATCAGCTGCATGCTGAAATTCCTGCAGGTCGCCTGTAAACTGAAGCAGCCGTTTTACCGGTTGACCGGTGTGGGGCTGGCTACGGTCTATGGCATCCAGGTCTTTCTGTCCATCGGCGGAAACATTAAATTCATTCCGGCAACCGGCGTAACACTGCCGTTTGTCAGCTACGGCGGAAGCAGCATCGGATCCACATTCATCCTGTTTGTGGTTATGCAGGAGCTGTTCATAAGAAACCGTAATGAGGAAGAACGAAAGGAGCGGCTTGAGCTTGAAATCGAGCGAAGAAAAGAAGCCGAACAACAGCAGGCTTTCAGAAAATAAGCATATCATCACGGTCGGCGTGATCCTCGGTGTTCTTCTGTTTTCCATGCTCGCGTACTTTGTGTACTTTATGGTGGCGGAACGGCAGGAGACGGTGGCGCGGGCGGAGAACAACCGCTACGACAGTGCGGGAACGCGTGTGATCCGGGGCGACATCGTCACCTCGGACCGGGTGGCCATTGCCTATACGGAGCCCGGAAGCACCGCAGACGCGGACGTCCGTCTGTATCCGTACCGCGAGCTTTTTGCGCCGGTCACGGGTTATACGTCGATGGGACGCACGGGACTTGAAAAGACCTATCACAAAACGCTGATGACCACGAGCCTGAGTTTTTCCGAGGTCCTCAGGAACGACCTCTTGAATCAGCGCTCGGAGGGCGACCGCGTGGTGACGACCATCGACTCCGACCTGCAGTATTACTGCTATAATCTTCTTGGCGAGTACAACGGTTCCGTCACGGTCGTGGACCCGTCCACAGGGAAGATCCTGGCCATGGTATCCAAGCCGACGTACGATCCGAACCTCGTGAAGGAGCAGTGGAGCGAGCTGGTCTCCGAGGACAATACCTCCGGCAACCTTCTGAACCGGAGCACGCAGGGACTGTATTCCCCGGGCTCCACGTTCAAGATCGTCACAGCCATCGAGTACATGCGGGAGAATCCGGCGACCTGCCGGGATTTTTCGTATACCTGTAACGGTTCGATCACCATCGGCAATAATACGGTACACTGCGAGGAAATCCACGGAACGGTCGACATGGAAAGCGCCATGGCGTATTCCTGTAACGGCGCGTTCGTTTCGATGGGCATGACGCTGGACCGCGGAAAGTACGGCGAGCTGATCAAGGAGCTCGGATTCGGAAGTACGCTGATCGAGGATCTTGCGTCAAGCAAAAGCCGGTCCACGATCAATAAGGGCACCGATGATTTTGAAATGATGCAGACGGTCTTCGGCCAGGGTCAGACGATGGAAACGCCCCTTCAGAATGTCATGATCACGGCTATGATCGCGAACGGAGGCGTGATGATGAAGCCGTACATCGTGGATCATCTGGAGGACGCAAACGGCATCGTCACGGTACAGTACGAGCCGCAGGAAATGAAGCGGATCCTCACAGAGGAGCAGGTGGAGTACCTGAATGCGATGCTTTCCGCAACGGTGGATTACGGTACCTCGCCGCAGGCACAGTCGATGTATTGTCAAGTGCACGGAAAGTCCGGAACCGCGCAGTATTCCTCATCGCTGGAGTCCACGCATGCCTGGTTTACGGCATACGCGGATACGGAGGATTCAAGCGTCGCGATCACGATCATGCTGGAGCAGGGCGGCCACGGTTCTCCGAATGCGGCGCCGCTCGCATCGTCCATTATCAACTATTTATATGAGAGAGACTGATTTTCCGTTCGGATTGACTTGAATACGCTTTTGAGTTATAATGCTATGATAGTCTGAATACTGGGAGTATGTTCTTTCATGATCAATAAACGTGCAGCCGTTTTACTGCTCGGTGTGCTTCTTATGGCACTGTCAGCCGGCTGCGGGAAAAAAGACAATCAAACGACGGAGGTCCCGAGTATCATCTCGTATTCATCGGAAACGGAGACGGTACAGACAACGGCAGCGGTGACGACGGCGGAGAGTACGGAGACGGAGGGATCCTCCTCTGAGGAGGAGACCACGGTCGCGGAAACGGAGGAAGCTCCGGTCCGGACGTATTTCTTCGGACGGCCCGTTTCGGAAGAGGTCTGTGACGTGAATGAAAGCACGCTCCGGATCAAGGGCTCCGGTCTTTATGATGTGATGTCCGGTGAGCGCTTCACCTGTCAGGAAGTGATCCGGATGATCGAAAGCTACAGTCTGCCGCGGAAAGCTTATTACGGCGGAGCGGAGTTCACGAATGAGGTCGCGGGTCTCCTGTATGCTGCGCGAAATCTTCAGGCACTCGAGGAAATGGGCGCTGAGGATGAGATCGCGGTGCGCTACGGCATCCTGACCGACAACGCGGACATGCGTTCCTTCCCGACGCTTGATACCGCAACGGAGACGACGGATGAAAAGGCGTTCGACTATTTCCAGGAGACGATGCTTCCGCTCGCGTCCGGCGTGATCGTCCTTCATCAGACGGAGGATGCCGAGTGGTCCTTTGTGCAGGCGGATAATTATTACGGCTGGATACGTACCGAAAACATCGGCTTCACGGATCTTGCGACCTTCAAAAGCTACCTTTCGGGAGACGACTTCATCGTGTCTCTCACGGCGCGGATGACCGTCAGCGGAAAAACGGTACGCCTCGGAACGACCATTCCGTATGAATATGCCGGAAATGATGAATTCCTCCTTCTTTTCCCGGAGCGGGATGAGAACGGAGCGTTTCACACGACTTCCGTACCGCTGCCGGATAACGGTCTGGTGTCGGACGGATATCTGACCTGGTCTCCGGACACGCTTCTCATGCTCGCGTCCAATCTGATCGGGACACCCTACGGATGGGGCGATACCTTCTGCAATTACGATTGTTCATCGACCATCGGACTTTTATACCGGTGCTTCGGCATCTACCTTCCGCGGAACACCTCCCAGATGAAGAAGTTCGGCGGAACGGTCATCGATGTTTCCGCGCTCGACTATGAAGAGAAGCTGCAGGTCATCGAACACTATCCCGGTGCGGTACTCGTCATGCCGGGACACGCCATGCTGTACAGTTCGGTGTGGTATAAAAATACGGAGAGTACGGAAGCGGATCATTTTGTGATCCACAACACATCCGGTTTCTACACGGATGAGACCGCGGAGACCTTTAATGAGTATTACTCGGTCACGGAATCCGCACTGGAAAACATGTTCAGAGCAAACGGGGAATCGTTCGTCTCAAGAATTCAGACGATCCTTCTGTTTGAAGAAAATACGGCTGATGAGGCCGAATAAATCAGGGGTTTAAAATGGAAAAATATGGTGTAAACGAACTCAGAAAGATGTTCCTCGATTACTTTGAAGAAAACGGACATCTGAAAATGAAGAGCTTCTCTTTGGTTCCTCATAACGACAACAGCTTACTGATCATCAACTCCGGTATGGCGCCGTTAAAGCCCTACTTCACCGGCCAGGAGATCCCGCCCAGAAGAAGAGTAACGACCTGCCAGAAGTGCATCCGTACGGGCGATATCGAGAACATCGGTAAGACCGCGCGTCACGGCACGTTCTTTGAAATGCTCGGTAACTTCTCCTTCGGCGATTA
>DCHF01000023.1:50300-50709 GCA_002315555.1 Lachnospiraceae bacterium UBA1759 | reverse complement strand
GTAGATGCGATGGAGCGCACCGCCGGCATAAAGCCGTTCAAAGAGATGGTCGTAGACCGTAAATCCATCGCCGCCGGCGCAGATATAATATTGCATTTTCGGCCAGACTGCCGGGAGAAAAGGAAAATCGGGTCCGCCGCGGAAGACTTCGCGAAGCTGGGCAGCGCGCTCCGGCATGGGAACCAGCCGCTTTTGCAGCGAAGCGCGAGTATCCTGGGGCATTTCAACAGAAGGGTCGATGGTGCCGTTTTCAATGTCGGCAATCAGCAGCTCGTAGTGGTCGTGAATGTACTTGAAGTGGGTGCAGAGGGGCGTGATGAAACCGGAAATAATGCCAGTCAGATCAGCGTCCTGCAGGGCGAAACGGGTATGCATATAGACGCTGTCGGTTCCCGGACCCGGGCTCATG
>DCHF01000023.1:45718-50276 GCA_002315555.1 Lachnospiraceae bacterium UBA1759 | reverse complement strand
TGTACATAGCTTCCAGCATGGAACTGAAGGGCTCTCTGTGACCCTTGCAAATGTCAGCCATTATGGAGGAGGCACAGCCGAGGGTGACCCCGGAGGGCAGGGTGGTATGGGTGCCCTGAGTGGTGCAGTAGCAGCGCCCCAGACGCCAGTCTGCGAAATTGGGCCTGCTGGCCGCAAAACGGGTCCCCCCGTCGGGTAGCTGTCCGTTGCCGCCGGTTTTCTGCCCGTCACCGGCACCCAGCGTCTGTGCAACAATTCCCATGGGAAGCAGATTGGAATATTCCATGAAAACCCTGCTCTGCCAGTCGGTGAGGGGAATGGCCTTCTGCTTGCCCGCAGTGCCGGAGGTGACATTCATATGAGTGTAGGGATAGGCTGTCAGCACATTCTGCGCCCCGGCTTTCATGCGCTCTATATCGGCGTCAATATCCTCGTAGGTGATGACGGGGACCCGTTCTTTGAATTGGTCCAAGGTGCGAATCTGATCGAAACCATATTTTCTTCCATATTCCGTCTGTGCATTATCAGCCATAATTTTCTGCAGCAGGGCTTCTGTGGTCTGACGCGGTCTTTCACAGATTTCTGCCAGGTGAGCAAGCACCTTCAGTCCTGCGGCGGCATTCTGTGCATTTTGCCGGAAGGTTTGATCCCCATCGTGCAGAATTCCATTGCGTATATCAGTTTTACCTTGTCTGTCAGTTTTCATAGAAAATATTTTTTCACTCATAGATGTTCACTCATAGGTTTTTAACCATCGATTTTCAGCCAATGATTTTCAGTCAATGATTTTCAGTCATCAATCTTCAGTCATCGGTCTTCAGTCATCGATTTTCAGCCATCGATTCTTCAACCATAATATTCGTTGTTTCTGATTCTTCTTCTGTGACAATTATATCTTACAGGGCTGGGTTTTGAAAGAATTTACAGGTTCAGCAGTTGAATCAGCTCAGAAAAGAAGAAAAATGCAGCAATAATGTGAAATATTTGCTGTTTTCGTATCTATACGGGTCCCAAAAGTGAAAATAATTTCTCGTCTATGACACGAACACAGAAAAGTGAAAATTTTTTCATATTATTATGTTATTTTTTTCACTAATATGAAAGTGTCATTTTTTCTAGGTTTATTTTCATTAGGAGGTAATCATTATGACCGCATTACAACTTGCCAATAGCGCACCGATGTGGATCGCTTGCGGCATCCCCGTAATCCTGGTAGTCGCACAGGCTCTTCTCTTTGCCAAGAAAGCCATCAAAGACAGCTCTAAAATGGGCATCAGCGATGAACAGGTAAAGAAAGCAATCAAGAGCAGTGCTATCACTTCTATCGGACCTTCCGTCGTTATTCTGACCGGTATGCTCTCCCTGCTGGTTACCGTCGGCGGCCCCGTTGCCTGGATGAGACTTTCCATGATTGGTTCTGTTATGTTCGAATCCATCGCAGCTGGTATTGGTACCAATACTGTAGGCGTAACACTCGGTGCTGACACACTCACCAACGAAGCTCTGGCAATGGGCGTCTGGACCATGGTCCTGTGCTCCATCGGCTGGGTAATCTTCGCAACCATTTCCGCAACCAGAATGGATAAGATCCAGAACAAACTGGGCGGCGGCGACTCCAAGAAACTCATCAAGATCTCCACTTCCGCTGTCATCGCAGTTTTCGGCGCAATGGTAGGACAGAACCTGATCAAGGCTTACAGCTTTGCAAACAAGGCATTTTCGCTGCACCCCAATATGGTAGCCTGTATCCTCGGCGCTCTGTTCATGTATGGATGCATGGCAGTTTCCAAGAAGAATCCCAAACTGAAGGAATGGAATCTGACCATCGCAATGCTTCTGGCCGTAATTGTTACAGCCATAGTCGCACTGTAGGAGGAAATAACAATGGAAAACAAGGAATTTTTCGAAAAAGAGTTTATGCCGAAGATGAATAAGATCGGCATTGTCACCAACGTTCTCGGCGTATTATTCTCATTCCTGCCTGTACTGGTTCTGGGCATTGTTTACAGCGTCTGGCCCACCGGGTCCGCTCTTGCTACCGCATTCGTCACCGGCGCAAGCTCCTTCGGCGTTCTGTGGTTCATCGAGCCCATCTCTTACTTCCCGACCCTGGGTCCCATCGGAACTTACATGGCATTCCTTTCCGGTAACATTTCCAACATGAGAATCCCCTGCGCTTCCATGGCTCAGGTCTCTGCTGAAGTTGAACCGGGCACTGAAAAGGGCTCCGTCATTGCTACCATCGGTATGTCCGTTTCCATCATCATCAACATCGTTGTTCTGACCGTTGGTGTTGTTGCCGGCGCACTGATCATCAATGCTCTGCCTGCCAATGTTGTCTCTGCACTGAACTATCTGCTGCCCGCACTCTTCGGCGCACTCTTCGTTCAGTTCGGTATCAACCACAAGAAGCACTCCATCATTCTGCTTCTGTTTGCGATCCTGATTTACATCCTGATCAATGTAGGTGCATTCGCATGGCTCCCCGGTGCAGCAAACTATCTGCCCATGCTCAGCTGCGTACTCGTTTCCATCCTCTATGGTCTCGCAGTATACAAGAAGGAAAAGAAAGCGGAAGCATAAGTATCGCTTCGTGTAGTAGTTCTGCGGTAAACGTGCAGTTCTGCACACACAGGAAAAGGTGGAAACATGAAACAGAAGCTTATAAATGAAGAAATCGCCCGTATTGCAGCCGGCGCTGAAGAAATCAGCAAGTATCTCTGGGACAATCCTGAAACGGGTGGTAATGAAAAAGCATCTGCAGATTACATGGCTGCAAAGCTGCAGGAACAAGGGTTCACTATGCCTTCGCAACGGACTACAATTTCTGTGTGGATACGCTGGCACCTAAGCTGGTGGTCAGTTCCCCGGTGAATGGCAGCTTCTTTGCCAAGGATGGCACTGTGGCCTTCAGCTGTATTACTGACGCAGATGTGGCTTTGACTGTTAAGGCGGATGGGGAAACCATTGCCTCCGGCACGCCGGCGCAGTTGGGTACCTATGATGCAACCGGACTGCTGACTGCAGAGGTAATGCTGCCTGACCCCAACAGCGATTCCATCTTCAGAATTGACATTACTGCGGAAGATGCTGCAGGCAATGTTTCTGAGCATACTGCCTATGTTTACAGAGGTGGCGTTGCCGGTATTCAGTCTGTGGAAATTCAAGTAGATGGCAAGTCTCTCTCTAGTGGAAACATTGCAGTACAGCAAAGCGAACCGAAGAATTGCGTGCTGCGTATGGTCGGCGTCATGGCCGATGGCACCAAGGTGCCTTTGACTGGCCTGGGTAACACGGGCTTTGCCGTTCAGGCGGTCAGAGGAAGTGCTGCCGTGGATGATAACGGAAATCTCTCCATTGCGGCAGGCAGTGAAGGTATTGTCACCGGACGCGTGGAGATTACAGATGGTGCGTACATGACTTATACCCTTACCTTTGGTGCGTTAACCTTTGGCCTGGTAGAAGTATCTTCTACCATCGGCGGGTCTGTCACCGGAGGCGGATACTATAACCCGGGCGACACGGTCACAGTTACCGCTGTCCCAGAGGCTGGCTATGTCTTCACTGGCTGGACGGCGAGCGGGGTCACCCTGACTTCTCCCAGCAATGCAACCCAGACCTTTACCATGCCTTCCGAGTATGTGGAACTGACTGCAAACTTCCGCTCCTCAAAATATGCTGGCAGAAGCAGCCGAGCTGCGCTGCGTCGTGTAGTTGTGGAAAATCTGCCTGCCGGCGCCGATGCGGTCAATTACGTGCCTTGCACGAAGAATGAGGCTGGCGAATGGGTCCCCATCGCTCTGTCTAAGGTAATTGACGGGAAACTGGTGTACCTGACTACCGGCGGTGACGTTCAGTATCAGCAGAACACCAGAACCTTCGCCGAACTGGAGGGACACTGGGGCAAGAACGCAGTGAACTTCTGCGTGGCAAGAGGCATTCTCAGCGGCTATCCGGACGGAACGGTAAGGCCGGATGGCAAGATTACCAGGGCCATGGTGGTCTCTGTTCTCTATGGACTTAGCGGAAAGCCTGCCTGCAGTGGGGCTGTTCAGTTCCCCGATGTGGCAGCCGGTCAGTGGTACAGCGATGCTGTCGCGTGGGCTGCAGCCAATGGAATTGTCAGCGGCTACGTCAACGGCAATTTCGGACCCGATGACTACATCACAAGAGAACAGCTTTGCACCATTCTCTGCAAATATGCTCTGTACGAGGGCCTGGATTTCGAAGCTTTGGCTGCGGCAACCGGTTTTGGTGACAGCAAGACGATTTCCAGCTACGCCGTGAATTACGTGAACCAGTGCCAGGTGGCTGGTATTATCAGCGGCAGAACCAATGGCAACTTTGACCCGCAAGGCAATGCTACCAGAGCCGAATTCTGCGCCATGATCATGAACTTCATGGACTCTGTGCTCAGAGCAGCAATGTGACAAAGGGACGGTTCCTTTGTCACATCTTTTTGCAATTAATGGAAATAAAAAATGAACTTCAGCGACCCTGTTTTTCCGCCGGCACTTAGCGATTGCCGAGCCAAAGGCGAAGGCAGAGCTTAGTACCG
>DCHF01000023.1:45472-45693 GCA_002315555.1 Lachnospiraceae bacterium UBA1759 | reverse complement strand
TTTGAGCGCGAGCGTGTCGATGAAGATCATTTATATTTCCAATTTTATGACATATTATGTGACAAAAGAACGGTCCCCACTGTCATCCCCCTTTTTCTTCAAGGAAGATTGATTTATAACCCCTTGTATCTTCTGTAAGACGGGGTTATAATGGGGTTATAAGAGGAGGTTGCTATGACGGAGATTGAAAGACGAATAGAAAAACTGGAAAGAGAAATCAG
>DCHF01000023.1:44916-45453 GCA_002315555.1 Lachnospiraceae bacterium UBA1759 | reverse complement strand
TTGCTGCCCGTTGGCTATATTTCCAGAAAGACAATCGCAGGAAAAGTGCGTTTGTACCATCAGTGGAATGAAAATGGGAAAAAGAAGAGCAAGTATGTTGATGATGCAAGCGCGGTACTTTTGTCAGCACGTATCGAAACAAGGCGCCATCTGCAGGAGCAATTGAAACAATTGCGCAGAGAATATGGCAGCATTGCAGCTGAACCATCGCCGGTTCAATACATTGTCTCGCATCCTGATTTTCAGACCAGCGTACTGACTGGGGCTGCACTGAACCAGTTTGCGGTTTCCGTCATAGACTATCAGAAACGTGATTGTTTTACTGCGCTGGAGAATTACCTGTATGGCGACGCGAGGGATAAGGTTTTGATTCTGTACGGCCTGCGCAGAACAGGAAAGACAACCCTGATCCGTCAGGCAATTCTTAGCCTGGGTCCTGCAGCTTATACCCAGGCTGCTTTTATTCAGGTACGTACGGGTGACAATCTGGCTAAGGTGAACCACGATCTGAAACAGCTTCTGGAAAGGGGTTATAAG
>DCHF01000023.1:44654-44890 GCA_002315555.1 Lachnospiraceae bacterium UBA1759 | reverse complement strand
GGATGAAGTCACCTTCATGGACGATTTCATTGAAGGGGCGGCGTTGCTGTCTGATATTTACGCCGCCAGTGGCATGAAAATAATACTGTCAGGAACAGACTCTCTGGGTTTTGTCTTTTCTGAAGACGAACAGCTCTATGACCGCTGCCTGATGGTGCATACGACCTTTATTTCTTATGCAGAGTTTCAGCGGGTCCTTGGAATACAAGGCATTGATGAATACATCCGTTATGGCG
>DCHF01000023.1:0-44623 GCA_002315555.1 Lachnospiraceae bacterium UBA1759 | reverse complement strand
AGAAATTCAACCTTTGCTACGAAAAAGACAGCGGATGAATATGTAGATAATGCCATTGCGCGTAATATTCAGCATGCCCTTGGCTACTATCAGGCTGGCGGGCATTTCCGCAATCTGCAAAGCCTGTATGAATGCAACGAATTGACCAGCGCAATCAACCGTATTGTGGAAGACATGAACCATAGATTTACTGTTGATGTGCTGACGAGAGATTTTGTGTCTCATGATTTGGGTTTGTCTGCGCGAAATCTTCGCAATGACAAAGTTCAGCCTACGGATATTCTTGATCGTGTTGATGTCCCTGTACTGACGAAGAATCTGATGGAAAAGATGGAAATTCTGAACAAAGACCAGCAGACAGAACTGATTACAGATATCCATCGAAAAGAAATCAAAGAGTACTTCAATCTGCTCGATCTGACCGTGGACATTCCGGTCCAAACCCTTCCCGTTGGCGGATCCATTCAGCCGCGAACTGTTTTTACACAGCCTGGTCTGCGCTATGCACAAGCCAGGGCTTTGATAGAGCAACTCCTGTTGGATGGAGCTTTTCAGCAATTGTCCGCCTTCGAACGTAAATCTGTCATCAATCGCATTCTATCAGAAATCCGCGGCCGCATGCTCGAGGATATTCTGCTCCTGGAAACTCATTTTGCCTGCTCAGATTTGCAGGTTTTCAAACTCCAGTTCGCCGTAGGGGAGTATGATATGGTTGTTTCGGACCCATCTTCCGTGACCTGTCAGGTCTTTGAAGTGAAACATAGTGCCGAAATGTGTGAAGCACAGTGCCGTCATCTTCTTGACGAGGACAAAATTGCTGCCACGGAATTCCGTTACGGAACCATCACCCGTAAATGCGTACTCTACCGTGGAGCAAGCATAGCGGCCAGTCAGAAAACCAAAGGTATTGCGTATAAAAACGTAGAAGAATACCTGGCAGAATTATGGGTGAAATGAAAACACCAGTCTTCCGGCTGAAGTACGCTGTATGTGTAAATATGTATATGAAATTTGCCAATTTGGCATCCGGAAAGACAATAAATACTATTTACACATATAGTAAATGAAAATATAATATTATACGTGGTTATAAATCAAATATAATATATATCCTCAGGCGACTTCGAAAAGAAGAAAGGAATGAAAATGAAAAAACTGACATGTTTTCTGATGGCACTCATAATGTGCCTGACCATGGTTCCGGCCGTGGCTTTTGCTGGGACAACTTATGATGAGTTCGGTCCAACAGAAGACCTGCCGTATCTGATCGAATTCCATTGGAATAATCGTGGTAATGTAACGGTTGACAGCAGTTATGACCAGATGACTGATGAGAATAATACAAAGGTTCGTACAACCGCATCCAGCATTACATTTGAGCTTCATCCTGATGAAGAAAACTCTATTGACGCAATCTGTGTGGAACAGGAAGGGGGACCAGACAATCCAGGCAATGAGGATGGTTTTGTTAACCTTGAAAGCGATGAACGTTATGACGCAGGCGAGGGAACCTTTACCATCAGCCTGGAAGGGGACAATTATGATGACCCTGAAGTGCAAGGTCTGAAATTTGTTAATATTAATTTTGACTTTACGGATAATGCTCCCGGCGGTTCTGCGAACCTGACACCTGGTCAGTATATTATGAGATATGCAGATTCTGGCTCTGTGGAAGATGTTGCTCCTGATTCAATTCAAAACTTTACTACAGGCGAAGTAATTACCTGGAACATGGTTTATCCTGCTGGCGTGGATACTCTGCGTCGTGTAGATATCAACGAATTGGTTGAAAGTGGTGCTCATTACGAATACAACGATGGCGATGAGGAACACAACAGCGATTGCATCGTAGTTGACAATACTGCAAAGACGATTTCCTTCACTCCTGATTCTGATAATCCTTTCGAAGTATGCATCTGCTGGACAGAAGAAGATGTGTTCAATGGATTTGGATATAATGACAGAGATGAATTCCAGATTCATACCAATGTTACCGGCGCTGGAAGCGTTTCCTTCGCTCCTGAAAGTGACAGGGGCTGGACGGGCTACGAGGTGTATGTGGAAGATCATACCGAAAAGTATGGAAAATATAATTTTGCAGTTTCCAATACTTCTGTTGTAATTACCTTCACCCCTGACCCCGATGAAAACCTTGACCTTCTCATGATTGGTGAAACTGAATACAGTTCAGAAGGAGAGAATCTCCTTTCAAGCTTGCTTGATGGTGACGTTTACACATATACGGTAATGGCAGAAAGTCTGAAGGAAGCAATTCCAGATACTGACCCTGTTGAGTACCGTTATAAAGACCTTTACATCGAGGCTCATTTCTCCGGACAGGCTGATCCTGGCGAACCCGGCCCTGATGACCCTGCCGGCCACACCGGCCTCGACGCTCTGAAAGACGCTCTTGAAGGCTATGTATTTGCTTACTACGGAGCCGATGCCGATGCTGTCAAGACCTTCATGGCAAAAGAACTGAGCGAGCGCCGTATCGGCGATGGCAATGCCATTGGCAGAGAGGACTTTGCCTTTGGTGAAATCTTCGGCCTCACATCAGCAGACATTAAAGATTGCCTTGAATTCAAAGAAGCCACTACAAGCGGCACTGCAATCGATGACATTTCCTATTACCCCTACACCCTCTCGGTTGCGGATGCGGACCCAGAGACAGATGGGGACCAGCCCTTCGAGGTAGAAGGCTGCGTTTACATTCTGAACACCGACAGAGATATTGTCTTCGCAGCACACCATGACGAAGAGACGGAATATTCCATTATCACAATTCCCAATGAAGAGTTCGCTACCGTTTACGCTTATGCAAGCGAAGGTTATGACGTATACGGCAATGCCGTTATGCTCAATGGCATTGACAGCCAGGACGAAAATATCCAGGCTGCACACCTGACTCAGGAACACGCAGGTCTCGGACAGGGTGAAGATACCTTCCCCATAGGCTGCCGTCTGGTGGTCAGCAATAACCTTCACGCAGTAACCCTGGGCTACACCAAGGATGCCGCTGCATGGGCCTTTGCCAACAGCAATGCTTATGTTCCCGGTGAGGACCCGACTACGGTTCGCGCCGATGTATTCTGTGGGTCTGATGAAATTACCTTCAGCACAATGCGGTACGGTAATGAGGACGAATCCCTTAAAATTACAGGGCTTGAAGTTCTGAATCTTTCAGCCAATGCTGTCAGTGTGAGTGGAAAAAAACTCACCTTCCATACAGACTACGACTATGCGCAAGTAAAGATTACCTATGATGACAGTACTTCCCGTTATCTGAATATTTATCGTGTGGGCCTTGTCATGAACGGTACTTCCACTTCCGGAACCACGGACAAATCTTATGTGGTATGGCATGGCACAGACCAGTCTGTCCTCTACGACGCAGAGCCCTCTGCAGAAAAGGTTGTCACCGCCACTTTCTACTATGGCATGGAAGGCGAGATTGACAACCATGGTGGAAATGATGAGACCGCATGGGGTCTCTTTGATGCCGACGTTGCAAGCTCCCATGCTGCAATCAATCATGTAAACCTGTTCGTGACCATTTCCTATTCCGATGGCAGAACCGTACGTAAGATTGTGGACGCAAGTGATGCCATTACCCGCGAAGCAAATGCCGTAGCAACTGAAAATGGCGGGTCCGACAAGGACCTTGGATGTACCTGCGGCTATGCAGGTCAGGGAAGCTGTCATCTGTATGATGACTTTATTCTCTGGAGCGGCAGTGAATCTGACTTCATGAAGATTGAGAAAATAACCGCCATCGTATACACGGGTGACGAAAACACCTTCGGCGGCGTCAAGGTCGGGTCCGGCGCAGGCGTTGCATGGGAAAACAAGTAAGGGGGAAATGAAAGATGAAAAAAGTAATATCGTTGATCCTCGTTTTGGTTATGGCACTGTCCATGAGCGTTTCCGTTTATGCAGACGTTGCCGGCACGATTGCCATTTCCTCCGTAAGTGCCACTTCCAGCAAAGTCAGCTTCTCTGGAACTGCTGAAAATGTCAAAGCAGCCGTTGTGGTCCAGGTCTGCAAGGGTACAGAAATCCTTGCCATGGAAAGTTTCCTCGTCAGCAGCGGTGCATTCTCCGGGTCCATCGACCTGGATCTGACCAGTGGTACCACCTACGTTCTTAAGGCCGCCGACTATGACGGAGGCGCCTGGGTCACCAAAGAATTTACCTATACCAAGCCGGCAAGCACCTCTCCCGCAGCTTCGTCTGAAACCCTCACATTGAATATTCTCGGCGGGGCAAAGAGTGCAGAGTGCACCGTGAACATTGCTGGTCAGAAGGCTTCTGTTGATGCCATGAAACTGGGTGACGAGAAGAACAACCTGAAGCTGTCCATCGACCTGAGCAACACGGAAGCAAAAGAAGTTGAAATTCCGGCAAAGGTTATGGATGCCATGAAAACTGCTGCAGAAAGCCTTGAAATCAAGACTGCAGACGCAGGGGTTCTCCTGAATGCAAGCGCTTTGCAGACTGTTGCCGAAGCCATGAATGGCAAGTCCATGATTCTTTCTGTAAATACCGGAAAGGATGCAGAAAATAAACTGACAAGCGAACAGGCGCAGGTCGTCAAGGCCATCAAGAACCCTGTTGTCATTAACGTTAGCATTCAGGTCGGTGACAAGACAGTCTCTGATTTTAACGGTGGCCAGGCACAGCTGACTGTAGACTATGTCCCGGACAAGGATGCGCCCAGTGCTTCCGTGCCTCGTGGTGCTTATGTTTCTGAAAGGGGCAAACGCGGAGAAGTAAAAACAGTGTATGACCCTGCCCAGGGGAAAATGACCGCAACGGTAGAACACTTCTCCACCTATGTTGTATACCTGGAAGAAGCGCTTCCGTTTAAGGATGTTACAGACCCGACCGAATATTTCTATGACCCCGTAAAGTGGGCTCTGGAAAACACGGTCACTTCCGGAGTTTCCGCTGATACCTTTGCTCCGGCAAGCACCTGCACCCGTGCCCAGATGGTCACCTTCCTCTGGAGAGCGGCTGGCTCGCCCGAACCCACAACCACCACTTGCAACTTCACCGACGTTGTCAAGGGTAGCTACTATGAAAAGGCTGTTCTGTGGGCCATCGAGAAGGGTATCACCAATGGAACCTCTGCTACTACCTTCAGCCCCGATGTAACGGTGACCCGTGCTCAGGCAGTGACCTTCCTCTGGAGATATGAAGGAGCCATTCCGTTCACTAATATGACGGCGAACGGCCCTGCTCCCAGTCCTTTCACGGATGTGAAGACTAGTGAATACTACTACAATGCAGTTCTGTGGGCCAAGGCGCAGGGTATCACGGATGGTACAAGTGCAACCACCTTCAGCCCGAACAAGAATTGCTCCAGAGCAGAAGTGGTTACCTTCCTCTACAGAGACATCGTCAAGTAGAGACTGGATTTCATACTAATTCTTGATTCAAAAAGCCGCGGGCATTAGCCTGCGGCTTATTTTTCAAGCACTTTTCTGTAAGGTTCTATCATGCCTTCGTTCATTTTGTTGCCCATTTTCTTTTTGATTTCGGGGTTAGAAATGAGGGCGCCCACCAGGTACATCTTTAGCATGGTACCAAATTTTTTTTGCGGGAAATCGTACTGATTGTGCGCTTTGTAGAATTTGTGGTCTGCTTTCATCATGCCCTGCATGAGCCAGATGAGATCGCGGAAGATCTTCATGCCGCCCACTCCGAGGAAATTGGACGGCTGGACGTAGTGATGCTCCATCGCGTAGGTGAGGCGGGGGGAAAGCGCGTCGATCTCCGCGTCCGGGTCTGTTTCGTTCACAGCAACACCGGCCAGGAAGTTTCCGCCCACTTCCGCTCTTCCGTCGATGATCATGCGCAGGTTCTCCTCCGTGCTGTAGCGGCCGTTGATCAGGTAGCCGAAGGGCATGCCCATGGTCACGGTGCGGTGGCCGTTGCAGAACTGGCGATCGTCGTACATTTTGAAGCGGGAGCCCATGGAGTGATCGCGGATCGTGAATGCGAGGACGATGGCATCGGCCGTCTGGATCCGCTCCCGAAGGAAGGTGTCAAACCCGTCCTTATAAATGCAGGTACCGTTCGTGGAACAATTGAAACAGCTGATGCAGCCGCCCTTGAACGGGAACTCGCGGATGTTCACGATCTCCGTCTCACACGGCATGACCGCGCGGAAACGGGCGATCATGTCCCGTAATGCTGTATCCTCTTCCGTGAGGTCCGCAACGATGGCCACGCGCTTCTTTCCGCGGCTGATCACGCCGACCGGAATGTGTGTTTCCGCAGGGGTGAACGCAGGAAGCGCGGCGCGCATGGGTTCATGCACGTCATGACGCACACAGAAGGTCAGATAGTCAAAGAAATCCAGAGCTTCCTTCTGTCCCTTTTTTGTGGTGAGATCGTCCATGTCCGCAGACAGCCCTTTCACGAACTTCATGCCCATGTCATGGCAGTTATCCTCGATAAAACGGTGCGCGGTCACATCGTAGAAGTGCTTGGATGTGGTGATCTGTGTGGCATATTTTCCACTGACATCGACCCCGTTCTCCTTCATCAGTTCCACAAAGCGATGCAACTGGCTCGGGACAATAAACGTATATACCGGATAAGAAAAAAGAAGAACATCGGCCTCGGTGACCAGCGTCGCGGCCTCCGTAAAATCCTCTTCCAGTTTTTTGATCTTCTTTCCGACATGGAGCACGGTAAACGTATGCTCCGGATGCTTCTTTTCGAGATACAGGGACGTATACAGTGTAGTGCTGTATTTGCCCTTCGGGCTGCCGTTTAACACAAGGATCTTCATCTCTCATTCTCCTTTTGGCATCGCTTTGTTCAAGGAAGTGCTTCATGCCGGATTCTTTGATTCCCAGTATAGCACGCGTCGTTTTTTATGACAAGAGACCACGCGTCCTCGCTTGCATTCTTCCTGAGTCCTGTTATAATCAAGTCAATACTATTTTCAGGAGGACCCTATGTCTGACCATACCGGCCGCTTTAACCCCTATCTCCCGCTCGATGCCTGCATCCCGGACGGCGAGCCCAAGCTCTTCAATGACCGCGTTTACATCTACGGTTCCAAGGACGAGTTTGAGGACCGCTGGTGCAGTTACAACTATCATGTATATTCCGCACCCGTGACCGACCTGACCGATTGGACGGATCACGGCGTTTCCTTTGCCTCCCGCTTAAACGGCCGGGATCCGGATGCGCCGGAAGACCGCCCGGTTCCCTGGTCCGATGGTCTTCTCTGGGCTCCGGACATTGCCGAAAAGGACGGTAAATACTACCTTTATTTCTGCCAGGAGGACGATTCCGAAGGCGTCGCCGAGGGCGATACGCCCTACGGTCCCTTCACAAATGCCCGCCGGATCACGATGAACGGGGAGCCTATTCACGGCATCGACCCGTCCGTCCTTGAGGACAACGGCGAATACTGGTACACCTGGGGGCAGGGCCACTGCCATCTGGCACGCCTCATGGATGACATGTGCACACTCGATCCGGATACGTTCCTGGAATGCATCGTTTCCCATGACGACGGCTGCGAGGGCTTCCACGAGGGTTCCTCCCTCCGGAAGATCGGCAATACCTACTGTATGGTCTACGCCAGCGAATACACGGATGCCTATCCGAACCGCGGCGGCGCGCCGACACATCTGGATTACGCCGTCAGTGAGCGCATTCAGGGTCCCTACTCAAGAAAAGGCGTGATCGTGGATAATACAGGCATCGACCCGGCAAGCTGGAACGATCACGGTTCCATTCTGAAGATCGAGGATCAGTGGTACGTGTTCTACCACGGTTCCTCCGGCAATAAGCAGTACGGACGCCGCGCCCGTGTAGAGCGCATCGACGTCGATGAAGCCTCCGTCACGATCCGGCAGGCGGAAATGACCTCCACCGGTTTTGCGACCGCGCTGGATCCCGCGGATACGATCCCCGCTGCCGTCTTCTACCGTGTCACAAACGGCGCAAACCTTGTAAAGAAAGGAAACGCCTATGTGATCACGGACGTCACGGACGGTTCGGAGATCTCCTGGCGCTATTTTGACTTTTCGAAGACACCGGCGCTTACGCTGACTGTTTCGGGCACCATCTATACCGAGGGCACACTTACCGTTTTCGCCAACGGAACCCCCGTCGGAAGCGCGCCGATCCGGGCGGTCATGCCCTGCGGCGGTCTATCCGATGACATTTCCTGCAATTTCCGCATCGGCCTCAACAGCGTGGAGATTCCTCTCACCGCACTTCCGGAACGTGCGGATCTTACGCTCCGGTTTGAAACGGATGCACCGGGAAAGCGGATCATGGAACCGGAGACACTGAGCTTTAAGCAATAAAGCGATCCCGGAATGATCGATAGTATCCGGACAAAAAACGGATCGATCATCAGACCATTGGCCTTACATATGGACAATCTTGCAAAGGAGAATAATAGGATGATGGAATATGTAAAACTGGAAGGCATTGAACCTGCGATCTCCAAGCTCATTTACGGAACACCCGGCGCGCTGAGCGGCGATGATCCGGAACGCGCGATCGAGATCCTGGACATGGCCTGGGAGTACGGCTTCCGCATGTTTGATACCGCGCATAACTACGGTCATGCGGAGGAAAACATCGGCAAGTGGTTGGCACGCCGCGGACGTCGCGAGCAGTTTGCGATCCACGACAAGGGTGTCAATCCGGAGGACTTCAATCCGGGCGAGCAGCTGGACGCCGGGACCATCAAAGAGCAGTTCTACATGTCGCTCGACCGCATGCAGACGGACTACGTAGACTTCTATCTCCTGCACCGCGACGACCCGAAAAAGCCCGTCGATGAGACCGTGGAGACCTTGAACGAACTGAAAGACAAGGGACTTGTCAAACGCTTTGGCGGTTCCAACTGGACGATGGCCCGCATCAAGGAAGCCAATGCCTACGCTGAGTCGCACGGTCTGACCGGCTTCACGGCCTGCAGCCCGAACTACTCACTGGCACGTCTGGTCCGCGATCCCTGGGGCGGCAGCGTCACCATTTCCGGCGATGACAACAAGGATTTCCGCGACTGGCTCCGCAAGACGCAGCTTCCGGTCTTCAACTACTCTCCGCTGGGTCGCGGCTTCATCTCCGGTAAGGTACGGACGGATTCCGGTAAACCCGTCGAGGAATGCATCGGAAAAGGCTCCATCATGGAATACTACTATCCGGAAAACATGGAACTGTTAAAGCGCGCCGAGGATATGGCCTGCGAAAAAGGCTGGACCGTTTCGCAGCTCGCACTGGCATGGCTTTTCAGCCAGGGTCTGAACATCATGCCGATCGTTAATCCGACCGGACGCGCACACATCGAGGACAATATCGCCGCGCTCTCCTACCGCATCACGGAGGAGGAAGTCGAGTGGCTGAGAACCGGTGTGAAATAATACGAAAAGGATCTGAAGTATTGTCATGAATTCTTTAAAAACGTTGGAGCTTCAGCTTCATCAGGAGGTTTTCCGCCGCTTCATCCGCATGCCCTACGGACATTTTCTGGACTATGCAGATGACGACGGTCAGGCGGTCATTCCGACTGCGGAGGAATGCCGGGACCTGGTCCCGAATATGCTCGGCTGGTGGACGCCCATTGAAAACGGCGCGTTCTTTGGCGGGCTGTATCTTCGTGCGCTGATAGAGCGATATAAGACGCTGAAAGCGGCCGCGATCACCCGGGGCGCAGATCTCACGAATGCGGCAGAGCACCGTGATGCTCTTACGCAGGACATCCTCATCATCGAGCGCGGGCTTGAGTCCCTGCAGGACCTTTCGAAGCGGGATGGCTTCATCGCCCGCGGCGTCGCGGTCGATGGTACCTCGCACTACCCGTCCTCTTCCGAGGACCAGGTGGTGCCGTGGATCATGGGCATGGTCGCCTTTATGGATTCCGATCTCTGCGCGGACAAAGATGCGATCCGCGCGCGGATCCTGAAAACGCTGAACGGTCTCCGCGCGGAGAACTGGAACATTCCGTGCGACTTTGAAGACCGCACGATCTATTCGAACGGCTGGGCGGAAAGCACGGATTTCCGTGGGGTATGCAAGTATCTGTATTGTATGCGGCTGCTCGCTGCGCTCACCGGTGACCCGGAGGATCTTTGCATTTTTGAAGCACTGCGCGACGGAAGACCGAAGGGCTGTATCTATACCCGCGCGGAGATCGTATCGCATGGTTTTGCCCATGACATGGTGCGGTCAACAGGCCTGATCCAGTTCTGGATCGATGTCTGTGCGCATCTTTCACTCATCGACCTGGCAATCCGGGACCCGGCGCATGACAGCTACTACGCCGCCGGCCGGAAGGCGAACGGTATTACCGCGCTGAACTTCACGGATGACATCGCCGCCTATGACAATGTTCGCGGTGACTTTGACCGGGATTGGCGAAAAATGCTCTCTATCTGGGAGCCGTTTAACGGCAGTCTTCCGGACAATATCGCCCTGGCGCTCCGCCAGAATAAGCTGTGGATGGCGGAGATCGTTCCGCACCGGCGCATGGAGCACGATGTCCTTGGAAACGCGCTGTTTGCGACCTGGATCGCCCTGACGTCCGGAGACACTGCTGTCACGGCCGAGGCCCGCAGGAAGCTGGACCTCTTTCTCCCGGATGTGCGGTTCACCACCTTGCATAACTGCTATGCGTTCGCGATGGAGAGCTGTCTGATCTATGCGCATCCCGACTTCGTCTGATACTTTACAACAGCGGACCGTGGTGCTATAATAAACCCGTTAGCAGGATTCGTACATCGGTAGTACATCAGCTTCCCAAGCTGAGGAGGCGGGTTCGACTCCCGTATCTTGCTCGATAAATGCGTGAATAAAGAAAGAGGCCTGCTTTTCAGCAGGCCTCTTTCTTTATTCTACGCATTTTCCAATCAGGAGCTCCTTATCCCACTGCGGCATTCCCTTCGGATTTTTCTGACCGCTCACCGTATTTTCTTCATAAACCAGTCCGCGCATTCCGGTCGCATACACCGCCGGCGCACCGCAATCCGTAAAAGTATTGTTCCGCACGGTCACGTCCCGCACCACGGGGTAAGCGATCGCGGCACCGGCAGCATCGTCTCCGCCCTTGATCGCGATCACGCCGAAATTCGATCCGGAGTTCTCCGTGCAGCAGTTGACGAACGTGTTATTTTCAATGCACACGTTGCGGGCCGGCCCCATTTCGTGCCAGTAATTCAGGTCATAGGTGACCAGGATCCCCGCAAGCGCCAGGTTGGAAACTTCGTTGTCCGTGACCGAGACATTCTCGGAACGAAGAAGAAATGCGCGCGCACGGCCATCGGCGACCGTATTGTTCCGGATCACGATCTCCGGCAGGAAGCGCGTGTTTTGTACAAAAAAGCCCTTTTCGGGAAGAACTGCGAAGTCAGCGACCGATGCAGACGCTTCAACCGTTGCCACGCCCTTCCGGACCGCTTCGACCTTGACCTCGCCCAGGGGTTCCGCCGCTGCCGTATATAGCCGAAGGACATCGCCCTTTTTCACCAGCATACGGGAGACCGGTTCGCCGGAGGAAGGGTCGCTGATCTGAATCGAAAGTCGGCCATCCTCTTCCGATACCTTTCCGGCCATTGCGAGGCTGTTGTAGTTGAAGGCATCGTCCCCAAGGCCGATGAATGTACAATCCTCCACCGTGATCGTTCCGGTCATGTTGGACAGATGAATGCAGTCCGAGGCCGCTGCCCACCGCATCTCCTCCTTCCGTTCCGACTCCACGTGCATTCCACGGATGGTCAGTCCGTCATTAAACGAGCCCGCAACGAGCATGTTGGCCGAAGCCTTTACCCGCACATTCTCGATCACTGTATTCTTTGATCCGTAGATCACAAAGGGCGGAATCGTTTGATCCATCGCAAACCGGATCACCAGAAGATCGCCGGCAACACTGTGTGAAGCGGACACTCCGTTCACCGTGATCTCAGCATTTTCGGCATCGATCTCCAGCTTTGCGCCGTTCAGGTACTCATCGGAAACGATCACACCGTCCCGGTATTCATTGACCGCGAGGATCTTTTCCTTTCCGGTAACGGGCCGGTACGGCACCGCTCCGTCCTGCTGTTTCAAAACACTCTCCTGTACCCGGACCGTCAGGCAGCCGTAGCCCACCTCGGAGATCGTTCCGACGATGTTCGACGCGCTGAGACAGTCGATCGCAATATCCGATACCGTAACGTTCCGGCACCCGAAAAGCACAAAGAAGCCGGTCCGCAGCTGCTCACGGAAGCCGGTATCGGCATCCGCGGTCTCCTCTCCGTATCCGGTATTCACGACGGTCGTTCCGTTTCCGCGTATCGTCAGCCCCTGCGCAAACAGCACCGGGACTGCGCCGTCCATATACAGATTGCCCTCGCCGGTCCGGACCGTTCCGTAAAGCCCCCGGTACAAACATTTCACCGTGAAGAGCCGACGGTTATAGGACTCCTTTTCCGGATCGTTCATCTTAAACGGAAAGAACGAAAAAGCTGCGCCGAATAAGAGCGCCGCAAGGAGCACCCAAAGGATCACGCGCCCCGCTTTTCTTTTCTTATTATGTTTTGCCTTCACGACTATCTTTTCTTCTGCAGTATCAGTCATCGTACAAACCTCCTGCAAAACCGTCCTTTAGAAATTACTTCCGTTCCAGCCCCAGTCATTCAGCCCGTGATACGTTACGTAAACGGCATCGCCCGGGATGTCCAGCTCCTCCGCCAGAATATCACAGATCTTTCCGGTCATCCTGTCATACTTGGAAGACGCAGCCTGACCGAAAAGGCTGACGGAAACATAGGCACCCTTGTCAAGCTTGCGGCCGCCCAGATACAGATCATAATTATCCTCGAAGCCTACCATCAGATAGGTTTCGGTCTTGTCCAGAACAGCTACCGCCTGTCCCAGTTTCTTCTTAATGTTTTCTTTTTTCTCCGCGGAAACTGTTCCGACGATCTTAGAATCAATAAACGGCATAATGACCTCCTGTATAATTTCTCCGCACCGTTTCAGATGCTGTACATTCTTTAGTCCGGATCGATCCCGGCATCTTCAAGGATCTCCCGGATCTCCTCCGGGTCCATATCCCGAAGATCCTCAAAGGAATAGCCCAGCTCCTCCAGCGCTTCCTCGATCTCCTCGCGCCGGGTCTTTGTTTTCTCCTCAAAAGGATTGTCAAACAGTGCCATCATTTCAGCGGACTGTTCCGCAATATTCAGTCTTCCGTCTCCGTCAAAATCAAAGGGAGAACCAAGCGATTTGATCGATAACATAAAAGTACCTCCGATCAGTTTTCATTCTCATTTCCATCAAGCCCATCCTCTTATTATCCATTGACAGCCACGGATTTCACGCAGGCGGGTTACATCGATATGCAGGAATACTATTCCGATAAGCCGGATAAACAGCTGAAGGCCGGGGGAAAACAGAAAAAGTGATTCCCCGGGCCCTAAAATAATTACAGAATACCCTCCGTGAGACCGGCACCCTTTTGCAGAAGTTCATGGCGGTACAGTTCTTCCGTGGCGATCGCCATCTTGGTGACGGCAAAATCGCCCTCCGGATAAATGTACCAGGTATCCCGGGTCGTATTGAGATCGACGCAGTCCCCGTATTTAAACAGGTACTGATACTCGATATGGCAGGAATACATGGAAGCCACGCTTTTCTCCATTTCGTGCCGGTCTCCGTCTGCATCCACGCAGGAAACATGGAAGCCGTTCATGTCGTGAAGGAGCGTTCCTTCGCCGATCGGAATGTATTTTTCAGAGTTCGGGAGAGAATCCACCCGGACCTTCAGTTCGCCGGAGGAATAACTGCCGGCTTCAACTTCGCGGCGGACATTTACCCGCTGCCATTCATACCAGTCCGGAATATGCGAAAACTCCGTCTCTCCGTTCACGGCCGCGAGTTCTCCGAGCTCCGTCATCTCCCACTCTTTTTTGCACGCCTGACATAAAAGGCGCGCTCCGCGGGAAGCCATCTTAAACTCCGTATTGCAATGCGGGCACTGATACAGCACGCGATGGAGTCCCTCCGCGCGCCTGGACTCGGTCACCCGGATCCCGTGTTCCTTCTGCCATGCAAAATCATCGTACTGAAACGCTTCCACAAGCTTTTCGTTGATGGCGTTCGCGTCCATCGACCGGACCTCTTCCACGGTCAGAAGCTGTGTATAAGTCGCTTCCGTCCCCTTCACTCCGCGCTCGTGAGACGAATCCCAGAAAGGCGAGTTCACGTGATGCCCGTGGCAGATCAGCGTGACGACCGGGACATCCAGAAGCTTGGCCAGCTTGCCGAGGGACTTCGGAAGTACCGCTGTCGTTCCGCAGAGGGAATAGCGTGCTTCCGGATAGATCACCGCGACATTTCCCATTTTTACGACCTGCTTCAGCTGCTTGACCAGGTTCAGATCATTTGTGAATTTCCGTTTGCAGATGCAGCCCACGCGGCGCATCAACCACTCGCGGCCGATGTAACCATCGATGGCCACGACATAGTTCGCATCATTCTTTCCGAGCAGTGTGGATGCGATCTTAAAGTCCAGGAACGCATTGTGATTACAGAGCAGTAAAAAGGGGCCTTTCAGTTCCTGCACACCGTTCTCATACGTGATCACAGGCTTATGGCCGATCCACGCCGGGAAACAAAGCGCCTTCTTTACGGGCTTTAAGTACCAGCTGGTCTTCCGCGGCGGTGCCGTCATGTCAAATCGCTTGAAACTGCTGTCCTTCATTTATCCCCCTCAAATCCGCTTATCCGAACAGACTGATCTGCTCATAATCTCTTTTTTCCGTGAGCACCGGGCCTTCCATCGAAAGCATCGCACGGATCTTTCCGATCCGCTCTTCCGTTCTTTCCTCGCTTCGCACCCACATCCGCGCTTCCTCTTCCGTGAAGATCACGGGCATCCGGTCGTGCGTTTTCCGCATGGAATCGTTGGCCTCCGTAGTCAGAATGATAAAGCGGTTCTGCCCTTCAAACTCCCTGTAAAAGCCCGCCAGATAGAATACCGGCCGTGACTCCACCGTGAAGGTGACCTTTTCTTTCTTCCGGTCCCACTCGTAAAAGCCGGCCGCCGGAAGGACGATGCGCCGCTCCAGCACGCTTTCGGAGAAGGTCGTTTTTTGCAGGGCCGACTCCGCCCGCGCGTTGATGAGAAGTTTCTGCTCCGGTCCGGGGAATCCCCACTGCATAGTGTCGAGCCGGAGCACGTCCGGTTCCTTTTCGCCGCGGGTGATCACGGGCGCGCAGTCCATCGGGCGGACATCGCCCGCGGTACGCCGCGCGTAGCTTTCACTGATCTCGGTTACCAGCTGTTCGATGGCTTCATCGGTACCATCGTCCGTGTAATAACGGCCGCACATTTTACTCCTCGTCCTTTAAAAATGCGTAGAAAGCCTGCTCTCCGTCCTCATTCTCCGCTTCGTTGATGTGACCGACCGGCATCGCATAAAATATCGTCTCACTTTCGCTGTCCAGGTCAAACAGCGCGTCCGATGTGGGCGTGTCCAGCGCGCCGATCGCGCAGGTGCCGAGGCCCATCGCCGTGCAGGCCAGATACAGGTTCTCCGATACATGACCGGCGTCTAGAAGGATCAGGCGCATCGCGTCGATGGCATACCGCCACTCGCAGCGGTACGGTACGGCCGCGTAGTAAAAGCACACATTGCCGGTCAGGCAGAAGTCCTGCTCGCAAACGGAGCTTAATGCGGTCGCTCCGTCCATTTCCGGATCGTAGGCTTTCAGAAGCTCCAGCTCATGCGTCATCGGAAGGTAGTGGTACATGCCCGCTTCCAGGTCCTCAACGTTGAGCACCAGAAGGTAAAGCTCCATCGCATGACGCGCGCCGCCGCTCGGGACCGTGCGAAGTGTTGCGTATTTCTTTCCGCGGCGTCCCTTCACGCCCTGCTGCGCATAGCAGAGGAACGACAGCGTCAGAAGATCCATCGTCTCCTCCGTATACACCCGGTGCGAGCGGCGTCTGTACATCATGGCCGCCAGATCCCGCGTCAGGCCAAGGTCCTCAAAATTCTTCGGAAGCGTGATCTTTTTCGTGCCCGCCTTTGCCTCTTTGACAAGCGGCGGCTGCGGACGCTTAAGATACTGGTCCGTTTCAAATTCGTCCTCCGCAAATAAAAGGTACTTTCTTCGATCTTTGATCTCTTCCTGAAGCTCGGTATCGTTATAGACTTTCATGATCCTTCCTTTCTCTTATACAAAACGGGCACAAAACCGTGCCCGTCATCTCCCGGTCAGATGAAAATACACTTCCCGAAGTCTCGGGTACGCATACTTGAAAAACTCTTTGTAGGCACTGCAGAAATAGTTTTTGCCGATGCCCGCTTCAAAATAATCCCGGTCACGCCGGCAGCCGCCGCGGCACAGGGCTCTCCATTCACAGTTCATGCAGCCCGGATCCGGGGCGATGCTCTTCTCCACGAACCCGATTTCTTTCCGCTTCGTGTCCAGTTCCTCAAAGCTCTGCTCGTTCAGATTGCCGAGGCGGTATTCATCCAGCATGTAGAAATCGCAGGGATAGGTACTGCCGTCCGCTTCCACCACGTACTGCATGCCGCACCGTCCGCTCATGCCGCAGGCTTCCGGCGGCTGTCCGTTCAGCATGAGGAGCAGATTATCAAAATAGCGGTGATACTTTTTACGGCCGTCCATCGCATCACGGTACCAGCAGTCGAACGCCGTCTTCAGATAATCGGAAAACCGCTCCGGACTTAAGGACCATGCGTATCCGCCGCGCTTTTCCGCGAGCGGATCCAGACACGGAATGTACTGCTGGTAATCCCAGCCGTTCCGGTCGTAATCCTTGTAGACCTTATAAAACCGGCGGCAGACCTCCGATGTCAAAACCGTCAGAATGTTGAAATCCACGCCGTGCTTTTCCAGGCACCGGATCCCGGCCGTCACGCGATCGTACGTGCCGTTTCCGGCGGCGTCCAGGCGGTTCCGGTCGTGAAGCTCCTTTGTACCGTCCAGCGATACGCCGATCAGGAAATGATTCTCTTTAAAAAAAGCGCACCAGTCATCGTCAAGCAGCAGGCCGTTTGTCTGAAGCGCGTAATTCACCGTCAGCTTCTTCGTGTTTTTCTCTTTGACATAGGCCGTTACGGTCCGAAAGAACTCCGGACCGGCCAGGGTGGGCTCACCGCCCTGAAATGCAAAGGTCACTTCACGGGTCGAATACGCGAGCGTTTTGTCGATCACGTTCTTTACGGTCTCCACGGACATCATGCCGTAGTTCGCGACCTCTCTTTTTTCCGTCTCATCCGCGTAAAAGCAGTACTTGCAGCGCATGTTGCAGAGGCCGCTTGCGGGTTTCATCATCACATGGATCATCGGAGGCATGTGCGTTTCTCCTTTACAGGTGTTTTTCGATGAAGCTCAGATATTCGATCCAGTCCGGACGCCCCAGGAAATGAACGCCGGTGCGAAGATGGTAATGAATGCTCTCCTTTTCTCCGTAGAGGTCCCAGACCGGCTGTACACCTTCCGCGCAGGCTTTCTCATTTGCGGGATCCGCCCAGAGATCCTCCTCCGCGCTGCCCACCAGAAGGTAACGCGGTGCCTGAAGCGCCAGAAGATAATGCATGTCAAAGGGCATGCTTTCGGCATCGTCCGCATACTTTCTCAGATTGTCGCAGAACCAGAACGGGAACGCCGTCGTGATATCCTTTACGGTCTCACCGCCCGGGTTCTTCGCGCGTTCATACGCGGCACCCATACAGCCGGAATCATTGGAGACCACAAACCGGGCACGTTCATCCTGCGCGCCGGCCCAGAGGGCGGTCTTGCCGAGGCGTGAATGGCCGATGAAGGTGACGTTTTCCGTGTCCAGATACGGCAGGGTCTCCAGGGCGTCGAGCGCGCGGCTCATCGCAAAGGCCCACATGCCGATCTTCCCCCAGTCGGTGCCGTCGTTCCGGCGGGTGTACATGGCGGCGAGGCCGTTTGTCATGTCCGCATCGTCCGTGGTGACCGCCTGGTAGTCGATGACACCGAGCGCAAATCCGTGGTCGATGATCTCCTCCGCGGGATAATACATGTCATAGGCATCCGGACGGAAATTGATCAGAAGGATCAGCGGGGAACGCTTCAGCGTAAAGCCCGCGCCGCTTGCCGGGTACTCCGAAGGCGCATTGAACGGGGCCGTCGGGACAAAAAGATTCATCGGGAAGGAAAACAGGCCCTTCTCCGTCTCAAATTCAACGCTTAAACGCTTCAGGACCGCATGCCCCGATGCGCACTTGTCATCTTCGGAAAGCTCCGTAAAACCGACTTTTTCGGGCTTCTCCGGCGTGATACCGAAAGCTTCCCGCGACAGGGTGTCAAGAAGCTCCGGGCGTCTTCTCTTCCAGCAGTTCTTACACATGACGGCCGATCCGTCATCAAACGTAAACAGTGATGGTCTGAATTCCATGAGTTCCGCCTCCCAATGCACTTATCTTCTTCTACGGTCTTTTCCGGATTCCTTGTAATAGCGCGCCTTGGCCTCGTACATCGCCCGGTCCGCTTCCGCCACGACCTGCGTCACGTTCTTGCCGTCTTCATAGCGGGATGCACCGGTCGAAATGGAGATCCCCTTAAAATTCGTCGATTCCCACTTCTCGCAGACCGCGTCCAGCTCGCAGGTCAGCGTGTCCGCATCCGGGACGTCACCGAACAGGATCGCCGCGAATTCATCGCCGCCCGTGCGGTAACAGGTCCCGTAGGTGCTGAACACCTGCGAGATGCAGCTTGCGGCTCCGGAAAGAAGCTCGTCACCGCCCAGGTGTCCGAGGGTGTCGTTTGCATTCTTCAGTCCATTCAGGTCAAACGCATAAACCGTATAATTCTTTGTATTGTCCCGTGTAATGGTCTGTGTAGCGATTTCGAAGCTGCGGCGGTTGAACAGGCCGGTCAGCTGGTCGGATTCGCTTAAGTAGCGGTTCTTCTGGACGAGGACGTAACGCTCGGCCTTGATGCACATCATGTATGCACTGACGCAGATACTGAGAATACCGTACGGGATGATGTTCGTCATATTATAGCCGAAAATAGTGGTGTTCTGGGTCATTTTTGCGCAAATGGTATATGCGATCATACTGATTGCGATCATTACACCGTTTCGAAGCGGGGTGTCCGCGATGATCAGCGGTACCGCGAACAACAGGATCGCGTAACTGACCGTCATCTCGTTCGGCTCGATAAAGGTGCCGAGGACGATGCCGAACGCATACAGCACCGAACAAAACGCATACATGCAGCCATACATCAGAATTCGATTCTTCTTTGCGGGACCGTCCAGCAGAATCGAAAGGATCAACGCCACCGCACTGCTGCCAAGATAACTAAGGCGGTTCTTTTCAAGCGACGCATCAAAAAAACTGGCAAGGACCATGATCAGCATAGCGACCGCTGTGATGATCGTAAACACCTTGAGATTCTTCCGGTTGTTCTCTTCCATCTCCGGAAGGATGCTCCGGTATACCTCTTTCTCAACACCGCAGAAATGCAGAACTTTATACAGTTTTGTCATCATTTTTTTCATTGCTGTCCCCCCCCCCGCGAATACGTCGTATCACACTGAATTACAGTTTATATTATTGTATCGAAAACAGCTCCTTTTTTCAAGTACGGAATATCCCCCGTCCCACTCCGGAGCTACTTCAAATATGCTTGTTTTTCTTGACAAAAGCACTCAATTATAGTAGAATACTTCAATTGACTTTATAAGATCCGTTTACGGATAAGGAAAGGGTAACAATGGCAGAAAAGAAAAACATTATGACATCCGCAGGCGCTGAAAAGCTTAAGAACGAGCTTAAGGAACTGAAAGAAGTCCGCCGCGCCGAAATCGCACAGAAGATCAAGGAAGCCCGGGCTCAGGGTGACCTTTCTGAAAATGCCGAATACGATGCCGCAAAGGACGAACAGGGCGAGATCGAAGCAAGAATCGAAGAACTGACTGAGATCCTGAAGCACGTTGAGATCGTCGGCGAGACCACCGATATGACGCACGTTTTCATCGGCGCTATCGTAAAGCTCCTTGATATTGAATTTGACGAGGAAATGGAAGTTTCCATCGTCGGTACCAGCGAAGCAAACAGCCTTATGAATAAGTTCGATAACGAATCCCCGCTCGGACAGGCACTGATCGGTGCAGAGATCGGCGAGACCGTTACCGTTGATGCTCCGGCAGGCGCCTTCCAGTACAAGGTCCTGTCCATTTCAAAGAACCCGAACTAAAGAGGTTATCATGGCTAACGAAAATGCAAATGTTCAGGATACGAACCAGCTCCTGAAGATCCGTCACGACAAACTGGCGGACTTAAAGGCCGCCGGCAAGGATCCTTATGTGATCACCAAGTTTGATCAGGACACCCATACCCTGGATATCCGGAATAATTTTGAAGATTACGAAGGCAAGACCGTCCGCATCGCCGGCCGTCTGATGTCCAAGCGCGTTATGGGTAAGGCGTCCTTCTGTAACATCAAGGACTTAAAGGGCAACATTCAGGTCTATGTCTGCCGCGATTCCCTGGGCGATGAAGCTTACGCAGACTTCAAGAAGATGGACATCGGCGATAACGTCGGTATCACCGGTTTCGTTTTCAAAACCAAGGCCGGAGAGATCTCCGTCCATGCGGAAGAAGTCACGCTGTTCACCAAGGCACTGCAGATCCTGCCGGAGAAGTATCACGGCATGACCAACACCGACCTTCGTTACCGTCAGCGTTACGTGGACCTGTTCATGAACGATGAAGCAAAGGATGTTCTTGTTAAGCGTTCTCTGATCATCAGTGCGGTCCGCAGCTACTTAAACGGTCAGGGCTTCCTGGAAGTTGAAACTCCGCTGCTCGTTTCCAACGCCGGCGGCGCTTCCGCCCGTCCGTTCTTCACGCATTACAACGCGCTGAACGAAGATCTGAAGCTTCGTATCTCCCTGGAGCTCTACTTAAAGAGACTGATCGTCGGCGGCCTGGAAAAGGTCTATGAGATCGGCCGTGTATTCCGTAACGAGGGCCTTGATACCCGTCACAATCCGGAATTCACGCTGATGGAGCTTTATCAGGCATATACCGATTACAACGGCATGATGGATCTGACCGAAAACCTGTACCGCCATGTGGCACAGACCGTTCTCGGTACCACCAGGATCGTTTACAACGGCAATGAGATCGACCTCGGCGCCCCCTTCCGCCGCGTGACCATGATCGACGCCATCAAGGAGTACACCGGTGTGGACTTCAACGAGATCCGCGATCTGGAAGGCGCACGTGAAGCCGCAAAGGCCAAGGGCGTGGAATACGAAGAGCGTCATAAATGGGGCGATATCGTCAATCTGTTCTTCGAAGAGTTCTGCGAGGACCATATGATCCAGCCCACCTTCGTTTGCGATCATCCGCTGGACATCTCTCCGCTTACCAAGAAAAAACCGTCCGATCCGGCACTGGTTGAACGTTTTGAGTTCTACATCAACGGTTGGGAAATGGCAAACGCTTACTCCGAGCTCAACGATCCGGAGGATCAGCGTGAACGCTTCAAAGCACAGGAAGCCGCACTGGCTGCCGGCGATGAAGAAGCAAACACCACCGATGAGGATTTCCTCCGCGCACTGGAATACGGTATGCCGCCCACAGGCGGTATCGGCTTCGGTATCGACCGCATGGCCATGATCATGACCGGCGCAGAGACCATCCGTGACGTACTGCTCTTCCCCACCATGAAGTCTTTAGACGGCGGCGCAAAGAAGAACGAAGCAAGCAATGAAGTGCAGGCAGCTGCAGCTCCGGCTCCGGCAGTAGAAGAAAAGATCGATTTCTCTAATGTTAAAATCGAGCCGTTATTTGAGGAATTCGTTGATTTTGAGACCTTCAGCAAGTCCGATTTCCGTGCAGTCAAGGTCAAAGCCTGTGAGGCTGTCAAGAAGTCCAAGAAGCTTCTGCAGTTCACCCTGGACGACGGCACCGGCACCGACAGAACCATCCTCTCCGGTATTCATGCATACTACGAGCCGGAGGAGCTGGTCGGAAAGACGCTTCTTGCAATCACGAACCTTCCGCCCAGACCCATGATGGGCATCGAGTCCTGCGGCATGCTGATTTCCGCAGTGAACGGCAAAAAGGATTCCGACGAGGAAGAATTACATCTTCTGATGCTGGATAACCACATCCCGGCAGGCGCAAAGATGTATTAATGTATTAATGAGATGACGACAGGAGCCTGGCCGCAGGCTCCTGTTGATCATATTAGGAGGTATTTTCATGAAGAAGTTTGTTCCCATGGAAAAGCGCAGCAAAAAAGCGCAGAAGGAGCATTACAGAAGCCGCCGCAGGGACTGGGGAGAACTGAGTCCTGTGACAAGAGTTGTGCCGGACGGCAAAAAGTACGACAGAAACAAAGAAAAACAGAACAAACGAAAAAGCGATATCGAATTCCGGGGGGAATACGGTATCGCTTTTTTTAATGACCTATCGCCTTATGTTCTTTCCTGATCAGTTCTTCTTCTCCACATACTCCGAATAGCTCATGCCCGTGTATTTCTTAAAGCACCGGCTGAAATAGTTCGGATCCGGAATACCCACTTCATTTGCGATCTCAAACATCTTCCGTTCTCTTCCCGCGAGGGCCGTCGCCTTATCCATCCGGCATTTCATCAGATATTCCACAAAGCTGAGCCCCGTGACCTGCTTGAATTTCCGGCTTAAATAGCTGGTATTGAAACCGAACTGCTGCGCGACCGAGGTCAGGTTGATCGAGGAATCCCGGAAATTCTCCTCCAGGTACTTTACGATCTGGTCCAGACTACCGTATTCCGGCGTCGCCTCCTGAGGCTTTTCCTTCTTCGGGCCGCGTGCATCGAGCTTCTCTACGACCTTCTCGAGGACCGCGCGCACATCCCTCCGGACGATGGGCTTCAGCATATATTCAAACACCGGCAGACTTACGCACTGACGCGCATACTCAAAATCATCGAACCCGGTCAGCACGATCACCTGAAGGTCCGGATACCGGGCCGTTGCCAGCTTGATGAACTCGATACCGTTCATGAAGGGCATCGAAATGTCCACAAAAGCAATGTCCGGATCCAGTTCATCGATCACATTGATCGCTTCGATTCCGCTGGACGCCTCTCCGACCACCTGCAGCCCGAGTTCGTCCCATGCCACAGAGATCTGCAGAAGCTTCCGCACTGCCGATTCATCATCAATGATCATAACTCTATACATGATGTTCCTCCCCATGACTTATTTCCGCAGCATCCGGGATCTCCAGTTCGACCTCGGTATACTCACCCTTTTCGCTTCGGATCCGCACCGCATCCTCGTTATTACAGAAATACCGGATACGTCCGATGGTTCCTTTCAATCCGAATCCATGCAAAACGCCCTTCGTATCAACCTCTTCCGGTTCCGCGCTTAATGCCTTCCGGATCTCTTCCTCATCCATACCGACGCCGGAATCATAGATCCGCACTTTCAGCCCATGCTCTTCTTTCCTTGCCGTGATCCGGATCACGCAGCACTCGCCCTTCAGGCGCACGCCGTGATAGATCGAATTCTCCACGAGCGGCTGCAGGATCAGTTTCGGCACATAACAGTCGTACGCAGCCTCATCGATATCGTATTCATCCTCAAATGTTTCCCCGTAACGCAGCTTCTGCAGCGTCAGGTAATCCTTTGTGATCTGAAGCTCATTCCGGAAGCTGATCTCACGGTCGCCCTTACTCAGGAAATTCCGGTAGAAGCTGCCCAGCGTTTCCAGGGCCTCCTGTGCCTGCGGCGCATGCTCCGTGTAAGCGATGTAGCTGATAGTCTCAAGCGTATTGTATAGAAAATGCGGCTTGATCTGCTCCTGGAGAACGCGCATCTCCGCCTTTCGGATATTCTCCTCCTCGCCCTTCAGCCGGTCAAATAACTCATTCAGATACTCGATCATGCTGTTGTAGCTCGCCGCCAGCTGGCCGATCTCATTGTCCGGTAAGCGCTCCCGGTCAATGCGCTCCATCCATCCGGAGGACTTGGTCCGCTCCATGGTCTCATTCAGACTGCGGATGGGCCGGGCGATATCGTCGCGCACAAACAGCGCATACTGAATGGTCGAAAGTGCAAAAAGTCCCAGCGTCAGCACCGACGCCAGAATGATCTCAAACGGCAGGACCGAGGATTTATTGTAGGTGCGGCACATAACGACCAACGGGTCGATCGCTTCACGCCCCGCCATCGTTACGAACTTGTGATTATGGACCGCATTATGATATGCCGTCTCCGCCACATTATAGTCCGTGCCGAATTCTTCCGAAAGCTGCACATTACCGCAGAGGTAGGTTCCGTCATTGTCCACAATGCAGATCTCGCTCTCATCCTGCAGGGAGAACACTTCATCAAAGGTCGTGCTGGAAATATTCATGACCAGAATTCCCAGCCGTTCCTGCGTATAAATATCATAGATGGCACGGGCAAATGTCAGCGTGATCGTTCCGTCCGCACGCTTCAGCATGCCGTTACCGTCGACCGACAATACGCGCGCACCCTTTGCATCCAGAATACGATCCCATTCCGGCGAGTCGTAATCCACGATATATTCCTTTTTACCGGTATTGGAGTACACACCGTCGTTCCGGAAAATATAAATGGAATCGATGTACGAAATGCTGCTGTACATATTGATGATCTCGTACATACCCATGCAGGCCTCGTAGATCATGCTTTTATTGGGATCATCGGTCTTCAAAAAGCTTGTGACACGATTGTTGACCATGATCAGTCTGGAAATATAATTATAGTTTTCAACCGAGCTGTTCAGCATGGATACCACGTTATTGACAGCGGTACCCGCCGTACGCTGACGGGTATCCCGGTCGGTCCTTGTGCGAATGAGTAATGTAGAGATCACCACAACAAGGATGAAGGCCAGGATCATTGCCGTAAACAGCAGCATGGATTTTTTTCTCAGGGAATTTCCGGTAAACCGGTCCCGGATCAGACGGAACAAACGCATGATTTCACCCTCTTTCATTGAAAGCGTAACACATTTCAATAAGCATCGCAACCCGGTAAGCGCAATCGCTCGATAAAACGAAAGGGACAGAGAAGTATCTCTGTCCCATAAGTATTAACCTTTGATTGCGCCGGCAACAAAGCTGTCCTGGATCTTTCTGCTGAAGAAAATGTAGAACAGGAGCATCGGGAAGGTGGCCAGAACCATGGCCGCGCCGATCGGGCCCCACTCGGTAAGATACTGACCGGAAAGTGCCTGAACACCGACCGGAAGTGTCTTATGGGCTTTGTCACTGACAAAGATGTTTGCAAACATGAGCTCATTCCAGCACTGCAGGAATGTGTAAATGGACACGGTTGCGACTGCGGGTTTCATGAGCGGTACGATGATCGAGAAGAAGATCTTGAAGGTACCGCAGCCGTCGATGCAGGCCGCCTCATCGAGTTCGATCGGGATCTGCTGCATAAAGCCGGTGCAGATCAGGATCGCCATCGCCAACGAGAATGCCGCATACGGAACGATCAGCGAGCTGTACGTGCTGAGAAGATGCAGTCTGGACAGCGTTACGTAGATCGGAACGATGGATGCGTGGATCGGAATCGTAAGACCCAGCATAAAGAAGCTGTTCATCATCTTCCGCCCCTTCCAGATGAATCGGGTCAGAGCGAAGGTCGCCATCAGGGCAACCATCATAACGATCGCAATGGTGACCACCGCGATGATGGCACTGTTCAGGAAATAGCGTCCGATGTTACCGACCTGAAGCGCGGTCTCATAGTTGGACCACAGCCACTCCTTCGGAAGACCGATGACGTTGGCACCGAAGATCTCTTCGTTGCTCTTTAAGGAGAAGGTAAACATCCAATAGACCGGGAACAGATTGATCAGTGTCCAGAATCCGAGAAGGATGTATACCAGAACTTCACGGGTAACGTGTAATGTACGAGCACCCTTGTCTTTTTTCTTATTCATGGCTCATCACTCCTTCTCTCTGAAAATGACATTGATGATAAGTGCCGCTGCGAAGCACAGCAGGATCAGAAGGAATGCGATCGCACTACCCATGCCGTAACGGTTTCTCGCAAACAGCATGCTGATCATGAGCGTACTGGGAACCTCCGTTGAATGCACCGGACCGCCGTTCGTTAATACGTAGATCAGGTCGAAGGACTTGAACGAACCGGTAACCGCAAAGATCACGCTGATTCTGAGAATGGGCTTGATGCACGGAAGAATGATGTAGCGATTGACCTGCCACTCACTTGCGCCGTCGATCATAGCCGCTTCTCTATACTCCGGCGAAACACTCTTTACGCCCGCATATAAGAGGAGCATATGATAACCGACAAACTGCCAGAGAGTCGGAACAAAAGCCGCCCAAAGTGCCGTTTTTTGATCACCGAGCCAGAGTCTGGTCCAGTTTTCCAGACCGAGTGCGCGAAGCGCTACGTTCAGTACACCGTAGGACGGGTTGTAGATCTTCAGCCAAAGCTGACCGATGACGACCGTGGAGATCAGAACCGGGATGAAATATACGGAAAGGAAGAATCGCTCACCCTTTCTGCCCTTTGCCAATAACAATGCAAACAGCAGTGAGATCGGCAACTGAATGAAAACCGAAAGTCCGGCAAGAATGCAGGCATTACCGAATGCCTTCATAAATCCGATGTTCTCGCTCGTAAACAGTTCGGTGTAATTTGCAAATCCAAGAAATGTTTTGGGGCCGTATCCCTTCCAGTCAAACAGGCTGTAATAGCCGGACATGAAGATCGGCGCAATCAGAATAGCTACAAAAAGCAGCAGCGCCGGGGCCAGGAAAACCGCAATAATGAGTTTGTTACTGTATAGTTTTTTCATAATTACTGTTCCTTAAAAAACAGGCGGTTCTCGCCTGGAAGACCCTGATGAGAACCGCCCAAAATTGTTTAAGATTCGATTACTTGATATCCTTTACAAGGCCTGCAACGAACTCTTCACCGTTGATGGTGGAAGAATAGATCTTGCTGACATAGTCAAGGTAGATCTGAGCGGTATCAGCAGACATTGCGGTATCACCGAACAGAACATACTGGCTTGCGTTAGCGCAGATCTTAGATACAGACTGAGTAAGCGGGTTGATATCAGAGGTGTCGTAATCCGGAGTCCAAGCCGGGAGACCACAACCGTCAAGGTAACCATAGTGGCAGATGCCCTTCGCAAGTTCGAAGCAAGCTTCTGCAGCGAGTTCAGCATTCTTGGAGCTTGCAGCAACAGCAAGAGTATCGGACGGACCGCCGATCAGCTCGCCGAGCTGAGACTTGGAAGAATCGATAACCGGGAATTCAGCGACCTGAACCTTGTCAGCCAGACCAGCCTTAGCGAAGTCTGCACAGTTCCAGGTACCGTTCATGTAGAACGCATACTTGCCGGACATGAAGTTCTGCTTAACTTCGTCGTTGGTAAGTGCAATACCTTCCGGATCGAAGTAACCCTTGTCGATCATTTCCTGGAAGATGCCGACAGCCTTGGTAACGTCATCGTTGCCCCAAGTATCGGTACCGGCGAAGATCTTGTTGAGTGCGGTAGCACCTGCGGTCTTTTCGATGATGGACTCAAGATACTCGGTTACACACCAGGTTTCCTTACCGGCACAGCCGAAGGGAAGGATGCCTGCAGCAACGAGCTTGTCACAGCAATCGATCAGTTCGTCATAAGTCTTCGGAACTTCGGTATAACCAACCTGACCAAGGATCTCCATGTTAGCAAACATAGCAACGATGTTCATGGTGGTCGGAGCGCCGTAGTACTTACCGTCGTACTTAACGTTACCCATCATAACTTCCGGAAGTTCGGAAGCGTACTTCTTGTAAACATCATCTACACAGTAAACGCGGCCTGCTGATACGAAATCGCCAAGGAATGCGCAAGACCATGTGAAGAAGATATCGGGCATTTCATCTGCAGCAACAGCAGCCTTGATCTTGGTCTTATAAGCTTCGTTCTCGATTGCTTCCCAAGTGAAGTTTACATCTTCATGAGCAGCGGTGTAATCTGCGATGGAAGCCTCGTACGCATGACGGTTGGAATCGCTTTCCGTAGCGATACACCACATGGTCAGGTCTTTCTTCTTGCCTGCCTTGGAACCGGCGCCGCCACATCCGCAAGCACCGACTAACATAGCAGCAGTCAGTAAAATAGCAACAACTTTTTTCATTTTTTCCTCCCTTTTTTAAATAGGTTTTTATGATCGACAGGGATGCACTTCCCTGCTGACATCGTGTTATTTCTCCATCTTAAACATCAGCCACGGATATTCGACGGTAAGTTCGTTTCCGTTTAAGCTGTAGTAAAAAACGGTATCATCAAGAGCCTCTCCGTAGACCAGGCGGATCGTTCCCGGTGTTTCGTCCATGTAATAGTAACCGGTGAGTGCTCCGTCCTCCATAAAGGTCTCGTTTTCGGTAAATTCAAAGGTCCACTGGTTTTCGAGATCCTTCCAGATACCGGTGATGCCGTTTGCGTTTCCGGTACCCTGATAGGTATATACACTCTTTTTGTACAGATACATTCTTCCGTCACCCGTTTCGTAACGGAGCTCCGTGGTCTTGCCGTCCGCCGTGAGCTTAATGACCTTGCCGTCACTCGTGTAACTGTACTTTTTGCCATCGTACTTGACCGATCCGTCTTCGGTGAATGTCGCCGCCGCTTTATCCGTTTCATGAGCATATGCCCATTTGCCAAGAAGCGCCTTTTCACTTTCGTTCTGATTGACCGCCTTACCTCCGCAGCCGGTGATCATCAGTACCGCTGCTGCCAACGCTGCGAGGATCATTCTTTTTGCAAATACTCTGTTTTTCATGGGTCTCATCCTTTTTTCTTCATTATATTCTTTTTATGCTTATGCAAAATATAAATATTTTACATGTACAAGCACATATTTTACCACTTCTTGGTATATTTTGTACCAAAGGGTAGGTTCATAAACAAAAAAGTCCCGGGTGTTCAGACCACCCGGGGGCTTTTTGGTGACCGCTTACTGGGTAAGACGGTTCAGGAAATTATAAGTAATGGTGCCTGCATAACGATAGTAATAAGCATCGCCTTCCGCAAGACCGGAGAGGATCTCCGCATTCTCACCGTCGGAGAGTCCGAGTTCAACTTCGATCGGATCGCCGAGAGTGTCGTTCTCCGCATCATATGAGGTGTAGACATAGATCTTGTTGCCCTCTTCGCAGACTGCTTTTAACGGGACGACTGCGGTATCCTTCTTTTCGGACTTCGCGATCAGGACCGATGCATTCATGCCGCTCAGGATGTTCTCATCGGACTCCAGGGTAACCGTGACGGTGAACTTACTTGTACCGCCGTTGTTGGTGCCTTCCGTGTCGATGTCCGTCACGGTCGCGTCAAAGCTTCTGCCGGAATACGCGTCTAAACTTACAACAACATCCATACCGATGGATACGAGGGCGATGTCTTTTTCATCGACCTGGATCTCGACATGCTTTTCGGTGTTCGGAGTGATGCTGCAGAAGGTCTTGTCGGAGAGGACATACTTTGAAACGTCGATGGTCTCCTCTTCCTCTTCCTCGCTATCCGTCGTGCCGGTGGTACCGCTCGGCATGCTGCCGCTGAAGTTTCCGCCGGTCATGCCGGACATATCCGGCATGCTGCCGGAGCCGCTGAAGCCGGAGCCGTTGCCGCCGGGCTGCTGTTCACTTCCATCGGGCTGCTGTTCACTTCCGCCGGGCTGCTGCTCGCCGCTGTCACCATTACCTGCATTCTGAATGAGTTGATAGATCTGCATCAGGGTATCGTAATCCAGCGTATTGATGCTGCTTATCAGAAGCTGACGAAGCTCATCGATGTCCATCTGCGCGTTTTCGCCGCCTTCGGTATTCCCGCCTTCACCACCGGGCTGCTGCTCACCACCGGGCTGTTCACCGCCGCCGGGCTGTTCACCGTCGCCGCCTTCTCCGCTTTCTGCAGTGGGCTGCACCTCGGAGCCTTCACCGTCGCCTGCATTTCCGCCTTCGCCGTTCTCACCGGATGCTTCGCTTTCGCTCGGCTCCGCTTCGTCAAGACTCAGGATCCGAACAACGGTCGTTACCGCGTTCAGGCCGGAAAGATTGCTTGCGGATGCCTTCATGACCGAAGTGGAGCCGCCTGAAACCGTTGAAGCGGTCTCGGTCGTAATGCCGGATACCACGCCGGTCTCGTTTGCGTAAATATAACCGGACGCATATGCCAGGATCAGAGAGCGCATCTGGTTTTCCAGAGTGTTGCGCTTCTCAAGAAGTTCATCATAGATCATGCTGTATTCCGCTTCTTCCAGTGTAAGAAGAACATCGCCGGCCTCGACGGTATCGCCCTCTTTGACCTCGATGGAGCCGACCACACCGGTAAATCCGGTGACCTTCTGCTCGCTGTGGATGTACAGCTCGCCGTTTCCGAGGCTGTTGCCGTCGGCATCGGTAACGGTAACGGCATCGCCGATCACGGTCTCTTCGTCGGAAACCGTCACGACCATGCTGCTCTGGTCCTTCGCTGCGACCTTGCCGGTGTAAACAGTACCGTCGGAAACGGTGACCTGAACTTCGGAACCGACCTTGACACCGCTGTTCTGTTCCAGCTTGACTGCAAGCGTTCCGTCCAGGGACAGGGTGATCAGTGCGCCGTTTTCAGCTACGACATCGGCGACGGAATCGTCTTTCGCGGCATAGATCTTCATAACACGTCCGCTTGCGACCGCGGTCACATCGGAGCTGATGACATCGCTTCTTGCGGTCTCGATGTCCGCATCCAGCTCTGCGATCAGTGCCTGAAGGTCGGCGATCGCGGAAGCCGCAGAGTCGGTGTCGATCTCAGCGAGGGCGTCGCCCTTCTGAACGATGTCGCCGTTTGAAACGAGCCACTTTGCGATGGTAACGGTGCCCGGAAGAGTTACTTCGGAATCCTCGGAAAAGGAAACCGTGCCGGCACCTTTGATACTCGTTACGATGTCCGTCTTTTCAACGGTTGCGGAAACGACCTCTTCCTTGACTTCGGAATTAATGGAAATTGCGGTTCCGCTTGTCAGCATTCGGCTTACAACGGTAACAAAGACGATGATGATGACCAGGAGACATGCAAGAATGATGTTCTTGGTCTTCTTCTGTCCCTTCAGAGCCGCAATGCGGTCTGCTTCTTCTTTCGCGCGCATTCTCAGGATCTCATCCTGGGTCATGCCCTTTACCTTCTCTTCTTCGGCCGCGAGGCGTTCTTTTTTACGCTGCTTGCCGATCACGATCAGGCGGATGATGCAAAGGAGCATGATCACAAAGGATGTCGCTGCGATCGGGATCCAGAATTTACGTACGGTCTGAAGGAAACCGGTACTCCCCTGCGTCGCCGGAACCGTTACGGTGCCGGTCTCACCATTGCCGGAGGGCATTCCCGGCATGCTGAAGCCCTGACCGCCAAAGGAATTGCCTTCGCCGTTTGAGGGCATATTGCTGAAATCAATGCTTCCGTCTTCGCCGGAGGGCATGTTGCTGAAATCAAAGCTTCCGTCTTCGCCGGAGGGCATATTGCTGAAGTCAAAGCTTCCGTTCGCGCCGCCGGGGAAACTGAAGCCCTGGCTGCCCGTGGTATTGGAGGATCCACCGTCCTCCGTGCTGTCCGTGGTTCCGGTCATGCCACCCGGAAAGCTCATTCCGCCCGGCATGTTCATTCCGCTGCCTGCGGACGGAATGAGGAACCGGATCACTAAAGTCGCTGTAAGGATCAGTGCCGATAGGATCAGCAGGATCACATACGGCGTTTTCTTTTTCAAAAATTTCTTCATAATATCATCAGCCTCCGAAATGAAGTGCGTCGATCGGCTTCATCTTTGCCGCTTTGTTTGCCGGGTACAGACCGAATCCGACACCGATTGCAAAACAGAACAGAACTGCGATCAGTACGACCGTGCCGTTCATGGCAAAGTTCATACTTAAGCTTGAAACAACGATCGTGATCACGCGAAGGATCAGGAACGAAAGTCCGATTCCGATGCCGCAGCCGAACATACACAGAACGACGGCTTCTACAAGGAACTGCATAAGGATCGCACCTCTGGACGCGCCGACTGCTTTACGGATACCGATCTCACGGGTACGCTCCGTAACGGTTACCAGCATGATATTCATAATGCCGATACCGCCGACGACCAGAGAAATTGCGGCGATACCGCCAAGCAGGATCTCAAAGATCGAGGTGATGCTGCTCATAGTGTCTTCCAGGATGCTGGAGGAACTTACGGAATAAGCATCATCGTCTTCAAAGCGTTCATAGAGGATCGCTTCCATCTCCGTCTGTGCGGTCTCCATAGTCACATTCGCTGCCGGCTTGATATAGAAGCTCGTGATCTCCTCCGACTGGGAGGTCGAGATCCGGACAAGCGTGGTATACGGGATGTACACGGTCATGGAACCGGAGGACATCAGGGAAGTGAGGGAATCGTCATCGTCCTTTAAGACACCGACGACTGTGAAGCGGATACCGTTTAAGGAGATCTCGCAGCCCAGACAGTCATCGAAACCGATCAGGTCGGAAGCGGTCGCTTCACTGATGACACAAACGTAGCTGTTATTGTCAAGGTCGGCGGTCTTTAAGAAACGGCCGAGCTTCATGGTCATGTTCTGCACATCCGGGTAGGAAGCCGTGGTTCCGTATACGGTAATGCTGTCCGATGTGGAACCGTACTTTGCGGTCATGCTGGAGGATGCAGCCGGTGCAATGCGGGCAAAGTTCTCATTCTCCATCCAGGTATTCAGATCCGAAAGGAGGACCGGTACGCCCTTGTCGTCACTGATGGAGACAGTCAGGGAGTCCGTACCGAGGCTGGAGATCGTATCGGTCACGGTGCTCGTCGCGCCGTTGACCAGGCTGACTAAAATGACCAGTGCCATAACACCGATGATAATGCCGAGCATCGTCAAAAATGCTCTTGTTTTATTGGATGCGATGGATTTAAATGCCATCTTAAATGATTGTAGCATCGTCCACCTCCGCGATCTTTCCGTCTTTGATATGGATCATTCTGGATGCCTCGTGAGCAACACCGCTGTCATGCGTGATCAGAACGATCGTGTTTCCGGCCTTGTGAAGCTCATGGAAGATGTCCATGATCTCACGAGTCGTTTTGGAGTCCAGGTTACCGGTCGGCTCATCGGCCAGAATCAGCGAAGGCTTGGAAGCGATCGCACGGGCGATCGCCACACGCTGCTGCTGACCACCGGAAAGCTCGGTCGGATAGTGCTGCGCACGGTTGATCAGATCCACGCGCTCCATGGCGGCTTCCACGCGCTCACGGCGCTCCTTTTTGTTCAGCCCCTGATAGATCAGCGGAAGCTCGATGTTCTCCGCCGCCGTCAGCTTGTCGATCAGATTGAAGGACTGGAATACGAAGCCGATCTTTTTATTTCGGACCTGCGCCAGCTGATTCTCGGAATAATCCTCGATCGGAATATCATCGAGTGTGTATTCGCCGTAATCACAGATGTCCAGACATCCGATGATGTTCATCTGCGTGGACTTACCGGATCCGGACGGTCCGATGATGCTGACGAATTCGCCGGGATAAATGTGAAGACTCACATGATCCAGCGCATACACGATCTCATCGCCGATCGTATATACTTTGGTTACGTTGTTTAAATCGATCATAGGGTGCCTCCCTTAATTTCCCGAAGGCATTCCGCCGCTGAAACCGCCGCCGCTGAAGCCAACGGAAGGCATTCCGCCGCCGCTGAAGCCGCCACCGCTGAAGTCACCGCCCGAAGGCATTCCGCCACCGCTGAAGCCGCCGCCCGAAGGCATTCCGCCGCCGCTGAAGCCGCCAAAGTTGCCGAAGCCGTTATTGTCATCGCTTGCGGATTCCTTATAATACACGGTTTCGCCTTCGGACAGGCCGGACTTGATCTCGACATATTTGCTGTTCTTCAGACCGATCGTAACTTCGACCATATCGCCGAGTGTATCGCTCTCTTCGTTATAAGAAGTGTACACATATGCGGTGGTGCTGGTCTCATTCAATGCATCGACCGGGATCAGGAGTGCATTGTCCGTACCTTCGATGGTAACGTAAGCGGTCGCGCTCATGCCGGACAGCATGCCTTCCGCCTTATCGAGGCGAATGACAGCGGTGTAGCTCGTAACACCGTTGGAAGAGGAACCGGTCGTGCCGACTTCTGCGACTGTGCCGCTATATGCATCGTCGCCGAGTGAGTTGATATAAACAGAAGCTTCCTGGCCGACGCTTAAGGAAAGGATATCTGTTTCGTCTACGGAGACGGAAACGACCATCGTATCATTCGGGCAGATGGAGAAGGTCGTATCGCTGCCGGAAGAAGAAGTGCTTGTCGTTGCAGTCGAAGTGCCGCCCATTCCGCCAAAGGAACCAAAAGCGGAGTTCGATGAAGAAGAGGTGGACTTTGCTTCAGTGTAAGTACCTTCGGATATTGCCGTTACATTGCCGGCGCTGTGTGCGTAGACACCGCCCTCGCGATATACGGTAAGAAGATCCTGAAGCTCCTGCTCGAGCGTCTCGCGCTCGGAAAGAAGCGTAGCGTAATTTGCACTGTAGGAAACATCGGTCAGCGTCAGGAGTGTGTCACCGGCTTCGACCTTTTCATTCTCGGAAACCTTAATGCTTTCTACCGTTCCGGCAAAGCCGGTTACGGTGACCTGTTCGTGAATGTAAAGACTGCCGGTTCCGAGTTCATTTCCTTTGGAATCCTTGACCGTGACTTCCGCACCGAAGGCGGGACCGTCATCCGTAACAAGAATGACTGCGGTGCCGCCGGCTGTTGATGAAACGGTTCCGGTGTATTCGGTACCGTCCTCCGTAGTCACGGTTACGGAATCTCTTCTTGAAAGAGAATCGCTGTTAATATTTACTGCCATGTATCCGTCAAGAGAAAGAGCCATCAAAGCGTTGTTCCCGACCATGACCTCGGTAACATCGTCATCGACCGCTGCGTAGATCTTCTTTACGCGGCCGGTCACGGATGCGGTCACAGTCTCATCGAGTGCGTCTTCGGAAACGTCTGCGATCTTCTCGTCGAGTTCGTTGATCTCGTTCTGCTTCTCGGCCATCGCCTGCAGGACGGTCGATGCATTGACGGAGGCCAGAAGATCGCCCTCCGCTACGCTGTCACCGACGGACACACAGATCTTTGTGACCTCAACGGTGGAAGGAAGCGTCAGGGTCTCGGAATCTTCATTTGCGAGCGTGCCTTTGCCATACACCGTCGTACTGATGCTGCCGGTCGTGACCTCGGCGGATTTCGCACCGGTCGATTCCGTTCCCGCGAACTGCTTGGTGATCTTATTCTTCAGATACCGAAGCCCTAAGAAGGCACCGAACAGAACGAGAACGACAACGATCAGGACAATAATGATCTTTCTTGTGTTTGCCTGCTGTTTTCTCTTTTTCGTTTTCATTGGATAATTCCTTTCCCGAAAGATTTTAAAGGCGAAATTCAGGGTCTCGCCGCAACTTCCTGCTATAGGTTATCATTGCTTGCTGAAACAATACTGAATGATGACGCGCTTTAACAGTTCGGAATTTGAACTTTTTGTGAAATGCGGTCCGAAATCCATTTCTTTTTTCGCATGTTTCGGTATAATAGACCTATCACACCATCAAAGGAGTTCACCACGAAGATCTGGGGCCTTTCGCCGCTCTATCCCTCGCTGGGCAGCGACGCTTTTAGAAATGACGCTGTATGTCCGTGGGAATCAATGTCCGCGATGTGGATTTCCGGCGTTCCTCGCTGGAAATGTGTAAGGAAGACGTGGAGCTGTTCTGTGAACCGGTGAAGTGATCTGACAAAATTCAGCCAATATTATGTTTACATAAACGAAAGGAGACCTTCAATGCAGCCTATTAACGCCGATTATCACGAATTTCCCGCAAGCCTCGCGGAAAGCGAAGGCATGTTGACCCTCCCGAAACAGGAATATGACCGCGTCCGGCTGGACATTCTGACGCACGATGAGGAGCAGGGCCTGAAGATCCTCTATATCAGCCACGAAAACGCCTCGGATCCGCTTCCTCTGATCTTTTACGTCCAAGGTTCCGCCTGGATGGAACAGACGCTGCATGCCCACCTTTTTGAGCTTGCGGAAATTGCAAAAAAGGGCTTCAATGTGGCCATCGCCCAGTACCGCGGCACGGACTACGGCCCGTTCCCGCTGCAGACGGAGGACAGCAAGCGCGCGTTGAGATACCTGACGGACCGCGCGGAAGAATACCGCATCGACGTGAACAACATCTTCCTCTGGGGCGATTCCTCCGGTGCGCACACCGTTTTGATGATGGCGGCCACACACAACCGGCTGTTTCAGGATTTCACGTTGCCCAATATCCGCGGCGTCATCGACTTCTACGGACCGACACACATCGCCACGATGAACGATGTTCCCTCGACCCAGGACCATATGGGCCCCGACAGTCCGGAGGGAAGACTCATCGGCCGGCTGTCAGTTCCGGATCACCCGGACCTTGCGGAAAAGACCGTGATCATGAACTACATTTCCAGGGACGTCCCGCTCTGCCCGGTACTGATGCTCCACGGCACCAAGGACCGTCTGGTCCCCTTTGAACAGAGCATCGAGCTTTTTGAATGCCTGAAGGACAACGGGAAGGATGTGACCTTCTACCGCCTTACGGAAGCCGATCACGGCGGCATCTATTTCTGGCACGAAAAAACACTTTCGATCGTGGAAGCGTTCATCCGGGAGCATCTGGAAAAATGAGCCGATAAACCGCGATATGCACGGAACGGTGCATGTTACAATACCGATATCCGACAATGATCCAGAATCAAGTCATTTTCGGAATAAATCGCAAAATTCTTCACGATACTTTTGGCGGAGTGAAGCAATTCTTCTACATAAAGGAGATTCAAATGAAGGAATTTAAGGACATTTTGTTCAAGGAAGTGGAAGGCCACGGATTATATCTGGATGTCATCGTCCCGGACGATGTGACAAATCCCCCGCTCATTATGTGGGTCCACGGCGGCGGCTGGGACGAGTTAAAGCGCAGCTGGACGCTCGTTAAACCGATGATCGACAAGGGCTACGCCTATGCGGCTGTGGATTACCGTTACTGCGATGAGGCACCGTATCCGGCAGCCATGATCGACTTAAAGGACGCGCTTCTCTTCCTGAAAAAGCATGCGGACGAATATGGCTACGACGGTTCCAAGATCGTTGTTTCCGGGGACTCCGCCGGTGCGCATCTTGCGACCATCCTCGGTGTTTCCGCCGGCAATGCGGACTGGGAACAGCCCGGTGAGGATTATAGCGTACAGGGCATCATCGATATCAGCGGTCCGGTCAGCTTCCTTCAGATGTATCCGGAGAATCCGGGGGATGAGGAAGACATCATCAAACATGTACTGAACATTGATGCCACATCTAAAGGCGCATATATCCGCGCGGCGGAGGCTTCCGCGGAATCCTTCGTGAACGGCACGGAGCCGCCGGTCCTGATCATTCAGGGCAGCGAGGATCCCATCGTCGAATATGATCAGGCACGCTGCTTCCGCAACACCCTTGAAGCCGCCGGCGATATCGTCCACATGTATCACGTGCCGGGTGGTCTCCATTCCATGGGCGGAGCCCTGGTGGAAGGCATCATGGCCGAGTTTCTGGACTACTATCTGAAGAACACCAAGACAGTGACCGAGCCCAAGGTGGCGCCGGAGGATTTCAGAACGCTGCCGAGGGCGAAGAAGGAATGATTCCGGAAGGCAAGGCCGCAACGGGTGAATAGAAAACCTCTCTGACACATAAAAAGGGCTGTCCTCAAACCGATGACTTCTCCTTACCGGTATCCGGTAACGGAAGCATCTGTTGGTGGGACAGCCCTTTTTTGTTCTTTATCGTACTCTCTTCAGGTTCTCTTCGTGCTCGCTCCTGAGTATTCTTTTGAGCTTTATTTGTACTCTCTTCCGCGCGCTCTTACTTCGCCATAAACGCTTCGATGTCATCCGCTTCCCGGATCACATCGGCGCTCAGCACTTCACAACCGTCCTCCGTGATCAGAAGATCGTCCTCGATGCGGATACCGATGCACTCTTCATCGATATACAGTCCCGGCTCATCCGTGATGACCCAGCCCGGTTCCAGCAGCATGTCATTGAACGTGCAATCATGCGTGTCGATGCCCATGGAATGGCTGACACTGTGCATGTAATACTTGCCGACCTGTTCCTCGGATTCGATCTTACCCATCTTCACCAGACCTTCCGCAAGCACTTTCTTGGCGACATCGTTCAGCTCCTTCAACGTCACACCGGGCTTTGCCGCGTCGCGCATCGCGTAATTTGCCGCAAGCACCAGATCGTAATACTGACGCTGCCGCTCCGTGAACCTGCCGTTCACCGGATACGTCCGGGTAATGTCGCTCGCATAGTTTCCGTACTGCGCGCCGAGGTCCAGCAGAATCAGCGTGCCGTCCTCCGCTACGTGGTCATTGGTCTCGTAATGCAGCATGCATCCGTTGATGCCGCTGCCTGCGATCGTCGCAAACGCCTGCTTCTTTGAACCGAGCTTCCTGCAGGAATACTCAAAATCCGCCTGGACCTGGTACTCCATCATGCCGGGCTTCAGGTTCTGCATAACGAATTCCAGCGACTTCTTCGTGATCTCAATGGCCTTCCGGATCCGGTCGATCTCGTCCTCATCCTTCTCCACCCGAAGCGGCACCAGCACATTGCGAAGGTCGTGCATCTCGATGGCCGGACACTTTGCGGCAAACTCACGCGCCTTCACCAGGTTGTAATGCGGCAGATCGTTGATATCGTTCACAAACGTGTCAAAATACACGTGGTCTACCTTCACGCGGGACAGCATATAATTGACCCGGCTCATAAAGGACGGCAGGAACTGCACACGCGCTTCATCCATTTCCGCTGTCTCCGCAGCTTCCTTCACGGTCGGCATCTTACCGGTCCAGCGCTCCTCGAGCGGATCTGCCTCCTCGATGTAAAGATGCTCGCTGACCACGCCTTCCACCTTGGTCATCAGAAGAATCATCCCCTCCCGCTCAAGGCCGGTCAGATAAAAAAAGTTACTGTTTACGGTAAACGCAGCATAATCATCCTCATTCTGATGAAGCGGCATGCCGGCGTAAACGATGGCCATGCTGTTGTCCTTCATAGCAAGCGCAAGTGATGCACGATGGTCCTTAAATGACATATTCTCTCCTTTATTCTCTCGCAAAGCGCGTGATTTTTTAATACGATCTCGGATTCCGGTCTTTCGCGATTTCAGGTGCTTCGCTTCATCACGCATCCGAACGCTCCGCTTTTTGTATTTAGCGCACCGATACTCTTCATCAAAAACTTGTTGTTTCCCCAAAACCGATATATAATAATACGGCAGGCACAGAGGTGCTCTATCATCATACTCCCGAACGCGCCATCTATCAACCCGCAGCTGCAAAATGTTTTGTATTTCACAGCTTTTGCGGTAACACTGTCCGAATGGACATAAGGCTTTCCGGGAATGCCTGCAATAATACGGAAATTGCTCTACGGTTATTGCTTAAGATAGCACATGACCGGGAACAGATAATGAACACTGATGATAATACGGTAAACATGAATAATTCTTCGGTAAACGCTTACGAAAACATTACATACAAGTCCGGTGATACCGGCTCATACGCCATGGACATCTATGTTCCCGCGTCCGGTTCGGGCCGCGCGGACAATGAAGCCTCCTGCGCCACACTTCCGCCCGTCATCCTCTGGATCCACGGCGGCAGCTGGAATATGCTGAACCGGAGCTGGAACCTCCTCCTGCCGATGCTCGACCGCGGCTACGCCATCGCCCAGATCGACTTCACCTACAGTGACATCGCCCCGTTCCCGGCGCAGATGTACGACCTGAAGGACGCTGTCCGTTTCCTGAAAAAGCATGGGGCGAAGTACGGCTATGATGCCTCAAAGATCGCCGTCGCCGGCGATTCCTCCGGCGCACATCTTTCCAATCTCCTTGCAGTCTCCGCGGGCTATGGTCCCTGGGAAGCCGACCGGCCGATGGCATGCGATTCCACCGTCCGGATCGACAACCACGCAGACTTGATTTGCGATTACACCGTCCAGGCTGCCATCGATCTCTGCGCCCCCGTCTCGCTCTACGACATGCTCCCCGAGGATCCCGCAAGCTACAAGCACGCCGAGGTCTTCAAGGGCATTCTGGGTGTTCCGGTCACTTCCGAAGAATTCCGCGAGCGCTCCAAAGAGGCCAGTCCGCTCTCCTACATCGACGGAACGGAACCGCCGTTCCTCATCATCCACGGCACGGACGATCACATGGTCGATCCCACCGAAGCCATCCGCCTCCGCAACGCTCTGGAATCCGCCGGCGATCGCGTGCACATGTACCTGATTCCGGGCGGCGCGCACTCCATGGGCGGCGCGCTCCTGTACGATCACGTGAAGGAATTCCTGGACTACTATCTGAAGGACACGGTGACCGTTACGAAGCCGCGCGTGCAGAAAGAGCATATGAGGGTGTGAAAAGTGATTGCGGTTAATGCCGGAATCATGGAGAGTGTGCTTATGAATTGTCAACTCATGTCCCTCATCCCACAAGAAAAAGCGCTGTGAAATGTGATTTCACAGCGCTTTTCAAATTCTTATACAGTTTTCACTTCGAGTTTTCCGAACGCTTCTCTGCGTGTCAATTCCCAACTCTTCTTCATTTCAGTTTTCCGCGATTCAGCTTCCGCTCCGCCTCTTACTGTGCCTTTACTTCACAGTAGATACAGCGGTAGACCTTATTATCGCGATCCGTCAGCTTGAAGATATGCTTCAGCTCCTGCTCCGTGGACGTGATACAGCGCGGATTCTTGCACTTGATCACATCGACCAGGCGCTCGGGAACCTGAATGACCTTCTTCTCCACAAGAACACCGTCCTTGATGCAGTTGACCGTGGCCTTCGGGTCCACGTAACCGATGATATCCAGGTCGATATCGATGTCCGCATCGATCTTGATAATGTCCTTACGGCCCATCTTCCGGCTAGTGACATTTTTCATGATCGCCACAGTCACATCGAGCTCGTCCAGATGCAGAAGCTCGTACAGACGCATTGCGCTGCCCGCCGTGATATGGTCGATGACAAAACCGTTCTGAATGGAATCTACGTTCATAATGTACCGGCCTCCTTTAACAGTTTCAGAATAAGTGCCATACGCATGTACTTACCGTTCAGGACCTGCTTGAAATAGCACGCGCGCGGGTCATCATCGACTGCGACGCTGATCTCGTTAACACGCGGCAGCGGATGCATAATGCAAAGGTCCGGCTTTGCTTTTTTCAGTTTTTCCGGGTTCAGGATGTAGCTGTCCTTCAGGCGGAGGTAATCCTCTTCGTTGAAGAAACGTTCCTTCTGAACGCGGGTCATGTACAGGATGTCCAGCTCCGGAATGACGCTTTCCAGGTCCATCGTCTGAACGTACTGCAGGCCGTTCCGCTTCAGCACATCCTTCTTGATGTAGCTCGGAAGCTTCAGTTCCTGCGGAGAGATCAGCACAAATTTGATGCCTGTGTAACGCGCAAGCGCGGTAATCAGTGAATGAACGGTACGACCGAACTTCAGGTCGCCGCAGAAACCAACGGTCAGGTCGTTGAAGCGGCCCTTCTCACGCCAGATGGTAAGAAGATCGGCCAGGGTCTGCGTGGGATGGCAATGACCGCCGTCGCCGGCGTTAATGACCGGGATCGATGCGTTCTGTGATGCCACAAAGGCCGCGCCTTCCTTGGGATGACGCATGGCGATGATATCGGCATAGCAGCTGACGGTCTTGACCGTATCCGCTACGCTCTCGCCCTTTGCAGCCGATGAGGATGCGGCACTTGAAACCGAAATGACGTTGCCGCCAAGCTCGTACATCGCCGCTTCAAAGCTCATGCGGGTACGGGTGGAGGGCTCAAAGAACAGTGTGGCAAGCTTCTTTCTCTTGCAGGCATCCTGATACTTCTCCGGATCGGCAATGATATCTTCAGCCACACCGATAAGTTCCTGCAATTCCTCGATGCTTAAATCGGAAATATCGATGATGCTTCTTTTCATTTTAGTTTGCTCCTCCGATCCAGCTTTCATCCGCCGGATTGTTTCTGAACTGAATGAGACGTGCGATGTCCTCGGTCTTGATGTAGCCCTCTTCCGCTGCAACCTCCGCAATGCGGTCAAAGTCGGTCAGGGAAACATTCTTGACATTTGCTTCTTCCAGACGGACAAGGCCCTTCTTCATGCCATAGGTGAAGATCGATACGATGCCCAGGACCTCAGCGCCGGCCTCGCGGAGAACGTTAACGACTTCGATAACGCTGCCGCCGGTAGAGATCAGATCTTCAACTACAACGACCTTCTGGCCTTTCTCAAGCTTGCCTTCGATCTGGTTCTGACGGCCGTGGTCCTTGGAGCCGGAGCGTACATAGCCCATCGGCAGGCCGAGGATGTGACCGGTGATCGCTGCATGTGCGATACCGGCGGTGGAGGTGCCCATCAGCACTTCGGCATCCGGATAATTCTCCTTGATCAGAGCCGCAAGGCCGTTCTCAACGTCGTTGCGGACTTCCGGCGCAGTCAGCGTCAGGCGGTTGTCGCAGTAGACCGGGCTCTTGATGCCGCTGGCCCAGGTGAAGGGCTCTTCGGGGCGGAAGAAGACCGCCTTGATCTTAAGTAAATCCTTTGCAATAATTGTTCTGTAATCCATGTGTTTCTCCTTTCGATGTTCCTGTCCTTGATATTTCCGCGTTTGTGCCCCTTCGGTGGCAGCATCCGGAAACGCGACAATGTCTGCGCTCAGTCGCAGAACTCTCTGACACAACGCTCGTACGCGGCTACCGGATCTGCGGCTGCAGTGATGGGTCTTCCGACCACGATATAGTCGGATCCGATCAGCTTTGCCTGCTCCGGCGTCATAACGCGCTTCTGGTCGCCCTTATCGCCGTCGGCAAAACGGACGCCCGGAGTAACGGTCAGGAATTCCTTACCGCAGCGCGCGTGGACCTTTTCGGCTTCCAGCGGTGAGCATACAACACCGTCCAGTCCGGCTTTCTTTGCGTTCTCTGCATAGTGCATGACGACCTGGTCGATCGGCTCCTTGATCAGGAGGTCGCGTTCCATGGTCTCCTGGTCCGTTGAGGTCAGCTGCGTTACCGCGATGAGAAGCGGACGGGTGCCGTCGGCACGGGTCAGGCCCTCCAGTGCGGCTTCCATCATCGGGATCGCACCGCCGGCATGCAGGTTGCAGATATCTACGTCCATATTGGACAGGACGGACATCGCCTTCTTAACGGTGTTCGGAATGTCGTGCAGCTTTAAGTCCAGGAAGATCTTGTGGCCGCGGCCCTTCAGTTCCTTCACGATGGACGGACCTGCCGCATAGAACAGCTCCATGCCGATCTTAACAAACGGCTTGCGGCCGGTAAATTTGTCTAAAAATTCGTAGGTTGCCTCTGCGCTCGAGAAGTCGCATGCAACGATGACGTCTTTACCCATGGGGTTTCCTCCTTTAATGTTCGATCAATAATGTTTCCGGTGCGTTCCGCGTCCGATGGATACCCGCACCGTTTATGACAGTCTCTCTGCGAACGGTTTTACACCGCTTACAGGGACAGTTCCTTCAATTCTTTGATTCCGTAGCGGTCCATGACCTCCGGAAGCTGTTCGATGATCTTCCTGCAGACAAACGGATCCACAAGATTCTGCGCGCCTACTTCGACTGCCTTCGCACCGGCCATCATCATTTCCAGGACATCCTCCGCGGTTGAAACACCGCCCATGCCGACGACCGGGATCTGTACGGCATGCGCGACCTGGTAGACCATGCGAAGTGCCACCGGGAAGATCGCCGGACCTGAGAAGCCGCCCATCGTGTTGGCAATGACAGGCTTCCGCGTCCTTAAGTCGATGCGCATGCCGAGAAGCGTGTTGACCAGGCTGATACCATCGGCACCGGCCGCTTCGCAGGCCTTCGCAATACTGACGATGTCCGTCACATTCGGTGAAAGCTTGACGATCACCGGCTTTATCGTTACCGCCTTGACCGCGCGCGTAACTTCCGCCGCTGCAGAAGGATCGGTACCGAAGCTCATGCCGCCTCCGTGTACGTTCGGGCAGCTGACATTGACCTCCAGCCAGCCCACCTGCTCTTCCTTATCAAGCAGTGCACAGGTATATGCGTAATCATCAACGGAAAAACCGCTGACATTGGCCATGACCGGCTTATGGAAGCACTGTCTCAGCTTCGGGAGCTCGGTGTTGATGACCTTTTCAACGCCCGGATTCTGGAGGCCGACGGCATTGATCATGCCGGAGGTGCACTCTGCGATTCGCGGCGTGGGATTTCCGAACCGGGGATCCTTCGTGGTGCCCTTAAACGAGAAGGTACCGAGGATATTGATATCATATAGCTCCGCGAATTCGTAACCGTATCCGAAGGTACCGGATGCCGGGATCACGGGGTTGTCCATTTCAATGCCGCAAAGATCGACTTTTAAGCGTTCCATAATATCTCCTCCTTTACAAGGACCGGACCGTCCTTACAGATCCTCTTGTAACCGGTCACGGTGTGGCAGGAGCAGCCCATGCAGGCGCCG
>DCHF01000019.1 GCA_002315555.1 Lachnospiraceae bacterium UBA1759 | reverse complement strand
CGCGGGTCTTTTCGCCGCCGGAGAGAGAGCGGACGGGCAGGGTGAATTCCTGCTCCGGGAAACCGAGGCCCTTGAGGACGCCGGTGACTTCGCTCTTGATGGCGTAACCGTTTTCCTTATCAAATGCTTCCTGCAGGCGGGCGTGACGGTTCATGAGGTCCGTCAGGGCATCGGCGGATGCGTGCTCCATTTCCTTTTCGAGCGCACGCATGCCGGTCTCCAGATCGAATACATGCTGACGGATGCTCAGGACTTCGTCAAAGACGGTGGCATCGGACTGGAGGTCCGTGTGCTGCGCCAGATAGCCGACCGTTTTATCCTTGGCGATGCTGACATCGCCGCTGTCTGCGGTGTAGATCCCGGCAATGATCTTGAAAAGCGTGGATTTGCCCGCACCGTTGTTACCGACAAGGGCGGCTTTTTCGCGGTCTTCAAGATGGAAGGTGGCGTCTTTAATGACAACATCTTCCACAAATTCTTTATGAATATGACTAAGATTCAGGATCATCGGTACCTCACATAATGTGTTCTAAGACATAAATAATACAGTATTTTGTTGAAAAAGACAAGAAGAGAAGCGGAGAATGAAGGAAAATGTGCGTCCGGAGAGTCCAGTAAATACAAATGGGTACCTGCTGTAACACACGTCCAGAAACAGAGAATATCAAAAATGAGAAATTGACAAGAAAGATCGTTAAATGTATAATTATCGTGGTTAAATTTGAAAAGAGGTAGTATATGAGCGAGCAACATATCTCAGGTGCAATTATTAAGAGACTCCCGCGGTATTATCGTTATCTGGAGGAGCTGCTTACGGAAGGTGTGGAACGCATTTCTTCACAGGAGCTTTCCGAACGCATGGGCGTAACGGCCTCCCAGATCCGTCAGGATCTGAATCATTTCGGCGGCTTCGGTCAGCAGGGATATGGTTATAAGGTCCTGTATCTTTATGAAGAGATCGGCAAGATCATGGGCATGGACCGCATTAAGCGCATTATCATGATCGGTGCGGGAAACCTTGGTCAGGCAATTGCAAACTACGCAAATTACAGAAAAAGAGGCTTCTTTATCGAGGCGATATTCGATAAGGATCCCGATAAGATCGGGACCGAAGTTCAGGGAATCATCGTGCGCGACATCGAAACGCTGGAAGAGTACATCAAGCTCAATCCGGTTGATATCGCAACCATCACGATCCCGAAGGAGCAGGCTGTTCCCGTTGCGGACCGTTTGGTAAAGGCCGGCGTCAAGGGGATCTGGAATTATGCGCATGTGGATCTTGATGTGCCCGCCGATGTCTGTGTTGAGAATGTACATCTGTCCGAAAGCCTGATGAGTCTTTCCTACAGGATCAAGAACCAAAAGTAAAGTTTTCTTCAAAAGGAGAATCGTATGGTTACAATCGTGATCACGCTGATCGGCGGTCTGGGTCTGTTCATCTACGGTATGAACCTCATGAGCCGCGGTATCGAGCGCGTAGCCGGCAACAAGCTTCGTGACATCTTAAAGACCTTTACGAAGAATAAATTTCTCGGCCTGATCGTCGGCCTGTTCTTTACAGCCGTCATCCAGTCCTCAAGCGCGGCAACGGTCATGGTCGTCAGTTTCGTAAATTCCGGACTGATGACGCTGGTCGAAGCGAGCGGTATCATCCTCGGTGCCAACATCGGTACTACGGTTACCGCACTTCTCGTTGCGTTCAAGCTGAGTGCCGTCGCACCGATCTTCGTATTCATCGGCGCATTCATGGCAAACTACATCAAGAAGCCGATGGCAAGAAAGTCCGGTGACATCGTTCTGGGCTTCGGTCTTCTGTTCCTCGGCATCAGCACGATGTCCGGCGCAATGGGTCAGTTGAGAGAAATGCAGGCGGTCATCGATCTGTTCGCGCATTTCACGAACCCGTTCCTGGCTGTTATCCTCGGTCTGGTTATCACCTCCGTCGTACAGAGCTCTTCCGTTACGGTCTCTATCCTTGTCGTCATGGCATCTCAGGGACTGGTGGATCTGCACATTTGTATGTATGTAATTCTGGGTTGCAACATCGGTGCCTGCACCTCCGCGCTGCTTGCTTCCATGAACGGTTCCAAGAATGCGAAGAGAGCATCGCTGATCCACTTCCTGTTCAATGTATTCTCCACGATCTTCATGTTTATCCTGTTGGTCCTGTTCGGAAATTACATCGAGCAGATCGTCCGTTTCATCGCGGGCGGCGGCAACGATTCCGGTGCACTCGGCCGTAACATCGCTATCGCGCACTTTACCTTTAAGGTATTTACCGTCATCGTTTTCTATCCGCTCATGAACCTGATCATCAAGCTGACCTATGTACTTGTACCGGGGGATGACGAGGAGGCCAATGACGGCCAGTATGTGACGAGGTTCATCGGCGGCAATGATTTCCCGAATCCGGCCATTGCTATTTATCTGGCGGTCCAGGAGATCTACCGTATGGCGCACATGGCAATGGACAACCTGAATCTGGCAATGGAATGCCTGTATGTTTCCGATGCCGATAAAGTTAAGGCCGTTGCGGACAATGAGCTTTATGTGGACTTCCTAAACGTGAAGATCAGTGATTATCTGGTCAAGATCAACCAGAACACCCTTCCGCTCGGTGACCAGAACCGCATTGCCGGTTATTTCCATGTGGTATCCGATATCGAGCGTATCGGCGACTATGCGGACAACATGCGTGAAGCCTGCATCCAGCTTGCGGAAAACAACATCACATTCTCCGAAGAGAGCGTTAACGAACTGAAGATCATGGTCGAGAAGATCAACAAGATGATGGACGAAGCGCTTGAAATGTTCGGTGAACATGATGATACGCATATGGAAGAGATCTCGCAGCTGGAGGAAGAGGTCGATGAAATGGAAAAGACCCTTCAGGCACAGCACATTAAACGTCTGAACGAAGGCCTCTGCACTGCGGAAGCCGGTATCTATTTCAATGATGCGGTATCCGCACTGGAACGTATCGCGGACCACTCCATCAACATCGCATTCTCACTGAGTGAGACGAGAAACGATGAGAAGGTCGCAAAGATCACCGGAAAGATCGCACTGAAGTAATTGAGTTTAAGCCCCGCCCCTAGAGCGGGGCTTTTTGATGTAAGAGGAGGTCGCCTGTATGTACGACTATGAACGCCTGTTTTCGGTAAATTTCTATAAAAACAAAAAACTGATGCTTGCGGAAATGAGCTTTTCCAAGCCTTTTGAGGCCGGAAAACGCGGAAATGCGTATCCAGGACTGGATGATGCGACACTTTTTCAGGGGGTAAAAACAAACGCGGAAACCCGCTGTTTTACGCGTTATTTCCCCTATGCGTCGTATGAGATGACCTTTGAAGCGGAGAAATCTGAATGCGGGTTTGTGTTTGTCACACCGGAGGGAGAGGCTTTGCTTAAGTTCCGGGCGGAGGGAGGCACCTGCCGGGCGTATTGCAATGTTGAGAGAGTAAAGAACTCTGTGGTTTTGTCCGGAAACGTTTCGGAAAAGGACGCGGTGATACTTCCGGAAGATGAGGACACAGCCGAATTTTCCATATCAGGCGAAGCAGTCACCGTCATCGTTACCGCGCGCACATCCTTCCTGGATATTTATGTTAAAGAAAACGGCCGCATCCGTTATATTGTGACTTTTGACACCGGCTTTTCGGATATCACGAAAGAAGCCGTATTCTCACGGTCCTACGTGGCGGTAACGGCGGAAGCGGGCATCGTTGATGCGATCCGCGCCGTTTCTTCCTATATGGATTGCGGAATCTCCCAGGCCGATCTTCGCGCGGTCCGCTATGAAAACGGCGATGTCCTGATCGAAAACGGCCGCGTCTTCATCACGTTTTCCGCACGCATGCAGGAGGGCGCGTACCAGGCGGTCTTTTCCTGGATTCCCGGGACGATGGAATTCGACCTTACCGGCGCGATCTTTTTCGATGCGGGAGACGGCCATTGGCAGCACGATGTGGCGACTTCCCTTAAAAAGAACCGCCGGACCGGGAAATGGAACCTTTTTGTCTGTTCCTTCAGCCATGATCACATCATCGGCCATGCGGAGTTTGACGGCGACGTTCGTTACGGCGTGAATGTCGTGGACATCGATCTCATGAAGGCGGAGGAAACACGCTTTTCACCCAAACGGGGCGACGAGGACCCGGACTTCATTTATGATGAAGCGACCGGGAAATGGTACCTGTGCATTTGCCGTCTGATGGAAAACGCGGGCTACCGGTATTATGTATTTGAAAGCGGGCGGACCTTTGACGGGTACCGGTACATCGGCCGGACAAAGGACGGAGAGGCCACCGGCGGAACGCTCAGTTTTAAGGAAAACACAGAGGGCAGCCGTCTTTTGACGCTGACCATGGGCGCAAATTTCGATGTGACGTCCGACTACCGGGAGTATGCGATCGCCGAAAACGGCGCTGTTCAGACCGATGAGGATGGTTTGTTTAGCGCATACCATCCGCTGACCTTTGATTTTCCGGATGGCGGATTTCGCGGATGGGGCAATGTGATCACCCTGAAAAAGGGCACTCGGACGGAGGAGTACCTGCTGACCTTTGACCGTTCGCTCGGCAGCGATTGGAACTGGAGCTACGGCACGATTTATTGTTTTTCAAGGGTTTCCTTCACAATTGTTTCACAAATTAGCACTTGACATCGGAGAGTGCTTGCGGTATCTTATACGTGTAAGTTAGCAACCGAGTAGATTGAGTGCTAACAGACGGAAAGGAGCGTATCGATGGAACTGGATAACCGAAAAATGTTGATCCTGAAAGCTGTGGTCAAGACCTATCTTGAGACCGGTGAGCCCGTTGGTTCACGTACGATCTCCAAGATCGATGGCTTAAGTGTCAGTTCCGCAACGATCCGCAACGAAATGGCCGACCTCGAGGAGCTGGGATATCTTGTTCAGCCGCATACCTCCGCAGGCCGCATTCCGACGGACCAGGGATACCGCCTTTACGTCGACCGTTTGATGGAAGAGAAGGAGAAAGAGATCCTGGACATCAAGCAGTTCGTCAGTGACCGCATGGGCCGCGTGGAAAACATGCTGAAGGGCATGGCCAAGATGCTGGCGGCAAACACGAACTACACGACCATGATCTCGGGCCCCCGCTATTCCGAAAACGCGTTAAAGCTGATCCAGTTATCGAGAGTCGATTCCAAGAATTTGGTAGCGGTCATCGTTTCGGAAAGCAACACGATCCGGAACAAGCTGATCCCGGTGGACGTCACCGTATCGGACGAGGAGATCTTAAAGCTCAATGTGCTTTTAAACTCCGCGCTGCAGGGGAAATCCCTGGATGAGATCACGCTTTCATTGATACGCACGCTGAAGGAGCAGGCCGGAGATTACAGCGGCATCGTCGGTACGGCACTGGAAGCCGTGGCCGATGCCATTTCCTCCACCATCGACGAACAGCCTGAGGTCTACACCTCCGGTACCACGAACATCTTCAAGTATCCGGAACTCACGGAAAGCTCTATGGCGAGCGAGATTCTGACGAGTTTTGAAGAAAAGAACGAGCTGATGGATGCGCTTTCCGAACACCGTACCGGCGATTCGGACATCCAGGTGTACATCGGCAAGGAATCTCAGATCCAGGCCATGCGCGACTGCTCGGTCGTCACGGCCAGCTACGAGCTCGGAAAGGGACTGCGCGGTACCATCGGCATCATCGGACCAAAGCGTATGGACTACGATCACGTTGTCGGCACGCTGAAGACGCTGATGCAGCAGCTGGATCAGATCTATCACAATGAAGAAGAAAAGAATGAATAGAAATAAACGGAGGGAATAACCTTGGCAGAGAACGAAGAGATCAAACAGGATGTCACCGGAGAAGCCGATGAAAATGTGACACCGGAAACGGAAGAAGCGGTCGAGACCGAAGAAAAGGTCGAAGGCACCGTGGAAGACGCGGAGGAGGAGCTGGACATCGAGGACGATGGATCCGAAGATCAGCCTGAGAAGGAAAAGAAGTCCTTCTTCAAAAAGAAGGAGAAGAAAAAGGATGAGCGTGACGAAAAAATCGAAGCGCTGACCGATCAGTATAAGCGCCTGATGGCGGAGTTCGATAACTACCGCAAGCGTACGGAGAAGGAAAAAGCCGCTATGTACGATATGGGCGTGTCAAAGACCGTGGAGAAGCTTCTGCCGGTCGTAGACAATTTTGAGAGAGGCCTTGCAGCCGTTCCGGCGGAGGAGCGTGAAACGCCGACCTACACCGGTATGGATATGATATATAAGCAAACGGTCAAGATGCTCACCGATCTGGGTGTGGAACCCATCGATGCAGCCGGCAAGGAATTTGACCCGAACCTGCACAACGCAGTAATGCAGGTGGAAAACGACGAACTGGAATCCGGTACCGTCGCGCAGGAACTGCAAAAAGGCTACACCTACAAGGGGACCGTTGTACGGCACTCCATGGTGAGCGTGGTTATGTAATTTCAGTAAAGGAGATATAATAATTATGGGAAAGATCATTGGTATTGACTTAGGTACTACAAACTCATGTGTATCCGTTATGGAAGGCGGCCAGCCGGTCGTTATCGCAAGCCTGGAAGGCAGCCGTACGACTCCGTCTGTTGTTGCATTTACGAAGAACGGCGAGCGTCTGGTCGGTGAACCGGCAAAGCGTCAGGCAGTTACGAATGCCGACAGAACCATTTCCTCCATCAAGAGACATATGGGCACGGATTATAAAGCAAGCATCGACGGCAAGAATTATACTCCGCAGGAAATCTCCGCGATGATCCTTCAGAAGCTGAAGAAGGATGCAGAGAATTACCTCGGCGAGACCGTTACCGAAGCAGTCATCACTGTTCCGGCATATTTCAACGACGCACAGCGTCAGGCAACCAAGGATGCGGGCCGCATCGCAGGTCTTGATGTAAAGCGTATCATCAACGAGCCGACCGCAGCTGCACTGGCTTACGGCCTGGACAATGAAAGCGATCAGAAGATCATGGTATACGACCTGGGCGGCGGTACCTTCGATGTTTCCATCATCGAGATCGGTGACGGTGTCATCGAAGTACTGGCAACAAACGGCGATACCCGTCTGGGCGGCGATGACTTCGATGAGAAGATCACCCGTTGGATGATCGATGAATTCAAGAAGGCGGAAGGTGTAGACCTTTCCACCGATAAGATGGCGCTGCAGCGCTTAAAGGAAGCGGCAGAGAAGGCAAAGAAGGAGCTTTCCACCGCTACGACCACGAATATCAACCTGCCCTTCATCACCGCGACTGCTGAAGGCCCGAAGCATCTTGATATGAACCTGACCCGCGCGAAATTTGACGACCTGACCCGCGACCTGATCGAAAGAACCGCAATTCCGGTCCAGAACGCTCTCCGTGATGCAGGTATTTCCGCATCCGAGCTTTCCAAGGTCCTTCTGGTAGGCGGTTCCACCCGTATGATCTCCGCACAGGACAAGGTTCGCGCACTGACCGGTCATGAGCCGTCCAAGAGCCTGAACCCGGATGAATGTGTAGCAATCGGTGCTTCCATCCAGGGCGGTAAGCTCTCCGGTGAAGCAGGTACCGGCGACATCCTCTTACTCGATGTCACCCCGTTGACCCTTTCCATCGAGACCCTGGGCGGTGTTGCTACTCATCTGATCGAGAGAAATACCACCATTCCGACCAAGAAGAGCCAGATCTTCTCTACCGCAGCTGACAACCAGACCGCAGTAGACATCAACGTTGTACAGGGTGAGCGTCAGTTCGCACGCGACAACAAGTCCCTCGGCCAGTTCCGTCTGGACGGTATTCCGCCGGCACGCCGCGGTGTTCCGCAGATCGAAGTTACCTTCGATA
>DCHF01000032.1 GCA_002315555.1 Lachnospiraceae bacterium UBA1759 | reverse complement strand
CCGCAGCTAATGCTTCCGTTGCATATCCGGCTCTCTGATAGCGCTTATTGACAATGTAACCAACTTCTCTGGATTCAAAGTCTCTTTTTCCACAATAAATGTTTCCAATGATTTTCTTGTTTTCCGCTAATTCAATAGCAAGGAACTCTTCCGATCTTAGCCGGTATGCTAAATGTTCTTTCCCGTTTTCATAAGTGATTCCGGGATAACCCTCAAATTCATCCGTTTCCAACTGAGAGAGGAATTCATAAAGATCATCATAATCTGTTTCTTCAAATGGTCTTAAGATTAATCGTTCTGTTTCTATTATCATCATGTGCCCCCTGCAAATCAAAATTTGATCTCCAACCAGTTTTACCTCCAATATAGATGAAATTCAGCGCAATGACAACCATTCTATTTATCTATAACATAAAAAGGGAGCAAAAATCATTTCGATTTTTACTCCTTTTTTATGCTTTTTCAATTATTTACCAATGAATTACAGCGCCGAATATACAATATTTCGGATACGCGGATGAATATAGTCCTCTTTACTCGGCCGAGATTCCTGGAAGTAAACAACACTGATTTTTTCTGTCGGATCCATCAGTACCCAGCTTCCCCAGGCACCGGTCCAGCCGAATTCGCCGATGGACGAATTGCTTCCTGCAGCCGGGTCCATTCGCGTGCGTACACCCAGTCCGTAACCATAGCCTGCAAGGTAGGGGTTATCAAATTCCTTTAATGCCTGGGGACACAGACGGTTCATTGCCATCAGGCGGATCGTTTTATCACCTAAAAGGCGGGTTCCGTTCCATTCGCCGAGCGTCATGCAGCGGGCAAAGCGGGAATAGTCTTCCAGCGTACCGTACAGACCTCCGCATGCCGATTCAAACTCGGGAACACAGAACGCAGGAGGAAGAGACGTAGCTTTGCGGCCATTTTCACCAAGGGCATAAAGCGTTGCCTCACGATTCTTCTTCTCTTCCGGTACCTTGAAGCCCATATCCTTGATTCCGAGCGGGTCGAAAATGTTCTCTTTCAGGTATTCGCCGAATGTCTGTCCGGTCAGAACCTCGATCAGCGCAGCAACCATGTCGTGGCTGTCACCGTAGTAGAAATGATCGCCCGGGTCAAAGAGTCCCGGTGTAGATCCGCAGAGCTTCGCGTACTCACGGAGAGTATAACGGCCTTCGGCCTTCAGTTTATCACCCTCTTCTCTTAAAATGCGGCTGTTTTCATTGCCGGTCCCCCAGGAGAAGGTGATGCCGCTGGTCATATCAAACAGATTTCCGACGGTGACAGGTCGTTTTGCGGGACGGATAAAGGTCTCGCCCTTTTCATTGGTATCGAAGACCTTCCGGTTTGCAAATTCCGGAATATATTTTTCCACCGGATCGGTGAGAAGGAAAAGTCCTTTTTCATAAAGCTGCATACCGGCGGTAACGGAGATGCATTTGGACATGGAGGCCAGCTGACAGATGGTATCCGGGGCGAAGGGAATCTTTTCCTCGGCATTTGCCCAGCCGATGCAGCGGTCGTATAAAAGTTCATCGCCGCGGTAGACGCGAAGACCGGCACCGGCGGGACCATCTTCGGTAATAAATCCTTCTAAAAGGGTGTCAAGGTTTTTAAGAGTTCCCATACTTTTCCTCCTGTTTTTATTCTTCTTCCGGTTTACTGATTACGATCTGTCCGTTCCGAACATCCATTTTGACCTTGTTGCCGCTGATTCCAAGCTTTTCGAGAATATCCCTCGGAAGCTGGATTCTTCCGGCGCGGTCCAGAATGACGAATTCATCCTGAACTTCGCTGGCTTCCGTAAACGCGGTGATCTCGTTCATGCGGTCCAGATAGGTCTGCTTCATGTACATTTCGGAACTGATCTTGCCGTCGCGGATCGCGGCGACACGGTTGACCTTCTTGCTGAGAAGACGGTCATGAGTGACGATGACGATCGTCAGGTCGGTCGTACGATTGAGTTCTTTGAACATATCGAGGATGTACGCACCTGTCTTCACGTCGACGGCACCTGTAGGCTCGTCTGCGAGTAAGATTTTGGGGTTATTTGCCAGTGCAATGGCAATGGCGATACGTTGCTGCTCACCGCCGGACAACTGGTTTAAACGGCTGTTTTTGCGATGTGAGAGGCCAACCAGCTCCAGAAGCTCCAGCGCTTTGTCCTTCTTTACCTTTTCGGAATCGAAAAGCATCGGCATCTGGGCATTCTGCCATGCGGTCAGATACGGCAGTAGATTTCTTGCATTGTTCTGCCACACGAAACCAACGGTCTTCCGTTTGTAGTCGACCAGCTGCCGCTCGTTCATCTTGAAGAGGTCCTGCCCGTCTACGATCAGTTTACCGGCGGACGGACGATCCAGACCGCCGATCATATTGAGGAACGTGGACTTACCGGAACCACTGTTACCGATGATCGCCATCAATTCACCCTGATTAATGGTAATATCAAGTCCCTGCAGCGCCAGAACTTCAATATCTTCAGTCTTATAGATCTTTACCAGGTTATCACACTGGATAATGGGTCTTGCTTCATTGTTCTCCATGAATCAGTTCGCCTCCTTCCAGTTCGTAAACCTTGTCACCGAGTTCCATCAGGCCTACGTCATGGGTGGTCATGACGATCGTTACACCCTCTTTTGTCGTAAGATCCTTGAAGATCTTGACGACAGTAAGACCGGTCACGGTATCCAGCGCGCCGGTGGGTTCGTCGGTGAAAAGCACCTTTGGCCGATGGGCGATCGCCCTCGCGATCGCCACACGCTGCTGCTCACCGCCGGACAGCTCCTGCGGCAGATGATCCGCACGCTGCGACAGACCGACGAGCTTCAGGCATTCCATTGCACGTTCGGCACGATTTCCCTTATACCTGGTCATTCTAAGAGCAAATTCCACATTTTCCAGCGCCGTCATCATCGGAATCAGCGCCACAGACTGGAACACAAATCCGATGTCATTTCGTCTCAGTTTTGCGCGCGCATTTTCATCCAGCTTGACGATGTCATTTCCCTCCAGAAGGACCTCACCGCCGGTCGGCTTATCCAGCGCACCCAGGATATTCATTAACGTGGTCTTACCCGAACCGGAACGTCCGCGAAGGATCGTGAGCTTGCCGGTCGGAATTTCAATATTGATGTCCTTTAACGCCTGAAAATCACCGCTCTGGGTATGGAACACGCGGTCTACATTTTTGGCAATAATAATGTTTTCCATGTTAATCCTCCCCGAGTTTTAATGCCTGCGCGATCTTCATGCTGCGGATGATCCATGCAAGGATCGCAAGGCAGATGATGACCATAAGGCCGATGATGACTGCCAGACGGATACCGTCGGAGGATTCGTTCACCACGCGGAGCGGGAGAGCGTAATCGACCGATGAATATGCGATCTGAATGAGCGGCATAAAGAGTTTGGACGCCAGAAGACCGACGATCACACCGGCGATAATGGACGTTCCCGAAATAAACAGGTGCTCATTGAGAAGCATGACAATGATTTCATTCATGGACATACCCATCGCGCGGAAAATGCCGAATTGCAGCTCGCGGCTCCGGATGGATAGGATCCAGTAGATCAGGAAGCCGACAGTGCAAAGCACAAGCGCGACGATGAAGCCTACCGTCAGGAGACCGTTGGTACCCTGAAGGACGGCATCGTTCTTATGCTTGACGAGCTCCGCGGAGGTATCGACAAGCTTTGTGGTCTCAATATTGTATTCCTTGATCATATCGTACACGAATTCCGTGGAATCCGTTGCCTTGATCCAGACCTGATACGGACGAATACCCCAGGTCTTCTGCATCGTACTCAGATTCGTGACGACCAGATAATTGTCACTGTTTGTGTAAAGTCCGTCGTAATCCTTGGAATAGACCGTTGAGGAATAACCCGGCCAGTAATCCACGAAACCGTAGATGATACCGCGGAAGGATTCTTTTCCGGTAAAGCGGATGGTGATCACATCGCCGATCTTATAACCGTAATTGGTCTTGAAATTGGAGGATACCAGAATCGCGTTGGAATTCTGCGACATGGCATTCAAATAGTTATACCAGTGCTCCGGAAGAAGCGACTCGTCAAACCATGCGGTCTCACCGAATTCTCTGGTATTGATACCGATGACCTGTGCATCTTTGATCACTCCGCTTCCGGCGCTTACAATAAGATCCTTTTCCACCTGTACGCGGGTAACGCTTTCCGCACCCTTTCCGACCAGGGATGAATAATGGCCGTAGTCCGGCTCATAGTATTCCAGTTCGAGCTCCGGATCCAGAGCGACGAGCGCGGCGTTCGTCTCCCACCGCTGCTGGATCACGACATTCGCGCCGGTCGTGTAATACAGGTTCTGTTCATCATTGTTATTGATGGTTCGCGCTGCCGATGCATTAAACACACCGATGGCGATCGTCATGATCAGGAAGACCATGATGAATCCCTGCTGCTTCCGTGTACGCGTGATGCGCACGAAGGAAGTATAAAGTGCGGGACTCCATTGCTTTTTGAAGATCACAAAAATCAGCTTTGAAATCAGCGGAATAATGCGGAGCGCAAATAATCCGGCACCGAGAATGAACAGGGACGCACTCAGGAACATTAACGGGTCCACCGACTTGCCCTGAAGAACCATCTGAGAAAGATAATCTTTCTGGTTATTGAACGTGTAGAGACCGTAAAGAGAAACACCGAGAATGATGACATCCAGGAATAATCTCTGCCAGAGCGGGGTATCGCTCTTTCTGTGTTTCCGCTGTTTGTGGTTGACGATCGTGACATTGGAGTGGCGGAATACCGGGATGACCATTGCAAGGATCGAAAGAACAGCGGCTGCCAAAATGTAGTAGACCACCGTCAGGTTCATTCGAAGCTTGAGGGACTTTCTGCTGACAAATTCCAGGAAGGCATTGGCAGAGCCCAGGACCTTGACCAAAAAGAAGGCCAGCGGGATGCCGATGCCGATGGAAATCAGAATCGTCACGGCACTCTGTACAAAATAGATGCCGATGATCTGCTTCTTTGATGCACCGCGGCTCTTTAAGACCGCAATCTCACCCTGCTCCATATCCAGCATCTGCTTGGAAACCATGAAAATAAAGGCGGCAAGAAGAATCAGCACCGGAACCTGCAGAACGAGGAAAGTGGTGATGACCTTCAAACGGGTCTTAATGTACTCATTCAGAATATTCTCATAATAATTGTAAGATGAGAGATTGCTGACATTTGAATAGTATTCATTGAATTCCGCAGTGGTATTCATGACATGACTGACTTTATCGACGGTGATCGCCGAGTAGTCATACAGAACGTACCAGCTTGCGGTAATGGATTTTGCAACATAGCCGTTCAAGTAGGTGCTTGTATAAAGATCCTCATTCATGAAGACCGTGTAGCGATAGCTTCCCGGCGCCTGGACCCAGTAAGGATCACTGTCATCCTTGTTTTTAAACACACCGACCACATGGATGCGGATATAGTTGCCGTCCGGATCCTTCAGGGTCTTATAGTCGATGTACTCACCGAGGATCATATTCATTTCCTGGAATGACGATTCGGAAACGATGACCTGGATACTACCGTCCTCTTCTTTTTCCGGAGAGGCGAGCGTACCGGCGACGATCTCAATGTGATCATTCAGGTTGGTCAGAGCATTCAGATCGATCACGGATCTGCGGTCGCTGCGGTCCAGACTGGAAAGCGTCTGCGAACTGCCGACCGAATAGCTACCGACAACTTCCAGTATCGGAAGCTCCATTTCATCGACGGTATCCAAGATATGCGCATAAGCCGCTTCCACGGCACCGTCCTGATTGGACAGACCGGCAAAACGGACAACGTATGTCGTGGGATAACGGTTGTTGTCTGCAATGTAGTTACTGAAATAGGTGGTCAGCGTCCGCTGCAGAACGGCATCCGTATAAAGCGGATTTGCAGCGGCAATGCTGATGAGAAGAATATTGCCGATCAGAAGAGAAAGAACCATCCACTTCTTGTTCAGCATCTTTTGAATAACAAACCGAAGCATTCGGGCCTCCTTTCTCAGTTCGTGATCAGTGAATCGGATTCGTTAACGCCGTAAAGGACCCAGCACTGGTCGCGGCTGCTCTGACCGACGCCGATGTAACGCTTATGAATGACGTGATCATCGCCGTATTTTAAAACGTAGAAGACGTCATTGTCCGCATTTGCCGCAGTCTTTGGAATTACCAGCACATTTTCCAGATGAACAGTTTCCGCCTTAACGTTGAAGATGACGCGGTCGATGTTCAGCGCAAAGACAGACATCGTCGTAAAGTCAAATTCCGTCAGGTCCGGCTTCAAATAGGCAAATGTCGAGGAGGCATCGCCCAGTGCGTTTGAAGAAATGATGATCTCCGAGTCCAGCAGGACGCGGTTGTTGTTATTGCCGGCTTCCGCTGTTGCGGTCATTCCGCAGGAAAAATGGTCATTTGAAACACGAATCAGGACCGATGAAAGGTTCGCAAGCGTGCAGACGGGCTGATTCGTATAGATCGTTGCGTCATCGTCAAAGAAGACCGTGTCATAGACATAACCGTCGCAAGGGGCGAAAATATACTGAACATCGCGGTCCTCATAGATCTCATCCAGTTCCTTCTGCAGATCGGCGATGGTCCGGTTCTGTTCAAAACGGTATTGTTCCAGTTCCAGACGGGCCTTCTCGATATACAGAGTGACCGTTTTGCGTCCGAAAGTGTCATCGGCCGGAAGCTTGTTCAGATCCTTCTGAAGATCGTTAATGTCACTGATGTAAGCTTGCTCGGTTTCCGTATAGGATTCCTTTGCACGCTGAAGTTTCAATTCGAGTTCCGCAAGATGATACTCATCGACTTCGATTTTGATCTCCACGAGCGGATCGCCCTCTTTCACGGTATCGCCGTGCTTTGCAACGGTCGACACATACTTTGCGGGTCTTCCCTTGTAAAGAACGGAGGTCTTATCCGGAATCAAAGCAGAGCCGTTCAAAGAGGTCGTGTTTGTAAACGTGCCGTATTCCGGATGAACGGTATTATAATTCGTATTATCTGCTTTAATATCTTCCACGGGAATCAGTTCGGATTCCGCATAAGCGGAGGACACGGTGAAAATCAGTGCTGCGGTAAGGAGAACTGCCGCGGTCATACGTTTAATTCTGTACATATACGACATCTCCTTCCGCAAGTCCGTCTTTGATCTCTGTAGTTACTCCGTTGGAATAACCGACCGATACATATCGTTTTTCGCGTTCATTTTCTCCGACCACAAGGTACACATAGAAGCCGCCGCTGTCACGCTTCAGCGTAGTCTTCGGCACTGTGAGCACATCCTTCTGGTCGATGAGATTGACGACGACCACACCGTAATCTCCGGCCGATACTGTTTTCCCGGCCTTCTCCTTGATCGTAAAGCTTCGCTTCAGCGGTTGACCGGAAGCGATGATCGAGGACATTTTTTCATTGCTCATCGGAATCAGTTCGATTTCCCAGCGTTCGCCGTTGATCCAGGCATAGCTTTCTTTTTTCGTAACATCGGCCTCGGAGATACCGGTCTGCGTGACCAGTATAAGCTCGGAGGAATCCAGGATGTAGCAGATCGTTTTTTCTGCGCGTACGTAGGAACCTTCGCTCAGGGATTCGTTGTAATATACCGTGCCGGCAACCGGAGCCGTGATCACGGATTCCTGAAGGCTGTCGGTCAGGGCGGTCAGGGAACGGTTCAGCTCTTCCAGAGTGGCATTCCGGTTCTCAATGGACTGCTGTTTTCTCAGCTGAGCCTGCTGAACGGCGACGATCTTGGAGCCTTCTGTTACGGCATCGCGGTCCGGATGGGACTGATACTCATCAAGTGCTGTTTGCAGAATGGAAATCTCAAGGTCGGCAATGCGGTCCTCGTAAGAACCTTCCATGGTGATGTAGGCAATCTGATCTTCCAGATCTTTGATCTGGTCGGTGATGGCCTCTTGATTCAGGGTGATGATCGGATCACCGGCTTCCACATGGTCGCCGAGGTGGGCGTTGATCGTTTCAATGGTTCCGTCCGTTGAGAAAGAAAGCGGTACGGAGACCGGGGCAACATTAGCTTCGTAAATCAGCTGCTTCAGCACATCGCCGCGTGTTACGATCTCAGTATCCAGTTTTGCATTGACCGGTTCCAGAAGTTCAGGCACCGGCTCTTCGGCTTTTTTACCGCATCCGGCAAGGAGCATGCCGAATACCAAAAGTAATATCAGTTTTTTCTTCATGTTCCGCCTCGTCAGTTAATGATTACTTCATCACCGGGTTCAAGCCCGTCTATGATCTCAACATAGCGCTCGTTTCTTGCGCCGGTCGTAACTTCGATATAGGTTCGGAGGCCGTCTTCGCCGAGGACGTAGACAACGTCCTTTCCGTTGATGTTGGAGATGGCGGCTTTCGGAACGGCTTTTACGTTCGTGACGTTGGTCGTGACGATGGTAATGGAACCCTTGGCACCGTCCTCCAGATCAAAGACCGGTTCGTTTAAGGAGAAATAGACGTAATCGGACTTCCCTTCTGTGCGGCCCTTCGTTTCCAAACCGAGCTCCGCTGCGTCGATGACGGTGACGGCATATTCGCGGTCGTTTGCGGCCACGGAGTAGACATCGCCCGGTGTGAACGTGGACCAGATCTTGGTATCGGCGCGGAAGATCGACTGTGATGAGTCTGAAATTCCGAAGATTTTTTTAAAGGTGGAGCTGACATCGCCGGATTCCGGAGAGTAGACATAGGAAATAACACCTTCAAACGGAGCATACAGGCGGCGCTCGTCGATCTTTTCCCGGATATCCTTAAGCCGGAGATCGGTCAGATAGATCTGATCTTCGATATTCTGCTTCTGGTGATCATACTGTTTGTTGATGTTATTCAAGGCTTTGGCCTGATCATCGGCATCCCACCCCGCACCGTCATACTGCTGCTTTTTCAGCGACATGCTGCGGCTGTCTTCCAACTGTGAGAGCTGGAGTGCGTAATTGTCCAGAGCGCGGACACAAGCATCTTCGTCGTCAAGCAGTGTTCCCATGTTCAACTGCGCAAGAAGCTGTCCCTCCGTGACGGTCTCACCGAGAGTGACAAAAAACGTGTCATATGCAATTCCATTGATTGGGAAAAGGAGTGATGCGGTTTTAACGGGAATGTATTTGACGGGAATCGTCTCTTCCGAGTAGATATCTGTGATGGTGCAAACAGACATGTTATAATCGACCGCTACAGAATTGGAAAGCGTCGGAGCGGCATAGAAGGATTCTTCCTCCGGGATGATCCCGCAGGAGGAAAGCAAAATACCAGCGGTACAAAGCGCTGTAATGATTGGGATTTTTCGCTTCACGAAGGCCACCTCTAAGAGTAAACTTACATAAATTATAGTACTGTCTGTAAGGAATGTCTACAACAGTATTTGCCGGTTTATTCCTGATTATTGACAAGTGTATCGTATGATCAAGGCAGCGGGACGGCTGTTCTCAAGACGCGCAAGCGAATGAGGAATATGGAATATAAAAGCCCCGCGGGTTACGGACCGCAGGGCTTTCTGTGTTTTTAACTGTTTATTTGTGATTCTTCAACTATTCAGTGTATGTTTTTCATCCATTAACCGATCGTTTTAAAATCAGTTTTTCTTCGTTTCCTCTTCCGGGATCGTGACAGCGACATCGCTATCATTCCGAACCGCACTCTTTTCGGCCTTTTTCGCTCTTCTCTTCTTGGACGCCTTCACGCTCTTCACGATGATCAGCGCGATGATTCCGCCAAACGCACCCAGGAACAGGAGGACCGGGGTGATCTCGATCAGGAAGAACAGGAACTCTTCCAGAAAATTCAGGAAGCCGGTCCAGGTGTCTTTCAGCGTATTTTTCAGTCGGTCCGTAAAGGTGGAGGTCTTTACGGGTTCGGCCTCCTTGCTGTATTCAAGGACCTCATTGATCCGAAGCGTAACGGTGGAGTAAGCGACATCGGTATCCATCTCGCTTAAGTTATTCTTGTACATGGCAAGCTCGTTCTGGACTTCGCTCAGACGGTCCTCGATGTACAGCATCTCTTCGATGGTCGATGCCTGCTCCATCATCTCAAGAAGGCGGCCCTCCTGGGTCTCCAGTGACTTGATGGTCGTCTCCGTATTATAGTAGGTTTTTGTGATGTTTTCGACGTTCTGACTCTTATTCGTGATCTTTCCGGTGCCGTCCAGATCATCAAGGAAGGCGTTGTAGTTCTCCGTGGGGATCCGAACAACGATGTATTCCTGCAGTGTTCCGGAGGTCTTTACATAGGAGTTCATATACCAGCCGTAGGAATCATCGGATTGAGTCTCGCTTTCGATGAAGCCCTCGTATTTCTTGATCAGCTCCTTCAGTGTGCTCACGCACTTCGTGAACTCCAGCGTTTCCATATTGATGCTGCAGGTGTAGACGAGTTTTTCATTGTTCTTAACTTCCTGAACAAAGTCATTGCTGACCTTTTCTGCCGATGTTTCTTCTCCGTAATACCAGTCCCCGATTACTTCCGCTTCACCATATTCGTTGCTGTTATCATAATAATTGCTTCCGGCGTTTGCCGTAACAGTCTCCTGAATGTAAAAGCCTGCATCGGCCTTGGACGCAGAACCGCCGCAGCCCATCAGGAATAAGGATAATGCTAAAATACCGGCCACACCGGCCGTCAGATTCTTCTTCATAATGTTCCTCCGATCAATGGATCCGCCCGGGATCCGTTCTGTGTTGTCCCAAAGGACAGAAATCCATCGGACAAGGTTGCAAAAGAGTTTGAATTTCAATATAATAAAACTGAAGACCGCAGATGCGGCGAATTCAGTTTATTTCAGGAGACAATATGAATTCGAATCTTTTGGCATTTATTACGGAAGAATTATTGAATGGAGCGGCACCGACCGTAAAGATCGGAGAGACGGTTTCAGCGATTCGACAGACCGCAAAAAACGAGCAATCCGACACAGCCTGCTATTCCTTTGAAGGTCCGAAGGAGCTGACCGGATTTGAAATCACGGCGCGGAAAAAGGGCGATACGATCGTCCTCGGTCTGGATGCTTCCTCCGACCACAACGTTGGAAAAGCCTTTTCCGCAAAGCGCAGCGTGAACTTCTCCTTTGGCGGAGAAACGCCGGAAAAGATCCTGGGTTCCTTTATGGACAAGGACTGGTGGACCTATCCCGAATTTCCGAAAGCGTTTTCGGAAATCGTGCCCAGAACGCAGTCGATTCTCTTGAAATATAAGGAAAACCTGGTATATGTGCAGCTTCTTTGCAGCGGAAATTTCAGCGCGGAGATCGACGGTGAGGGCCTTCATCTGGAGCCCCGCACGGACAATATTTGCACGCTGACCGGTGATTTTGCAGCGGTGACCATCGGCAAGGATCCCATCACGATCTACCGCACGGCGATGGAAAACATTGCGGCTCTTGACGGCATGACCGCGCTTCTGAAGCACGACCGCAAGTACCCGGAGATCATGGAATGGTTTGGCTGGTGTACCTGGAACGCTTTCTATACCCAGGTCACCGAAGACAAAATAATGGAAAAACTCGAAGAGTTTAAGGCAAAGGGAATTCCGGTCGGCTGGGTCATCATCGACGACGGCTGGATGTCCGTACGCGAGCGTTTCCTGACGGCTTTTAAGGCGGATGCAAGCAAATTTCCGAACGGATTGAAGGGCTGCATAGACCGCATGAAGCGGGACTACGGCGTAAAATATGTCGGTGTCTGGCATGCGTTTGAGGGCTACTGGAGCGGCGTTGACATGGAAAGCCCCTTATACGAGGAATGGAAGGATTGTCTGGAGATCACGCCGGAAGGCTATGCGATCCCCGCACACGACGCCGACCGCGCATTTATGTTCTGGGATGCATGGCACTCTTATCTGGCGTCCGAAGGCGTGGATTTTGTCAAAGTCGATAACCAGAGCTCCCATCCGCATCATATCGAGAACATGATTCCGGGGCCGGTCGGATGCCGCATCGCCCATGAAGCGGTTGAACGCTCCGTCGACAAAAACTTTGGCGGCTGCATCATCAATTGCATGGGCATGGATATGGAGAGCGTACTCTCCCGCCATCACACCGCGGTTTCCAGAAACAGTGACGACTTCTTCCCGGAGGTCGAGCGCGGTTTCCTGAAGCATGTGGCACAGAATGTTTACAGCGCGCTTTGGCACAATGAGATCTATTATTGCGATTACGATATGTGGTGGTCCGGAAAGGCCGCACCGGTTGAGTCCGGCGTCCTTCGCGCCGTCAGCGGTTCGCCGATTTATGTCAGCGACGCCCTTGGTGACTCCGATGCCTCTATGATCGCTCCCGTCATTGAAGACGACGGCCGCATCATCCGCTTTGACGAAGCCGCACGCCCCACGGAAGATTTGATCTTTACGGACTGCAGCGTCGAAGACCGCCTGTTAAAGATCTTCAATGTGAGCGGCGATGCTTTTGCCCTGGCCGTTTTCAATGTATCCCTCGGCGACGTCACCGATACGGTCGCCTACAAGGAAATTACCGGTCTTGCAGCGGATAAAAAGTATGTTTCATACGAATATTTTACGAAAAAGTATGCTGTTGTAACGGCTGAGACCGTAGAGACCATCACTCTTCCGATGGATGGCACCGCGGTTTACAGCATTTACCCGGTATCTTGTGATGCGGACGGCGAATATATCATGGCCGGCTCACCCGCAAAATACGCTCCTGCAGCATCAAAAAATAAAAAGAAAATATATTTAAAGGAGATTCAATAATGGCAGTACCTACACCCCATATCAGCGCGCAAGTCGGAGATTTTGCAGAAACCGTTCTGATGCCCGGTGATCCGCTTCGTTCCAAATTCATCGCAGAGACCTTCCTTGAGGATGCGGTTCTCGTAAACAACGTCCGCGGCGTACAGGGCTATACCGGCTATTACAAGGGAAAGAGAGTTTCCGTCATGGCTTCCGGTATGGGCCAGCCGGCCATCGGCATCTATTCTTATGAGCTGTTCAACTTCTACGGCGTTAAGAATATCATCCGTGTAGGTTCCTGCGGCAGCATCGACAAGGATCTCCATGCACGCGACATCATCGTCGCACAGGGCGCCTGCACCAACGGCAACTATGCCGCACAGTACGAGCTTCCGGGCACCTTCTGTCCCATCGCAAGCTACGAGCTTCTGGAAAAGGCCGTTGCCGAGTGCAGAAAGTCCGGCGTAAACTTCAAGGTCGGTAACCTGTTCTCCTCCGATATGTTCTATGACGACGCGGATTCCGCAATGAAGTGGGCAAAGATGGGCGTTCTGGGTATCGAAATGGAGTCCGCAGCACTGTATTGCAACGCCGCACGTGCCGGCAAGAATGCGCTGTGCATCTGCACCGTCAGCGATTCCTTCATTTATCCGGAAGAAAACACGACCGCTGAAGAACGCCAGACCTCGTTCACAAAGATGATGGAGATCGCGCTCGAGATCGCATAAGAAACCTCAAAGGACGGACTGCATGAGTATTCGTGAATTGATCGAAAAGGCGCTCGAAATGCGCGGCTTTTCCTATGTGCCGTATTCAAACTTCGCGGTTGGCGCGGCGCTTCTGACAAAGAGCGGTAAGGTCTATACCGGCTGCAACATCGAAAATGCGGCTTATGGCGCAACGATCTGCGCCGAGCGGACGGCCATCTTTAAGGCGGTCTCCGAGGGCGAGACCGAGCTGGATGCCATCGTCATCGTCGGCGCGCCAAAGGGGGAAATGCCGTCACAGGAGTGTCCGCCGTGCGGCACCTGCCGCCAGGTCATGAGTGAGTTCGCAAAGAAGGACTTTAGGGTAATTCTTGCGGTTGATCCGGAAACCTACCATATATATAGTATGGAGGAGATGCTCCCGCACTCCTTCAGTCTGTAACACTTCCTATTATAATAGGAAAGAACACGAAAGAGAAAACGCTATGGATATCAAAAAAATCTTGAATCACTGTGATCATACCCTGCTTGCACAGACTGCAACATGGGAACAGATCAAGGCAATCGTGGACGATGGTATCAAATTTGAGACCGCTTCTGTCTGCATTCCGCCGTCTTATGTCAAGCAGGCCGCGGACTATGCGCAGGGCCGTGTGGCCATCTGCACCGTTATCGGTTTCCCGAACGGTTACAACACGACAGCTGTCAAGGAATTTGAAACAAAGGATGCCATTGAAGGCGGTGCCGATGAGATCGACATGGTCATCAATATGGGCTGGGTCAAGGACGGTCGGTACGATCTTCTGGAGGAGGAGATACGCACGTTGAAGGCAGCTTGCGGGGAAAAGATCCTGAAGGTCATCGTGGAGACCTGCTATCTGACCGATGAAGAAAAGGCGGAAATGAGCCGCGTTGTAACGAGAGCCGGCGCGGATTATATTAAGACATCGACCGGTTTCGGTACCGCCGGCGCAACCTTCCATGACATTGAAGTGTTCGCGGCAAACATCGGACCGGACGTTAAAATGAAGGCTGCAGGCGGCATCTCTTCCATCGAAGATGCCGAGCACTTCCTGGAGCTTGGCGCAGACCGTCTGGGAACCTCCCGCATTGTGAAGATCGCAAAGCAGCTTCCGGACGACGGCCAGTATTAATTTGTACCTTAAGAATCTATCCCTGCATGTATGTGCGGGGATAGAGTGCTTTAGGCAGGGAATTCAGAGAGTTCATATAAGGATTCGGATAGTCAATGTGAGAGATCCGGATGCTTTATATTTTTGTAATTCGGATAGATCGGAAAGGCTTTTATAATGATCGATTACACAGAAGGTGCCGGAATTCAGTATCATGTGGGCTTGAAGCCCGGCGATGTCGGCAAATATGTTCTTCTTCCGGGGGATCCCAAGCGCTGCGCAAAGATCGCGGCATATTTTGATGATCCGGTCCTGGTGGCCGATAGTCGTGAGTTTGTGACGTATACCGGAACACTCGATGGTGTGCGCGTCAGCGTGACGTCCACGGGCATCGGCGGTCCGTCCGCGTCGATCGCCATGGAGGAGCTGGTCAATGTCGGTGCGGAGGTCTTCATTCGCGTGGGGACGTGCGGAGGCATCGACTGTGATGTCTGCGGCGGCGATGTAGTCATTGCCACGGGTGCGGTCCGTATGGAAGGTACCTCAAAGGAATACGCGCCGATCGAATACCCGGCAGTTGCGGATATTGAAGTCACCAATGCGCTTATTAAAGCGGCAAAGGCTGCCTTCCGCAAAAAACCGGAGTTCAATTATCATGTAGGTGTCGTTCAGTGCAAGGATGCTTTTTACGGCCAGCATCAGCCGGAGCTCCTTCCGAACAGCAACGAGCTCCTGAACAAATGGGACGCCTGGGTGGCGATGGGCTGCAAGGCATCCGAGATGGAATCTGCCGCTCTCTTCATCGTGGCGCAGTATCGTCGCGTGAAAGCCGGCGCGATCCTTCTTGCGGTAGCGAATCAGGAGCGTGCAAAAGCGGGCCTTCCCAATTCGCAGTATCATGATACGGACCGGGCGATCGGTATCGCGATCGACGCTATTCGGACGATGATCAAGGAAGATGCATATGAAATTTAAATGGTATCTGTTTCAGATCCTGATTCCGGAGAGTCATCTGGACCGGTTGCAGAAGGCGCTTCAGGAAGTGGATGCCGGTCACATCGGCGATTACGACAGCTGCACATCTTATATAGAAACAAAAGGAACCTGGCGGCCGCTTGCGGGAAGCAACCCATACGACGGAACCCCGGGCGAACTTTCTTATGGAACGGAACTGAGAGTCGAAGTTCTGGTACGTGCGGAGCGTGCAAAAGAAACGGAGATCGCTATTCGTAAGATTCATCCCTACGAGGAGCCCGTGATCAATGTAATACCGCTCATGAAAGACCTGGAGTATTAAGTGAATGTCAGACCGTCTCGCATATGCCGAGGCGGTCTATTTATATAGAAGAAATCCCGCGCGCTATTGTCTTGGGGCTCGATGACATACATAGCCACAAGATGTTGTGGAGGCGCTGAAACCCTTGAAAAATAAAGAAAAATTGATTGAAAAGGTGTTGACAAAAGAGAAGTGACTCGTTATAATAACGATTGCGCTCGAAAAAGAGTATAGACTTGGTAGAGGCTGTTTGGAGAAGTACTCAAGTGGCTG
>DCHF01000028.1 GCA_002315555.1 Lachnospiraceae bacterium UBA1759 | reverse complement strand
TCCGCTTCCTCGACCTCACCAAGGAACCGCTGCCGGAGCCCCGGCAGGTCTTCGTCCCGATTGAGGGCGAACTTACCGAAGAAAACATTAACCGGGCGAGGCTGATCGCCGCCTACCTGATGCACCGCTGAAATCAAGCCGGAATCCTATCCCCACACGAAGATACGGGTACCGGCTTTTTTCGTTTTATAGTGTGATACATCACTGGACTTGTCCGCTATTCGATGCTTTTGTATAGGCAGGCCTACCAAACCCGTGCACGCGAACAGCAGAGACTCTGCCTGCCGCTGCCAGACCCGCCCGCTGACCGGGAAATATCGACCTTTTTATCTTTAATTTTTGATTACGAAAAGTGAACTTTTTCGCTTGTAAATTTGCACAACCCATATTATATTATGTTTGTATCGTACAAATGGTGATTCCTGAACGGAGCAAAACAATGGACAGAAAAGTTTCCTATAAAAAATTATGGCATCTTCTGATTGACCGTGATATGAAGAAAACGGATTTGAAGGTCATTGCGGATGTCAGCCCGGCGACCTTGGCCAATATGACAGCGGACCGTCATGTCAGCATGAAAGTACTGGAACGAATCTGCTCGGCGTTGAATTGTGATTTTTCCGATATTATGGAAGCTATTCCCGAAAAAAGATCAAAAAAAAATCAGGGAAAGAAAACAGACTGACGTTATTTGTCAGTGATGTCATGTATATTATGGGAAAATTCACAAGGAGATTCTGATGGATTCCGTTCAATATAACAAAATGTTCTCGTTTCTGTGGAATATTGCCACGGATGTTCTGGTCAATAACGTAGAGGCGGTGGAATACAAGAAAATCATTCTGCCGTTCATCGTGCTTCGCCGTTTGGATCTGCTCCTTGAGCCGAAGCAGAAAATGGTGGCGGAAACATCTGCAAGTCCGGATTTTCATGCACTTCCCCAGGAAAGCCAGTGCGAACAGCTCTATGCTATCACCGGATTCCCGTTTTACAACACCTCGGTGTACACAATGAAAACACTGCGGAGCGAAAAGGACAACACCCGGCTCATGCAGTCATTCAATGCCTATTTGGACGGCTTCTCTTTTCATGTGCAGGACATCATCAAAAAATTTGACCTGAAGCATTCGCTGGAACGGCTGGCGGGGAATTCCTGTCTGGGACTTCTTATCGACAAATTCACCGATGAAAACATCAATCTCGGCATTGCTCCCGTTCTGGACGAGGACGGCAAAGTCAAACATCCCGGTCTCGACAATCACACCATGGGAACGCTCTTTGAGGAACTCCTCCGGCGATTCAACGAAGATTACGCCGTAACTTCCGCCGGAGAACACTATACGCCGCGCGATTATGTCCGGGTGCTGGCGGATGTGGCGATCAAGCCATTGGAGTCCAAACTCAAAAAGGGAACATACGAAATTTACGATGCCGCCTGCGGAACGGGCGGTATTTTGAGCATTTCCGAAGAGGCATTCCACGAACTCGGCTTCCGTATCGAAACAAACATCTACGGCCAGGAACTCCAGCCGGATACCTACGCCATCTGCAAGGCGGAAATGATGATCGCGGGGAAGAACAAGCCGCTGGACTACACCGCGAGCGGCATCAAGCGGGAACGCTTCGCTTACGGCAGCACCATCTCCCAAAACGGGCATGAAGGAAAGTATTTCGATTTCTGTATTTCCAATCCGCCATTCGGGACACCTTACAAGAAGGATTTGGAGAATTGGGGCTACACCAAAAAGGAACAGATCAACGACCCGCGTTTCCGTCCGCAGATCGGAAGCGAAACGCTGGATTTCCTGCCCAGCATCGATGATTTGCAGATGCTCTTTCTTGCCAATAATCTGAGCCGCATGAAAGATGACACCGAACTGGGAACGCGCATTGTGGAAATCCACAACGGCTCTTCGCTTTTCACCGGGGATGCCGGATCGGGACCGAGCAATCTGCGGCAGTACATCATTGAAAACGATCTCTTGGAAGCGGTCATTGCCATGCCGGAAAATATGTTTTACAACACCGGCATCGGCACGTTCATCTGGGTGGTGACCAACCGCAAAGAAGAGCGGCGCAAAGGCAAGGTGCAGCTGATCGATGCCACGGCGCTGAAATCCCCTCTCCGCAAGAATCTGGGCGAAAAGAACTGCGAAGTCTCTGCCGGAAACCGTGCCGCCATCGTGAAACTTCTGATGGACTTTGAAGAGAACGAACAGAGCAAAATTTTCCCCAATGCGGAATTCGGTTACTGGTCCATTACCGTGGAACGCCCGCTCCGGCTCAAACTCCTTCCCCATGCCGATTTGACGGAAGCGAAACTCAAGGAAAAGGAACTTGCCGAAGTGAAGGCGGCGCTGGCGAAACTTCCGGCGGATGCCCCGCTGCTGGATTTCGACAAGTGCGCGGCGATCATGGACATGAAAAAGACGCTGCTCAAGAAAGTGCGTCCCTTCATCACCGAGGTCTGCGAGGATGCCGAACCGGTTGCAGGGGAAGCCGATCCCAAACTGCGCGACTACGAACAGATCCCGCTGCTTTACAAAGGCGGGATTGAGGCATTCATGAAAAATGAAGTCCTGCCATACGCGCCGGATGCCTGGATCGATGAGGAAAAGACCGTGGTCGGCTATGAACTTTCGTTCACCAAATACTTCTACAAACCGGTGGAACTGCTTTCCATTGAATCGCTGACCGCCGATATTGAAGCGCTGGAAGCGCAGACAGACGGGATGCTCAAAGAAATCCTGTCTTTCGGAAAGTGAGGTTCGGTTATGAATGAAATGCAGAAAAGTCACTTTCTGATTTATCAGACCGAGGACGGCAAAATCAAAATTGATGTCCGGTTTGAAAATGAAACCGTCTGGCTGACGCAAGCCATGATTGCCGAATTGTTTCAAACCTCCATTCAGAATGTAAGTCAGCATATTATCGGAGTTTATGATGATGGAGAACTTGAGCAGACGGCAACTTTAAAGAAATTCTTGACAGTTCGTCAGGAAGGTTCCCGTCAGGTGGAACGGCAGCTGGATTATTATAACCTTGACATGATTATTTCCGTCGGCTACCGCATCAAATCCAAGGTGGCAACGCAATTCCGTATTTGGGCAACCAAGCAGCTGAGCGAATTTATCCGCAAAGGCTTTGTTCTGGATGACGAGCGGCTGAAAAATCCGGATCAGCCCTTTGATTATTTCGATGAACTGCTGGCGCGGATTCAGGATATCCGAACCTCGGAGAAACGGTTTTATCAGAAGATCACGGATATTTACGCCACCAGCATTGACTACGACCCCACGGCGGACGTCAGCATTCTCTTTTTCCAGACCGTACAGAACAAAATGCACTGGGCGATTACGGGAAAGACGGCGGCGGAAATCGTGGCGGAACGTGCCGACCACACGCTGCCCAATATGGGCTTGACCAGTTTCCGGGGCGCAAAGGTCCGCAAAGATGATGTCGGAATTGCCAAAAATTATCTTTCCGAAAAGGAAATCCTGGCATTGAACAACCTGACGGAACAGTATCTTGTTTTTGCCGAAGGTCAGGCAATGCAGCATATCCCGATGCACATGAGCGACTGGGCACAGAAACTGGATGCGTTCATCACCCTGAACGGCAGAAACATTCTGACCGATGCCGGGAAAATCTCCCACGAACTGGCTATGCGCAAGGCAGAAAACGAATATGAGCTTTTCAATCAGGCACGCCGTGCCGCTGAAGCAAAACTGCCCAATGACTTTGAAAAATTCGCGGCAGGAATCCCGGCGGCAAGAAATGCAAAATGCTCCCGCAAACGCAAAAAGGAGGACGGCAAATGAAGCGCTATCCTCTCTACAAAGACAGCAAGGTCAAGTGGATCGGCAATGTGCCGGAACACTGGAAACTTCTGATGCTTAAGCGGCTCTGTTCCATGCGTTCTGGAACAAATCTTACGTCTTGGGAAATCTCTGAAACAGGTTCCTATCCTGTTTTTGGAGGAAATGGTCAAAGAGGATTTTATTCTCAATATAACTGTGATGGTGATTTTATTTTAGTCGGTAGACAAGGTGCATTGTGTGGTAACGTTCACCACATAATTGGAAAATTTTGGGCAACAGACCATGCTTTGATAACAGCTTGTAGCAAGCTCGTTCTTCCTAATTATTTGAACTATCTTCTTCTATCAATGAATCTAAACCAATATGCATCTCAAACTGCGGCACAACCAGGTTTAGCCGCCAGCGCAATTTTACGTATAAAAACTCTTAATCCATCAATTAATGAGCAGCTGGCGATTGTGGCGTTTTTGGACCGGGCGGTGGAGAAGATTGACGGATACATTGCCGCCAAGGAAGCGGAAATCGAAAAACTGGGAACGCTGAAACAGTCCGTCATCGCCAAGGCGGTCACGCAGGGGTTGAACCCCGATGCGCCGATGAAAGACTCCGGCATCCCGTGGCTCGGCAATGTGCCGGAACACTGGAATGTTTCAAAAATCAATCAATATTTTTCTGAACGAAGAGAGAAAGTTTCGGATAAAGATTATGCCCCGTTGTCAGTGGCTAAAGCTGGCGTTGTACCTCAATTAGCTGATGCCTGCAAAACCGATAACGGCGACAACCGCAAATTAGTGAAAGCCGGTGATTTTGTCGTCAATTCCCGTTCAGACCGTAAGGGTTCGTGTGGCGTATCTGCTTTAGATGGCTCTGTTTCGTTAATCAATATTGTGCTGATTCCTCGCAATATCAATCGTGCTTACATTCATTATTTGTTCAGAAGCAATGATTACATTGAGGAATTTTACAGGAATGGACGCGGAATTGTGGCAGACCTTTGGACAACAAGATACAGCGAAATGAAAAACATCTTTATTCCGATCCCGCCCGCAGATGAACAGCAGACCATTGTTGACTACATTTCCCGCAAGACGCAGGAAATTGACGGTTTCATCACCGGAATCCGGGCGCAGATCGAAAAGTTGAAAGTTTACAAGCAGCGGCTTATCTCCGATGTCGTGACGGGGAAGATTTGCGTCTGCAACCCATTTGAACAGGCAAATTAAGGAGGAGAACCTATGCCCAGCAATACCAAAGAACGCGGATTGGAAGATTTGATCGAGGCCTCCCTGCTTGCCCATGGCTGGATCAAACGGCTGGATGCCGATTACAATAAAGAATACGCCATTGACGAAGAGGTGCTGCAAGCCTTTCTGGAATCCACGCAGGCGGATTTGGTTCAGCGAAGCCGCATCTTCTCCGATGAGCTGGAACACAAGAGCTTTCTTGTCCGGCTCCGCAACGAGATCACGATGCGCGGCGTGGTGGATGTTCTGCGGCACGGTCTTGCCCACAAGAGCTATACCTTCACGCTCTATTATCCGACGCCCATTGCTGGAAATGCCAAGGCGGTGGAACAGTTTGCCCAAAACCGCTGGTGCGTGACAAGACAGGTGCATTTTTCCGCCGTCAACAATGATTCCGTGGATATGGTGCTTTCGCTCAACGGTCTCCCCATTATCACCATGGAACTCAAAAACACCCTGTCCGGCGAACATTTCCGGCAGGCGATCACGCAGTATCAGGATACCCGCCCGTGCAAGGATTTGCTCTTCATGCCGAAGCGGTGCGCTGTTCACTTCGCCGTGGATGACAATGAGGTCCACATGTGTACCGCGCTGGCGGACAAGAAATCGTGGTTTCTGCCGTTCAACAAAGGGCACAATCAGGGGGCGGGGAATCCGCCCTGCGCCGACGGTCCGCGCACGACCTATCTGTGGGAGGAAATCCTGACCGTTCCCCGGCTCTGCGACATACTGGAAAACTACGCGCAGGTCATCAAAGAAAAAGATGAGGATACCGGCAGGATCGAAGAAAAGGTGATCTGGCCGCGCTATCATCAGCTGGAAGCGGTCCGTGCCCTGCTTTCCGCCACGGCAGCCAAGCCGGATATGGGGCAGCGGTATCTCATTCAGCACTCCGCCGGATCGGGCAAAAGCAACTCCATCACATGGCTTGCTTTCCAGCTCACCCAGCAGAAACAGCCGGACGGCATCACGGCACGGTTTGACAGCGTTCTGGTCATCACCGACCGGCGCAACCTTGACGGACAGATCCGCGACAACATCCGGGCATTCTGCAACAACAAAAGTTTAGTGGCATGGGCGGATGATTCCGAAGCGCTGAAAACGGCGCTTACGGGCGGGAAATCCATCATTGTTTCCACCGTCTGCAAGTTCCCGTTCATCCTGCAGACCATCGGTCGGGAACTCAAAGAGAAAAAATTCTGCATCATCATCGATGAAGCGCACAGCAGTCAGAGCGGCAACATGGCTTCCGCGCTCAATCAGGTGATGGGCGGTTTCGGTCTCAATAAGGTGGAAGTGGAGGACAACGAAGACGGTCTCAATAAACTCCTGTATTACGTCATTGACGGGCGCAAACTTGCCGCCAATGCCAATTTTTACGCCTTTACCGCCACGCCGAAAAACAAGACGCTGGAAATGTTCGGCGTAAGGCTTCCCGAACTTGGCGAAGACGGCAAGCCGAAATTCGCGCCGTTCCACCTCTACACGATGAAACAGGCGATCGAAGAGGGATTCATCCTTGACGTGGTCTCCCATTATACGCCGTATCAGAGTTTCTACAAAATTCTGAAAGCGACCGAGGCGAATCCCGTTTTTGACAAGATCCCGGCGGAACGCAGACTGCGGGCCTGGGTGGAAAGCCAGCCGGAAACGGTGGAATCCAAAGCGAAGATCATGGTGGAACACTTCCACGTCAGCGTTGCCCACAAGATCAAAGGCGAAGCGCGGTGCATGATCGTCACCGCCGGGATCGAGCGTGCCATTGATTATTTCGCCGCCGTCAGGAAACTTTTGGCGGCACGGCACAGCCCTTACAAAGCCATCATCGCGTTCAGCGGAACCAAGGAATACGGCGGGAAAACGGTGGATGAAGCCATTCTGAACGGTTTCCCGTCATCGAAAATTGAAAAGACTTTCCGGCACGGAGACTACCGTTTTCTGATCGTTGCCGATAAATTCCAGACCGGATACGATGAAAAACTGCTCCATACCATGTATGTGGATAAGCCGCTTTCCGACATCAAAGCCGTGCAGACGTTGAGCCGCCTGAACCGCAGCTGTCCGGGGAAAACGGATACTTTTGTGCTGGATTTCTGCAATTCCGACAAGATCATTCAGGAGGCGTTCCAGAAGTACTACACGGCGACCATTTTGAGCGGTGAAACGGACATCAACAAGCTCAACGATCTCCTGCGCATCTGCGATGAATCCATGGTCTATGAGCCGGAAGAGGTGACAAATTTCAATTTACGCTACTGGCAGAATGCGCCGCGCGAGGAACTTGACCCGATTCTGGACAACTGCGTGGAGCGTTTCAAACAGCTCCCCTCGCTGGAAGAAATGATAAAAGTCAAGAGTTCCATGAAACTCTTCTGCCGGACCTACGAATTTCTGGCGGCTCTGATGGATGACAGCCGTACCGAATGGGAAGCCAAAAACACATTTTTGCGTTTTCTCCTGAAAAAACTGCCGTCTCTGGGCCCTGACGACGATCCCACCGCCGGTCTTCTGGAACTGGTGGATTTTGACAAATACCGGGTATTCCGTCAGGAAGAGCGGAAAATCCAGCTGGAAAACAAGATCGCGGAAATTGAGCCGCTTCCCATTGCCAACCCCAGCGGCAGCACCGGACCGGAACCGCAGCTGGAAACGCTGGATAAGATCGTCGAAGCCTTCAACGCTGTATTCGGCAATCTGGAAGGGGTCGATCCGGAACTTTCCAACGCCCAGGCGCGGGTGCTTGGCAAGGAACTGCTGGGCAACGACAACGTGCGCGATGCTTTGCTGAACAATGACGAAAGCACACAGGTGCAGGTCGTTCACGACAAGACCAAGGCGGCGGTTCTCAACGTCACGAAGCAGTCCAATGAACTGCGGAATTTCTATCTGCAGCACCCGGAAAAACAGGCGCAGTTTGAAAACGCCATGCTGATGCTGCTGCAGGCGGACATCAATCCGCCGTACAATGAAAACCTGCTGCAGGAAAAGATCGTGGAGGCAATGAGCGAGGATTTCAAGGAGATCTGTCCGCAGCAGAAAACCACCATCGAAGAGGTCGTGGCGGCAATGTTCGGCGTTCTCAATGCCAATACCATTGATTCTTTGAGCGGTCTTAAAAAGCTGAAGCGCATCTTGAATTTGTGCTACCGTTCCACTGGGCGTGACGAGGACTATCAGGAATGGCTGCAAAGCCTCATTATGAAATTTGAGGCGTATCTGAAACAGCTGTTCTATCTCCGGGAAGGATCTGAAATCGCAGAGCAGAACGGCAAAAAAGTGCAGTTTCTCGAAGCGGCAAAGGCCACCTGGGTCAACGAACTTCATTACACGGACGAGGAATCGCTCCGGAAATTCAAGGTCTATTACGAATTTCTCCACGCCCAGCGCAATGAAGAGAGCCACGCCGCTCCGGAAATTCCGGACGAACAGGTCAAGCTCGGCGTTCACATGACCGTGGCGATGTACCTCTACGCTACAGCCATCAATCTGCGCCGGATGAGAACGATGGGACTGCCGGAATAAATGGACAACAGAGAGAAGAAATCTATGGCAGAAAACGATATCCACGATTTTGACGAATACCTTGTACAGGGAGAATCCTCCTGCAGGCAGAAAGCCGAGGACTGGCAGATTGCCATCGGACTGCAGGCGGTTGACGGCCTGACCCCGTCAAACTGCCTTGTCCAGACAGCGAAGCGTCATATTGAAGGAGACATTTCCATTGATGAGGTCAAGGATCTCATTGACACTTATTACCGGACGAAAAGCGGACATGATGCTCCCGCAGGCGATACAGAAGAGGCTGATAAGGTCTCTGCCAACATTACAAAGTTGTTGAATGAGCAGACCTTTTCCTTCTCTCCGTCAGGCTATGCTGCCGTCCATAAGCGTATCTTTGACGGGGTTTTCAAATTTGCCGGAAGGTTCCGGGATTGCAATATCACCAAGAAAGAATGGGTGCTGTGCGGCGATACCGTTCTCTACGTTGGTTTTGATGAAATCCGACCGGCACTGGAGCACGATTTCGCCAGAGAGCGGGAATTCTGCTATAAAGGCATTACGCTTCCGGAAATCATCCAGCATTTTGTGAAATTCATTTCCGGCATTTGGCAGATTCACGCCTTCCGAGAAGGCAACACCAGAACCACGGCTGTGTTTGCCATTCAATATTTACGATCCATGCGATACTCAGTTGACAGCAAGCCGTTTGGAGATAGCGCCTGGTATTTCCGCAATGCTCTTGTCCGAGCAAATTACCGGAATATTCCAAACGGCATTGAACGAGACGAAACGTTTCTGGAAAAGTTCTTCCGGAATCTCTTAATGGAAGAGCAGAACGAATTAAAGAACAAGGACTTACAGATCCATTCGGTTCAAACACTTTGAAATATGAGGAATAAATAGAAAAATGAAACTGCAATATAAAAATTTTCGAGGGAAGGTCTATTTCGTCCGGCAGTCACTGACAAAGATCGGCAAGGTGAAATATGTCTGTTCCACCAAGGAATCCGATTCCGATTTGAATGTAATGCCGGACGGGATGGAGTTCTACGAAAAAGCCAGCGGTCTTGTCGGAATCCGGAAGAAACTGGTGTCCAAGATCACAGAGGAAGAATATAAATTCGTCCAGACGGAATGCCAACGGCTTGCCGCACCGAACTTGGTACGCTTTGAATTGTCCGAGGATGCAGTGTCTGTTTATTCGGCAAAGAAACTGGATCTGTCCAAGTTCGGGATCATGCTGTTCCAGACGGATAAAGCCGATGATCTTCTTGCCTCGTCCGCTACTTTTATGCCGTCCTTGCGTTTTTCGCTTGCCGATGAAAAGAAGCGCGAGTTCGCCGTGGAGCGGATGTGTTTCATGGGCGATCGGGATGAATGGTATTTTCTGGAATGTGGGAAACTGGCGAAGCTGGTCAAGAAGTACGCTCCGCACATCGAAAAAGAGTCCATGTTCGATTTTCTATAACGGCAGACACCCCACAAGTTAAACTGGGGACATAATTGCCGATGGAGTGCTGCCAGCTGTTCTGCTCAAAGTGGATGGATCTTTTGTTTTTTATGTCTTGTTTATCGCGAATAGGCAGCACATATTTTGCTGACACGGATTTTCCCTCGTGGACGCAAGCAGGGGTTTGTTTTTCAATATACACGCTCCAGGATATTCTCCGCGTCAACGGGAAATGGCAGATTTTCGGAGAATTCGGCTTTGTCGTCGAAAAAGAGCTGCTTGATCCGGACTTTTTCTTGGAGTATTTCCGTTTGTTGGCTGGTAAAAAATCAGCATTGAAAGAAAAAGAATGGCAGGAGATCCTCGCATGGAACCGCATGCCCGGCGAACATTATATGACATGGGAAATTTGGGAACGCATCATCGCCCTTTTGAAGGAGAGAAAGCAGAACAGCGAGGATGACAGGCTAAAACCGCAACCATTATCCAATTTCTGCAACATCGTGGTCTATTTAAGTTCGCAGAACCCCAAAAATCCTTTTTTGCGCGAGAATATTATCAATTTCGGCCGTTTTCTTGTCGAACATCAGATGACGCTGGTTTTCGGAGGCAGCAACTGCGGAATGATGAAACTGCTTGCAGACACGGTTCTGGAAAACGGCGGCAAGGTGATCGGTATTTTCTCCCGCTGCCTGCCGGCAAAACTTATCCGCGATGATCTGACGGAAAAAATTATGACCGACAGCCTCGCCGAACGGAAAGCGGAAATGCTCAAACGGGCAGATGCGATTGTGGCATTGCCGGGCAGTTTCGGCACATGGGACGAACTTTTTGATGCGCTGGAACAGAAAAAATTGGGAAATATTCATTGCCCAATCGGTGTACTGGACTTCCGTGGGTTTTACAGATCACTTTTCCAAATGATTCAAGAAAGCGTGGGATATGGATTAACTTTGCGGCGCCATCAGTCGCTGCTGAAAAGCGCAGAGGACCCCGAGAAACTTTTTCTGGAATTTGCAGAGGAACTTAACGCACGATAAGAAACTGGCGGAACTTTCCAGATGCCGTACAGAAGGTTATTCCACTTGATCGGCAAAGGTGTAGAAAATGTTCCACGACTGTGTGCAACGGAACAAATTTTGCGATAGTTTGAAAAACACGGCAACGATGCGTCTTACTTCCGACAACCGTCCTGCCACCATTTTCTGGATGCCAGCAGGCGATCCATATTCCCTTGAGTCAGCGTCCCGCTGAAGGGAAACAACTGCCAGCATTCCGGATGGTTATGGTCATTGTTGTAGTTGTAAACAAGATAGCAGTCATCGGTACCATCAAAGGGGTGAAAGTCCGGATCGTCTGCGGAATGACCGCGCTCCTTGCAGTAGTCTGCATATTGCTCTTCCGTATACGGCTGAAATCCGACAAGACACGGCTCGATGTGATCCCCTGACCAATACCAAGCCAAGTCGCCCTTCCGGAGTCTGATGCTCTCGGCCGGGCGTCCTTTGAACGGTTTTACGCAAGCGGAATCGCAGGGACTGTAACAATAGAACGTTCCGTCAGCGAGATATGAGGTAACGCTTTGGTATCCGGCATCGTTCAGGCAGGGAAGATTCAATTGCCGTTCATAAATAAAAAAGGCGAAGAAGTTGCTCCATGGCCTTTCTTTGATGGCACTTTGTATGGTATTTTCAGCCTTTTCTTTCGACTCAAAAAGCCCCATGTCCTCTTCCCAAACCTTATGACCGCCGTTTCGATTCTTTTGCCCCGTTATTTCCAAAGATTTGAGTTGAAATATCTTCATGGTGTTTCCTTTTGTCAGCTTTGCATCTTCTTTCAAAAGTTCAGGACAGATAAATCAGGGCATTACCTGCCAAACCGGATGCCGATGACATCCAATCGATCTTTCTTACGGCTTATGCCCTGAAATTTTTCTCCTCTCATCAATATATACGAATGAAAATTCAATCTTTTTCGTTGGACAGGAGATTTTTTGACAGATTTTCCTGTTTTACAGATGGTCTGTGGCTGCTGCCGTATGCGCTTATCCCCAAGCTTGGACAGTTTTTTCTAAAAGATCGGTGTAAACGCCCTGTTCTTACTATACCCTTGTTTTGCTGAATTGCAAGTTCCGAAATAAATGCGCTTATCACCAAGCTTGGACAGATTTCTCAAAAAATATCGGAAAAGAAATTTGAAAAGCTGTTGAAATGTGCTATAGTAACACACTGTCGGGCCTTCTACGCTCAAATTAAAGACTTCTGACACCTTTAATATAGCGCAGAATCCGACTTTAACAATCAATCCCGGTAATTTTTACCGGACAGTAGTGAACTACAGTAATTTTTACCGGACAGTAGTGAAATCTCACGGAGATTTTTAAACAGCAAACGGGAATTTCTGTCACAAGGTATTGTACAGATGTTCCCCAAAACCAAAAGGAAAAGAATTATGGCAACGATCATCGACAAAAGTCTTGTGAAGTCCCTTGACCCGAAAAATCTTTATGCGTGGTCAAAGTACGCGGAAGACGAAACCGAATTTTTTGTGACGGAGAAATTTTCTTCGCTGATCTTTGAGGGAAGCGCCGCAGCGCTTGAGCAGGCCTCAAAGCCCATCTTCATCACCCAGAATTCCGGGTCAAAAAATGCCTATGTAAAATATTATACAAACGGGCTTGGGTATTTTAAATCAGGTGAAAACACCACGGTTTACTCGCACAGTCTGAATGTGCAGAACGTTGAATTCAACACCATTTACGGCGGAGCGGTCATGTCCGCCAAAGAAAACACCATCAGCGTCAATACCAAAGTCAGCACCAACTCCATTACGGCGGTCGGCGATGTTTCGATCACACTTGCCAATACCAAAGTCAGCAAGATCTACGGCGGCGGTGCGGGCACCGGTTCCTCTATGAAGGGGGATGTTGCCATTACGCTTTCCAATGTCAATGCCGGAAACATTTATGGCGGCGGATACAAGAGCGGCGACAGTGACGGAAACGTTGTCATTACACTCAACGGATCCAAGGCCGGCAATGTTTACGGCGGCGGCTATCAGAGTGACGTCAATGGCAATGTTTTGATCACCCTCTCCGATACCAAAGTCAGCACTGTCTACGGCGGCGGTTACCAGGGCGATGTCTACGGGAATGTGGAAATCATCATTGATTCCGAAAAAGCCAAGAATGTCGGCAACATCTATGTCGGCAGCGACAACGGCACGGTGACGGGGGATGCGAATGTTCGGTTCACCGCAACGAAGAACGTAAGTTCATACAGGGGAACCATCATTGGACGCGGACGCGGCGGCAAAGCTTCTCTGACCGGCAAATCCACCCTATTGTTCTCCGATGTCAGCGGCGATTTCAACGGCAAACTCAAGAATTTCGACAATCTGGTCATTGAAGGAAGCTCCTTCCTCAATTTCAAGCAGGGGCAGGACAAGTCCATGCGGACGACCTCGTACCAGTTCATCGTCAACGATGACACGGTGAAGAACAGTTCCGGCTCCGCCATGCTTACATGGAACAAGAACATTCAGATCAACAACGTGACTGTCAAGCTGGATACGATTGACTCCAATATCCTCGGAAAGAGCCTGTCCCTTATCAGCAGCACCTGTTTCACAAAAGATTCCTCTTTTGATACCGGCGTGATTACAGTTCTCAACGCTGAAGGAGATAAGGTGTTCTCCGGTTTCTATGACATTTCCTACACGCCCTACAACAAAAAGACAAAGATGGGCGGCACTGTAACCCTGACCTACCCCGAGACCCTCACCTTCACGGAAGACTCGGCGTTTTCGGAAAAGATTACTGCCACCAATATGAATGAGTCCGTGATAATCGCAGAGGGCGTGACGTTCAAAGGAAATGTCGATCTCTGCACCGGGAATGATACGCTGATTGTCAAGGCCGGCGCAATTGTCTCTGGCTTCGTTACGATGAACGACGGTGACGATACCGTTGTTCTGAAAGAAGGCAGTTCCGTCGCTGGTTGCATTGATCTGGGCAAAGGCAGCGATACCATCAACATCAACGGGTATTTGAACAGCCTGAAACTCGGCGCCGGCACGAATACAATCGTCATCAACGGCTGCCTCAATGCCGACAACATCCAGATTGATGGCGACAGTAAGAACACCTTTGAACTGAAGGGCAAACTGGCTGCGGACACGCTGTCCACGCAGACCGCACAGCAGTTCATCGTCAACAGCGGTGAAAACACTCTGTTCGTTGATTCAAACGATGGCGTCAGCGACATCATTATGGGCGGTGAATACGCCAAGGTCGTTTTTGCGGATGCCGCCGGTTTTGGCTCGGCCAAGGCCATCAACCTTTCTGCTGCGAAAGCCTCCCTGCTGGAAATCAACGGCAATATCTCGAAGCTCAACTTCCATGGGTCTACGGAAGACAGCACGATTTTCTTCTCCGGCGATACCACCCTCAAGATGGATTCCATCGCCGACATCAGATCCGGCTGCAAACTCGTCATCGCCGACGGTGTCAAAGTCACAATTTCCGATTGTGATAAGAAAACCCTGAGGGGCTTGGATCTGCAACTTGGCAACAACTCCGTGTTTGAAGGTTCGGACTTCATCCTTCGCTGCGACAATTCCAGCGGAATCATCGGTACGGACGACGTTGTGCGCGTTGAAGAAGACATCTATGTCACCAATCTGACGGATGCCGTCATCTATACGTCCGGCAAAGTCGTTGTATCCGGCACGGTCACCGGTTCCAACATCACCGCGAAAGAAATCGTTCTCAACAATGCCGTCATCGATAACACCACGATTATCTTCGGTGCCGAGAAGGTTTCCGCTGTTGCCGGAAAGAACACCTTCAACGGCGCGTTAATCGAAAAAGGTAATTCCCAATACGTTCTTACCGATCTCTCTGAACTTTCTGTGTACGCCGGTGCTGAACTCACAATCGGCGCTGATGCAAAACTTGGCAAAGTCGCCGAACTGTATGCCGATGCCAGTGCCGACGTCACCATCGATCAGACGATCAAGATCGACACCCTGAATGTCTACGGCAATGGCGACTTTGATTTCAAGGGAGCGAAGCTCGATGTTGGAACTCTCCATTTTGGCTGTACCGTCAACGATAAATTCATTGCCTTCAACGGCAACGTTGACAAGCTTGCCGACTCCATCGAACAGAGCAATCTCGATGTTATTGCCACAGACTCCGTACTGAAGTTCTCGAAGGATGCAGACCTTACGGAAAATTTCCTCCACAACACCAAATACGAGCTGACCGACACGGTTCTCGAACTTGCCGACGGCGTCACCGTCACGCTTGAGAAGGAATACAAAACTACGGGCGAAAGCCAATCCGTCTCCGCCAAACTGATCGGTACTTTCGGCGTCAAAGGCGGTACCATCAGCGGCAACATTTCGGTCATCGGAACGGCTCCCGATGGTCAGCCCGCTCTCATAACCGAAGGCGCCACGTTCAATGATACCGTTACCGCCCAAAATATCGCCGATTTGAACTCCACCTTCAAAGGCAATGTTAAGGCCGAGAAAGAAATCACGGCCATCGGCTCTACATTCAACGGCAACGTCGAAGCGGATTCCGTTACGATGAACGGCGTCACCATGGCCAAGGAAGGCGACGGTGCTGAAATTGAACTCAAGGCTGCTGCTGACGCCGGCATTCTGGTCAGCAATTCTACGATTACTGCCAAACTTACTTCCAGGAAAATCCGCGTTGAACAGTCCACCATCAACAGCAACATCGTCAACAGTGAAATGGAACTGACCCTTGATGATGCCGTTGTCAACGGGAATATCGGTACGGTCAATACGCTGGCCCAAAAGGTCGTCATCGAAGATTCCTGCACGGTTTCCGGTTTTATGGATGTCGATGAGATCGTTTCCGGTAAAAAGGCCGGAACCCTGAAGGTTGATACCATTAGAGCCACCCGTTTCGGCGATACGGCCACGACGGCGTCTGAATGCACTGCCGCCATTGAAGCCAACAAGATTGTTGCACGTGGAGAAGACATTGAACTCCACAACAATATCTCCCTCACGGCGAAGGATATACTTGCAGACAGCGTACACGTCAATGAAGGCTGCTCCGCTGAACTCAATGCGGCCGTTGATGCCAAAATCAACGTTGACGCCAATGCCGTCCTCGGCGGAACCATTGCCATGGTCGAAGACGTCGAAGATATCGGTACCCACAACATTATCCTGCAGTCCAATGCCAAATTGAACGGTACGGTCAGCGGCAACGTCATCCTGGAAAACAATGCCTGCATCGGCGCCATTCTTACAGGAAACGTTAATTGCATGAGCCACCAGCTGAATCTGGCGAATAAAGCAGAGATCAAGGGAGTGGTCTCCGACTATGAAGGTATCTTTGTGGAGGACGGCTCCGCCACGGTGGAAGATATCGGCAACAACAACCTCGACAAGGTCTTCGGCAACCTGACTGTCACCAAAACGATCACGGATACCAGAGACGAGATCACCCTCGGTCGTGTGTCTGCGGACAAAATTCCGGTCTACAATGCGGCGGTTAAAGCCAGCCAGTCGGTCGAACTGAAAAATAACTCGGTTGTACTGGAAGCTGCTTCCGGGACGAAGGATTCCATCAACGGCCAGGTCAATGCGGCAAACGAACTGGTTCTCCAGGCTGCGGATTCGCTCGCGACCCTGACCTTGAGCGATATCAAGGCCACGAAGCTGACCATCGGCGAAAACACGAATGTCACTGGTGCTGCCGATATCACAAACGCTGTCTTCGGTGTGACCAATGACATCAAAGGGGTCATCGCAGATGTCAAGATCGACGGGGATCTCAAGTTCACGGGTTCTGAAAACACAGCCACACTGGTCAACAAGAAGGCCATCGTCGGCGGCAATACGACATTCGAAAACGAGCTTACGGTTGAGTTTACCAATGAAGCGGATTCCATCTTTGATTCCAAGATCACCGCTACTGACATCACCAGCAAGATATTGAATGTCAATGATCTGGTTGGCAATGCCGAACTCGGTATCATCGATATGGGCAAGGCTCTTGATGAGAATGAATACGCCCATGAACCGTACATCCAGGCCGGTCTTAACAAGATCAATGTCAACGGTAATGGCCTCAATGAAGTCAAGTTTGCCGAAATCAAGTCCGAAGGCAATCTGCAGATCAGCGTTACGGATACGAAAATGGTTGTCACCGATACCATTGTCCATACGAATATGCTGACCCTGACCGGTGATATTGAAGCCAATGTTTCGGCCAACAGCTTGAAGCTTATTGACACGGAAATCAAAGGTGACGTTGCGGGCAAGACTATCACTGTCAATGAAGCTGAAATCAATGGCACCCTGACCATTGAGACCTCTCTGTACCTGAATGGCAATCTGGCTGTTGTGAATGACGATGGCGATGCTGCCGCAATCAACGGCGACTTCTCCCTCATGACCAGCAACAAGAACCTTACGGGTAACCTTACCGGCAATATCACGCTTGGTGACAATCTGTACCTCGAAGGTGATGCCAATGGCATTGTCACGGAGGCCGCCAGTCGGTGGGTCTCGGAAATCACCGATAACAACACGATCGTGATTTCCGGCAATGCGGCTTCTGTCAATCTGGGCGAGGGAACCGACGATTTCACTGCTGCAACAGTTGGCGCTCTCACATCCGGTACCGGTTCCAAGACCGTGACAGTCAAAAAAGGCTCTACCGGGGCAATTGACTTCAGCAATGCTGATACCACCACAATCCTCCTCGGCGATGGTCTGCAGGCGGTTGAATTCGGTACCGTTGCCGGATCCAAGGGCGCAGATACCGTTACCATCACCCCGGTCACCGAGTCCATCCATGACGAGTTCTACACCATTACCGGTTTCAAGACTTCTTCCTTCGCGGGATTTGATTTCTCCGCGATTACCGAAAACGCCGCATACGGCGCTGAAGAGCCTGCGGAAGATACACTGACCAACGCCGGCAGCGTATCTGCGGAGGTCACCAGTGTCAAGTTCGTCAACCTGAAAGTGACCGGAAAAGGCTTTAATGGCGATTTTTACGGTGCGGATCTTCCGATTGCCGGGAAAACGAGCGTTGCTTCTACTGCTCAGGATCCTGAATCGATTGGCGAGTACGGTCCTGCCGGAACGCCTGCCGCTACCGAGGTCGGTGCGATCTACAAGGATATCCTGAACGTTGAGGCCGACATCACCGGTACTGTTGACATGGGCAAAGGCGCTGACGTCCTCAATGTCGCAGGCAACAGAAAAATTACCAAGGTTATCTTCGGAACGTCCGAGTCCAACGTCGTCGGTGTCAAAGGTTATGCGGATGAGAATTATGACAGTCTGAGCGTCAACGGTTCTCTGACAACCGAAGGAATTGAGTTCTCCGGTAATCTGGTTATTGACGCACAGAAAATCAACACTGCTGCCGGCGTCACAAGCAGAAGTATTGCCAATACGGTCAATGCCGCCTCTGCCGAATACGTCGCAACCTACGGCAATGATCCCAGCAATCCGGCTTGGACAAGCGAATCCTACACGGTTATGGCTGATGAGACCACTGCATTCGGCGAACTCAAATTCAACTTCAACGCTGATAAGACGGCTGTTGAATCCATCGAATTTGTTGCCAATAAAGACAAATTCGACGTCATCAACGGCAAAGATGAAAACGTGAAGCTTACGATTGACCAAGAACTTACCATCACCGGTAACGCGACCTTGGCCAATGGCGGCAAACTGATTCTGAACAGCAACCTGACCCTCACCGGTCTTGCAGCTGGCGGAAACATCGTCACAGCGTATGGTTGGAACGGAAAAGCCTTCGAAGCGAAAGCCTCCAGCACTGATATCAAGTACACGAATATCGGTGATCTGAACTTCAGCGGCGATGGTACTGTTGAGTTCACAAGTGGCAAGACCCTGACCGCCAATACGATTAATGCAGGCGGTAGCTTGACCTTCGTCAATGCCGGTTCTATCTCCTCAATCGACAAGATTAAAGTTGCGGAAGCCGGAATTCTCAAATTCAAGGATGATACCCTTGTTGCTCTTGATACAGATCTCTACCTTGACTGGATGGATCAGGCGCTTGAAACCTTCGTACTGCAGGAAGACGTCCAGATCGATGACATCTCCAAAGTCTTGGCGGATACCAATCTGTATGTCAAGAACAACGGTGTCGGACTTACCTTCGAAGCCAGCAGCGCCGAATCCGGTAAGTTTATCGGCAAGGGTTACGAAGTGACAGCTGAGCTCTCGCCAGACAAGAAGAACATTGCGTTGACATACGCAACACTTGCCTGATCGGCAAACGAACCACTTTCAGGGTCTCCCGCAAAGGAGACCCTGAAAGACAGTTTCTTTATTTCAGGGAGTTTTGATTCATCATGTCGTTGCATGAGTGAAACAAACTCCCTCAATAAAGGACATCTGATCACCGGAAGCGGCATGATGTAATGCTCCGCTTCTGCACACGTGGTTCTGTAATCTATCGGAATCAAATGTGCGCAAAATCTCGGACACTACCTCTGACTATACCCAATGCAACACATCTTTGCAGGAAAACCCCATAAGACTTTTTCTATTGGGATTGCATCCGTACCGGATTAATGTTTCGGCGAGAGGCATCGGCTTGACCGGCATTGACACAATCGCACACATGCTCTGCTTCAATTCTTCAACTTTCGCCAGCAAGCTCTGATTGTAGAGCGTGTACCACAATGCGTCACAGCCTCGGAAATCCCGCGTTTTTGCCACGACTCCGGGCTGCATCGATTCGAGCATTTCTATCACAGGAATAGCTCTTGCGCTATCCCAGTTGGCGCAGACGTAGAGCAGCAGTTCGCGGGGCGGCATCGCCTTTTTCATGCCCGGTATCTTGGTGTACAAGTGCATGACGATTTTCACCGCGCCCTGCCATAATGCT
>DCHF01000031.1 GCA_002315555.1 Lachnospiraceae bacterium UBA1759 | reverse complement strand
CAGCACGAAACCGTCCACCGTATGGCGCAGTTTTCCCTCGCCCACGCGGTACACGCTCTTTAAGTCCTTTAAAATGACGATGTCCACATCGCACGAAAGCCCGTAATCCCCCTGAAGGAGCTCTTTCCGCACCTGTTCACGCTGATAACGATACCATTCCGGGACGAATTCAAAGTCGACCGGAGCACAGGATACCGGAGTTTTGCTGTTTTCCGAAGATGCTTCCCGAAGGCCTTTACTAAGTTTTCCGTTTTCCAGAAGTTCCCACTCTGTCTTGCAGGCATTGCAGCGGATCCTGGTTCCCTTGCCGCGCATCTTTCCCTCCGATTCGCAGACCGGGCAGCGGTACAGTGCGCGCTCGAGACCATCGGCACGGAAGGGCTCGGAGACCGTCACGCCGTGTTCAAACTGTGTACGGAAATGATCGTAGGTGAACGCGTCCTTCAGGATCCCGTTCAGCTCTTCGGTGCTCTTTTCCTTGATATCCTCCGGGGAAAGCAGGTAAGTCACCGTGCAGGACACGGCGGCCTGACGCTTCTGAAGAAGGTTGTATAACGGATCGCGGAGATACGCGCCTTCGGTCTTGATCATAACGACCGGGACCTTTAAGAATTTCAGGAACTTTCCGAGGCTTTCCGGAAGCGGGGTCTCCGTTCCGTCAAAGGAATAGCTGGCCTCCGGATACATCAGGATCGAGCTTTTCAGCTTGCTCACCGTGTACTTCATATCCTTTACAAGCGTTGCGTCCATGACGAATTTCTGCGTCGGAATGCAGCCGATGGCCCGCATCAGTCCGTCTTTTCCCACGAATCCATCCACCGTACAGATAATATGGTATTCCCGGTCGTGCAGGATCTCCGCCGCCATCTGAAGATCGGTGAAGCTCGAATGATTCATGAGATAAAGCGCAGGCTCCTCTTTTCCGAGCTTTTCCATTCCGATGTACTGCGCCGTAAACCCGGTCTTTTTCAGTTCACCCTTGGATAACGTCCGCAAAAGCCACCGGAAAAACGCCTTCTGGCGGACCGGATCCTTATGCGCGCGCTTCGGGAGCGCCGTTACCTCGTCATAGGACATTTCCTTTACATTGATCTTCATTCTCTCCCCCTTAAAGAATCGCCTGTATTCCGCGTGCTCCTTCTGCCGCAAGCGTCTTTTCCGCGGCCTCCTCCGCCTGCTTCAAAATCGCGGAGTCCGTATAGATATCGCCCAGACGGAAACTGAGATCACCGGACTGGCGAAGTCCGAAGAAATCACCGGGACCGCGCATTTTCAGGTCTTCTCCCGCAATGAAGAAGCCGTCGTTGGAGTCCTTCAGTACATCCAGACGTTTTTTGCTCTCTTCGGACATCGTCGTATCCACCAGGATGCAGTACGATTGGTCCTTCCCGCGGCCCACTCGGCCTCTCAGCTGATGCAGCTGTGCAAGACCGAAGCGCTCCGCGTTCTCGATCATGATGACCGTCGCGTTCGGTACGTCGATGCCGACCTCGATGACCGTCGTCGATACCAGTACTTGGATCTCGTTCCGTCCGAATGCCGCCATGATCGCTTCTTTTTCATCATTTTTCATCTTACCGTGCAGATATTCCACGCGGATCTCGTCCGGGAAGATCTGCCGGAGGCGCTTCGCATAGTCGATGACATTCTCGCCCTCGGACGCTTCACTCTCCTCCACCATCGGGCAGATCACATAGGCCTGGTGGCCCATTTCGACCTGCTTTTTGATGAAGGCATAGGCCTTTTTCCGGTAGTCGATGTCCACGACCGCATTTTTGATGGCCTGACGGTTTTTCGGCATCTCGTTCATCACGGAAATGTCCAGATCGCCGTAGATGATCATTGCGAGCGTACGCGGGATCGGCGTTGCGGACATGACGAGCACATGCGGGGACCGGCCCTTTTCGGACAGGGCCTTCCGCTGATTGACACCAAAGCGGTGCTGCTCGTCGGTGATGACAAGCGCAAGGTCGTCATAATGGACCTTCTCCTGAATGACCGCATGCGTGCCGATGACCATATCGACCTGATGCGTGCCGATGCGTTCGTACGCCTCCCGCTTCTCTTTCGCCGTCATACTGCCGGTCAGGAGCTCCGGTGTGATCCCGAGGCCGTATTCTTCGGAAAGCTTTTTGAAATTCTCGTAATGCTGGACCGCAAGTACCTCCGTCGGTGCCATGAGCACGCTCTGATAACCGTTCAGCGCGCATAAATACATGGCGATGAACGCCACGATCGTCTTACCGGAACCCACATCGCCCTGAACCAGACGGTTCATGACCGAAGGCCCCGTCATGTCGCCCTTGATCTCCTGAAGTACCCTCTTCTGTGCACCGGTCAGTTCGTACGGGAGCCGCGCGATGAAATCGTCCGCTTCCTCACGGTCCTGAATAAAGAAGCTGTTCGCTTCCGCTTCCACTGTTTCCTTCATGCGGCGGACACCGACGATAAAGCGGTAGAATTCCTCAAAGACCAGCCGCCGCCTTGCGGGGATCAGACTGTCCTTACTGTGCGGGAAATGGACCTCGCGTACCGCGTCCTGAAGAGGCATCAGATCATAGTCGGCTCGAAGCTCGTCCGGAAGCGTCTCCTCCGGATACACGCCCTCCGCCATGACCTTTTCCACCGCATCGGAGATCATGCGGCGCGTGATCGATTTGGTCAACGGGTAGACCGGCTGCAGGGTGGAACGGAGATGCTCGTATTCCGGTGCCTTGATCACCTGCGGCTGCTCCATTTTACGGCCGGCGCCGTAGCCGGTCAGCTTGCCCCGGAAAACATAGGTCGATCCGGCTTTGATCGTTTTGGAAAGATACGGCATGTTGAACCAGGAAAGGTTCAGCATACTGCCCTCCTCGTCGCGGATGACCGTCGTTGTGATCTGGAACCGCTTTACATAGCGCGTGACGGGATTCTGCATGACGACGCCGAGAACAGCTGCGCGGTCGCGGTACATCGCCTGACGGATGGAGACCGGTGCTTCGTACGTCTCATAGGAACGCGGGTAGAATTCCAGAAGGTCCCGGACAGTGTCTATGCCCAGGCGGCGGAACCCCTGTGCGGTCTTTTCGCCGATACCCTTAATTTCAATAATAGCGGATCCGGTATTCACCTCTACGCTCCTTTCATGCATAAACTTTCACAAAAACGAGGGAATCGCCTGTTTTTGTGTTGAACGGTAAAAAGAAAGGGACCCGACGAAGTACATCGGGTCCCCACCGGTTTCACAAATTATTCCACCGAAATGATATAGTAATAGACCGGCTGTCCGCCGTAAGCAACGCTTGCTTCCGTGTCCTTTAATACCGGTGCGATGGCTTCTGCCATAGCGTTAGCATCGTCTTCCGTGACATCGCTGCCGTAATACAGGCTGACAACAACACTGTCCTCGTCAACGGCCTTGTCCACCGCTGCCTTTACGGTCTCCGTCAGGTCCTTGCCGTTTGCCAGGATCTTTCCTCCGCCGATGGCCATAAAGTCATCCTTGTGGATCTCCACATCATCGATGACGGTATCACGGACCGCATAGGTGACCTCGATGGTCTTGACCATGCTCATCATGTCGTTCATCGCGGCTTCATTCTCTTCCGGCGACATATCCGGGCTGTAGTTCAGCATGCAGGAAATACCCTGGCATACCGTAGCCGACGGGATCACGATGACGTTCTTGTCCTCGGTCAGCGCCTTGGCCTGATTTGCAGCCATCACGATATTCTTGTTGTTCGGAAGCACGAAGACATTGTCCGCATTGACCTGATCGATCGCGGAAAGGATATCCTCCGTGGACGGGTTCATGGTCTGACCGCCTTCGATGACATGATCCACACCGACTTCGCGGAAGATCTCCGCAAGGCCTTCTCCGGCACAAACGGATACGAATCCGTACGGAACGCGCGGCTCCGCTTTCTTCTTGGCTTCATCGGCCGCCTTCTGTTCCGCTGCAAGCTTCACCGCATCCTTAAACAGACGTTCTTCATGCTCTTCGCGCATGTTGTCGATCTTGATACGGGACAGCTGACCGTACTCGATGGCCTTCTGCAGCGCACGTCCGGGCTCGTTCGTATGAACGTGGATCTTGACGATGTCCTCGTCCCATACGCAGACGATGGAATCGCCGATACCATTCAGGAATTCCTTCAGCGCATCCTCATCCGCCTCGGAGAACGGAACGCCCAGCTTGATGATGAACTCGGTGCAGTAACCGAACTTGATATCGGAGGTATCCAGATCGGACGTATCCACCGTAATGCTTTCCTTGTGAACGACTGCCATTTCCGGAGCGGACATATCGGGTTCCTTGCCCATAAACGCATCGTAAACGCCCTTCAGGACGACCATCAGGCCCTGTCCGCCGGAGTCTACAACACATGCCTGCTTCAGTACCGGAAGCATCTCCGGTGTCTGTAAGAGGACTTCGTCACCGTATTCGATACAGGTGCGGATGAAATACTCCATGTCGTCGGTATCCTTGATCTCCGCTGCCTTTTCGGAAATGCCGCGGGCAACGGTCAGGATGGTACCCTCCTTCGGCTTCATGACGGCCTTGTACGCCGACTCGACCGCTTTATGGATGGCCTCCTCCAGATCCGGAATATCCAGGGTCTCCTTCTCGCGGATGGACTTTACGAATCCGCGGCACAGCTGGGAAAGAATAACGCCGGAGTTGCCGCGCGCACCGCGCAGTGCACCGGATGAAACGGCCTTTGCGACCCCTTCCATCGTATCCTCTTCCAGTGCCATCAGTTCCTTTACGGCAGACATGATCGTCATGGTCATGTTCGTGCCGGTATCGCCATCCGGAACCGGGAACACATTCAACTCATTGATCCAATCCTTTTTTGCGTCAAGAGACTGCGCACCGGAGAGGAACATCTTCTTTAATAATTTCGCGTCAATTACCAAGTTTTTATTCCTCCTTAGTCGATTACGCGTACGCCCTCGACATAGACATTGATCTTTTCGATGGGCATGCCGGTAAACTTTTCAACCTGATAGGTGATGTTTTCGATCAGGTTGTCAATTACAGCATGGATGCTGACACCATATGCTACTACAATATGAAAATCTATGGAGATCTTTCCGTCTTTGATCGCAACATTGACGCCTTTGGAAGCTTTTTCATTCTTCAGTACCTTAACGATACCGTCTTTTAAGCTGATTGCACCCATACCGACGATGCCGAAGCATTCCGTCGCTGCCATGCCCGCGTACTGCGCGATCACATCGGGGTTAATTTTCACTTCGCCCTTCAGGTCTTTCGTTTCTTCTGCCATGAGACTCTCTCCTTTATTATTTTTCGGTATAAAAGTATAGCACAAATTGATAGTTTAATCAAGTCGTGTCCAGACCTGCATCTCGTTCTCGCCGCGGTTTGCCCACATACGGTACGGAATGTAGGTCAGCTTTACCTCCGTGCGCTCTTCCCGTGCCAGGTCAAAATACAGACCGCTCGCGGTATTCGGCATGCTGCGGATGCCCGGAACGGATACGGTCACACCTTCCATTCCGTCGATCGTAACCTTGCCGAATTCCGGTTCTGCCTTTACCACATCGCGGGATACGGTGATCAGCTGAAGGTCGCCGCCGTTGTCCTTTTCCTCCAGACAGAAGACCTCCGGACCGTAGGAGACCGCCACCTTGCCGATGTCCTCACGCACGCGGGTATCCGCGGTCATGTAACGGACCTCCATCGGAAGGGTCACGGTGATCACATCCTCTGCGCCCCAGTTCCTGGTAAGATATACATAACCGTTTTCTTCGGTCATCCTGCCGTCTGCAAGTGCAAATTCCGGCGCCTTGCACCAGTCCGGCTTACGGACCGCAAGCTTGAATGCGGTGCCTTCGGCGCCTTTCACGGTGTACGTGACAGTCCACTTTCCGGCCACGCTTCTATCGGCCTCCGCCTTCACATCCACGATCTTGTCGCCAACGTTCTTCTTGTATTCACAGCCCATCGTCATGTGTGCGAACAGCGTGTCATCGTTCTCGGTATACGCATAAGCGCCTACAGAGCTTAAGATGCGGGCGATGTTCGGGGGACAGCATGCGCAGCCGAACCATTTCTGGCGGACCGGCTTTGCGTGCTTCTTGCGGCCGTCTTCATGGCAGGCCTGCGGGAAGACTTCCAACGGGTTGACATAGAAGAAGCTCTTGCCGTCCAGGGCGATGCCGGAAAGGATGCCGTTGTACAGCGCACGTTCGATGACATCGGCATATTCGGCCTTCGGGTCGTTCTCCAGCATGCGGCGGGCAAAGAATGCCAGACCGATGGCTGCACAGGACTCGGTGTAAGCCGTGTCATTCGGAAGGTCGAAGGGGAAGGTGAAGGATTCGCCCAGATGGGAAGATCCGATACCACCCGTGATGTACATTTTATCGCGGGTAATGCTCTTCCACAGCTTTTCGCAAGCGGTCTGAAGCTCGTCATCCTTGGTGATGCGGGCCACGTCCGCCATGCCTGAGTAAAGGTATACGGCACGGACCGCATGGCCCAGCGCTTCGTCCTGTTTACGCACCGGGCGATGTGCCTGATGATACGCAAACGGCAGATTGCTGTTCTCGAAAACTCTGGAACGGAGCTTCGGGTTCTCCACATCGAAATAGTACGGCTCGGTACCGCGCTCATCCACAAAATAGGTCGCGAGGTCCAGATATTCCTTCTTTCCGGTCGCATTGTACATGCGGACCAGCGCCATCTCTGCGATCTCATGGCCCGGATAACCGCGCTTTTTGCCCTCTTCACGGCCGATGCAGCTTGCGATGTACTGCGCAAACTTCTCGGCAACGGTCAGAAGCTGATTCTTACCGGTCGCTTCATAATATGCCACTGCCGCTTCCGCCAGATGACCGAAGCAGTACAGTTCATGATGATCCTTCAGGTTCGTGAACTCCATGTCACGGCCGTTCAGGATATAGTAGGTATCCAGGTAGCCATCGTCCGCCTGTGCCTTTGCAACGATCTCGATCGCTTCGTCGCAGGTCTTTTCAAGCTCCGCATCCGGGAACTGGATCAGCGAATACGCTACGGCTTCGATCCACTTATAAAGGTCGGAATCCTGAAAAACGAATCCGTAGAATTCATCGCCCGGGTTTTCCGGATCCTCCGGCCAGATGTCGAACCCACGGTAGGTGTACTTCAGTTCGCTGCCGCCCGGGGTGCTTCTTCTCTTTCCGCCAAGCTTTGCTGCGGATTTGAAGTTATGCATGCAGTAGCTGGGCTCCGCGTCTTTTACGCGGTCGTTCAGGGCTTCCCACTGGTAGGGAATGACTTCCTTGCGGACAAGATCGATCTCCCGGCGCCAGAAAGCGTCGGTCACGGTCATGTTCTTAAGGTCGATCTGATGGTTCTGATTCTTACTCATGTATTACTCCTGTAAATTGGTTTCCCATGTGCTGACTTTGTATACGCAAACGCCGTGGTGCGGAACGGATGCAGTCAGTACACCGTTATCAAAAGCGGATTCCTCGCCGGTCCAGAGCTCGGTGAGCGCGTCATTTCCTTTCAGCCCGCAGTTCAGTTCTTCTGCGGTGACGGAAAGCACGGCATCTTCATCGGCCAGGTTGAAGAGCGCGATGCGCACTTCTCCGGTCACTTCGTCCACATTCTTCCAGCAGGCTTTTTTCTCATCGCGGTAGACCTGCGTGCCCTTTGCGGTACCGCGCAGGCAGGCAAGAAGCTCGTCGTTCGTGAGGAGTGCCGTGGTCTTCTCATCGAGGAGCGTCAACTCGCCGCCCATCATGAGCGGTGCGCGGAACATGCACCAGAGCGTCATCATCATCTTGGACTCGTCGTAGGTAAAACGGGTGTCGCGATCCTGGTTGAAATGCTTGCCGATACGGCCGATGGGCAGCATGTCGCAGTCCGGGTAGCATCCGGTCTTCACATGATCCTGCCACATTTCGCAGCGCCGGAACATCGGCTTTAATAATTCATAATTATCCCAGAAATCATCGGTCATGCGCCACATATTGGCGTAACGGCCGTAGATCCAGGACTTTTCAATGAGCGCCGCGCCCGGAGACAGGGACAGGACGATGGGACGTCCGGTCTTCATGATGGCTTCGTGGATCATGCGGATCTCATGCCAGGTGCTCTCTTCACCCTCATGCCGGATGCGGGAATCACAGATGTCATCACACTTGATGAAGTCCACGCCCCAGTCCGCGTACTGCTGAATGACGGAATCATAATAGCACTGGCCGGCCTCGCTGTCGCGAACACCGTACATATCGGAATTCCAGAGGCAGATGGAAGACGGGTGCGCGATCTGATTCGCAGTCGCGGTCGTGTTCATCAGCTTCATGTGCTCCGCTGCGGCAATGCGCGGAACACCGCGCATAATGTGAATACCGAATTTCAGGCCCTTTCCGTGAACATAGTCCGCGAGGGGCTTGAAGCCGTTTCCTCCCTGAGAGGACGGGAAACGCTTGGGATCCGGAAGCAGGCGGGAATACTCGTCGATCTCAACGGTATCAAACGGGATATATTCGAAATGCTCACGGTCCGCGCCGGAATTATGGGCATACCAGGCGATGTCCACGACCACGTACTCGTAGCCGTACTGCTTCAGATGCTCCGCCATATAATCGGCGTTCTTTTTGATGTCCGCCTCGGTAACCGCGGCGTCGTAATAGTCAAAGGAATTCCAACCCATCGGCGGTGTTAAGGCAAAATCGTTCTTGTACATATGCTCTCCTCTGTCCGGCAGCGTATGACTGCGCTGCCCAAAAACAAGTTATAAACTTTCTGCAGGTCGGTTCTCGATCAATGTCAGATCTGTCCGATCAGATACTCCTGCTTGCCGTCTCTTAAGAAGACCGGGAACGTTTCAATGGGTGCATCCATCTCCACAGTCTGTCCGCCTTCGTAGACCTTGCCGTCATGTGCGTTTGTCCAGCTTGCGCCTTCCGGAAGGTAAACGCTTCTCTTCACAGCACCCGGCTGTACGACCGGACACACCAGAATATCGGAGCCGAACATGAACTGATCCGTGAGGTCATAGGTGTTCTTGTCCGCCGGGAATTCGTAGAAGACGGTACGCATGACCGGATCACCGTTTTCGGACGCGTTCTTCATGACGTCCCGGATGTAATCCTTCATCATGGTACGGACGCCGATGAGGCGCGTCATGATCTTTTCATTTTCTTCGCCATAGCTCCAGACTTCGTTCGGAGCACCGGTCCACTCGCGGACCTCGCCCTTCTTGTCGACGATCTGCTCCTGCGGACCGCGGCAGCCGTGGATACGCATGACCGGGCAGAAGGTGCCGAACTGGAACCAGCGGATCAGAAGTTCCTTGAATTCGGGCTTACGGATATCACCGGCGTGAAAACCGCCGATGTCCGTGGTCCACCACGGAATACCTGCAAGGCCCATGTGAAGGCCTGCGCAGATCTGCTTGCGGAAATCCTCATAGCTGGAGAAGATATCGCCGGACCATACCAGTGCGCCGTAACGCTGGGAACCGACCCATGCGCAGCGGACCAGGTTCACGATGTCATCCTGACCGGCTTCCTTCTGTCCTTCATAGAACATACGGGAATACTCTCTCGGGTAGATGTTGCCGACCTCGGTGACCTCGCCCTCGTGGTAGCGGTACTGCTCAAAATCATAGGTACCGTACTCCGGCTCCGCTTCATCGAGCCAGAAGGTCTTGATGCCCATGTCGTAATAATTCTTCTTGATCTTGTCCCAGACGTACTTTCTGGTACGCGGATTCGTCGCATCCATGAAGCTGTTATTGCCGTGGAACAGCATCTGAACGTCCACGCCCTGGTTCGAACGGACCAGAAGACCCTGCTGCTTCATTTCGGGATAGTTCTCGGAGCGTGCGTCGACCTGCGGCCATACGGAGACCATGGTCTCGATGCCGAGCTCCTTCAGACGTGCGACCATCTTTTCCGGTTCCGGGAAGTATTCTTCGTCGAAGCGCCAGTCGCCGCAGCGGAGCCAGTGATAATAGTCGATGACGAGTACATCGACCGGAATACCGCGCTTGTGGTACTCTTCCGCGATATCGATGACCTGCTGCTGGTTGAAGTAACGCAGCTTGCACTGCCAGAAGCCGAGGCCGTATTCCGGCATCATCGGCGCCTTGCCGACCGCGTTCATATAATTCTGTTCAATGGCCGCCGGGGTATCGCCCGCGGTGATGAAATAGTCGAGCTTCTTTGTATTCTGTGCTTCCCACTCGGTCGTGTTGGAACCGAAGTGCACATTACCGATGGCTGCGTTGTTCCACAGGAAGCCGTAGCCTCTCGTGGAGATGTAGAACGGCACGGATGCCTGCGAATTGCGATGCGCCAGTTCCAGATTGCAGCCCTTTAAGTCCATGACCTCCTGCTGATACTGGCCCATGCCGTAGATCTTCTCCTCCGCGCCTTCAAAGCTGGCCTTTAAGTAGAAGTTATTACCGCCGATGTAACGGAAATAACGCGCACGCTTCTGCAGCGCACCGCCGTTCGATACTTCGCGTAAAAGGACATCGCCCTTTTCATTCTTATATGTGATCTGAAGCGCATGGCCCCATTCCTGGACCTTCAGTTCCGCCGTGATCTTACCGTTCACAAGAACCGCGTCCCATTCGCCGATCGTTACAACAACGTCCGTCTTTTCCGCCGGAAGAAGTGCCGCATTATCCTCGGGAATATCGCCTAAAAAGACGGATTCCGTACGCAGGCTGTCCGCACCCCATGCCGTAATTCTGACGGTCTCCCCGTTCTCACGGAAAATAATACCGTTTTCAAGCTTTTCAAAGAAGTTCATAAAGACCTCCGAAGACATATTTTATTGATTATATTATACGAATTTCAGGGCGAAATTCAATCTTGTTTTTCGCTGTATCCGGACATTCCCGCAACTTTTTATTTTTGTAAAAAAACGCTTGCTTTTTCGCGGTCCATCTGCTAATATATCAATGTTGCGAATCAGAAAGTGACTGATTTTATATAATTCCAGAACGAAATGGAGGTGCTGAAAAATGGCTAAGTGTGCAATCTGCGAAAAAGGTGCTCATTTTGGAATCCAGGTAAGCCATTCTCACAGAAGAACAAATAGAATGTGGAAGTCCAATGTTAAGTCTGTTCGTGTTAAGACAGTTAACGGCGGTACTGAGAAAGTATACGTATGTACTTCCTGCTTACGTTCAGGTTTAGTAGAAAGAGCTTAATCGTTTTTCGATTATGAGAATAAAAAAGCACTCCGAAAGGAGTGCTTTTTTGTTATGTGTTTTTTAAACCAAAACGGTTTTGATCCCGCTCTCCTCCAGTTTCCGGAAGACGGCCTTTGCCACACGCTCGTAATCGGTATCCGGCGTGCTGTACAGGATCTCCTCGCTGCCGTCCCGAAAGACAAGCTCGATCTTACTGCCCGAATCCGAAGCATCCGCACCGACCGTCCGGAACCGTGCCTTCACAATATCGGCACTGTAAAAGATCGTATACTTTTCCTTCCGGAAAATGCATTTTTCACCGATCCGGACCGCATCATTCAGAAATGCTTCCGCGTTTTCGAAGTCCGAAACTACCTCATCGATATCGTCCATCTTTTTATAAGAAGCCAGCATCTTGGGGCTCCTCTGTTTTTTGAAAAAGCCCGTGACCGGCACCAGATACTCGAACATTTCCGGGAGCATCCGCTCAAATTCGACACGACCTGCCATTCTCTCCCCTCCTTATACGACTTTCGTTGTCCACTCCGAAAGATCCAGTACGCGAGTTGCCACATCATTGTAGAACTCCGGCTCGTGACATACCATGAGCACACTTCCCCTGTACTCCTTTAACGCTCTCTTCAGCTCATCCTTCGCGTCCACATCCAGATGGTTCGTGGGCTCATCCAGGACCAAAAGGTTACTGTCACGGTTCATCAGTTTGCAGAGACGGACCTTGGCCTGTTCGCCGCCGGACAGCACACGCACACGGGATTCGATGTGCTTCGTTGTCAATCCGCACTTCGCAAGCGCCGCGCGGACTTCCGCCTGATTATATGACGGAAACTCCTGCCAGATCTCCTCTAAGCAGGTCGTCTCGATGTTCTGCGGGGTCTCCTGTTCAAAATAACCGATCTCCAGGAAATCACCGGTCTCCACAGATCCTGAAAGTGCCGGAATCAGCCCGAGAAGTGACTTTAACAGCGTGGTCTTACCGATACCGTTCGCCCCGCGCACCACCAGCTTTTCCCCGCGCTCCATGGTGAGCTTCATCGGACGGGAAAGCGGCTCGTCGTAACCGATCACAAGATCCTCGGTCTCAAACAGGATACGGCTCGGGGTACGTGCCGTCTTAAAGTTGAATTCCGGTTTGGGCTTTTCCTCCGCAAGCTCGATGAGATCCATATTGTCCAGCTTCTTCTGGCGGGACATGGCCATATTGCGTGTCGCGACACGCGCTTTATTTCTCGCCACAAAATCCTTCAGATCCGCGATTTCCTGCTGCTGACGGTTGTACGCCGCCTCCAGCTGGGACTTTTTCATCTCATAGACCTCACGAAACTTGTCGTAATCGCCCACGTAACGGTCCAGCGACCGGTTATCCATGTGGTAGATAATGTTGACCACGCTGTTCAGGAACGGCACATCATGCGAGATCAGGATGAATGCGTTCTCATAATCCTGCAGATAACGGGTCAGCCAGACGATGTGCTCCTGATCCAGGTAGTTCGTCGGCTCGTCCAGAAGCAGAATGTCCGGCTTCTCAAGAAGAAGCTTGGCAAGCAGCACCTTGGTACGCTGGCCGCCGGAAAGTGCGGTCACATCCTGATCAAGGCCCCGTTCCAGAAGCCCGAGCGCACGCGCGACCTCTTCCACCTTGGCATCGATCATGTAAAAATCGTGCATGGTCAGAAGATCCTGAATGGTACCGGTCTCCTCTAAAAGACGGTTCATTTCGTCCTCATCGGCCTCTCCCATCTTCTCATACATCGCATTCATTTCCGCTTCCATGTCATACAGGGAATCAAAGGCGGAACGCAGCACACTGCCGATCGTCATGCCCTTCTGAAGGACCGCATGCTGATCCAGATAGCCCGCTTTCACGTTTTTGGCCCATTCGATCTTCCCCTCATCCGGCTGAAGCTTTCCGGTGATAATATTCATGAAGGTGGACTTTCCTTCACCGTTCGCGCCGATCAGCGCGATCTTCTCGCCCTTTAACAGACGGAACGACACGTCCTCAAAGATCGCACGGTCGCCGAAACCGTGGCTCAAATGTTCAACAGTTAAAATACTCAAGAATTACCTCACTTATTGTTGGGGGCATTCGCCATTCGTATGCGCTCCGTGTCCCGTTTCCGGATCCGGTCGAACGCGATAACAAAACAGATCACATGGGCAATGAGTGCCAGCGTCCATGTGATGGGGTACGTGACATAGACCGTACCGAGCGTCTTATGCTGCGGGAAGACCGTGGTCAGCCAGAGCACGCGAAAGCCGCAGACCGCCGTAATGGAAACGATCATCGGAAGCAGGGACATGCCGATGCCGCGCAGCGAACCGACCGCGCAGTCCATCATGCCGCCAAAGAACTGCCAGCGAGCGCAGTACAGGAAACGGATGCGTCCGAATTCGATGGTCTTCGGGTCCGTCGTGTACAGCCGGAGCAGCGAATCGCCGAACCAGTACATGCCCTGTCCCATCGTGACGCCGACAACGGCCGACATGATCAGACATAAGAACAGGCAGCGCCAGATACGGTCGTACTTCCGCGCGCCGTAGTTCTGCGATGTAAAGTTGATGTTGGTCTGGTGGAACGCGTTCATCGCCGTGCCGTTGAAGCCCTCCAGGTTGGAGGCGGCGGTATTGCCCGCGATCGCATAGGAACCGAACGAGTTGATGGACGACTGGATCATAACGTTGGAAATGGAGAATACAACGCCCTGCACGCCCGCCGGAAGGCCGATTGAAACGATGCGGAGGAGCGTCTTCGGCTGAATGTACAAATGCAGGATGTCCAGATGGATCATGCCGTCCGAACGGATCAGGCACCGTACAACGAGGAATGCGGACACGGCCTGTGAGATCACGGTCGCGATCGCAACGCCCGCCACGCCTATGTGCAGGACCAGCACGAAGAACAGGTTCAGAATCACGTTGATCACACCTGCGATGAGCAGGAAATACAGCGGTCTTCTGGTATCGCCGATGGCGCGGAGCACCGCCGACGCAAAGTTATAAAGCATGATGACCGGCATCCCGAGAAAGTAGATCTTCAGGTATAATGCCGCCTGGTCGAGGACGTCCTCCGGCGTGTCCATCCAGATCAGAAACGTTCTGGAAAAGATGTAGCCGAATACCGCAAGCGCCGCGCCGAATAAGAGGGAAATGAGCACGGAGGTATGGACCGTGTCCTTCACGTCCCTGGCGCGTCCGGCACCGAAGCCCTGTGCGCAGAGCACATTCGTGCCTACGGAGAGGCCCATGAAAAGGCCGATGATCAGGTTGGTCAGCGCACCGGTCGCGCCGACTGCCGCAAGCGCGGTGTCGCCGACACAGCGGCCGACGACGATGACATCGACCGTGTTAAACAAAAGCTGCAGACAGCCCGAAAGCATCAACGGGACCGCAAAAACGATCATCTTGCGGAGCATCGGGCCGTCTGTCATATCAATTTCGTATTTTTTATTCATCTGATCCGCGGGTCCTACCTCCCGCTCCACTCCATATTAGAAGTAAAGATCCTCAAACAGATCGAAGAAGTCCTTGAAGTTCTCCTTGATGTTTTCCTTCAGATCCGTGCCGAAACCGGAGACGTTCGTACGGAGATCGCTCACATTGGCGCGGAGGCCGGACATGCTTGAATGGAAGCTGTTCACGGTATCTGCCATTTCGCCGACACCCTTTAAGACTTCAGACTGGAAATTCTTCCGGCGCTCGCAGTGACCGGCGTTGTACTTTTCAATCACCTTTTCGTAGCGCGCAAAGGCTCTCTCCACCGCCGTGTCCCATGAGGTGTAAAGATCCCGCTCTGCGTTCTCTCCGACTTCCTTCATCATTTCCGGGTGCTGGCAGAGCTGATACAGCTTTACGGCAAGCGATGCCGAGGTCTCGGAGATCAGGAAACCGTTGACGTCGTTCGTAACACCTTCCGACGGGCAGCTGTTCTTCACGAGAACGGACGGAACACCGCATGCGGCTGCTTCGCGGACCACGAGGCCGTTCGTGTCATAGGTTGAGGGGAACAGGAAGGCATCGGACCGGCAGTACCAGGCACGGATCGCATCACGGTCATGAATGGCCCCGGTAAAGAACACCTTGTCATCCAGATCCAGTTCATGAGAAAGCGCTTTGATCTCTTCAAAGTTTCCGCCGTTTCCGATGAAGACCATACGGAAATCGAGATTCTGGGATTTCAGACCCTCGAGCGCTTCCAGGATCATGCGCTGGCCCTTGTACCAGTACATACGGCCGACGAACAGGAACACCGGAACATTTTCCGGAAGGTCGTAATCCTTGACGGTCTCGCGGATCTTCTCTTCGGATACGCGGCCGCGCGGAATATCGACACCGTTATCCATGACGATGTACTCGCCTTTATAGCCCAGAGAACGCAGATTCTCACCCGCGCCTTCGCTGACGACCCAGACCTCATCACAGGCACTGATGTTTTCCACCATGGCCTTGATCACGCTGTCCTGCATCGCTTTCGTTTTAACTGCGCGGCGGATATCGATGTCAAATTTGGTATGATACGTGAAAACGATCGGTACGTTCAGCACTTCACGAAGCTCGCGTGCAAGTACCAGGGAAACCGTCGGGCAATGTGCATGCAGTACGCTGACCGGGTGATCCTCCAGCTGACGGAGGATCTTCGGGGTCATCGGCATGCCGGTGACATATCCCATCATTTTACGGGTATCGATGCTCGGGTAACGAAGGACCGGATAATCAAAGCCGGAGTCATCGTAACCGGGCCATTCGGGCGTGACAACAACGGCCTCGCCGAGGCCGTTGTTAATGACACGCGCATAATTCTTCACTGCATTCGCCACACCGTCGATAGCCGGCGGGAACGAATCATTTAAGAGGCATACGCCTTTCTTTAATTCTTCAGACATGATAATTTGCCGGTATATTAATTCTTTCCTACCAGCTGGAAAGATCTGTCACTGTACTGCATGAACTCGATCTTGTTGCCGTCCGGGTCATGAGACCACATCTGCCAGGTGTACTCCAGGCCGAAGGACGGTTCGGTATCGATCGGCGCACCGTTTGCGCGGATCTTATCCGTAAATGCATGGATGTCATCGACTTCGATGGCAAGATGCTGGAAGTTCAGACGACCGTCGGTAAGACCGTGATCCGTGGTACCTTCCGGATGGAACAGTTCGATAAACTGATCATTACCGAGGTCGATGTACGTGATCCAGGTCTGATCCGCTGCAGCCAGCTCTTCTACATGTTTCTTATATCCGGGATCGGTCGGTTTACCGGTCTCCGCTTCCTGCTTATTTAAATGGGCCAGCCATTCCTTATACGTCAGGGTGAATTTCACCGTGCATCCCAGGCACTTCGTATAGAAATTCACGGTCTCTTCGACATTCTTACATTTAAAAGCCGCATGTGCGATACACTTGATGTTTCCCGTGCTCATATTGTCCTCCTGTCCGGTTTTCACCGCCGGTCTTTTTCTTCATAATAGCATAATCCCACCACGCATACAATCACTTTAGATACCAATTCCCTCTTTCAAACGGGCAAAAAATGTACAATAGGATTTTTAAACACAAGTATTTCGGGGGGATGAAATTTTTTTCCACAAATCCCTTTACTTTATCACGATAAAGTGATATATTTTGCAAATACTTACTTTCTTTAGGAGGTGTACATGGGTTACACAGAGGAGATTTATGAAAGAGTAGTCGCTAAAAACCCGAACGAGCCGGAATTCCACCAGGCTGTTAAAGAGGTTTTAGACTCATTAAAGGATGTTATTGACGCAAATGAAGCAGCTTACCGTAAGGTCAGCCTTTTAGAGCGTATGGTAGAGCCGGAAAGAATCATTTCCTTCAAGGTTCCGTGGGTTGATGACAATGGTAACGTTCAGGTCAACAAGGGTTACCGTGTTCAGTTCAACAGCGCGATCGGCCCGTACAAGGGCGGTCTCCGCTTCCATCCGTCTGTAAACCAGAGCATTCTGAAGTTCCTCGGCTTCGAGCAGATCTTCAAGAACTCTCTGACCGGTCTTCCGATCGGCGGCGGCAAGGGCGGTTCCGACTTCGACCCGAAGGGCAAGTCTGATCGCGAAGTTATGGCTTTCTGCCAGAGCTTCATGACCGAGCTTTTCAAGTACATCGGCGCTGATGAAGATGTTCCGGCTGGTGACATCGGTGTTGGCGGACGTGAGATCGGCTTCCTGTACGGCCAGTACAAGAGAATCACCGGTCTGTACGAAGGTGTTCTTACCGGTAAGGGTCTTACCTGGGGCGGTTCACTCGTTCGTACGCAGGCTACCGGCTACGGTCTTGTTTACATCGTAAACGAAATGCTCGCAGCAGTTAACGATTCTCTGGAAGGCAAGACCGCTGTTGTTACCGGTTCCGGTAACGTTGCGATCTACGCTGTAGAGAAGGCAACCCAGCTCGGCGCAAAGGTCGTTGCAATGTGCGACTCCAACGGTTACATCTACGATGAAAACGGCATCAATCTTGACGCTGTTAAGGAGATCAAGGAAGTTAAGCGTGGTCGTATCTCTGAATATGTCGATTACGTTCCGACCGCAGTTTACACTGCAGGCAAGGGCATCTGGAACATCAATTGTGATCTGTTCCTTCCGTGCGCTACCCAGAACGAACTGGACCTCGATGGTGCAAAGGTTCTCGTTGCAAACGGATGCAAACTTGTTGCTGAAGGTGCAAACATGCCCACCACCCGTGAGGCTACCGAATACCTCAAGGAGAACGGTGTTCTGTTCATGCCGGGTAAGGCTGCAAACGCAGGCGGTGTTGCTACTTCCGCTCTTGAGATGTCTCAGAACTCTCAGCGCTTAAGCTGGACTTTTGAAGAAGTCGATGCTAAGCTTCTGCAGATCATGAAGGACATCTACGCTAAAACTGCTGATGCTGCTAAGCGTTACGGTCATGAAGGCGACTTCGTTGCAGGCGCTAACATCGCCGGCTTCGAAAAGGTTGCTGAAGCTATGATGGCTCAGGGTATTGTATAATATCTTAGATGTCGTATAAAGAAAACGACCGTCCACTGGTGTGGGCGGTCGTTTTTGTTATAAGTCTAGTTGTCAGTGCAGTTCTTCACAAATCGCTTCATCCGTTCAAATGAATATCATATTCATATTGAACCTCAAAATGATACTGCTCAAGCAGGCCCTTCACACGTTTTTCAACTTCTTCAGTTGTAGTAAGGCTGCAGTTCTTATCTGTATAGGCGGACACTTTTACCGACGAAGCATTACCATCGAAATTCCAACCAAATGATATACCTTCGTCTACGAGCAAAGTCTGAATCTCGTAAAAAGCCTTGCTTAATTCATTCAAACTATGCTTTCCTTCATCAAATCGTAAATACTTTTGATACTTGTCAGGAATAAATCCCGAGTATCTTGCAATTTTACTCTTTGATGTATCCAGAAGAATAACCGTTATCGTATTGGTATCATTATCCACAACGTAACCGCAATAACCTTCAGGATAAACTTCAGGAAAACTGCTATCGTATCCTGTAACAATTTCCTTTTCAATTGCAAGTCTGAATGCTTCCGATGCAGCATCGATGAAAATGCGTTCATCTTTTGTCTTCAGATCCTTCTTCCTGTCAGCTTCTGTATAGCCGGCTCTCGAACAGGAAGATAGGGTCAATAATGCTGCTATTACAAATACAATTATTAATTTCGAACGCATCTTAATAAGATGTTTTTACACCGAAATTGGTGGTGTAGGTAACAGTAGATAACGGAGTAAAACCGAGAGTCGTCGTTGTTCCATTAATCTTGCCTTCTTCATTTGTTACATCAACAGAAAATGACTGCTGTGGTAAAGACAATAGAGTAAATGTCAAAACCAATACTAAAATATATCTTATGCAAATGCTTTCTGAGATTCTGTAATTTTTCATAGCTGGTCTCCCAAATATATACATACCTGCCAAGCAAATATCATTAAAATGAAATTCTCCAATATCATCCGATATAATCATGCAATAAACATCGGACTCACCTCCAGCGTCATCATAATGCCAAACCCCCTTTGTACTTATTTGCCATTATTCGTTTTGTATATGACGTTCTATTGTATATATTATACAACGCTTTATTGTGTAATATATGTCAATACCAATATTATACTATTTTTATCAACATTACGAGTTTTTATACAACACCTCTATTCTCGTCACTTTACTCTTCATCCAATTCTCAAAATTATACTATTCTTTCAAACTTGAAAACATATATGAATCCAATAAAATTACTATCATTGACATTTAGCAATATTAAATTAAACTGTAATTAACTATAAACGCGAACTTACGATTCCCTGGAGGCTCTTATGAATACGCGACACAACATTCTTTTCATTCTAGGTGACGAACACCGCTACGACTGCCTGGGCTGTACCGGTAATGCCGATGTAAAAACGCCTGTCATCGATGCCATTGCCGGCGATGGCACCGTGATCGACAACACGTTCTGCTGCTATCCCGTCTGCACTGTCCCGCGGGCGATCGATTCTTCGACCTACTTTGAAGAACACTTTGAGCCGGTGACCATGAAGCCGGAAATATAATCGAAAGGAGTCCCCTCATGCCCTACTTATTTGCTCATTTCACCGGAGAAACACCCGACGGCGAACAGATCTATTTCTCCGTCAGCCGTGACGGTCTTCACTGGACCGATCTTCATGACGGCCCGATTTTACGTTCAACCGTCGGAGAATGCGGCGTTCGCGATCCGTTTGTTTTAAGAAATCCTCTGAATGGGGAATTTGTGATCATGGCCACCGATCTTCGCATCGCTTCCGAGAAAGGATGGGACGTCGCGCAGTTTGCGGGAAGCACCGCCATGGTAATCTGGCATTCAAAGGATCTCCTGAACTGGTCCGAACCCGATCTTCACGCTTTTCCGGAGATTCCGTCCGTACGCGGCACCTGCCTCTGGGCTCCGGAAGCTTTCTTTGACGTGAACGCGCAGAACTGGCTCGTCTACTTTGCCTGCATGATCGACCGTAAACAACGCATTTTCTCCGTCCGTACCACAGATTTCCGCTCCTTCACGGGTTTTAAAAAGCTCATTGAAAAGGACAGCCATGTCATCGATACCACGATGGCGGAAGAAAACGGCCTCTTCTACCGTTTCTCTGCCGACGGTGTCTCCCGCGGAATCTGCATCGAACGTGCCGATCGACTCGACGCCGACCAAACAATGCTGATTACAGGAAACGCCGCAGCCCTGCAGCACATCGAAGGCCCGATCATCCTGAAGCTGGACGATGCCTGGTGCCTTTATGTGGATGACATAGGTAACGGCGGCGGGTACATTCCCTGTATTTCCAAAACACTATCCGCGCAAGACTTCAAGGTGATGCCGGAAGGTACGTACGACCTCGGTCCGCGGCGGAAACGCCACGGCTCCATGCTGAGCATCACCGAGGCGGAATATGAGGCATTGATTACGGCTTTCGGAGCGTGCTGATAACAGGAATAAGAAAGGGACCCGTTAAGGGTCCCTTTTGTTTAATATGCGGTCTTTCCGAGTCCCAGGCCTTCATAGACCAGATTGCGGATCAGCGGATGAATGATGGAATAACCAAACATGCAGTTGTGGATATATGTTCCGAAGAAGAAGCCCACCTGCTTTTCAGCGTCCGCACCGGCAAAATGGCAGGTCGCGCTGTCCCAACCGAATTCGTGGACGGATGAAACGGACAGGGATCTGTCCGGATCCATGTGGTTTCTGCCGCAGAGGCCCCAGCCATAGCCGTACAGACGGCCGTTTCTGAATTCCGCAAGGCAGGTCTCGTCCAGCAGGTTCTCGCCCATCATCTGAACGGTTTCAGGCTTTAACAGCTGATAGCCTTCCGGAGAAGTGCCGCCGAGGGCCAGGGTGGTCATGAGCTTGATATAGTCCGCGGTAGAGCTGAAAAGTCCGCCGCCGCCACTGTAGTAGTTCGGATTCTCGTACGGGCGGACAATGGGCTCCATGAGATCCGCATCGCAGGTACCGTTGTTGTAGTTGTAGCGCTTCACGATGCGCGCACGCTGCGCGTCCGTGGGATCAAAGCCGGTATCGAACATGCCGAGCGGCTCGTAGACTTCCTTGCGAAGATACTCCGCAAGGGTCATGCCGGTCACTACTTCGATGACTGCGCCCAGAACATCGTGACAGTTGCTGTACAGGTAATGTGTGCCCGGCTCAAAGTTCAGCGGAGCCTTGGCGATGGCTTCCGCAACGCCGACGGTGCTCAGCTTTGCGGCATTGGCTGCGTCCATCTCCGGGGTATTGTTATAATCCAGACCGCCGGTCATGGTGAACAGATGCACGATCTTCATCGGCGTCTTGCAGGGGACGATGCCCTCTTCCGTCCGCACCTTCATATCGGCAAATGCCGGAATATATTTGGAAACCGGATCCTCCAGGCCGATCTTACCCTGTTCCACCAGGCGCATGGCCGCGGTACAGACGCTGACCTTGGACGTGGAGAAGATCCAGAACAGCGAGTCGTCCTCGCAGTTCACACTGTGTTTGTATACGATGTCCTTTCCGTAAGAAACGGCGATATTGCAAAGCGGAATACCGCGCTCCGGAAGACTGTCAAGAAACGCTTCGAGTTTACTGAAATCCATCGAAAAACCTCCTGCAGAAGAAATTTGTTACCACCATTATTGAACAGAACCGTTTACAATTCAAGCAGAAATTAAATCGCCTAATACTGTATTGCAAGATCCGCCGCCTTAGTCCGGTCTCCGCTTCTCAGCACGCGATCTTTGCCATCATATCCGCCGTAAACAGGCTGCCAAGCGAAAAGGACAGGCTTTCCTTCGGTGCCAGGAGATCCAGCGCAACGTCGTAAAAGCCGCGGAACATTTCCTCATCGACCAGGATCTGATACAGGACCGCCGTATTGTGCGCATCCGAATCCGCGGAATGAGCCTGCCCGTCAAAGCCGATGTTGCCGATCTCAATGGCGGTCTGAAGAGACATCGCCCGTTCCAGGCCCAGGCTGTTCGTGAATATCTTCTGCAGATCCTCGCTGCTTTCAAGAAGCGCCTGCAGTTTTTTATTCTCATACCCCTTCAGGCGGCACTCCTTGCGGATCTGGCGTTCGTCATTTTCGCTCCACGCGTAAAACACGGTCTCCTCCTCGCCGATCCACTGAAGAAACGTTTCCATCGCTTCCGTAAACATCGGTGCCTTCTCCACCATTTCATTCGTAATGTGCGTCAGTTCCGTCACGCGTTCCGTGATCTCCCCGTACTGCGGCTTCACCAGAAGGTTGAAGCTGTCTACGATGGAATTCGCGTCATCGAGCTTCACCGCCCCGATCTGAATGATCTCGTTTTTACTCACTCTGCGCTCTTCTCTGTATGCTTTTCCGATGGGACTGAATTCAAGGTCGATGACGATCTTCTGCATGATGCTTTCCTTTCCGCTTGCATTTTCCGGAGCCGTCGTAGATTCCGGATCTTTGATAGTTTACCTGACGATACTCATCATAAAACACGTATTGTACGATAAACGGGACTTCTTTTTGCGTTGCCACTTCCGGAATGATGCGCTATAATACCTCTGAAAAAACGTGAAAGCAGGTATCTCATGAAGATCATACGCGCAAAAGATTACAATGACATGTCCAGAAAAGCCGCGAACATCATCTCGGCTCAGGTCATCATGAAGCCGAATGCGGTGCTCGGGCTCGCAACCGGAGGAACGCCCGTCGGAACCTACCGCCAGCTGATCGACTGGTATAACAAGGATGACATCGATTTTTCCGAGGTCACCACGATCAACCTCGATGAATACCGCGGCCTGTCCGGGGATCATCCGCAGAGTTACCTCTATTTCATGCACAAAAACTTCTTCGACCACGTGAACGTACCGGAGGATCATATCCACATCCCGAACGGCGCCGATCCCGATGCGGGGCGCGCCTGTGCCGCCTATGAAGAGATCATCCGCGCGGCCGGCGGCATCGACCTGCAGCTTCTGGGCATCGGTACGGACGGGCACATCGGATTCAATGAACCGGGTCAGGCTTTTGAACTCGGCACCCACTGCGTCGATCTCACGGAAAGTACGATCCTCTCCAATCAGCGTTTCTTTGCTGACGGCGAGGAGGTTCCGCGCCAGGCCTATACGATCGGAATCAAGACCATCATGCAGGCCCGCAAGGTCCTGATGGTCGCAAACGGCAGCAACAAGGCCGAGATCATCCGCCGCGCCTTCTTTGGTCCCGTAACGCCGGAGGTTCCCGCTTCGATCCTCCAGATGCATCCCGACTTCACCCTCGTGGGCGATTCGGACGCGCTGGCCCTGATCTGAAGCCCTGCGCCTTTTTCACCGGCGCTTGATCTTTTCCTTGACAATTCTTTCCGTTCGTGTATAATAGTCTGGTGGACAATTTTGACCACAGGCTTCCATGGCTCAGTCGGTAGAGCGACGCATTCGTAATGCGTAGGTCGCCGGTTCGAATCCGGCTGGGAGCTTTATAAAAGAAAAACGCCTGAAAGCATCGCTTTCAGGCGTTTTTCTTTATCATCGCATCCTCACCACGGAATCTTCTCCGCTGTTTCCTGAAGCAGCCCCAGATCCCACAGCATACTGCTTGTAATATACTTGTCACGGATCTCGCGGCTTCCCTTCAGAGCATCGACCGTATCCTCGTGCGTCAGACCGAGATCTTCCGGGAAAAGCGGCATGCTGCAGCTTGCCATGAGTTCGTAGACGCTCTCTCTGGACGGCAGCTCTTCTTTGATGATCTGACGGATCTGATCCCAGTTTTCGATCATCGTGTTCAGATGCTTCTCCTGTCTTTCCGGACGATTCTTGCCGACGGTTTCCTCGATCTTCAGGACATCGGGCGCGATGGAACCGAAGATCTTCTCCATCGTCGCTTCCCACGCCTTCGGATCAAACTCCGCCATCATCCGGCGCGCCTTCTCTGCATCGATCTTTTCAAAATTCAGGACGTTTTCATAGATCCACATGGTAAGCAGCGTACCGACGCCCACCTGGATCCCGTGAAGGTCCGAAGGAATGCGCTGCTGCAGCGCTTTCATCTCCCAGATGTGGCTGAAATAGTGCTCCAGACCGCTGGCCGGACGGCTGATCTCCGCAAATGCCATGGAGATACCGCTGATGACCAGGCCTTCCACAACGGCCTGCAGAGCTTCCGGTTCGCGCTTCATCAGACCGTCGGCATGATCCACGATCTTTTTAAGGCACGCACGCACCATGCCCGCGATCTCTTCGCAATAAGCATCATCGTACACGATGTGACTGATCCGCCACTCGCAGATGGACACGTACTTTGCCAGCATGTCACCGAGACCGGCCTGCAGCATGATATCGGGTGCCGTTGCCAGAATATCCGTGTCGGCGATGATTACCTCCGGACACTTATTGTACAGACTGACCTTGATATGATTTTGGATCATGGACGCGGAATTGGAACAATAGCCGTCCATCGACGGTGCCGTGCAGACGACCATACTGCTCAGGTTGCAGGCATGTGCCATAACCTTGCAGCAGTCGTTGATCACACCGCTGCCGATGGCAATGATCACATCACAGCGCGGATCCAATGCCATCGTAAGCGATCCCATCGCGTATTCATCCGGTTCCATCTTTCCGTCCGTATGCGGGAACACGTGATCCGTATGCGGGATACCGGCCTTGTCCAGGATATCTCGCACCCTGTTTCCGGCCACCTTCTCCGTATTCTCGTCCATGACGAGCATCGGGAACTTCCGTCCGCGGTCCCTGATAGCTTCCGGAAGAAGCTCCACTACACCGGGGCCGGCTTTGAAATACCGCAGCTGACATTTATGCACCTTACCGCAGGAGCAGGGAATGCCCTCCTCCCGGATCAGTTCTTCAAGCGTCATATCCTTTAAATGCTTTTCCACTTCAAACTCCTTTACAGATCAAGCTCTCCGCTGAGCTTATAGACATGCTTCATGGACGGATAGATCTCGCGATAGATCGCGTAGGTCTTCCGGCAAAGCGCTGCATCCTCCGGTACCGGAAGCACGCTCTTTACGCGCTTCAGCATGGACAGTGCCACCTCCGGCGTTTTATAGATACCGAGTCCCATACCTGCGATCAGTGCCGCGCCGTACGCGCCGCCCTCCTCCGCCATGGAGACCGTATAGACCGGGAGGCCGATGATATCGGCTTGCATCTTCAAAAAGACATCACTGGCCGCGCCGCCGCCGGAAGCCGCCACGCTCCTCACTTCGGTGAAGCTCCGGTAGATGTCGATGATCTGCTTTAACGAAAAAACGATGCCCTCCATCACCGCACGGACCACCTCGGACTGCGTGGTATTCAGGCTGATGCCGTAGAGCACGCCGCGGGCATTCGCATCCGGATACGGACAGCGTTCGCCGGAAAGGTAGGGAGCAAAGACGATGCCGTTCGCACCCGGAGGTGACTGAAGGGCAATCTCGCCGAGGAGGTCATAGGCGCTGACGCCCTTTTCCTCCGCTTCCCGGACGATGTCCCTGCCCAGCTGATCCCGGAACCAGCGGAGCGCGCCGCCCGCAGTCTGGGTCGCGCCGAAGCTCATGTAGGAGCCCGGCGTCACGCCGCAGAACATTTGAAGCTGTCCCCCGGGATTCTCACGGAAGCCCTCAAAGCCCATGGAAACATTGCCGGCGGTACCGATCACGGTACCGGCATCGCCCTCATGGATAAGACCGGAGCCGAAGGACTGCACGACGGCATCGCCGCCACCCGCGAAACAAGGGGTCCCTGCTTTCAAGCCGATGGCTTTAGCCGCCTCTTCGGTGACATAGCCGGCTAAACCGATGCTCTCCGATACAGGCGGAAAAACGGCGGTTTTAAGGCCCGCGCGCTCGATCAGTTCATTGCACCAGGAACGGTTTTTCGTGTCAAAAAAGCCCGTTCCCGACGCTTCTGAGACGTCTGTACCGACCGATCCCGTCAAGCGGTAGCGCAAATAATCCTTGGGGCAGAGAAAAGCCGTCATTTTGGCGTAATTCTCCGGTTCGTGCTTCTTCAGCCACAGGATCTTGCCGCCGGTGTAACCGGTCAGCATGACGTTATTGGTCATGGAAAGAAGCGCTTCGCGACCGCCGGCCGCAGCCTCGATCTCATCACATTCCTCCTGACAGCGCTGATCGCACCAGAGGAACGGTTTCCGGATCACCTGTCCGTCCCTGTCCAGGGCTACGAGTCCGTGCATCTGCCCGGAGAATGAGATGCCCTCGATCTCCTCCGCTTTGATCTCCGGATCCGAAAGGATCGTGCGGATCCCGTCAAACGCTGCGGTGATCCACCACTCCGCCTCCTGCTCCGCCCAGCCGGGCTTCGGTGTAAGAAGGTCGTAGCCGTTTGCGGCACTTGCCACCACCCGGCCGTCGCGGGTCATCAGTAAGCACTTTGCCGTTGAGGTTCCGATGTCGATTCCCATTAAATACATCCGTGTACCTCCCGTTCAAGCGTTTTTCGCTTCTTCAAGTTTCCGGAGTTTTACTTTTCCAGTTCTCTTAAATAGTTGATGCAGATCTGTGCCTCATCCGCGCCGGACGGGGTGCAGGTCTCGCTTTCAACGACCATCGGGATGCCCATCTCGACTGCTTTTGCGAAAACGGCCTTTACCGGTGCGGTGCCCATGCCGAGCGGGGTGCCGTGGCCATCGGCGGAACCGTCCTTGATGTGGATGAATACCAGGCGGTCCTTGTACTCTTCCATCAGAGCGACCGGATCCTTGCCTGCAACATATGCCCAGTAGGTATCGATCTCGAAGTTGATATTCGTCTTTTCAGTCAGTTCGTCGTAGATGACGTAATCGCCGAAACGGTTGTCGTATTCATGTGCGTGGTTGTGATAGGAAAGACGGATGCCTTCCGCGGCCAGTCTGGGCTGGAAATAGTTGACCTGTTCAATGAACTCGTCCATCTTCGCGCGGTCGGAAAGGTCGTGACCGGGAATGATGTACTCGGTGCAGCCGATGGTCTTTAAAAACGCCACGGTTCCGTCAAAATCATCGACCAGAAGGCTCATGCGGGAATGAGTGCCGGAAACGGTCACGCCGTTCTCCTCTAACATTGCCTTGATCTCCTCCGCGGAATGATCGAAGAAGCCCGCGAACTCGATGAGCTTGTAGCCCTGTTCCGCTACCGTCCTGATACCTGCCGCAAGATCATTCTGCGTAAGGTCTCTTAAGCTGTACATCTGAATACCGAAATCCATATTGTTTCTCCTTTTGTTAAAATTTATCGCTTCCTTCCGGTTCTCCGGAAGGTTTATTCACCAAGCAAATACTTATGCTCCGTAGTCACCGTGCCATCGTCCGCAATCGTGATGATCCCGTAGCTCGGCCGATGGTTCTCCTGCCTCGGCTTGGAGATGCTGCCCGGATTAAATACCCGCACACCGTTTATTTCAAGATCCACCGGCTTGTGGATGTGTCCGAACAGAGCCAGACTGCAGCCGTTCTGTTTTGCCTGAAACGCCAGTGTGTCCGGATGCTCGTTCACCATGTACCGGTGGCCGTGCGTCAGAAAGACCTTCACGCCGTTCCACTCCGCCGTGCGGCTGACCGGCGCGCGGGAAAAGGTATCGCAGTTCCCCTGTACCGTTAGAAAAGCCGGAAGCGGACGCATCCTCAAGAGCACGCTCTCCAGACGTTTTTCATCGCCCTCGATGTCGCCCAGATGGATCACCGTGTCAAACCCCGTCTCCCGCTCCAGGACCTCCAGAAGATTGTCGAGTCTTCCGTGCGAATCGCTGAAGATCAGAAGTTTACGCATGGAGTTCCAGCCAGTTCTTAATGACCGGCTTGATGCCCTCGAGGGCCAGGCCGCGGTGGCTGATCAGATTCTTCTCATCCATCGTCATCTCCGCCACGGTCTTCTTGAGCTCCGGAATGTAGAAAATGGGGTCATACCCAAAGCCGCCGTCCCCTGCGGGAAAATGACTGATCACGCCCTCCATGCTGCCGGAAACCGTGTTTTCGAAGCCGTCCGGGAACATTGCGGCGATGACGCAGCGATACCGGCAGGAACGTTCGGAACCCACGGTATCGGAAAGACGCGCGATGATGGTCTTGTTCTTGATCTCATAGGAGGTATCCTCGCCGAGATAGCGCGCGGAATACACGCCGGGCTCCTTGTTCAGGGCATCGATCTCCAGGCCGGAATCGTCCGCGAGGATGATGGCATCGTCCATCGGGCCGATGGCTCTCACCTTGATCAGCGCATTCTCTTCAAAGGTCGTACCGTCTTCCACGATATCCGCGGTGATCCCCGCATCCTTCATGGACAGCACTTCCATCCCGAGGTCCTTCAGGATCTCACGGATCTCCTTCATCTTTCCGGCATTGCCGGTTGCAAAAATGATCTTCATTTTTCCTCCTTTACCGCCTTGCGGTATAGATTTTCAGACAGACATTGCATTCCGATGCATCCTCCGTCCTCTTGAAAATGCTTCCTCTGTTGGAAAGATAGCCCTCTCCGTCGGAAATATCCACGCCGGGCACAGCTTCCGTCTTCTTTTCAATGGCGACCGGATACCGGAGTCCCGGTGTCGTAATACGGACAACGACCGCAAACCGTTCTCCGGCTTTCAGCTGGATGTCCTTGTACATACCGATGGTATGATAACCGGTCTTTGCGATCGTCCCCGATGCGACCGGTTCCCGTTCCGCAAAGGACTTTTCATCCTCAAAATCGCGGACGATGAACACCTCATACTCCGAGTTATCGCCGAGTGTATAGATGCCCGCCGCAAGCAGCTCTTCATCGCTCTCCGCGGTATAAACATTGGCAAAATAAGCGGTGTCGCTGTCGTAGCCCGCATTGGCCGTGGCGCCGCAGAGATCCGTCTGATAGATCTTGCTGTAGTTCATGGTGGATTCCACGCTTGTAAAGCACATGGCCGTCTTCGCAAACTGCGTGCTGCAGTAGGAGATCCACATAAGGCCGCCGTTTCCGAAATCCTCTCCCCAGCTGTTCAGGCACAGGAACGCGCCGTCCGATGTCAGACTCGCGCCGTTCGGGAAATTCATGCGGTCATAAGTATCGTCCCAGCCTACGATCACGACGTCATGATTGACCTCACGTTCGCCGGTATAGGCATACGCGGCATTTTCCTCACTGTAATAGCGGCTCGCGGTATCACTGTACTCCCCGTCCGCAAGGACAAAGTACAAAGAGGCCTCCGTACCGCCGTACAGAAATACGGACTGTTTGAGTTCCTCCACGGTCGGTTCCGTATAGGTATTCGCGCCCTGAACGTGGACGCTCGGCGCAAGCTCCGTATTGACATAGCCGTCACCGTAAACATCGGACTCATCCGTGACCGGACCTCTCCAGGAGATCATGTAGGAAAGTGCCATCTGCGACGCGCCGGCCACCTTTTCCGATGCCAGGCTGTGGTTCAGAAGAAGATGGTCATGCACAAAGGAGGTGGACTGACCGGGCAGCATAGCGGATTCCAGCGCCGAAAGCGATGCAAACGCCCAGCAGGCACCCAGGTCACCCTGATCCTGCACCCGGGGAAGCCGTCCGACCTCTTCCAGCGAGAAAGCGGTGGGCAGGCTGTCCGTTTTTGCAATGTCCGTGAAGGATGCGGAACGGGTCGCGGAATCGAACTCATAGTTCAGATCGAATACCTTTGCCAGAAAAGACGCGGAAACATAGGGCGTGTCGTTCACGATCAGTGCCGCACCGCCCACGATCCCGCTCTCGCCGTTGATCGTGACTTCATCGGTTGCCGGGTCGATGATCAGCTTCTTGTCCCCGCGGTAGATGACCAGCTTTCCGTCGGCCTGACGGAGGGCCAGTGCATGGGCCGTGTCCGTGATCATATCAAAGGGAATCATGACCTCAAGGCCGGCGGAAACATAGGGAAGCACCGTTCCCGATGAGACACGCACGCCGTCGGAAAGGATCTCCGGCGCCATCGTGTTCATGTCATCGGCCATAACGGAGCGCCAGGCGCTCGGGATCATCGGCTGCGTGTAACCGGCGTAGATCTCCGCCTTTTCTCTGGGGGCAAGGACCGTCACGAGGACCGCTGCAAGGAGTATTAAAAACATGGATATATAAATACGCCTGCGAAACATGAAGTCCTTTCTCAGTCTTTCTCTTTATCTCTTCTGGGCGGCTTGGGACCCATGAACTGGTAGAAATAGGTCTTCAGCATGCCGTTATAGATCTTTCTGTTTTTGTCTGCCTTACGGCCGATGTACTTCTCTGCCTCCTCATAGGACGTGATCATGTACATGGACCAGGAATCCAGCGCCTTGTAACGTTCGCCGAGGGCCGTGTACAGTGCCGGAAGCGCTTCCTTTTCCTCAAGACGTTCACCGTAGGGCGGGTTCGTGATGATGAAGCCGTATTTCTTTGCGTGGCTTAAATTCTTCACGTCGCGGACCTGGAAATGCACCAGATGGTCCACTCCCGCGCGCTCCGCGTTCTCACGTGCCGCACGGACGGCTCCCGGGTCGATGTCGTAGCCCTGGATCGTCATTTCCACGCTGTCATCCATCATTTCCATGGCTTCGTTGACTGCGTCGTACCAGCACTTTTTCGGGATGAAATTGGTCCACTTTTCCGCAAGGAAGGAACGGTTCATGCCCGGTGCCATATTGCAGCCGATCATGGCCGCTTCGATCGGGAACGTACCGGAACCGCAGAACGGGTCCACCAGAATGCGGTCCTTTTTCCACGGCGTCAGAAGGATCAGTGCCGCCGCCAGAGTCTCGCTGATGGGAGCCTTTACCGTATCGGTACGGTAACCGCGCTTATGCAGGGACTCACCGGAGGAATCCAGGCCGATCGTGACCTTATCCTTCATGATGCTGATACGGAGCGGATAAGCCGCGCCGGTCTCCGGCACCTTGTTCGTGTCGTACTGAAGCTTCATCTTTTCCACGATGGCCTTCTTCACGATAGACTGGATATCGGACGGGGAAAACAGCTTGCTCTTTACGGAGTTCGCCTTTGCGACCCATACACGGCCGTCCTCCGGAATGAAGGATGCCCAGTCGATGGCCTTCGTCTTTTCAAACAATTCATCGAAGGTGACGGCGGTGAACTCACCGACATTCACCAAAATACGCTCGGTCGTGCGAAGAAAGATATTGGCCCTCGCAATGCCCTCCGCGTCTGCAATAAAACGCACCTTTCCGTCCTCGGTCTGTGAGATCTCATAGCCCAGGTCCTGGATCTCGCGCTTTAAGACGGATTCCAGGCCGAAGTGGCAGGGTGCGATCAGTTCGTAAGTCTGCATAATCGTCCTTTACTGATAAATGTTCATGTCCAGATGGTACGCCTGCTCTCCCGACGTGCTTTCCGCATTCGCATGCTGCGCATCCGCCGGTGCCGCAAGAAGACAGAAGGTGCTGTCCTTTGCAGGCTCCATCGTAAATACCACATAATAGGTCTCCCCGGCCGTCAGCGTGACATCCGGTTTGACAAAGACCAACTGGCCCTCATAGTAACTGCCGCAGGAGAAATCGTCACTGAAAAGGACATTTCCCGAAGCATCCTCGATGCGGACATAAAGCCGGTCCGCTGCGCTGTTATTTCCGACCGATACCGGGAATTTCAGTTTGGAAATGCCGGTTCCTTCGGAAACGAAGGCCTGTTTCAGTTCATCGATCTCTTCCGCCTGTACAAAGATCGCGCGGTTCTCTTCCAGATAGCCGGTGACCGCACCTTTTGCGGATGCGCGAAGAACGAGCATCGACGGAAGGATGAAGATCAGAAGGCCGATGATATAGCGCGCACGGATCCAGCCGATGCTTCCGTCCGCAGCACTGTTGATATCCGCTGTCATGAATTTGGGGTGCTTGAATAGAGCGAACACGGCGATCATGGCCGTAATGAGCGACAGCAGCATGGAGGAATCGATCTTGCAAAGATACTCGGACATCGCGGTCTGCGCCGTCACATGACCGTTCGGAAGCAGGTACTTGAAAATGCCGCACTCCAGCATGATCTCATCCGTCACGTTCACGAACGCGCCGGTACAGAACATGACGAACAGCGCCATGAACAGAAGGTCGAGCGCCATGAAGATCCTGGTATTCCGGTGCATGAATGCGGAGATCGTCCAGAACGGGACACAGATCATCAGCCAATGCGGATGCCACTTGGAGAAACAGAACAGCGCAGCGCCCGCAAGGCACAGCACGTACATCGCATACTGCCCCTCCTCTTCTTCCGTACGCGTCTGCTTGAAGTAGGCGTAAGCCACAACGAAGGCAAAGGCAAGGACTGCAAGATAAATGACGGACTTCATGTTATCGCCGAGTGCAAAGCCGGTGAAATATTGCGCATTCGCAACATAACCCGTGGGGTTATCGCCGGAGGAGCCGATGCCGAACGCATGCGACATGAAGACCGGGGAATGCATATAGACCGCAAATTCAATAATGAATAACGCAAAGGAGCCTGCCAGCATGAGAAGGATCCGGAAGATCCGCTTCTCGCGAAGGAGAAGGAGCGGCAGGAAGAAAATAAGCGCCGTGTACTTGAAGGTCATGGCGACCGCAAAACACAGAACGAACGGGATGTTTTTCCGCTTCAGGAAGAACAGAACGCCCAGAAGGACCGCAAGCACCATAAAGCTCTCGTACTGGCCCAGAATGAACTGGCCGTAAAGCGCGACCGGGGATGACAGGTACGCGTACATGAGAAGCTTGGACTTGTGCTCTCTCATCTTTAACGCCGTGCCGATCTGATAGATGACCGGTCCGCCGATCACAAAAGCAATACACGGTAACAGCTTGGCCCACATGATCGGGATCAGGCTGAGCTGCGCACTTGCATGCGGGACGATGCCAAAAAGCTTCATCGGAAGGTTCCAAATCGCAAACAGAATATAAACGGTGGGCATATAGGAGGCATAGAGTCCCACGCTGCCGTCCTCACCGATGCCGCTCTCCGCAAGATAATCGTAAAAGCTGAAAATATGACCGTCCAGGTAACCGTAGGAGCAGCCGGCCGTATGATACAGATCGCGCATCTCATAGGTCAGGAAGCAGAATCCGGCCAGAAGGAGAAGGATCAGCCAGTCATACCAGCGTACCGGTCCGTCCGTCAGGAACTGAAGAAAATTCATTTTCGTTTCATTGTTCTTTTTCATTTTCATAGTTGACTCCCACTCAAGCCGTTTCCGTCACTTCCGGCTTCTTCGAGAGACCGATGAATCCGAGGACCGCAAATAGGATGAATTTCAATGTATTGACTGTAAAAATGCCCCAGGCCATGCCAAAGACACCGTACTTTAAAATGAGCGGCACCGTGATGGCAAAAAAAGCCGCGATATAACATGCGGAAACGATGATCTGGTTACGCTCATGCGTGTAACGCAGTACAACGACCATCATCGTATTGCAGATAAAGAAAATGACCTGACCGGCATTGGCGATCAAAAACAGCGCCCTGACCGTTTCGAGGTAACTCCGGTAGAAAAGGTACACAAAGATGTACGAACCCAGGCAGGCCCCCAGGGTCACAACGACCCAGACCGCCAGCATGAGAAGAATGATCTTCATAAAGGTCTTCCGCTTGAGACCGCCCTCCTCCCGGGCGATGTAACCGGAGAGCACGCCATTCAGCGGCGAGGAGATCAGCGACATCATTTTTCCGACCAGACTTGCGTAGTAATAAAGCGATGTAAGTTCATCCCCGTTTACAAGAAGGATCGGGAACAGGAGCCGGTCCGCAGCTGAAACAAAATCGGAAAGAAAATAAGAACCGGAAAGTGTGTAGATCGTTTTTAAGTTGTTCTTGAACGCCGGGGTCGTCCTGAAATACGGACGCCTGAAGATCGAGCCTGTAATGATCAAAAACAGAATACCCGCGCATTCACCGGTAAGAAAGATCAGGACCCAGGAACCGGTCAGTTTGTATAAAAGAAGTCCCGAGAGATAGCCCGCCGCGATGATCACGTAATACAGTGAAAAACGTTTGTAATTCAGACTCATACGGTACTCCACATCGCCGTAATGACGGACCGTGGTCGCGTATAAGACCGCAAAGATGCCGATGCCCGTAGCTCCTGCGCGATCGCCCTTAAGGACGATTGCCAGGACCGTCACCAGCGCCAGGACCGCTGCCGTGATCAGCAGGAAAATATTGTATTCTCCGTTTTCCGTCTGTTTTTCCCGGGTGTAGATCTTCAGCCGGGCATATGCCGCCCCGCTTCCGAAGGTGGCGCCCATCAATCCGGCAATGGCCGTGAAGAACAGGATCTGTCCCTGCCCCGCCGCGCCGAGCTGCCGCTCGAGATACGGGTAAACAAGCAAAGACGTCACGCCGTTCATCGCCAGAAGGCCGACCGCTCCGAGTATAAAATCAACAGCAAATTTCCTGATTTTCCGCATAGTATCCTCTCATGGCATAGTTACACAACATACCGCGTTAACTATACCAAAAACCCCCGAAGATTTCAATCGCTGTTTCTCTTATAAAGAAGTGGCAAAAACTGCGGTATTCTGTTATAGTATAAGTTCAGACAAATCTTCGGAAGAGCGCGGGAAACACCCTTTTCCTCTTCCGGGAAAGAGAGACCATGAGTACAACAGTCGTTAAATTCGGCGGCACATCACTTGCGGATGCGAGCCAGATGAAAAAAGTCGCCGCGATCATAGAACAGGATCCCGCACGTAAATATGCGGTCGCTTCCGCGCCGGGGAAACGCTTCCCTGATGATATCAAGATCACCGATCTTCTGTACAGCTGCTCAAGCCTTGCGGAATCCGACCAGAACTTTGAACCGGTCCTGAAAAAGATCGAACGCCGCTTCCAGGACATCATCGATGAGCTTGGGATCGCATTCGATCTCAAAGCGGAGATCGACGTCATCCGCGACCACCTGCTTACCGGTGCGGAAAAGCATTATATGGCAAGCCGCGGCGAATACCTGAATTCCCGCATTCTGGCCGCTTACCTGAATTTTGATTTTGTGGATCCGGTGTACTGCATCCACTTTAACGAAGACGGTACCCTGAATTCCGAAAAGACCCGTGAAGACCTCGCGCGCACGCTTTCCCGTTCCGGGCATGCGGTCGTGGCCGGCTTCTACGGAAGCCTTCCGGACGGTTCCGTTCATACTTTCTCCCGCGGCGGCTCCGATGTGACCGGCGGTCTTGTTGCGGAAGCGGTCGGTGCGGACCTGTACGAAAACTGGACCGATGTTTCCGGCCTCCTCGCCGCAGACCCGCGCGTCATCGAAAATCCCCGCGTTGTGGATTTCATCACCTACCGCGAGCTCCGTATCCTTTCCTACATGGGTGCTTCCGTTCTGCACACCGATGCGGTCCTGCCCGCCTGCCGTGCCGGGATCCCCATCAACATCCGGAACACAAACGCGCCGGAGGACCCGGGCACGATGATCGTCTCTTCCCTTCCCGCAGGCCGCGCACAGTATAACGTGACCGGTGTTGCCGGAAGAAAGGGCCTTTCCGTCGTTCAGGCGGAAAAAGTCATGGCCAGCGACGGCGCCGGTTATACCGCCCTTCTTCTGGATATTTTCAAGCAGCTGCACGTCCCGTTCGAGCAGTGTCTGACCGGTATCGATACGATCTCCGTCGTTATCCGGAGCGATCTTTTTGCACCGATGAAGGATCGGATCCTCCGGAAGATCCGGGACGAACTCACTCCGGATGCACTGTTCACCAAAGAAGACCTCGCCATGATCACCGTAGTCGGTGAAGGCGGCCCGGAATCCTCCGCGGCGCTTGTCCGCATGCTGCGCTCCGTATCCGACGACGGTGTGGAGATCAGCACGATCAACCAGGGAGCCGGCGATCTCAACCTGATCATCGGCGTCCGCGAGGAAGATTACGAAAAAACACTGAAGGCCATCTACAGGGCCATCGACTGATGAAAGGAGCCTTCATGGCAGGAAAAAACATGACGGACCGCGAGGTTCTGGATCATATTCACGAGATCAACCTGAATATGCTTTTGGAACTGGAGCGCATCGCAAACAAGTACGATGTCACTTATTTCTTAAGCTGCGGCGGATTGCTCGGCGCGCTGCGTCACAAGGATTTCATTCCGTGGGACAACGACGTCGATGTCGTCATGACCCGCCCGGAATTCGACAAGCTCCTTCCGCATCTCTACGAGGAACTGGACCCTGAGATCTACGAAGTCATCATGCCGTCCGATTACGGCGAAAAGTACTTTGACATGGTCCCGCGCATCAACTACAAAAAGGCCGAGATCAAAATGGATCCCGGCTACTGCGAATATTATAACGGCTGGGCCAACCGCATCGTTCTGGACTTCTACTTCTTTGACCGTGTCCCGGACAATTTCCTCGGCCATATGCAGGTGTACCGCCTGGAGTTCCTGTACGGACTTCTGAACGGAAAGCGCTATGACATCGATCTCAATAATTATCACGGGATCATGAAGGCAGCCGCTGTTCTGCTCCGGGGGATCGGCAGGCTTTTTGACACCGAAAAGCTCCGGCGGCATGTGGACCGCGTGGCCATGAAATACAATAACAACGAAAAGGTCACCACGTACCGTGTCACGAATGATACGATCCACACCTTCACCTTCTCCTTCCCGATCTCCTATTACGAGGAGGTCCGCCGCGTACCGATCGGCGAGTATCTGTTTCCGGCCCCGGTGAAGGCCGAGGAAGTCATGACGATCCACTTCGGTGACTACATGCAGCTTCCGCCGGAGGAAGACCGGATCCCGCACTGGGGATTCGTTCCGATCACCGCAGACAATTTTATTTTTACTGACTGATCATAAAAATACCCCGTATGCTTCATCCATAAGATGTCTGCATACGGGGCTTTTCTTTTTTTATACGTCTTCGTGATATGCGGTCAGGCGGCCTTTACCGTGCTCCTTGGAGTAGTAAAGGGCTTTGTCCGCAGCTTCGTAAAGACTGTTGAAGGTATTCAGCTTGTCATTGGATACCGCCATACCCATCGATACGCCGGTGTCACCGCGTTCCGCGGTAAGCGTGACGCTGACTTTGTCAAAGATCTCTCGCGCTCTCCGGTTCATGACATCATCGCTGCTGGTCAGGTCAAAGAACAGGCAGATGGAGAATTCATCGCCTCCCATACGGCATGCCAGGTCCCGTTCACGAAGCGTGGACATCAGGGACTGGGATACCTGAAGCAGGAACTGATCACCCGCATGATGACCATAGGTATCGTTGTATTCCTTGAAACGGTCCAGATCGATCATGATCAGCATGACGCGGTAACGTTTCTCCAGAAGGCGGGTCTCCACATCGTTCATGTAGGCTTCATGGTTCAGTAGGCCGGTCAGCGAATCCAGACGGTACAGGGTCTCCCAACGGCGCAGACGATTTTCCGCGCGGTTACGCTCTTCTTCGGCAACAAGACGCATCGCATAGGTCCTGGTGCTGTCGGAAATGATGACCTCCGAACGTTCTTCGCGTGTTGCGGAATCATAGAAGACCTTACCGAAGCAGCATACATAAAGCGTATTGCCGTCCTTTTTCCGGATGCGGTGCTCAAAGTAGGCGGTCTGATGACGCCCCAGCTGTTCGCTGACCTGACAGAGATATTCCGTACGGTCTTCGGGGAAGATCAGATCGGCCTGCGTCATCTCATTATTAACGACATCCTCAGCGGTGTAACCGGTCAGTTCCGTAAAGGTATCATCGACCTGTACAATGTTCTGATGCAGATCCAGCACATAACGGCTGTATTTGACCAGATGGACAAAGGCCCCGTCCGTATTGAGCGAATCTCCATCAGCAGTACTCATGGAACTGGTGATGGCCTGCCTTTCCATATTAAGCTGTACCGACTCCTTACCGTGTGATGCAGCGGCGGACTCGCCGTTCTTCGCGCTCTCGTCTTCTTCCTCTTCAAGCATCTTCAGATACTCACTTGCGATGTACGGGTCGAACTGTGTTCCTGCGCCATTGCGGATCTCATTCCGTGCGTATTCGATCGACTGCGCGTTTCGGTAGGAACGGTTATTGATCATAGCGTCATATGCATCGACGATAGCAATGATTCTGGATAACAGCGGAATACTCTCATGAGTGAGTCCGTCCGGATAGCCCTTACCGTCCCAGCGTTCGTGATGATGACGGATCATATCAGCGATGCCGGAAAGCTCCGGAGAGCTGTTTGCGATCTGCCAGCCCTTCTCGACATGCGTCTTTAACACCTTCCATTCATCTCCGGTCAGTTTACCGGGCTTATTCAGGATCTCAAGCGGGATGCCGATCTTGCCGATGTCGTGAAGAAGACATAACAGTGCGAGGTCGGACTGCTGGACATCGGAAAGGCCGATACGTGCGCCGAGCTTTGCGCCCGCTTCACGCGTACGGGAAACATGGGCTTCCGTATCGCTGTCACACTCCTGAAGCGCACGGATCAGGGAATTCATCGTTGCGGAATGGCTGGAGTTCTTGTCCAGCATTTTCTTTGCGGCAAGCGCGCGGCTGGCTTCCGATACCTTTTCCAGAAGATCGCCGTCGGAAACATTCAGATAGCTGACCGCGTACTGGATCTTACTTTCGCATTTCTTGGCAATATTGACCAGTGCGCGGATGGCATCGGTCTCATACATTTTGTAACACAGAGCGATCAGTGTGGCTTCCTGTCCGCGAACAAAATAGGTGTCACGCGGAAACTCGTCGCGCATCGTCTTTGCGAGGTTCTGGATCTTCTGGTCTCCGACATTACGGCCAAGGGTCTTATTGATCATCGTAAGGCCGTTGATATCGCAGACGCAAACGGAGATCGGCCGGCTGAAGGATTCCGGGTTCTCCTGCAAGAGTTCAACAAAACTGTCCCAGTTATTGAAGCCGGTCAGTACATCGGTGTCGCGGTGGACATCGGTAAAGATGTACAGCTGGCTGGTCACGTTACGCTTACGGTCACGGATCAGATTGATATCACAACGGATCGCATGTTGAGACGAACTGTAGAACTGAACGGAACGGCGATCCTCATGGAGGTCATTGACCTCGGGAAGTCCGGACGCTTCCAGAAAATCCTTCAGTTCCATACCGTCGAACATCACAATCTCAGGAAGCATCTTCTCCATTCGCTCGTTATGAAGGATCATGTGGTTCTCGTAATCGAACAGTGCAAGGCCCTGTCCGAGATTCTCCAGCATGTCATTCTTGAAATTATTGACAAAACCGTGGGTCTTGTAATAATAAAGGTCAAAATAAAGCAGGAATGCCGCGATCGGATAACCCCAAAGCGCGATATCCAATTCCAAAGACGGAAGAATTAAAAAGACCGCATTCAGTGCAACAACAAGAAGGATCGTTATGAGCGGATACGCATACAGGCGCTTGTATACGCCGGGGGTCCTGAAAATTTTGATAACAAAGAAAAGAATAACGTAAACGATGTAAATATAGGAAAGGAACAGGTGGCACTGATATAAAAAGTGCATCTCGAAGCTGTACTTGATAATGTGCCCGGTGATCTCATTGTAGCTGATTGCGATCTCAAAAAAGGGATTGATGAGCATGACCAGAATATCGATCACGCTGAAAACCAGCAATGTTCGGAGCGACCATTTCAGAAATCTACCGTTCTCAAAACCGGTGAAACGGCGGCAGAATTCCCACATGTAGATAACGAGGAAATCGATGGAAATAAAATATAAGGATGAACTCAGCGAGAACGAAAAATAGTTCTTTGAGAACACGCTCGCGAAATATGTGAACATCGCAAGAAAGCTGAAGACCATGGTCAAGCCCAGCACATTTCCGCTCTTATCTCTTTTCCGAAAAGCAAGATATGCAAGCCCCAGATCAAGGGCCATGATTATCGATGATACTGTCAGATAGAAGACCGAAAAGGCTTGTGAATTCATACAAATAATCACTGCGCAAAAAACAGACTTTTGTGCAGATTCCTCCTCATACACCGAATATATCACAGTTCTTTTCGTAAATGCAATAAAGTTATGTGAATTTACGGTCTTTTTCGTGCTTTTTCCGGATCAGAAGTCCCGCTAAAATCACGATAAACAGTGCTAAAGCAAGAATCACCGGGATCAATGAACGTAACGCATGTTCCGGTGAAACTCCAAGCACCTGGGACTTGGATGCGCCCATGACGCGGGGCGGTTCCTGCGTGTTCAGTTCGATCATGCCCGGCACCGTTGAAGATTCATCGGTCTCCGTGCCGGTCTCCGGCTCAGCTTTACTCTCCGTCTCAGCCGGGTTTGTTTCTCCCGGCGTTTCCATATTCGGTTCGTCTACAGACTCATTTGTGGTTTCTCCTGTGGTCTCTCCTGTGGTCGCTTCTTCGGAAGACTCTGTTATTTCTTCCGTGGTCTCTTGTGTCGTCGTTTCCTCCGCAGTCGTTTCTTCCGTGGTTTCTCCTGTTGTTCCCTCCGAACTTTCCTCTTCCGGTTCGATAGTTTCCTTCTCCGGTGTCACAGCCGATGCCCTCACCGTAATCATCCCCTCTGTTGTCACCGTCTCCTTTTCAATCACCGCCATCCGCTGCGTACTCCCGGCAGCCTCCTGAAACCACAGCGATACCGCGGTATCATCGGTTCCGGAAAATGCATAGGCGGTGATGCGGATTTTCCGGGAATCGTTACCCTCTTTCGGGATCCGGAGCATCAGCGTTTTCTCTGTGATTGTCTCCGTGTTGAAACCGTTGAGGTCGCAGACTGCGCTTTTGGACTGTTTCTCATTCGAATTCAACCTGCTTCCCGTATCCTCCGGACTTATAAGATCCCTCTCGTCAGTTTTAAGCAGTCCGATGTCGTCTCCCCGAAAGCTCAGCACACTCCCCTCCGGAAGATCTTCAAGTTCAAGTCGAATGCCGTTATTTGCGTATTTTCCACCCAAGGTGATCTCTGAGAGGAAACACCCGTCTTCTTCCGTAAATTCGCCGAAATCGACCGAAATCGATGCCACAGGCGCTTCTTCCGCCGTTTCCAGAAGATAGTCGATGTAAGAAAGGACATCGACCGCGGAATCTTCCGGATTAAGCTCCGGATCCGTGACGTTTTTCAGCATTTCGCGCGTCAGGATGCGTCCGGAAAACGCGGGACCGTTTCCATCATTGCCCGTCTTCCCCTGAAGATACAGCCACACCGCATACTGCGTTCCCTGCTGTCTTGCCTCTGCCGGAAGATCTTCAAATCCACTGCCGGATAATCCTGCGTCCACCGGATAGCCGCGTTTCAACACATTCAGCAGCCCTTCATATTCTTCAACGGTAAGGCCCAGCGCTTCTTCCATTTTCCCGGCATCCATCGTGCAGCTCACGGCTCCCGCGCCCGGATATTCGTAATTGATCTGCGTGCAGTAGCCGACTCTTCCGTCAGAAGGATCGTACCGAGACGGGATCAGCGATGTCGGCACCGTAAGGCGGATGTAATTTGTCGTCATCCGGTCCGTTTCACGAAACCACACCTCATCCTCCGATGCAAAGAATCTTATCAGCATCGCCCGCATTTTCCGGGCTTTTTCCGCATTCACCCGATCGGTAAGCCCTTCCTGTATCATTTTCTGCCACAGCGCGATAAATGCCTCATGATTCGGCACCCGTTCCTTCCTTTTGATCTTTTCATCACCGTTCATAAGCTTTTTCCAGGAGGCATCCGAAAACACCTCTTCCGATGTCAGATCCACCCCGCTCACGCTCTCCCACGCCTTGAAATTTTCCATCACCGTTTGATAGAACGTAATGATGTCCCGGAACTCATACCCCTCGTTATAATCCCCGTCGCCGGTCCTTGCCAGCACATAATAATGCCCGTACAGTTCCTTTTCCGGCCATGTGATGCTGTACGCCTGTGCCCTGAGCGAAAACGCCGCCGTAAGAAATAAAAGCACAGCAAGTGCTCCCGCGACATATGCCGCAGCCCGTTTTCCTGATTTTTTCATGGATTGTCCTTTCTTTTTTGATGTGAACCGATCCGGCCGGATATGATGAGAAATGCACGCGGAAGGCATCGCGAGGAGGCCCTTTCTTTCCGCGTTTCGACAGCATAGCATAAAAAAAAGAAGATGTACAGAAACAGACTGTACACCTTCCTGGGTGATCATATAGCTTTTGCCTTATTCTTCAATGGTTTGCGCTTCATCGGAAACTTTTTCCAGTTCGGCCTCCAGGATCGCGAGGATCTCATCGCGCCCCTGCTTTGAAGTAGCGGAAAACGGGATCAGGATCTCATCCTTCGGCGCACGGAGCGCTTTCCGGATCACGGACTGCATCTTGAACTGCTCATTCTTTGAAAGCTTGTCGGCCTTGGTCAGAATGACGACCGGCTTGAAGCCCTGGCTCAGGATCCACTCGTGCATGTTGATGTCATTCGCAGACGGCTCATGCCGCATGTCGATCAGAAGAAATACGCGGCGGAGAACATCGGAGGTATTCAGATACCGCTCGATCATCCGGCCCCATTTTTCCTGCGTTTCTCTTGAAACACGCGCATATCCGTAACCGGGCAGGTCTACCAGATACAACGCATCATTGACATTATAGTAGTTGATGGTCTGCGTTTTTCCGGGCTCCTGCGAAGTCCTCGCGTAGGACTTCCGGTTGATCAGGGCATTGATCATGGACGATTTTCCCACGTTCGACTTCCCTGCAAACGCAAACTCCGGCAGCTCATTTTCGGGCAGCCGGCTCGTAATGCCGACGACCGTTTCCAAATTCACGCTTTTAATGACCATGTTCACTCCTCTTCTTTGGAGAAGCGGCGCGGACGGATGAGAGGTGCGCCCTGTCCGAGTACCATATCCTTGTTGATCGTGCAGATGCCTGCATTCTCATCGGACGGGATGTCAAACATAACGTCCTTCATGACCTCTTCCATGATGGCACGGAGGCCACGGGCACCGGTACCGCGATCAACGGCACGCTTTGCGATCTCATCGAGCGCCTCGTCTTCAAATACCAGCTGGATCTCATCCATGTCGAACAGTGCCTGATACTGCTTGGTCAGCGCATTCTTGGGCTCCTTCAGGATACGGATCAGTGCTTCCGTGTCCAGAAGATCCAGGCTGACGGTCACCGGCACACGGCCGATCAGTTCGGGGATCAGGCCGAACTTGACGAGGTCTTCCGGCATGACGCTCTTGAACATCGTGTTGATGTCTGCCTCATGCTTGTTGACGACCTTGGAATTGAAACCGATGGATCCGGTATCCAGACGGCTCTGAACGATCTTTTCCAGACCGTCGAATGCACCGCCCACGATGAACAGAATATTCGTCGTATCGATCGGAATGCACTCCTGCTGCGGATGCTTTCTGCCTCCCTGCGGAGGTACATTGGCCATGGTGCCCTCAATGATCTTGAGGAGCGCCTGCTGTACACCCTCACCGGACACATCACGCGTGATGGAGACGTTCTCACCCTTCTTGGAGATCTTGTCGATCTCATCGATGTAGATGATACCGGTCTGCGCACGTTCGATGTCGTAATCCGCGGCCTGGATCAGCTTGAGCAGGATCGTTTCAACGTCCTCACCGACATAACCGGCTTCCGTCAGGGAAGTCGCATCGGCAATGGCGAACGGAACGTTCAGAAGACGCGCGAGCGTCTGCGCAAGGAAAGTCTTACCGGAACCGGTGGGACCGATCAGAAGGACATTGCTCTTCTGGATTTCCACTTCGGATTCATTCGCATGCATGATTCTTTTGTAATGGTTATATACGGCAACGGAAAGCGCACGCTTGGCCGCATCCTGGCCGATGACGTATTCATCCAGCTTTTCCTTGATCTCACGGGGCTTTAAGAGATTGATCTCCGCATTTGCACGCGCAGTCTCTCCCATCTCCTCCGCAATGATCTCGGTGCAGAGTTCCACACATTCATCACAGATATAGGTTCCGCGGTTCTTGCCGGCAATCAGTTTGTTGACCTGGCTGCTGGGTCTTCCGCAGAACGAACAGCGAAACTCCTGTTCCTTGTTATTCGGCATATTAACTCCTTATAAAGGTCAGTGATTCTTGATGATCTCATCGATCAGGCCGTATGCCTTCGCTTCTTCCGGAGTCATCCAGTTGTCGCGGTCGGTATCGCGGTTGATCGTTTCAATGTCCTGGCCGGTGAACTCGGACAGCATGTTGTTCATGCGCTTTTTGATGCGCAGGATGTGCTCTGCCGCGATCTGGATCTCCGTAGCCTGACCCTGTGCGCCGCCAAGCGGCTGATGGATCAAAATCTCGGAATTCGGAAGGGAATAGCGCTTGCCCTTGGTGCCGCCCGCAAGAAGGAATGCACCCATGGATGCCGCCATACCGACACAGATGGTGGATACATCGCACTTGATGTACTGCATGGTATCATAGATCGCCATGCCGGCGCTGATGGAGCCGCCCGGGCTGTTGATGTACAGGCTGATGTCCTTGGTGGGGTCCTCGGACTCCAGGAACAGAAGCTGTGCCACAACAAGGCCTGCCGTAACATCATTGACCTCATCTCCTAAGAAGATGATGCGCTCCTTAAGAAGACGTGAATAAATATCAAATGCGCGTTCGCCGCGATTTGTTTCCTCAATGACTGTAGGAACTAAACTCATATTACTGCCTCCTGTCTGTAAAAAAGAAGACCCACGAAGCCTCGTCGTGTCCCCGTGGGTCTTTATCCTATACTGATGTAATAATCGAATTACTCAGTGATGATCTTAAGTGCTTTCTGAAGAGAAAGATCGTCACGGATCTGGTTCTTGTAAGCATCACCGATCATTTTTTCAACTTCTGCAAGCTCCATCTTGTAAGCATCGGCCATCTTCTGAAGCTCAGCGGTCAGTTCTTCGTCGGAAACCTCAACGTTCTCTGCTGCTGCGATCGCCTTCAGGGTAAGACGGGACTTGATGCGCTCTGCTGCGACGGTCTCGTTATCCTTAGCCATCTGCTCCTTGGTGGTGTTCATGTACTGGCAGTACATATCGATGCTCAGACCCTGGTAAGAGAGCTGCTGTGCATATTCGTTGACCATCTGCTCAGCCTCAGCCTCGATCATCGGCTGCGGGATATCCATGGAAGCGTTTTCAACAGCCTTCTTAAGAACTTCATCCTCGTAGTCGCGATCAGCAGCGTCCTGCTTTCTTGCAGCGACCGTCTCCTTCAGGCTTTCCTTGTATTCGTCAAGGGTCTCAAAGTCAGAAATTTCAGAAGCGAACTCATCGTTCAGTTCCGGAAGCTCTTCAGCCTTGATGCCGTTGATCTTTACTTTGAATACTGCCGGCTGGCCAGCCAGGTTCTCTGCATGGTATTCTTCCGGGAAGGTTACATTGACTTCAACTTCGTCGCCGATGTTCTTGCCAACGAGCTGATCTTCAAAGGTATCGATGAAGGAATGAGAACCGATCTTCAGGTCCTGACCTTCAGCGGTGCCGCCTTCAAACTGCTCGTCGCCGACAAAGCCCGCATAGTCGATGTTAACGGTGTCGCCTTCAGCTACAGCGCGGTCTTCAACGGTGATGGTACGTGCATTCTTCTTCTGCTCCTTTTCGAGCTCAGCCTGAATGTCGTCATCGGTAACTTCAACAGCCTTCTTCTCGATGCCGAGATCCTTATACGCGCCGAGGGTAACTTCCGGCTCTACAGCTACGGTAGCGGTATAAACGACCGGCTGATCCTTACCGATCTCAACGATCTCGATCTCCGGACGAGCAACGACCTGAACATCCTTGCCTTCTTCGGAGTCCAGTGCTGCTGCATAAGACTGCGGAAGCGCGATATCAAGTGCATCATTGTAGAAGATGCCTTCACCGTACATCTTTTCGATCATTGCCTGCGGTACTTTGCCCTTGCGGAAGCCCGGAACACTGTACTGTGCTTTATTCTTCTGGTAAACGGACTTGATCGCAGCCTTAAAATCTTCAGCTGAGATCTCGATGGTCAGCTTTACCATATTGCCTTCAAGCTTTTCGATATTTTTTAACATTTCATTCCTCCTGGGTGTTACTACCGCCTGGAAAAAGCGCCTGTAACTCTTATTTTATCGCAATCCGTGATATTATAGCACACTAATTCCGATTATGCCACTACTTTTTTCGGCACTATGGGCGAAAATGCGCATATTTACTATGTTTTTGTGCAGTTACCACCCGTGCCGTCCGGTCGACCTTATCCGCGCGGCCAGTTTTTCAGTTCGTCTTCCAGCGCGGGAAGAAGCTCCGCTTCCGGAAGCTTTTTCAGGATCTCGCCTTTTTTGATCAGAAGGCCCACTCCGTTGCCGCCGGCGATGCCGATGTCCGCTTCCTTCGCCTCACCCGGGCCGTTAACGACGCAGCCCATGACAGCGACCTTCAGATTCAGGTCGTCATAGGCCTGGACCATCGTTTCCACACGGTTTGCGAGCCCGATCAGATCGATGGACGTTCTTCCGCAGGTCGGGCACGAAACGACTTCGATCCCGCCCTTCCGGAGTCCCAGCGTACGCAGGATCTGCTTCGCGGATTTGATCTCCTCAATCGGATCCCCGGTCAGGGAAACGCGGATCGTATCGCCGATGC
>DCHF01000033.1 GCA_002315555.1 Lachnospiraceae bacterium UBA1759 | reverse complement strand
CCCCAGCATCACTGCTGAGGATTACCTGTACACCGTCAGAGGCTCGAACTCTGGACACCCTGATTAAGAGTCAGGTGCTCTACCAACTGAGCTAAAGATGCAAACCTTTTATGTTGGCATAAAAAAAGTCGGAAACCTGCATAATGCTAAGCTTTCGACCAATGCATCTTCAGGGGCTCGAACCCTGGACACCCTGATTAAGAGTCAGGTGCTCTACCAACTGAGCTAAAGATGCAAGCACTTTTTTAAGGCACATACGTGATTATAACCATTGCACATCTAAAAGTCAAGCACTTTTTCAAAAAAATATATTTTCGAAAAAACGGATCGGAAGGACTGAAAAACACCTGTTTTTTCGGCTTCTCATAAGAATTGCGGTTGTACTTGCAGGCGATTTTCTGTAGAATACAAAGGTAGAGAACACGGATAACCGTATTTCACATCCATAAGGAGACTTGAAATGAAGACTGAGATTTTAATTGAAAAACCCTATCTTTTACTGCCAGTCGTATATGAAGGAGAGAATAAGCGTCTCTCGTTCTATGCTGACGAAGAAAAGGTGATGGAGTTTGCCGTGCCCATCGACCCGAAGCGGGTGGAAGTGACCTGGGAACAGGACTTTTACGGAACCTATGCGGTGAAGGACCTGATCGGTAAGACGGTGACCCTGGAAGGCGAAATGACGGAGGCTTTTGTGGCTGCCATCAAGCAGTCGGACACCCGCGCCGATGCGGAGTGCATGAGACCGTTTGTGCATTTCACGCCGCTTGTGGGTTGGATGAATGACCCGAACGGCCTGGCCTATGACGGAAAAAATTATCTGATGTATTTCCAGCATAATCCGTTTGGCAAAAAGTGGGAAAACATGACCTGGGGACATGCGGCTTCCAGGGATATGATTCACTGGACGCAGATGGATGAGGCGCTGTACCCGGATGCGCTCGGTACGATGTTCTCCGGCAGCGGAATGCCGGATACCCGAAACGTGCTCGGCCTCGGAGAGGATGCTGTCGCATTCTTCTATACGGCAGCGGGAAACAACAGTGACTGGACCAAGGGCAAGCCGTTTGTGCAGTGTCTGGCACATTCCGTCGATGGCGGCGCAACCCTTGTCAAGGACGGCGTAATCGTCGAAAACCTGGGCGACGGCAACCGCGACCCGAAGGTCTACTGGCATGAAGCTTCCGGTCATTATTATATGGCGCTTTTTATCACCGAGCCGGACAAGTTTGCGGTTCTGATCTCCGACGACCTGAAGACCTGGACAAAGACGCAGGACCTGGTGATCCCGGGAATGCGCGAGTGCCCGGATCTCCGCCGGATCCCGGTACAGGGTGAACCGGATACAGAAGCATATGTTCTTCTTGCTGCGGACGGCACTTACGTCACCGGCAGCTTTGACGGCAGCGTCTTCACCATCGAAAGCGATGTCAAGTATGGCTTTATGACCTGCGTTCCCTATGCCGCGCAGACCTTCAACGGCCCGGACCGCGTGATACTTCTTCCGTGGCTCCGCACCCATGATCCCAAGAAACCCTACACCAGTTCCATGGGAATTCCGCGTGTGCTGACGCTCGTCCGCGATGAGGCCGGTGAGCTTGTTCTGAATGCAGCCATCGCCGATGAACTGGACGATGCCTGCGTCCGTGCGGAGCAGATCATGCTGGCCCCGTTTGCCGATGAGGATGCGGCATCCGCAACCTACAATCAGCAGACCCCCGGCGCATTGGAGGTCGAACTGATCGCGCAGAAGGCAGCGCTTTCCTCCTTTGAACTGACGCTCTATGATACCGATGTTCTTTACGATGCGGAAAACCGTACACTCACGATCCTCGGTGTCTATTCCGAAGAAAGTGACAATGAGATCATTGCCATCAAGCCGGAAGGAAAGGGCTATGACGCGGCCCGTCCGACGGTCCGCGTGATTCGCGACCTTGCGCCGATGAAGGAAATATCGATCCTTGTGGACGGCAATATTCTGGAGATCACTCCGGACAACGGCCGCGAGCTCTGGATCTTTGAACTGGGCAAGGAGTTATACGGCGGCGCCGTCGATATGGAATGCTGCGGCCCGACCTTTGTGAATGTAAAAGAATTCCGTTAATACGATCCTCCCGATCATTTTCGTCAAATACGATCCCCTCGATCCTTTCCGGCGGATGCCGCACCGTAAACGGCGCGGCATCGCCTCTTCGGACCGGGGGATTTTTTTATGCAATCCCCTTCTTCTTTATGCAATCCCCTTCTTCTTTATGCAATGAGATTCTTCTTTACGTAATGAGATTCCTCTTTACGCAATGCATCTTTTTTGTCGAAACCCGCAAAAAACCTATGAAAATTCACACTTGTATGTTATACTATATCAGTTAAAGTGGCTTATTCCGTGCTGCTTTGGCGAAAGGATATTTGAATCGTGCCGGTCGTTCATCGACCGGTCAAAGGAGCACTTATGAGACTCAGAAATGTACCGGGCGCAAAGGAAGAGATGCTTGTAAATCCTTTTGTAGTTCAGGAGCCCGCCGGAAAGAAAGGCGCATGGGCGGAGGTCTTCGGGACCAAACGGCCGCTGATGCTGGAGATCGGCACCGGTAAAGGCCAGTTCATCACGACCCTTGCCAAAAAGAATCCGGGGGTGAATTACATCGGCATCGAAAAGATGTCTTCCGTTCTGATCCGCGCGCTGCAGAAGAGAGCGGAGATGGAGGTCGACAATCTATATTTCCTCCGTATGGACGCGGAAGAGATCGTAAGCACATTTGATAAGGGCGAGGTCGCAAAGATCTATCTGAATTTTTCCGACCCGTGGCCCAAGGATCGTCATCATAAAAGAAGACTGACCTCCCGGGAATTCCTGGCGCGTTATGAGCAGATCCTCGCGGACGCCGGCATCGTCGAATTCAAGACGGACAACGTCGGCCTCTTTGATTTCTCGCTTGAGGAGATCGAAGCCGCCGGCTGGAAGCTTCTTGGCTGCACTCGAGATCTTCATCACAACGATGAAATGAACGCCGGCAATGTCATGACGGAATATGAAGAACGTTTTTCCTCCATGGGGAATCCGATCTGCAAACTGATCTGCGCACCGGACCGTGAGAAGAAGGCGGAATGATCGTCGAACATCTATGAGAGCGCACATGCGCGATCAAACAAAGAAGGTACTATGAAAAATATGAAATTGAAAAAGACCGGCAGATTTGCCGCAGTACTGGCGCTTGTCACCGCAACCGCACTCACTATGTCCGGATGCCTTACCACCCTCGTCGGTGTGAAGGTCGGTCAGAGCATTGCCGACAATCACCCGGAGATCGGCTCTGCCATAAATGAGTTTCTGGGCGGAAATGAAGACTGGGATGAGGTGTGGAGCGACTGGAACGAATGGGAAGACGAAACCACGGAAGCCGCCGACTCTACGGAAGAAGCGGAGATCCCGGACTATGCCCCGGAAGAATCGAACTTTGAAGAAGGCCTGACCTTTACGGAATTCACCGATTCGGTCTTTGCCTATTTTCTGGACGGCAATACCCTGAACGTTCATTTCTTTCTGACGGACCCGGAAGCCTACGGTATCGATGCCGCACAGGCCACCTGGGGCGACCCCGTCTATTCCGAGGAGGATTCCAAGGAGTATGAGTCCTGGCTGTACGATGCATTGAGCTATCTTAAAAACTACGATAAGGATTCGATGACAACGGAAGAACAGCTGGTTTACGATATGCTTGAGAGCTATTGCATGACGGAGCTCTCCTCCATCGGACTGGAGCTTTACTATGAGCCGCTTGGCCCGAACTCGGGCTTCCAGGCACAGCTTCCCATCTATCTTGCGGAGTATTCTTTCGGAACCGAGCAGGATGTGATCAACTATCTGGCCCTTCTTGAGCAGCTGCCGGAGTATTTCGGCGGCCTGGTCCGTTACGAAGAACAGAAGGCGGAAGCCGGTCTCTTCATGGAGGATGCGCTCCTGGACAATGTGCTGGATCAGTGCAGCCAGTTCATGGAAGGCCGTGAGGACAGCTTCCTGTATGCAAATTTTGATCAGAAGGTGGAAGCGCTCGGTCTGGATAAGGAAACGACCGAAGCATATAAAGCACGGAATGCCGAGCTTGTAGAATCCGGTGTCTATGCCGCTTACGATATTTTAGTTGAGGGCCTGGAGGCGCTCCGCGGAAGCAACGTTTACGCGGGCGGTCTCTGCAACTACCCGGATGGTTATGATTACTATTCCTATATGGTCAAGTCCAGTGTCGGTACATCAAAGACTCCGCTGGAACTCTGCGAACTTCTGGATGACCAGATGGAGAATAGCATCACCCGTCTTCAGCTGATCTACCGCCGGAACCCGGATGTGTACGAAGAATGGCTGAATCTTGAGTATCCTTCCACGGATCCGAACCTGATCATGAAGATGCTGATCGAGGCGACCAAGGAGGATTATCCGGATCTTTCCGACGTGGAATATAATATCGACTATGTGGACAGCTCGCTTCGCGAGTACCTGAGCCCGGCCTGCTATTTCATCCCGCCGGTCGATACAAACACAGTCAATAACATTCTGATCAACTGCGACCGCGGCGATGAGGCGGAGGATATCTTCCTCACAATGGCGCACGAGGGCTACCCCGGCCATCTGTATCAGACCAATTATCTGAAGGAACATTCGGATCTTGTCCTGCATCAGCTCCTTGGCACCAACGGCTTTGCGGAGGGCTGGGCCGAGTACATCGAACTGAATGCCTACAGCCTTATTGAAGGTGTATCGGATGAGGCGGCGGAGTTTGCCAAGATCAACGACTTTGTTACGCTGTGCATTTATGCCCGCGCAGACCTCGGTGTTCACGCGCAGGGCTGGGATAAGAACGATGTCCTCACTCTCGTGGAAGAGTACTTCGGCGAGGGCAATGAGGAAGCGGCGGAATGGATCTATGAGTATGTGCTCGGTGACCCGGGCGGATACCTGGATTATGTGATCGGTTCCATCGAGATCGAAAGCATCCGCACGCAGGCGGCCAAGGAAGACGGCTATACGTTAAAGGGTTTCCACGAGGAGCTTTTGAACCTTTCCGGCGCGCCTTTCGATATTATCCGCAAATATATGTTTGAATAACGGCATATTTCGTGATATACTATTACCAAATGTGCACAGGAGGTATCCATGAGTTTAATCACAAAACTGTTTGGTACAAGAAGTGAGAAAGAAATCAAGCGGATTCGTCCGCTGGTGGATAAGATCATTGAACTCCGGCCCACGATGATGTCCCTCTCCGATGAGGAACTTCGTGCAAAGACGGATGAATACAAAAAAAGATATAAAGACGGCGAAACTCTGGATGATCTTCTTCCGGAGGCTTTTGCGACTATGCGTGAAGCAACCAGAAGATGCATCAATCAGGAGCATTTCGAAGTTCAGCTGATCGGCGGCATTATTCTTCATCAGGGCCGTATCGCCGAGATGAGGACCGGTGAAGGCAAGACCCAGACCTGTCTTCTTCCCGCATATCTGAATGCACTGACCGGTGAAGGTGTTCACGTCGTAACCGTTAATGATTACCTGGCTGCCCGTGACGCGGAGTGGATGGGCCAGATGCACCGTTTCCTGGGCCTTTCCGTCGGCTGCGTCTTAAACAGCATGAAGCCGGAAGAACGCCGAGAGGCATACAACTGCGACATCACCTACGTCACCAATAACGAGCTCGGTTTCGATTACCTGCGTGACAACATGGTCATCTACGAGCGCCAGCTCGTCCTTCGTAAACTGAACTATGCGATCATCGATGAAGTCGACTCGATCCTGATCGATGAAGCGCGCACCCCGCTGATCATTTCCGGTCAGAGCGGCAAATCCACACAGCTCTATGAAGTCTGCGATATGCTGGCAAAGCGCCTGCAGCGCGGTGAAAATGAAGTGGAGACCTCCAAGATGGATCTCATCATGGGTGAGATGCAGGCGGAATCCGGAGACTTCATGGTCAATGAAAAGGATAAGGTCGTCAACCTGACCCAGCAGGGCGTTGAAAAGGTTGAGAAATTCTTCCAGATCCAGAACTATGCGGACCCGGAGAACCTGGAGCTGCAGCATAATATGACGCTGGCTCTCCGCGCAAACTACCTGATGTTCCGTGACCAGGATTACGTTGTCAAGGATAATGAGGTCCTGATCGTCGATGAATTCACCGGCCGTATCATGCCGGGCCGCCGTTACTCCGACGGTCTGCATCAGGCCATTGAAGCCAAGGAGCATGTAAAGGTCAACCGTGAATCCAAGACCCTGGCTACAATCACCTTCCAGAACTTCTTCAATAAGTTCGACAAGAAGTGCGGTATGACCGGTACGGCACTCACGGAAGAGATCGAATTCCGTAACATCTACGGCATGGACGTAGTCGAGATCCCGACCAATATGCCAATTGCCCGTCTGGACCTGGACGATGCCGTTTACAAGACCAAGAAGGAAAAATACCAGGCGGTTGTTGAGGCGGTCAAGGAAGCCTATGATCGCGGTCAGCCCGTTCTGGTCGGCACTATCACCATTGAAGTTTCCGAACTGCTTTCCGGCATGTTAAAGAGAAACGGTATTCCGCATAATGTCCTGAACGCAAAGTTCCATGAGATGGAAGCGGAGATCGTTGCAAAGGCCGGTCAGTATAAAGCGGTCACCATTGCCACCAACATGGCAGGCCGTGGTACCGATATCAAGCTCGATGAGCAGGCAAAAGCACTCGGCGGTCTGAAGATCATCGGTACGGAGCGTCATGAAGCCCGTCGTATCGATAACCAGCTCCGCGGCCGTGCCGGCCGTCAGGGCGACCCGGGTGAATCCCGGTTCTACATCTCCCTGGAGGATGATCTGATGCGCCTGTTCGGCTCTGAACACATCATGAACATCTTCAACACCCTGGGCGTGGAAGAGGGCCAGCAGATCGAACACAAGATGCTTTCCGGTGCCATTGAAAAGGCTCAGAAGAAGATCGAGAGCAATAACTACTCGGTTCGTGAAAACCTGTTAAAGTACGATGAGGTCATTAACGAGCAGCGTGAGATCATCTACAAGGAACGCCGCCAGGTTCTGGATGGCGAGTCCATGCGTGATGTCATCATGAAGATGGTGACCGATGTCTGTGATAACATCGTCGATATGACCATTCCGGACGATGAGTCTCCGGAGCGGTGGAACATGACGGAGTTCAACCAGGTCATGATCCCGGTCATTCCGATTGAAGAGCCGATCCACATCGATGACGTCGAGAAGTTCAACAAGAATAAGCTGAAGCATGTTCTCAAGGAGCAGGCTGTCAAGCTGTACGAGAAGAAGGAAGCGGAGTTCCCGGATATTGAGCAGATGCGTGAACTGGAGCGTGTGGTCCTCTTAAAGGTCATCGACCGCAGATGGATGGATCACATCGACGACATGGATCAGCTGCGTCAGGGCGTCGGCCTGATGGCTTACGGCAACCGTGATCCGCTGACGGAGTACAAGCTGGCCGGCTATGACATGTTCAACGGCATGATGGCGAGCATCCGCGAGGATACCGTTCGTTCCATCTACCATGCACGCATCGAGCGTCCGGAAGAGCGCGAACAGGTGGCAAAGATCACCGGCACCAACAAGGACGATTCCAAGGCCAAGGAGCCGGTCAAGCGTGCGGCCGCCAAGGTCTATCCGAATGACCCGTGTCCGTGCGGCAGCGGCAAGAAATACAAAAACTGCCACGGAAGACCCGGCATGGCAAACTGACCTGCCACATAGAAAAGCACACTGAAAGGATAATTTATGGTTGAATTTGACCAGTACAAATATGCACGTTCTCAGTATGAAGAACCGTTAAAGGAACTGAAAAGCGCGCTTTTCCTGGACGCAAAGAAGGAACAGATCACGGAGCTTTCCATGTACATGGAGGACCCGAATTTCTGGAATGATCCGGAGAAGTCCAGTGAGATCACAAAGAAGCTGAAGAATCTTCAGGATACGGTCAAGGAATTTGACAGCCTGGAGCAGCTGTATGAAGACATCGAGACCCTGATCGAGATGGGTGAAGAGGAAGAGGATGCTTCCATGGTGGAAGAGGTCGCTTCCGAATTTGCCGATTTTAAGGAGCGTTTTGAAGAACTCCGTATTACGACACTTCTTTGCGATGAGTTTGACCACAATGACGCGATTCTCCGCCTGAATGCCGGAGCGGGTGGTACCGAAGCCTGTGACTGGGCCGGTATGCTGTACCGTATGTACACCCGCTGGGCAGAAAAGAAGGGGTATTCCATTGAAGTCCTGGATTACCTGGACGGCGATGAAGCCGGCATCAAGTCTGTCACGATTCAGATCACCGGTGAAAACGCATACGGTTATCTGCGTTCCGAGCACGGTATCCATCGTCTGGTCCGTATCTCCCCGTTCAACTCTGTAGGTAAGCGCATGACCTCCTTCGTATCCTGCGATATCATGCCGGTCATCGAGCAGAGCCTGGATGTTGAGATCAAGGATGACGATCTCCGTATCGACGTTTACCGTTCATCCGGTGCCGGCGGTCAGCATATCAACAAGACCTCATCCGCAGTACGTATCACGCATCTGCCTACCGGTATCGTTGTCGCATGTCAGAATGAGCGTTCTCATTACCAGAACCTGGACAAGGCGATGGAAATGCTGAAGGCCAAGTTATACATGTTAAAGAAGCAGGAGAACGAGAATCAGCTTTCCGACATCCGCGGTGAAGTCAAGGAAAACGGCTGGGGCTCCCAGATCCGTTCCTACGTTTTCCAGCCCTATACCATGGTCAAGGACCTGCGTACGCAGGAGGAGACCGGTAATGTTCAGGCTGTCATGGACGGCGCACTGGACCAGTTTATGAATGCTTATCTCAAGTGGATCCACAAGACGAACGTCGAGGATGCACAGTAATACCACACAGCTTGTGCACATGCCTCCGGTAATGCGGAGGCATGTATATGAGCGGTAAGGAAAGCAGTGATGAAGAAGATTTTTGAAACGAACTCTCCGGAAGAAACCATGGCCATCGGCGAAGCGATGGGTCGCGCGGCTGCTCCCGGAGAAATTGTCTGTTTGAACGGTGATCTCGGAACGGGTAAGACCGTGTTTACGAAGGGCTTTGCAAAGGGCCTGGAGATCGAAGACCATGTGGTTTCTCCCACGTTTACGATCGTCCAGGAGTATCACTCCGGACGCCTTCCGATGTACCACTTTGATGTCTACCGTATCGATGACATCGACGAAATGAATGAGATCGGATACGAAGAGTATTTCTTCGGTGACGGTGTTACGCTGATCGAATGGTCCACGCTGATTGCGGAGCTGATCCCCACAAGAGTGAAGAAGGTGCTGATCGAAAAGGCCCCGGAGCTTGGAGACGACTATCGGCGGATCACGATCACCGAGCCTGATTTTTGAAAGGAATGCCAATGAAGATTCTGGGAATTGAATCTGCGGCGATGACCGCTTCGATCGCGCTGTTAAAAGACGATGCAATCGTATGCGAATATACGACAAACTTTAAGAAGACACATTCACAGACCCTGCTGCCGATGATCAAAGAGGTCCTTCAGATGACTGACACGGCTGCAAAGGACGTGGATGTGTTTGCTGTTTCCGAGGGCCCCGGTTCTTTCACCGGTCTTCGCATCGGAGCCGCAACAGTAAAGGGATTGGCCTATGCCGTCAACAAGCCGGTCGTGGGCGTCCCGACATTGGACGCGCTGGCCTATGTCTGCTACGGCTCTCAGTATGTGCTGTGCCCGATGATGGACGCGCGCAGAACGGAGGTCTATACCGGCCTGTATCTGTTTGAAAATGAAGAGTTCATCCGCCTGGAAGCCCCGTGCTGTCTCCCTGTCCGCGAACAGGTGAAGAATGCGGAGACGCTAGCGAAAGAAAAGGGCCGGAAAGTCCTGTACTTCGGCGACGGCGCGGATGTTTACAAGAACGTTATTCAGGAATGTGCGGAGATCCCGCCGGTCTTTGCGCCGGCCCACATAAAGAGCGAAAAGGCCTCTGCAATCGCGGAGTACGGCCGCGTGCTCTATGAACAGGGAAAAGCAGTCAGCGCATTTGAATTTGAACCGGTCTATCTCAAGAAATCGCAGGCGGAACAGGAGCGTGAAGCAGCCGGCCTCGCAACGGAGTGACCATGAACGTAAGAAGAATGACGGAAGAGGATATCGTCACAGCGGCATCCCTGGAAAAGGCCTGCTTTTCCCGCCCCTGGTCGGAGAACACGCTGCGTGAGAGCTTCCTTGATCCGCACTATGTATTTTTTGCGGCAGAGGATGAGGATGGAACGATGGTCGGTTACACCGGCATGATCGTGGTCCTGGATGAGGCCGATGTGGCCAATGTGGCGGTATTTCCGGAATGCCGGAGAAAGGGCGCCGGCAATGCGTTGGTCCTCGCCATGCTTGCTTATGCCCGTGAGAATTCCATCACCCGCCTTGTGCTGGAGGTACGTGTCTCCAACGCACCGGCCATTGCCCTGTATGAAAAGCACGGGTTTACAAAGATCGGCCTTCGGAAAGGATACTATGAGGATCCGACCGAAGACGCCGGAATCTACGGAGTTGAAGTATGTTAGACGTATGTCTTCTGGGAACCGGCGGCATGATGCCGCTTCCGTTCCGCTATCTGACCTCACTGATCACACGGTTCAATGGCAGTTCGCTGATGATCGACTGCGGTGAAGGCACCCAGATGGCTCTGAGAAAAAAAGGATATTCCTCCAACCCGGTGGACGTGATCTGCTTCACCCATTATCACGGTGATCACATCAGCGGCCTTCCCGGCCTTCTGCTCACCATGGGCAATGCCGAGCGCAAGGAGGACCTGATCCTCATCGGCCCGAAAGGCCTGGAACGCGTGGTGAACGCTCTTCGCGTTGTGGCGCCGGAGCTTCCGTTCAAGATCGTTTTTCGCGAGTTCTCCGAGCCGACGGCGGATTTTGAGATTAATGGTTACAAGATCCATGCATTCAAGGTCCAGCACGGAGTTCCGTGTTACGGATACACGCTTTCCATCGACCGCGCGGGAAAATTTGACGCGCAGCGGGCAAAGGAAGCCGGGATCCCGATCAAATGCTGGAATCGCCTGCAGCACGGCGAGACCGTGGAAGAGGATGGCGTGACGTATACACCGGATATGGTCATGGGCCCGGATCGAAAGGGCTTGAAGGTGACCTATGTCACGGATACACGTCCGGTCGATACCATCGTGGAGAATGCCGCGGGTTCCGATATCATGATCTGCGAAGGCATGTACGGCGAGCTTGATAAGATCGGCCGTGTGAAGGAGCATAAGCACATGCTGATGCAGGAAGGCGCGGAGCTTGCAAAACGTGCGGGCGTAAAGGAACTCTGGTTCACGCATTACAGCCCGGCCATGACACATCCGGAACAGTTCAAGGATGAGATCACGGCAATTTTTGAGAACTGTGTCATCCCGAAGGACGGTTACTCTGTGGACCTGAATTTTGAGGATGAAGAGTGACATTGAAAGGTATGAACATGGAAGATGTCTATATTCTTGCCGTCGAAAGCTCCTGTGACGAAACAGCAGCGGCGGTGGTGAAAAACGGCAGGGAAGTCCTGTCCAATGTGATCTCCTCGCAGATCGCGCTGCATACGCTGTACGGCGGCGTTGTGCCGGAGATTGCGTCCAGAAAGCATGTGGAGAAGGTGATCCCGGTCGTACATGAAGCGCTCAAGGAGGCCGGAGTGACCCTGGACGACATTACGGCGGTAGCCGTTACGTACGGTCCGGGCCTGGTCGGTGCACTTCTTGTGGGTGTTTCCGCGGCAAAGGCGATCGCTTTTGCGGCAGATAAACCGCTTGTAGGTGTTCATCACATCGAGGGACACGTCGCAGCGAATTTCATTTGTCATAAGGAACTGGAACCGCCCTTTGCATGTCTGGTCGTTTCCGGCGGTCATACGCACCTCGTAGAGGTGACGGATTACGGTAAATTCAATATCATCGGTCATACGCGTGATGACGCGGCCGGTGAAGCCTTTGATAAGGTGGCAAGAGCCATCGGGCTCGGTTACCCGGGCGGTCCCAAGATCGACAAAAAGGCCAAGGAGGGCGATGCAAACGCCATCACTTTCCCGAAGGCCAAGATCGAAGGCGCCTTCTACGATTTCAGTTTTTCCGGCCTCAAGTCTGCGGTGTTGAACTATCTGAATCATGCCCGCATGCAGGGCGAGGAAGTGAATGACGCGGATCTTGCGGCATCCTTCCAGAAGGCTGTTGTCGATGTTCTCACCGAAAAGGCCATGGCGTTCGTCAAGGAAAAGGGCTACAAGGATCTGGCCATCGCAGGCGGCGTGGCATCCAATTCCGCCCTGCGTGCGTCTCTTACGGCTGCCTGTAAAAAGGCCGGCGTGAATTTCTATGCACCGACGCCGATCCTCTGCACGGACAACGCTGCTATGATCGGCTGCGCCGGTTATTATGAATACCTGAGCGGCACCCGTTCCGACTGGGACTTAAATGCCGTTCCGAATCTGAAACTGGGGGAGAGATGACATGGAAGCGATTGCAAACTGGTATGCCTCGACCCTGGGCCAGTGGATGCCGAAGGAGATCTTCGTCGCGCTGGTCTCCATGATTCCGCTCATTGAACTCCGCGGCGGTCTGATCATTGCCTCCCTTCTGAAGATCCCGTTCGTTACGGCGAACATCTTCTGCATCATCGGCAACATCATTCCGATCCCGTTTATTCTCCTTTTTATTCGCAAGATCTTTGCGTTTATGAAGGAACATCATATCCTGGTCCGTTTCGTGGAATCCCTGGAACGGCGCGCGTCCAAAAAGAGCAAGGGCGCGGAAAAAGGCGAGTTTGTTTTCCTGCTCCTGTTCGTCGGTATTCCTCTCCCCGGAACCGGCGCCTGGACCGGGGCGCTGATCGCATCCCTTTTTGAATACGATATCAAGAAGGCTTCCATTGCGATTTTTGCGGGTATTATTATGGCAGCAGTGATCATCGACATCCTGGCATATCTTGTACCGGGACTGATCCTGTAATATTGAACGGAAAGAATGACAAAATGAATCGAATCGGAGTACTGGTTCTTGCGGCCGGAAAAGGGACGCGCATGAACAGTCAGATACCTAAGCAGTTTCTGGAGATCAACGGCAAGCCCATCTTTATGCACAGCTCGGATAAATTCCTGTCCGTTGCCGATGTGGTATGCGTCGTGACGAATGAAGAGCATCTTGCGTTTATGCAGGCACTCCTTGAACATGATGCCCATATGGGGAAAAACGTTAAAAACGTGATCATTACTGCAGGCGGGCGCGAACGCTGGGAGTCCTCGGTGAACGGACTTCGTGCGCTCGAGGAACTGGGCGGGTGTGATTACGTGCTGATCCACGATGCGGCGCGTTGCCTGGTGGATGAGGAGACTATCGGCCGGGTGATCGAGGACACCGTCACATACGGTGCCGCGGTTGCAGCCGTGCCTTCCAAGGATACGATCAAAATTGCGGATGAAAACGGTTTTGTCCGTTCCACTCCGGACCGTGAGCGGTGTTGGATCATTCAGACACCGCAGGGCTTCTCCTGGGAGGTCATCACGTCAGCATACCGGAATCTGCGTGAAAACGGAAACGGCGGTCTGAACATCACGGACGATGCGATGGTCGTTGAGAACTTCGGTAATCATCCTGTACGGCTTACGCCGGGCAGTTATGAGAATATCAAGGTCACCACACCGGAGGACCTGATCTATGTAAAGGAGAAACTGAAATGAAATCGCTGAAGCGCTTTATGTCTTATTACCGACCCGAGATGAAGCTTTTTACCTTGGACATGGGTGCCTCTCTTCTGGTAGCATTGATCGGTATCATTTACCCGGTCGTAACACGCCGTATGTTGAATGATCTGATTCCAAACCGCAACTATCGCATGATCATTATTGCGGGACTCGGAGTTCTGCTTCTTTATGCGATCCGCATGATGCTGGAATTCTTTATTCAGTATCAGGGTCATATGATGGGCGTTCACATTCAGGCGCAGATGCGTCGCGAGATGTTCGATCATCTGGAAACGCTGCCGTACAGCTTCTATGACAATCATGAGACCGGTAAGATCATGTCCCGCATGACAAACGATCTGATGGACATTTCCGAGCTTGCACATCACGGCCCGGAAAACGTGCTGATCTCCTCCATTACGATCATCGTGTCGTTCTGTTATCTGTGCAGTATCAATGTATGGCTGACACTGATCGTGTTTGCGTGTGTGCCGTTCATGATCCTGGTGACGGTTCTGTTAAAGGACCGCATGCGCGATGCCTTTGCGCATTCCAGAAAGTCCATCGCCATCATCAATGCATCCCTGGAGAGCAGCATCTCCGGCATCCGCGTCACCAAGGCTTTCAATAACGCGGACAAGGAACGCGAAAAGTTTGAATACGGAAACCAGGACTTCATCGAAGCACGCCGGGATTCCTACAAGGCGATGGGCCAGTTCCATTCCACCACGACGTTCATCACCAATGTGTTCTACGTTGTGATCCTGATCGGCGGCGGACTGTTCCTGTATGACAACAAGATCACATTCGGCGACTACTCCGCGTTCGTTGTTTCCATCGGCCTGTTCATCAATCCGGTAACGACGCTCATCAATTTTATGGAGCAGTTCCAGAACGGTGCTACCGGTTTTGAGCGTTTTCTGGAGATCATGGATGAGCCGTCCGAGGTCGATCGCGAAGGTGCTGAGGACTGCGGAACGTTGAAGGGACACATCGAATTCAAAGATGTCAGTTATTCCTATGATGCGAAGAAGGGCGTCCTGGATCATGTCAATCTGGACATTGTTCAGGGCAAAAAATACGCGCTTGTGGGTCCGTCCGGCGGCGGTAAGACGACCATCTGTCATCTGCTTCCGCATTTCTATGAGATCGGTGAAGGCGCTATTCTGATCGACGGCAAGGATATCCGCGACATGACGATGGAGTCGGTGAGAAGAAACATCGGTATCGTACAGCAGGATATTTATCTGTTCAATGCCTCCGTTCGTGATAACATTCTGTACGGCCGGCTGGACGCAACGGAAGAGGAGGTCATCGAGGCTGCGAAGCGCGCCAATATTCACGATTACATTATGGAGATGCCGGAGGGGTATGATACCCAGATCGGTGAGCGCGGCGTCCGTCTTTCCGGCGGTCAGAAGCAGCGTCTGTCGATTGCCCGCGTGTTCCTTAAGAATCCGGCCATCCTGATTCTGGACGAGGCAACATCGGCGCTCGATAATACGACGGAGGTCCTGATCCAGCAGGCACTCGACGAGCTTTGTAAGGGTCGCACGACCATCGTCGTGGCGCACCGTCTGTCCACTATTAAGAACGCCGATGAGATCGCGGTCATATCCAAGGGCCGGATCGTCGAGCAGGGTTCACACGATGAACTGATGGCGCTGGACGGCATGTATACCAAGCTTTACAACCTCCAGTTCAAAATGGATTCCGAAGAAATGGACAGCCTTTCCGAGCTGGAGATCGGTTGATATTTGACGAGCAAACTCCCGTTTTTGCATTGACAAAAAACGGGAGTTGTTTTATGCTTTATATGGTACTCTGATATATGTCGGAGTATTGTCTGATTTTGATTTGTGAGGCGCATTCGGCGTCAAAGTTGGCTGTTGTTTTTCGATTTGAGAGGAGTTTTTTATGGGCTTTTTTGGCAGTGGAGCCGATATTGGTATAGATTTAGGAACCGCAAGTATTCTGGTATATATTAACGGAAAGGGCGTCGTTTTAAAGGAGCCCTCTGTTGTTGCGTATGATGTAAACACGAATGAGATCAAGGCGATCGGTGAAGAGGCACGTCTGATGATCGGCAGAACGCCGGGCAATATCAAGGCTGTTCGTCCGCTCCGTCAGGGTGTTATTTCGGATTACACCATCACGGAGAAGATGATCCGTTACTTCATCCAGAAGGCACTCGGCAAGCGTACGTTCCGCAGACCCCGTATTTCCGTCTGTGTACCGTCCCATATTACCGAGGTCGAAAGAAAAGCAGTAGAAGATGCAACGATCAATGCAGGTGCACGCGAGGTCTTCATTATTGAAGAGCCGGTTGCAGCTGCTATTGGTGCGGGTATCGATATCGCAAAGCCCTGTGGAAACATGATCGTCGACATCGGCGGCGGTACCACGGATATCGCTGTTATCTCCCTTGGCGGAACCGTTGTTTCGGATTCTCTGAAGGTTGCCGGTGATGATTTCGATGAAGCCATCGTTCGCTACATGAGAAGAAAGCATAATCTCCTGATCGGTGAAAGAACCGCGGAAGAGATCAAGATCAAGATCGGTACCTGCTATAAGCGTGATGAAGAGCTGACGCTCGATGTCCGCGGCCGCAACCTGGTCACCGGTCTTCCGAAGACCGTTACGCTGACATCCGATGAGACGCTGGAAGCACTCACCGAATCCGCGAATAAGATCGTGGACATGGTACACGCAGTCCTTGAAAAGACGCCGCCGGAACTGGCAGCGGATATTTCCGACCGCGGTATCGTACTGACCGGCGGCGGTGCACTTCTTTACGGTATGGACCGTCTTCTGGAAGAGAAGACCTCCATCCAGACGATGATCGCTGAGGACCCGATGAACTGTGTAGCCATCGGTACCGGCAGATACATTGAATTTATCAATAATTACGATTTCGGCGCAGACGACTGACCGAATCACTGAGAAAATAAGGAACAGGCGAACGTGCACACCACGTTCGCCTGTGCTGTATCAGCGCATTTTTTTACACGGTTTGGAGAACAAATGGAAGAACTGACCGGTTATGTGGAACGGATATCCTACAGAAACGAAGAGAACGGATATACGGTCCTGACCTTATCCACAGATGAAGAAGAGCACTGCGTGACCGGTGTGTTCCCAAGCATTTCCGAGGGCGAGTATCTGACTGCCCGCGGTGAATTTGTGGTACATCCGATCTACGGCGAGCAAATGAAGATGGAGAGCTACGAGTTCACGGCACCGGGCGATGAGGTGTCCATAGAGCGTTATCTGGGAAGCGGCGCAATCAAAGGTATCGGCGCGGCGCTTGCCAAGCGCATCGTTCAAAAGTTCGGTGCGGATACGTTCCGTGTCCTCGAGGAGGAGCCGGAGCGCCTGTCCGAGGTGCGCGGCATCAGCGAGCGCTCTGCTATGCAGATCGCCGAACAGGTCATTGAAAAGCGGGAGGTCCGTAACGCCGTGATCTTCCTGCAGCAGTACGGGATCACTCTGCAGATGGCCGTAAAGATCTACCGTCGCTACGGCATGGATCTTTATCGGGTCGTGCGCGAGAATCCGTACCGTCTGGCGGAAGACATCACAGGCATGGGCTTTAAGTCCGCCGATGAGATCGCCGTCCAAATGGGCATCCGTCCGGATTCCGAATACCGCGTGCGCTGCGGCGTTTTATATGTGCTCAGCCAGTCTGCTTCCATGGGCCACACCTATCTGCCCAAGGACCATCTTTTCGCGGACACGGAGGCTCTTTTAGATACGGAGATCGCGGATTTTGACAATGTGCTGACGGATCTTCTGGTCGATAAGAAGATCGTCATTAAGCGCTCCGGATCGGAAGACCATATCTATCTGATGGCCTTCTACAGGATGGAATCGGACACTGCCGTTATGATGAAGGACCTGAACCTTCGCGACAATTCGGTGACCATGAGTGAGATCGCCGTGAATCTGAAACGTCTGGAAAAAGAGAGCGGAGTCGTGCTGGACGAGCTGCAGCGGAGTGCGGTGTATGAGGCGGTGCAGAACGGCATCACGATCATTACCGGTGGCCCCGGCACCGGCAAGACCACGACCATCAATATCATCATCCGCTATTTCATCCGCGAGGGCCTGGATATCCTGCTTGCGGCTCCGACCGGACGCGCGGCCAAGCGCATGACGGAGGCAACGGGGTATGAGGCGCAGACTATCCATCGTATGCTGGAGGTCAATGGTGACCCGACAAGCGGCGGCGGACATTTCAACCGGAATGCGGACATGCCGCTCGAGGCCGATGTCATCATCATCGACGAAATGTCCATGGTCGATATTTCATTAATGCATGCGCTGCTTAAGGCTGTTGTCCCGGGAATGCGTCTGATTCTGGTCGGCGATGCGGACCAGCTTCCGTCCGTCGGCCCCGGTGAAGTGCTGAAGGATCTGATCCGTTCGGACTGCTTCCCGGTGGTCCGCCTGAACCGGATCTTCCGTCAGGCGGAGGAAAGCGATATCATTATGAACGCACACCGGATCAATGCCGGCGAGGTCGTTGAGGTTAAGCGCTCTAACGATTTTCTGTTTATTCTCCGTGACAATGCGGGGCTTATTACCGGTGCGACCATCACGCTCCTCAAGGACAAGCTTCCGGGGTATGTGCATGCGGATACCAAGGATCTGCAGGTGCTGACGCCTATGCGAAAAGGTGCGCTCGGCGTTGAGAACCTGAACAAGGTGCTGCAGGAGGCTCTGAATCCGGCATCGCCCGCAAAACAGGAAAAAGAGTTCTCGTTCGGTGTTTTCCGCGAGGGCGATAAAGTCATGCAGATCCGGAACGACTATCAGTTGGAATGGGTCGTGGAAGGCACATTCCCGCAGGAACGCGGAATGGGCGTGTTCAACGGCGACACCGGTGTGATCAAGCGGATCAGCCATTTTGAAGAAACGATCACGGTCGAGTATGAAGATCGTAAAACGGTGAGTTATCCGTATCAGACGGCCGATGAACTGGAGCTTGCTTACGCGGTCACCATCCATAAAGCACAGGGCTCGGAGTATCCGGCGGTCATCATGCCGCTCCTCACCGGCCCGCGCATGCTGATGAACCGGAACCTGTTGTATACCGGAATCACGCGTGCAAAGTCCTGCGTTTGCATCGTTGGAAAGTACGACACGTTTGCACAGATGATTTTAAACAATGACGAGCAGAGGCGCTATACCGGCCTTCTTGAGATGATCAAACAAGTCTATGGCGATGCTTGATATTTTCTATCCGAAGCATTGCCCCATCTGTCTGGACGTTCTGCCGCCCGGAAAGAGCCTGATCTGTGCGCCTTGCGTGAAGAAGATACGCTATGTGCGCGGCCCGGTCTGTTTTAAGTGCGGGCAGCCGATCCGGGACGAGACCGCGGAATATTGCTATAACTGCAGGCGGAAACCGCCGGCGTTTGACGAGGGCATCGCCTGGGGACAGTATGGTTCACAGGCGCTTCGGCGCATGATGTCGCAGGTGAAGTATCATCAGAATCCGCAGCTTCTGGATTATCCGTGTCTCAGCATGGCAAAGCGCTTTGAGGAAAAGGTGCGGAGCTGGGAGGCAGAAGCGCTGATTCCTGTGCCCGTCCATGAGAAGCGTTTACTGGAGCGCGGCTACAATCAGGCGGAGGAGATTGCGAACCGGTTGGCCGAAGTCTGGAAGATCCCGGTCGATGCGCATTATCTCGTACGCCGGGAAAACACAGCGGCACAGAAAACACTTCAGAACACCGAACGATTGCTGAATCTGAACGACGCGTTTGCGGTAAACGGTCCGGTGCGGAAATACCGGAGCGTGATCCTGATCGATGACATCTACACGACCGGAAGTACCGCCGGCGCGTGCGCAAAGCAGCTGAAGGCTGCGGGCATACAAAAAGTATATAGTGCTGTACTTCTGACAGGAAGGAGCTGACCGTGAAGCATTATGAGACTTTACTGAAAAACTGGTGTGATGAACTGATCCGCCTTCAGATCCGGGGCTACGGAGCTCCGCATGACGGCGGTTTTCTGTGCCAGGCGTGCACGGCCGTTCACGGCCGCGCGGACAATGCCGTCCTTCCGTTCATCTATGTCTACGACAAGACCGGCGATTCCAAGTATCTGGAAGCCGCGCAGGCAGTTGTCCGGTTTCAGTCACGACTTATGCTGAGCGATGGTGCTCTCCTGAACGACGGCAACAACTCCTGGAAGGGCATCACCGTGTTCTCATTGATGATGTTTGAGCACACGATCACAGCGTATGAATCCATCCTTCCGGCGGATTTTGCGGAGCTTCTGAAGAGCCGCCTCCGGACGATGGGCACCTGGGTCTATGAGACCATCGTTCCGGGCTTCGGGACCAATATCAATTATTACGCCGCTGCGGCCTGCTGTAACGTGATGACCGGTCAGCGGTTCGGGCTTCCGGAATACATCGCCCGCGGGCGGGAACTGCTTGCGTACTGTTTGGAACGGTTCACGGAAAACGGCCTTCTTGTCGGCGAGGGTTTTCTGCATGACGAGGTAACGAAGCGTGGCTGCCGGCCGGTGGACATCGGCTACGATATGGAGGAATCCATTCCCTGTCTGGTCGATGCGGCGGAGCTTCTCCGGGATGAAGCGACTCTGAATAAGCTTGCGGTATATGCCGTAAAGGCGATGGAGTTTATGCTCCCGGACGGGGCATGGGACAATTCCTTTGGCTGCCGCAACAATAAATGGACGTATTACGGAAGCCGCACCTCCGATGGTGCCGCCGCTTCCCTGATCAAGCTCTCAAAATACGAGCCGTGCCTTATGGAGGCGGCGCTCCGGAATCTGGAGCTCATCGAAGCCTGTTCGGACGGAAAGTCATTGTATGGCGGCCTTGAGTACCGGAAGCTTGGACAGGAGCCTTGTACCCACCATTTATTCAGCCACGGCGCAGGTCTTGCGGAAGCACTGATGGCGGCGGAAAAGGTCGGGGAACTGTCTCGAACACCGCTTCCCTACGAGGATCGCGGTGATGAAGTGAAGTACTACCCGGAGATCGATACGTACCGGATCCGGAAGGGCGGCTTCATCGCAACGGTGACCGGCTATGACTATAAAAACTATACCTGGAAAAACGGCGCGGCGCACGCGTCGGGCGGCGCGATGAGTCTTTTGTATCACGAAAAGACCGGGGTGATCCTGGGCGGATCCACGTAGGAGTATAAGCAGACGGAGCCGCTCAATATGCAGTATCCGATGGGAGAGAGAAGCCATCGGACGCTGATCCTGCGCGGCGAAGTGACCGTTTGCGGAAAGAACTATGCGACCTGCCTGGATCCGGACAGTGAGATCCGGGTGTCGGAGACGGAAGGGGAAACGGTCGTCACGGTTTGCGCGGCGTTTACGAATTTGGATGGGGAAAAGGCAAAAGGAGCATCTGACGGGATGCCCCTTATGGCGGAGATCACCTATCGGATCGCGAAGGAGACGGTAACGGTCTCCTTCCGGTCGGAAGCCGCGGCAAGATGGATCCTTCCGGTGCGGGAGGATGGTGTGCGGGTCGGAAGCGCGCAGGAGATGAACGTGGAACCCGTCTTTTATCTTGCGGGCGGCTTTGCAATGAATGAGTTTACAGTCTGCGGAAACCATGCGGACTTTGTACTGAATCTACCCTGAGAAGGAGGAGCGAAATGATTCTGGATCCCTTAAACGTAACAAAAGGAACGGAAGTGCTGGAAGTACTTGAAAACGGTCTGAAACTTAAACTTCCGAAGGACGGCGGCGGCATTGTCATGCCGGAGCTCGCGGCGCGCACGGAGCGTTACTGTTCGTATTACATCAAGGTGCTGGAAGAGCACAGCATGGCGTTCCAGTTAGACCTGTATGAGGAGGGCCATGAGGAGCCTACGTTTAAACTCCGCACCGGTCTGCTTCCGAATGTGAAGAGCTTCATCGTGATCGACACCGAGCTTCTGCACGGCCAGGTCCTGTTCCCGGAACCGGTTGCCGGCTCGCTGAAAATGGTCTGCCACGGCAGCCGTATCAAGCGCGAGGCCATCGTGAAGTCGGAGCTTAAGTCCATGCCGTGCCATCATGAGCTGACCATCGAGATCACGGACATGATCTACACCGATGAATATCCCGAGCGTGAAGAACTCGCGGACGTGATCATGGTCGATCGTTTCGGTCAGAACGCGCAGCGCGAGTGGCCGGAAAAGATCCACAGCGAGGAAGAGTTAAAGGCACTTCTCACGGCACAACTTGCGCGTGTAAAAGAGGGCTATCCCTTTGAAAACTGGTCCAAGTGGGGCGGAGCGCTGGACATGAAGCTGAAGGACGGAACCGGCTTTTTCTCCAGCATCAAGAAGGACGGCCGCTGGTGGCTGACCGACCCGGACGGAAACGCATTCTTCTCCTTCGGCTGCGACTGTGTACGCGCGTTCTCCGATTCCCGCGTGGACGGCGTTGAAAAGTGGCTGGAAGAGGTCCCGGACCCGAACGGTCCCTTCGGACAATTCTATCAGTACGGCAAGTGGCGCGAGACCGACCCGCGCGACATGGTCCTGTACAATTTCATGGCGGCCAATCTGTACCGCGTCTTTGGCGATGACTGGCAGAAGAACTGGGAAAAGATGTGCGCAGGCATGCTGCGTGAGAATGGTTTCAATACCATCGGCAACTGGTCCGATGAAGCTCTCTACGGCACCTGCGGCGTTCCCTATGTCAGCCGTCTCCCGGAATTTCCGTCTACCAAGGTGCGGATCTTCCGCGACTTCCCGGATGTTCTTTCCGAGGAATACCGCGAGAATGCCGCGGCTTGTGCCGAAGCACTCCGCGATCGGAAGGATGACCCGTGGCAGATCGGTTACTTCCTTCGCAACGAGCCGGCGTGGGCCTTTGTCGATGACCTCATCATCGCCGATGAAGTCCTCTATAACGAGACCATGACCGTCTGCAAGGCGGAACTGATCAAGACGCTGAAGGATAAGTACGGAACTGTCGACGCGCTGAACGAGGCCTGGGAAACTGCGTTTACTTCCTTTGAGGACCTTGAAAAGCATCAGGAGAAGGCATCGGCATATTCCGAGCAGGCCCAAAAGGATCTGAAGGAATTCTCCGTCCGTATGGTGCGCGCTTATGTGGAGATCCCCTCCAAGGCCTGCCGTGCCGTCGACCCGAACCACATGATCCTCGGCATGCGTTGGGCGTGGATCTCCGATCCGGACCTGACCGCGGGCTGGGAGAATTTTGATGTATTCTCGATCAATTGCTATGCCGTGGATCCGAGTGATTCCGTCCAGCATGTGGCGGACCTCGGTGTGGATCTTCCGGTCATGATCGGCGAGTTCCATTTCGGCGCGCTGGATAAGGGTCTGACCGCGACCGGACTTGAGGCTGTTCGCACACAGAACGAGCGTGGTATCGCTATACGTCACTATTTCGAGTGTGTTGCGGCGCATCCCTACGGCGTCGGCGCGCATTACTTCCAGTGTAATGACCAGTTCCTGCTGGGCCGTTTCGATGGAGAGAACTACAACATCGGCGTCTTTGATATCTGCTGTCAGCCGTATACGGAAATGACCGGCCATATCGTGGCCTCCGCGGAGCATATTTATGAGGTTGCAGCCGGAACGAAGGCTCCGGCGGAAGAGATCGCGGAAAGCATTCCGATGATCGCATATTGATGATGCAACCGTGTGAGATCTGATGATTTCTTACGGATGAATGGGATTTCTAATAAAAGAGCCCCCTTACCGGATTTCGGTAGAGGAGGCTCTTTTTGTTTATTTTCGGCTTTTATTCTTCATCAACGATCGCGCTGATCGGATAGTGATCGGAAAGGAATAATCCGTGATCCTCGCGGGTCCACTTTTCAACACTCTTTACCGCCACATCCGGTGAAACAAAAATGTAGTCGATCTTGGTGTGATACTGTGCGGGATCATAACCGTGATAGGTGAAACCGACCCCGGCGGTGATGTCCGTTAAGGAACCGTCGGCCGTCATGTAGTCGATCTCGGGATCTCCGGGTTCGGCATTGAAATCGCCGAAAACCAGCGTCTTGAAATTACCGAAGTGCTTGTACCGTTCTGCGGAGACCTTCAGGCGGTCCATCAGTGCGGTGGCGCCGAGAACGCGGGCGCTGCTGCTGATATGATCGAGGTGGGTGTTCAAAATGCGATAGATCTGTCCGGTCTTCTTGTACTGGACCAGAAGCTCCGTGGCACAGCGTGGGCAATCGCTCTGGTCTTCATAGCGCGAGCCGGGGACCTCCGGAGTAGGGGAGAGCCAGAACGTATCCATGGCGATCATGCGGAAAGCACCGGTCTTCAGACCGACCAGCATGGATTCATCATTTGCCAGCGTTGTATCGCGGCCACAGCCCAGGAACATCATGTCCTTGATGTTGTCCACGGCCCAATCGGCCTGATACGGACGCATCTCCTGAAAACAGAGAATATCCGGCTGCTCCTTTTTCAGCTCCTTGCGGATCAGGGACTCACGATAGCAGAAACTGTTGGAACCATCGAAGGTGGAATCCTTGTCACTGGTTCGAATATTGAATGTAACGATCTTCATGATGCGATCTCCTTTACAGCCTCCACGGTGCAGAGGTTTTTAATGACAAAATGCTTTTTATCCAGCTGATAACCGTGCTTTTTCAGCGCGCCGAGAAGCGCGTGCATATAGAACCCGTGAAGGACCAGTACGCAGTCCTCGTCGCGGTCTTCCAAAAATGCGATGAGACGGTCGCAACGGTCATAGGTAGCGCCGCGGGTCTCAGGCTGGCGGCTCCACGGGAAGTACCACTGGATACGGCCCATGATGTCAAAAATGCGCTTGGCCAGATGCAGGCGGGTACGAATGAACGGGACCAGCGGGACTTCGTTCATCAGAACGGGGAGGACTTCATAATCGGAAACGCCGAGATACTGCTCCGCTGTCTGGTGCGTGCGCTTCATGTCCGTTACATAGACCCTTCTGTTCGGATAGGTGTCGCAGTGGACGGTCACCGGGAAGATGTCCATTTCATCGTAACGGTCCCAGACGGTGGAATATTCCTTCGACGTGTAACGCTTTTTCCAATCCATATCCACTTTCCCGTGGCGGATGATCTTTACGCGCATGTCCATCTCCTTTCACACAATATGTTTCATCATAGCACAGGGGATTTCAACTTGCAATCGAGAGCGGAACATTGCGCAAAAAAGACCGGTACGAAATGCGATTCGTCCGGTCTTACTTTTGGGTTTTATTCTTTTGGTTCTCTGAGGCCAGTTGTTTTGCAAATTCCTTCAGCTTCTGTTTGTCATGCTCGCTGAAGGTTTCCGCTATGTGCAGAGTGTCGATCAGATAGTCATTGTTTTCTCCTTGCAGGAAGAACTCGATCGGGTCCTTTTTCAAAACGCGGCAGATCTCAATGAAAGTATTGAAGCGCGGCATATTCTTACCGGAGGAGATCGATTGAATGTAGGAATTACACTTGCCGATCGTCTGGCTCAGTTTGATCTCCGAATATCCTTTTTCCGTTTGAAATCTGAACAGGTTTTCACGAAACAATGCCTGTTCTTTGTCAAGATCCATGGAACTGTCCTTTCTGCTTTAATGGTGCGAGTATAAAACAGAAAAACTGATAAGGTATACGATTTAAAATAGTAGAATGAAAAAGACGGTTTGTAAATGGAAAATGACAATAAAATGGGAGTTGAATATATAAACAGCAAATAATGAGCAAAAACGTCAAGAATGTTTAGACACAGGGACCGATGAAAATGCTGGCGGAACCGGAATGGCGGGAGTATAATAAAAGAAAGGAGAGCAGTTATGGAACTTGAGTCATGCCGGATCTGTCCGCGGGAATGCGGTGTTAATCGAACACAGGATGAGAAGGGCGCGTGCCTTACGGGCGCGCGGGTATTCCTTGCACGCGCCGCGCTGCATTTTTGGGAGGAGCCCTGCATCTCCGGTACGGCGGGTTCCGGCGCCGTGTTTTTCTGCGGCTGTAATCTGCATTGCATCTATTGCCAGAACGGCAGCATCTCGTCAATGCGTGAGGCGATGGAGGTAAGCATCGACCGGCTGGCGGAGATCTTCCTGGAGCTTGCGGAAAAAGGTGCGGCTAATATCAATCTGGTAACACCGACGCACTATTCCCTGCAGATCCGCGAAGCGGTCCTTCTTGCGCGCGCGGGGGGACTTTCGCTCCCGATCGTCTATAACTGCAGCGGATATGAGAAGGTTGAGACGCTCCGGATGCTGGAGGACGTGATCGACATTTACCTTACGGATTATAAATACGAGGACGGAAGCCTTGCGGGGGTTTTTTCATGCGCGCCGGATTATCCGGAGGTCGCAAAAGCGGCTCTTCAGGAAATGGTCCGTCAGAAGCCGGAGTGTGTATTTGATGGAAACGGAATGATGAAGGAGGGGGTCATCGTCCGTCATCTTTTGCTTCCCGGTCACGTGAAGAATTCCAAGGCGGCGGTCGAGCATGTATACCGGACTTACGGTGATGGCGTTTACATCAGTCTGATGAGCCAGTACACACCGGTGATCCACTCGGAAAAGTACCCCGAGCTGAATCGGAAGACCACCAAAAGAGAGTATGAAAAGCTGTTGGATCATGTGCTGGAGCTTGGCGTTACAAACGCGTTCATTCAGGAGGGCGGAGTGGCGGAGGAGAGCTTTATTCCGGCATTTGACTTCGAAGGGGTTTCAAAGAAAACTGAAAAATAACAGTTGACTTTTTATATAGGATATGTTATTCTATCTAAGCATTTTGTGGAGAGGTATCGAAGTGGTCATAACGAGGCGGTCTTGAAAACCGTTTGACTTCACGGTCACGTGGGTTCGAATACCACCCTCTCCGGTAATTAAACCCGAAGCGACATGCTTCGGG
>DCHF01000041.1 GCA_002315555.1 Lachnospiraceae bacterium UBA1759 | reverse complement strand
TGCTCCTCGATGAGCCCACCAACCACCTGGACATCCACGCAACGACATGGCTGGAGACCTATCTTCTGAATTATCCCGGTGCGGTCTTCATCATCTCGCATGACCGTTATTTTATGGACCGCATCGTCACAAAGGTCATCGACCTCGTGAAGGGCGAAGCCTTCACCTACACCGGCAACTATTCGGATTTCACCGTGAAGAAGAAGGCCGTGTGGGAGGCGCGTATCCGCGAATATGAAAAACAGCAGCGCGAGATCCATCGGCAGGAAGAGATCATCGAGCGCTTTAAGAGCTACAATACCGAAGCGTATTTCGTAAAAGCAAAGAGCCGCGAAAAGCTGCTCTCTCACATGGACCGTCTGGAAAAGCCCACGGAAGAGAACGATTCCATGCGGCTCCGTCTGACACCGAACGTCATGCCCGGAAACGATATCCTCTCCATCCGCGAACTGAAAAAGGGGTTCGGCGACCGTGTGCTGTTTGACCGCGCCAATGTGGAGATCAAGCGCGGCGAGCGCGTCATGATCATCGGCGACAACGGCACCGGAAAGACCACACTTCTTAAAATGATCAACGGTCTGGATTCCCCGGACTTCGGCGAGATCGTCTACGGAACCAATGTATACATCGGGTACTACGACCAGGAGCATCAGGTCCTCCACAATGAAAAGAGTGTTTTTGACGAGATCCAGGATGAATATCCGACGATGAACAATACGCAGATCCGCAATTTCCTTGCGGCCTTCCTGTTCACCGGGGACGATGTCTACAAGCTGATCGGCGATCTGTCCGGCGGCGAAAAGGGCCGCGTATCGCTCGCCAAGCTCATGCTTTCCGATGCCAACGTCCTCATCCTCGACGAGCCCACCAACCATCTGGACATGACTTCAAAGGAGATCCTGGAAAACGCGCTGAATTCCTATGAAGGAACCATCATCTGTGTTTCCCACGACCGTTATTTCATCAATGAGACCGCGACCCGCATTCTGGAGCTTTACCATAATTCCTTCCTGAACTACATCGGCAACTACGATTACTACATGGAAAAGAAGGATCTCTTCCATGAGCGTCATGACGAGACCCGCGCAGTATCGACCGAGACCGCTTCCGCAGGCTCCGCGGACTGGAAAAAGCAAAAGGAGGAACAGGCCCGAAAACGAAAGGCGGAAAACGACCTGAAAAAGGTCGAGGATCTGATCCAGTCACTGGAGGAAAAGATCGCCTCCATCGATACCCGGCTTGAAGACCCGGACATCGCGACAAATTCCGCGAAACTGAACGAACTGCTTGCACTCCGCCAGGAAACAGCGGAGAAGCTGGAGGAACAGTATACGATCTGGGAAACGATGGTCTGACGCCTCTACTGTGATTTTTCACAAAATTCGCACCTGTATTTTCTACATTGCATTTTTTTTTATTTATTGCTTTATCTGTATGGATAGTTTATACTTTAACGGAATAAGCGTCTTATTCGGTACGGGGGTATATGTCTTCAATCAAGAAAGTGAGGCCGTCTTCCATGATGACTATCGGGTTACATGCGGATAACGAAAAGAAAGTTCTTCTTGAGAACTTCTGCATCGCATATAAAAATATTCTGGAGCGCTACAAACTCATTGCCACACAGGCAACCGCTCAGCACATTCGTCTTGTTACGGGGCTGAATGTTTCCGAGCTTCTGGCCGGCGGACTCGGCGGTGACAAGCAGCTTGAAACGGCGATCATGAATGATGAGATCGATCTTCTGATCTCCTTCGAGCGTGTCAGCCTGGACACCTTCCATGACATTGCGGACCACAATTCTCTGGTTCGCCTCTGTGATCTCTGCTCGGTTCCGGTTGCAACGAACCTGCCCACCGCAGAGTGTCTCGTTCTGTGCCTGGACCGCGGCGACCTGGATTGGCGCGAATCCATGCATCGTTAAAATCGTACTTAATGACCTGCTGTCCCATTTTCAGCAGGTCTTTTTTAAAGGAGGAATATAAATGGACAGAATCGTTAAAGTCGGCATCATCGGCTGCGGTGGCATTGCAAACGGAAAGCACATGCCGAGTTTAAAGAATGTACCGAACGTACAGATGGTCGCTTTCTGTGACCTGATCGAGGAACGCGCGATCAAAGCCAGGGAAGAATACGGTACGCCGGACGCAAAGGTCTATACGGATTACAAGGAGCTTTTAAAGGATCCGGAAATCGAAGTCGTACATGTACTGACTCCGAACAGAGAGCATGCGGAGTGCACGATCGACGCCCTGCACGCAGGCAAGCACGTTATGTGCGAAAAGCCGATGGCAAAGACCGCCGCTGATGCAATGCGCATGGTCGAAGCCGCAAAAGAAACCGGCAAGAAGCTGACGATCGGCTACCAGCACCGTCAGAAAGCCTCCGCGCAGTATGCGAAGGAATACATCGAACAGGGTAATTTAGGCGACATCTACTATGTCAATACCTATGCGATCCGTCGCCGCGGCACCCCGAACTGGGGCGTATTCCTCAATGAAGAAGAACAGGGAGGCGGCCCGATCATCGATATCCTGACCCACTCTCTGGACCTGACCCTGTACCTTATGGACAACTATGAGCCGAAGATGGTCGTCGGTAAGACCCATAAGAAGCTCGAGCATCCGGAAGCTGCCAACATCTGGGGCGACGCCGGTGTCTCCACCACGCCGCTGGAAGAATCCGCGCAGGCAATGGTCGTCATGAAGAACGGCGCTTCCCTGCTGCTTGAGACCAGCTGGGCCTTAAATACCGAAGCTCCGATGCCGGAAGGTTCCGTACGTCTCTGCGGTTCCAAGGGCGGTCTGTCCATCCTTGCGGACAAGCTTGTCATCAACAAGGTCGAACTGAACCGTCAGGTCACCACGGAAGTCGATCTGTCCGCAGGCGGCGTTGCGTTCTACTCCGGCGCAACCGCATCTCCGGCACAGACGGAAGCTTACAACTGGATCAAGGCCATCGTTGATGATACCGATGTCATCACGAAGCCGGAACAGGCTTGTGTCGTTTCCCAGATCCTGGAAGCCATCTATACCTCTTCCAAGACCGGACAGCCGGTATACTTTGACTGATACTGAAAGGCGGCCGACATGAAAGTAGCTCTGCTCGGTGTGTGGCACGTCCATGCACCCGGATATTTTAACGAAGCAAAGAACGCAGGTGCGGAAATCGTGGGCATCTGGGATCCGGATCCCGAAAAGATCGCGGATTTTGTAAAGGATCACGAGACTGTGGTCTTTGACAGCCGCGAAGCCCTTCTTGCAAGTGATGCGGAAGGCGTCATCGTCTGCTCTTCCACCGACCGCCACACGGACGATATCGTCGCGTGCTGCGAAGCCGGAAAGCATGTCTTCACCGAAAAGGTACTGGCGATGACGACGGCGGAATGCGAAACCATCGAAAAAACGGTTGAAAAGGCCGGAGTGAATTTCGTCATTTCCCTGGTTCAGAAGTACCGTCCGGCACCGAAGACCGTGAAGAAGATCATCGACAGCGGTGAGATCGGACAGATCAACTATTACCGTTTCCGTAACTGCCACGACGGCTCCACCGGCCGCTGGCTCCCCGAGCATTTCTTCCATAAGGATGAATGCGGCGGCGGTGCCATGATCGACCTCGGTGCACACGGCATGTACCTTCTGGACTGGATCCTCGGACTTCCTGAGGATGCGGTATCCACCTTCACGATCTTTGACCGGAACCCGCTGAATGTGGATGATCTTGAGGACAATGCAGTCACCGTCATGCGTTATAAGAACGGCGCCATTGCCGTAAACGAGACCGGTTTCGATACCGTCGGCTATCCGATGGAAATGGAGATCGGCGGTACGAACGGTACCATCGTTTACCAGGGCGATACCGTTACCAAGACCCTGCGCGGTCAGGCACCCGAGACCGTTCCGTTCGAGGAAGCGTCTCCCTCTCCTGTCGTCCAGTTCGTCACCGGGAACATTCTTCCGGGCTGCGGAATGGACTGTGCGAAGAATCTGACCAAACTGATGGAGATGGCATATAAGGCCTGATCACTTGAATAAACGAGCCTGACGGAAAGTAAAGCTCAGCGGCAAATACACAACCGGACGGCAAAAAGAAAAGGAGTCTCTGAAGAGGCTCCTTTTTCTTATGCATCCATGTTTTATACAAGTATTTGCATATATTTAATTATCCTGCAGCTTTGCCAGCTTTTCCGCCTGATCCGCTGCGATCAGACTGTCGATCAGCTCCACGATGTCGCCGTCCATGATGCTCTCGATCCGGTACAGGTTCAGATTGATCCGGTGATCCGTGACACGTCCCTGCGGGAAGTTGTAGGTGCGGATCTTTTCGGAGCGATCGCCCGAACCGATCTGCGACCGTCTCTCCGCCGCTTCCGACTCCATTTTCTTCCGGCATTCCAGATCATACAACCGCGAACGGAGGACCTTTAACGCCTTGTCCTTATTCTTCAGCTGCGACTTTTCATCCTGACAGGAAATGACGATGCCCGTGGGCAGATGCGTAAGCCGTACTGCGGAGTCCGTGGTGTTGACACACTGACCGCCGTTACCGGATGCGCGGAAAACATCGAATTTACAGTCATTCAGATCGATCTTCACATCCACGTCCTCAGCCTCCGGCATGATGGCCACCGTGCAGGTCGATGTATGGATGCGTCCGCCCGACTCCGTCTTTGGTACACGCTGCACGCGGTGTACGCCCGACTCGTATTTCAGTTTTGAATACGCGCCCTGTCCGGAGATCAGTCCGACGATCTTACTCATTCCGCCGAGTCCGGTTTCATTGAATTCGATCGTTTCCACCTTCCAGCGCTGCATTTCCGCATACAGCCTGTACATCCGGTAGATCTCGTACGCAAAGAGCGCCGCTTCTTCGCCGCCCGCTCCGGCGCGCACCTCCAGGACGATGTTCTTCTCATCGTTCGGGTCCCTGGGAAGAAGCAGGATCTTCATCCGCTGTTCGAGCTCCGCGATTTGATCCCGTGCCTCAGCGATCTCCGCCTTATACAGATCGCGCATTTCTTCGTCCTTCTCTTCTTCCAGAAGCTCCAGCGCATCCTGCACGGTCCGACCCGCTTTTTTATAATTCAGATATGCCTCCACAAGCGGCTGAAGCTCCGCCTGTTCTTTCATCAGACGCTTATACCGGTCCTGGTCTGCCGCCACAAAAGGATCGTTCAGCTCCAGCATCAGTTCTTCGTAATGTCTGAGAAGGTCTTCCAATCGGTCAAACATGGTTATCCTCCGGTCTTCCGAGCGTACCTGAGACCACACGGTCCAGTCCGCTTAGATCCTGAATCACTTGTACATCGTAAAATCCGTTTTCAAGAAGTATCCCGGAAACGTCCGCCCCCTGCTCCGCGCCGATCTCGTAAAAGATCCGGCCGCCCGGATTGAGATGTGCCTTTCCCTCCTCCGTGATCCTGCGGTAAAAAATCAGTCCGTCCTCACCGCCGTCCAGCGCAAGCATCGGGTCATGTTCCTTAACTTCCTCCGTGAGCTCTGCGATGTCCGCCGTTTTGATATACGGCGGGTTGGAAACAATGATGTCGTAGCAGTCGTCGATGGCTGAAAACAGATCGCTCTTTATCAGTGTGACCGGAGCGCCGAGGTCTGTTACGTTCTTTTTTGCCGCCTTAAGCGCGGCATCACTGACATCGGCCGCGTCTACACGTAAAAAGGACCCTTCCAGCGCCAAAACGCTTGCGATACAGGACGAACCCGTACACATGTCAAGAACGCTGTAACGGCCGTTTTTGGAAGTTTCCAGCACCTCATGGACCAGGACCTCCGTATCGAAACGCGGAATCAGCACATTACCGTCCACATAAAAATCGTAGCCGTAGAACGGTGCGGAGCCCGTGATCAACTGAAGCGGCTCATGCGCCGCGCGTCGTTCCACACAAGCGCGGTAACGTTCCTTCAGCTCCTCCGCAGCCTCCGTGTCCCGGTCAAACAGAAGCCCGGTACGGTCCCAGCCGGAAACGTAAAGAAACAGCGCCTCCGCGTCATAGCCCGCATTTTCGATTGTCGCATTTTGAAGACGCTTTTCCGCCTCCTTCATCAACTGCCGAACGGTCACTTTCCGAAATTCTCCTCCTGCCATGCCTTCCAGTCGAATACCTTTTCAACGGCCTGAATGGCAACCTCCACCATATCCTCAGTGGGTTCCTTCGTGGTCAGCCCCTGCATCCACATGCCCGGACGTGAAATAATATATACAAACTTATTATCATGCCGTCCGGTAAAACGGAGGATCTCATAGGAGATGCCCGCAATGACCGGAACCAGCACGATGCGGCTTAAGATCCGGAGCAGCAGGTGATCGATCCGGACGAACATGAACACTACAACGGCGATCAGCATGACGATGAGTAAAAAGCTGGTTCCGCAGCGTTTATGCTCCTTGGAACTCTTCATGACGTTTTCCACGGTCAACGGCAGATTATGTTCGATACAGTTGATGCATTTATGCTCCGAGCCGTGATACATGTACACACGGCGGATATCCTTCATGAAAGAGATCGCCACCACATAGCCGATGAACAAAAGCAGTCGGAGAACACCCTCCGCCAGTGAGATGAGGAACGCATTGTCCGTCACATGACGAAGCAGGCTCACGATGACTGTCGGAAGGACCATGAAAATGCCGATAGCAATGCAGATCGCCAGAATCACGGTCAGCGTCATCTCGCTCTTTGAGAGCGCACCGCTTTCACCATTTCCGGACTGTTCTTCGCCGCTCTTCTCCTCCGCTTTTACATCGCCCGTTTCTTCAAACGACGCGGACCACATGAGCGTAGACATGCCAAGCACCAGAGAATCCACAAAATTCACGACGCCGCGCACAAGCGGCCACCCGGCCCACGCGTGTGTATCGGAAAATGCGTTTGCCACATCCTCCTTCACGGCGATCCCGCCGTCCGGCTTCCGGACCGCTACCGCATAACGGCTGCCGTTCCGCATCATGATACCTTCCATGACGGCCTGGCCGCCAATACCGGAATACTTCATAAACCACCTCAGTTATTTTCACAAAACAAAAGAAAAGCCACGGCAGAACAAATTCCGTGCCGTGGCTTTCTCTTTAAGAACTTAGTTATTCTCGACGCCGTACTTCTTATTGAAGCGCTCGATACGACCACGAGCAGAAGCAGTTCTCTGCTGACCGGTGTAGAACGGATGGCACTTGGAGCATGTTTCAACATGGATCTCCGGCTTAGTGGATCCGGTTACGAAAGAGTTACCGCAGTTGCAGGTAACCTTGCACTCATAGTACTTCGGCTGGATTTCTTTATTCATTGTTATCACCTCATTTTATTTCGCCGATGGTTTCCAAACATCGGCACATTTTGCAACCTAATAACTATATCACAGCGTTTCAATATTTGCAAGCGTAATTTGGGCTTATTTTTATTTGTTTTTCCACCTGTTTTGCGCTTCTCCGCCGCTTTACATCAGCTGCTTCAGAACACCTGCGTAAATGGTCTGTGCATTGTCCTCCCAGTGATTGCAGAGAACGCGTGCCTGCTCTTCCGAGGGAACCGTGATGTTCATTTCAAACAGCTTGGCCTTTCCCTCACGGACTTCGCAATGTACGCAGTAATCGAAGTTGGTCGTCTTATAATAATCCGACGTAATGCCGGTCTCATTTCGCAGCTGGAATTTGTTTTCGTTGATATAACCGTCCATATCCTCACGGATCGCGTCGGAGATATCGTTTTCGAAATAATACAGCGCTTCCTCGCCTTCCTTGGTCAGCTCATACCGGACGATGTTATGCACCTCATCCTGCTTCATCAGATTGGCATCGAGAAGCTGCTGCGCCGTATCCTGGAAAGTGAAGAAATTCGTATATCCCTTCTGCTCGAAAAACGTCCACAGCTGCGGATTGGACAGCGGGAAATTGACCTTTTTCAGCATATAAAGGATCATCAGTTTATATAATGTTTCAGGCTCCGTCATGGAATGCCCCCTGTTTCTTTTATTGTGCGGCGGTAAAAACCATCCGTACAAGCTCATTCTAACACGGTTTCCATCACCGCACAAGACTTTAAAAGTCTTATTTCATCACCATTTCATCGTCGGAAGGAAGCGTTTTCAGCGGACTTGACGGCAACGTCTGGTACCAGTAAGCAACCGTTGTATAGTCATCGTAACGCGCGCCGGTCCAGCCCAGATTGTCAAAGGTCATGCGGAAGCTGTTCTCAAAATGGATCGGGTCCTGGATGTGGAAACGGTACAGAAGGAACCGCTGCTGACCGTTGTACCACGCACTGTCGCTGCCGATGACGGCGAACATGCCGCTGTAAAGCCCCGAGAAGGTCTGGTAATTCTTGATGTAGATATCGTTTCCGAAGCCATAGGAGCCGCAGAAATAATCCTCGGTACCGGTATAGTGGACGGACGGGTTCTCTTCCCCGTCGATGTACATGCGGGCTTCGCCCTCTACCCAGCAGGTGTTGTTTCCGTTCATGCCGGACGCCATCGTCATGCCGACGAACTGACCCTTTCCCGTGATCCCGTCGATGACCGTATAGGTACGCCCCTTTTCCACCGGGTGCGCCTGACGGTACGATGCGTGGAAGTACAATGCCTCCTCCGGCACCTCACCGTGAACGCCGGTGATCATGTAGTACAACCACTGGTCTTCTTTTCCGCGATTCTCCATCGTGATCTTGATATGCTTCCGGAACGGCATTTCAAAATAACTGTTATAGCCGCGTCCCGGTGCAGTCATCATGACGGCGGAATTGAACATCGGATACTTACCGTCCCTGTCAACAAAGTTCTCATCATACGCACAGCCAAAGAATGCGGAAAGAGGCGCTTCCACGGACGGCTGTTCCCGGTCTTCGTAATAGATCCGGAGGACAAAGCTGTGGCCGACATAGCCTGTGAACCACATGTGCTGGATGCGGCCGGGACCATCGGTCTCGCAAAGGACCGCGGTCTCACCCGGTGCGATCTTGATATTCGGACGGATCTTGGAGCATTCCAGGCCGGAGCCTCCGTTCCGCTTTCCTTCCGGATTCTCCGCAGAAAATGCAAATGTACGGTCTTGTGACAGCTTCCAGTATTCAGACATGACGATCTCCTTCTCCGGACCGGCATGAAGCGCGGACCGTTCTATTATTACGATATACTTTAGCTTCTCTGTCCGTAAATCTCAATAGACAATCGCCGATTTCTTTAGTAAAATCAAAGTATCATCCTTCAGGAGGAACCTTCATGGCTGAAAATCGTGAGATCGAGCGGAAATTCAAGCTGCTCTCGCTGCCCCGGGACCTGGAATCCTATGACTCCTATGAGATCGAACAGGCCTACCTGTCCGCCTCCCCCACCGTCCGTGTCCGTAAAGGCGGGAAAAAATATACGCTGACCTATAAAAGCGGCGGTGGCATGGACCACGCCGAATACAATCTTCCGTTGACGGAAGAGGCCTATTATCATCTTCTCGAAAAGCACGACGGCAATGTGATCACCAAGCGCCGGTACAAGATCCCCTATCAGGGCTTTACGATCGAGCTGGACATCTTCTCCGGCATCATGCAGGGGCACATCATGGCCGAGGTCGAATTCGAGTCCGTGGAGGAAGCAAATGCCTTTGTCCCGCCGAACTGGTTCGGCGAAGACGTAACGGATGATCCGAACTACCGGAACGTCGTCATGGCACTCGGAAAAGAATAAAAAAACACGCGGAGCATCGATAGGTTCGCCCCCGGACATCCGGGATACGATCCTGTCAAGCTGCCGCGTGTTTTTTATTGTTCATTTACGTTTCATTCTTCCGGCTCCTTCCGGTCTCTCGCAAATTGCTTCCCGCTGTAAAGGCCGTACAGGAAGTGAACGCATTCCTCCGAAAGCTCACGGTTACTGTAGAATGCCGCCTTGACGATGGTCTGCATACGTGCAAGCTCATCCTCCGGGATCTCCGGCCACAGCTTTCCGATCTCTTCCGCACTGTCATCGACCGTGAAAGTGCGGTGACTTCTCTCCGCCTGCTTAACGATCATGCGGTAGATCTTCAGGCAGGTCTCGTTACGGTCCGCACCGGTCAGCTTTTCAAGCGGCCGGATGTGGTACTTAAGGTACAGCATAAACGTAACGGCTGCTGCCGCAAGAAGTACGATCACCAGTCCGGAAAGAAGCATCTTCAGCGTCCGTTTTCCAAAGGATTCCTCCTCGGGGAGCTCGTTTTCCTCCGTCTTTTCGCTGACCTCGGCCGATGTTTCCGCCTCCGTCACCTTCGTCTCCGTCTCACTCGGGGCCGCCGTTTCCGTTAATGGCGGCGGCGTGCTTTCTTCCGTGGATTCCTCCGTCTCTTCCTCCTCCGGTGCCGCAATGTTCGTAAACTCCACAGGGTACCAGCCAAAGCCTTCGATGAAGACCTCTGCCCACGCATGCGCATCGTAGTCCGTCAGCTCCTGCGTCTTCTTCACGGAGGACGAAGGAACCAGATACCCCTCCACATAACGCGCCGGTACGCCGAGTGCCCGGAGGATCAGCGTTCCCGCCGTCGCAAAGTGCACACAGTAGCCCTTCTTCTTGTTTAACAGGAAATCCTCCGCAAAATCCGTTCCGTTCTTCACGGTTCCCGGATTCAGCGAGTAGACCATGTTCTGTGCAAGATACTTCTGAACGGCCTTGACACAGTTTTCGATATTGGGATCGGACGGATCGCCGTCGTTATAGAGAAGGCTGCCGTATTCCGCGCAGAGCTCATCCGCTAACGCAAAGACCGCATGGCCCTCCGGCACCTGCAGGCAGCTTTCAATGACGCTCTCTTCATAGGCCGTGAGACAGTCTTCCTTAATGCGGTAATGGATCTCCGTACCGCTTGCATTTACTGCGGTGTACTCACTGTACGCACTGGCGGAAAACGCTTCGTAGGTCTGACCGATCCCGTATTGCTCCTTCAGGATGTCATACAATTCCTTCCGTGTTTTGATGGAAACGACCGTCGTTCCGTCCGGCTGTTTCTTCCCGTTTTCCCCGGCATTTGCGGAGATCAGGTCCATGACATTTCCGATCGTTGCGTATTCATAGTACGGGAACATCAGGGCGCCGGAGGTGTCGCGGTTTCGCAGGAACAGGTCCTCCGTAAAGGACAGGCCCTCGACGCTGCCTTCGATCTCTCCGTGCACCGAATAGGGCTGATACGCGTACCGGTCCTTCTGCAGCTTTTCCACGACAACGGCATTGACGGAATCCATCGCATGGTAGATCGATGCCGCCATCGACGACTGATAATAAAGATACGGATTCCGGTAAAGAGCCGATGACGTATCTCCCACGTAAAGATCCCCGTAGGAAATATGCGCCGCATAGCTTTCATCCGTGAGCGTACCGCTGATCTTCCAGGCGTTCTTCGTGTAAGTATCCGCCGCAAAACCGCGCAGATATACCGGCTCGAATGCGTAATCGCCGAAGGTCACCTTGAGAACGGTCTTTCCGTTCCGCACCACATTTCCGGCGCGAAGCAGGTTTCCTTCACTGAGACCGTTTTTGGAGATATTGAACGGATTCTTTCCGATGCCTGCCAGGAGATCCTTGAAATAATCTTTGGAATACCGCTCTTCAAAGCGCTCTGCGTTCTCTTTTACCGCCGGATAGACCACAAAGCCCGAAAGCGCCATAAGCACCGCCGTAAGCACCGCTGCGGAAGAAAGATGCATGAAGCGGATCTTCCGGCGCATGAGAAGCGGTACCTCCTGTTCCTCAAAGGAGCACTCGGCGCGGCAGGTGAAAAACATGGAAAGCACGGTGAATGCGCTGACGGTAACAGACAGCATCGACGGTGAAGTACCGCCCAAAATGTCCAAAAACAGCGGCATCATGAAGAAGAACGTCAGGATCGTCGGGTAAACGTGCTTGCCGTAGGCGTAGACGGTCTGCCAGATGGGGATCAGCGAAAACAGGATCATGATCCAGGTGACGTTCGTCTCCGGTTCGGCGATCGTTTTCACCGCCCCCCAGCCGTAATAGTCGTAAAAGGCCGTGATCGCTTTTGCATAGATGCCCGAGCACTCCGCGACCGCATGCTGCCAGGTGACGGCCGTATAGATCACAAGAAACGCGGCCGATGCCACCAGCATGTAGAGTGACCATGTCGCGCGCTTCAAAAGGAATGTGAACATAACGCTCAGGTACAGCGCGGCAAAGAGGAAGCGGCCTTCATATACGGTGAGCCCGTAGGCGCTTGTAAACAGGTGGATAAAGCCCCAGCCGCCGGTCACGGAAAGAAGAATCTGGAAAAGCGTATCCAGAAGGTCCGCCGTCCTCTCCGTAAGGCCGGAAAACGGACCGTTATTATCCGTACGTTTTGCGTCACGGAATACGCGGAGGTCATTCGTCTTCATCGGACATCCACCTCCTCTGCAGTTCCTCGAGCGGATCGTCCGTGATCAGGAATTTCCGGATGAACGAACTGTTCGGTTCATGCTCTTCATACTCCTCCAGGATCACAGTGCCGCTGTAGGGCGTAAATTCAGTGATTTCCGCCTTTTTCGTACTGTTTCCGCTGCGATATTCGTCATACGTGTGCATGATCATTATCATGGCATTTTCGAGGTCTGACAGCTCGCCCACATATTCGTTGTGAAGCTGTCCCTCAAGATCCGCCCACACGACCGCGTGCGGAGTCTCTTCCGCCACGAGGCGCGATCCGAGCGCAAAGTAATTGGTCAGCACCTTGTCAAAATGCTCCTGTGTGCGGTTTTTGAGTTCCAGGATGAACAGAAACTGTGCATCACTCTCCTTCGCAAACTCACGGAACATGTACTCGTCCTTCTTCGCGGACAGCTTCCAATGGATCCGCGATACCGGATCGCCGTCACGCAATTCGCGGATGTCCAGCGTTTCCGACGGATCATCGCCCTTGTGCTCCGTGGTCCGCGCGTGATCCGAGGACGTACCGGTCAGCCGGTTGCCCTCCACATAAAGATCCACGTCCACAGCCGGCGGGTAGACATCGACCGGAACGGAAATGCTTTTTGCTCCGCGCACCGGAAGACTGAAAAAGCCGAACCAGTCCGAGACCGTACATTTTTCGACGGTGAAGTATCCGCTTCCGGCAAAGGGAAGGCGAACCGGGATCTCCGTCCCGGTCTCTCCCGCGGGAAGCGTAAAGGTCGAGGTCATCTCGCTGCCTTCCCCGGTCTGATCATAGGAAAAGCGCAGCTTGAGTTTCATATTGGACGCGGGAAGAATCCCCCGCTTGTCCACAGTCAGGATCAGGGAATTCCCGACGGTCTTTAATCCGACCGTCGTGAGATACCGTTCAAAAAGGCACACAAAAAAAGCGCATACACCCGTGGCACCAAGGAAGATCACTAAAATCAGGATCTCCTTCGATGCCATCAGGAGTGCGCTATGCAGTAAGAATAAACATAATGTCAGATAGACAACAAACAGCATTTCTGCTCCTATGCTTTTTTCTGTGCGGGTCTGTGTTCCTTCTGTAAGATTCCGGTAAGGATCTCCTCCTCGGAGATCTTCTCCACGCGGGCACGACGGCTCTTTAAAATGCGGTGCCGCATAACCGGAAGGAAAATATCCTGTACATCCTCCGGAAGCACATAATCACGGCCCTTCAGGTACGCGATCGCCATGCTCATACGCATGAGTGCCAGCGTTGCGCGGGGACTTCCGCCAAGCTCAATGTACGTATTATTACGGGTCTGCGAAACGAGCCGCGCCAGATAATCATAGATCGCATCGTGGACAAAGATCTGATCGACCTCCTCCTGCATCTTCAGGATGATGCTCCGGTCCGCGACCTCCTGCACTTCCTCCCGCTTTTCATTCTTGCGCTTTAAGATCTCGCGTTCCTCCGCGACGGTCGGGTATCCCATGGACACGCAGATCATGAAACGGTCGGTCTCCGACTCCGGCAGCTTCTGCGTACCGGTGGATCCGGTGGGGTTCTCCGTTGCCAGTACAAAGAACGGGGCCTCAAGTGCACGCGTTACACCGTCCACGGAGACCTGGCGCTCTTCCATCGCCTCCAAAAGCGCGGACTGCGTCTTCGGAGACGTACGGTTGATCTCATCGGCCAGGAACATATTGCAGAAAACAGCGCCCTCCTTATAGACAAAGGTGCCGCTGCTCTGATCGTAAACGTTGAAGCCCAGGATATCGGACGGAAGGACATCCGGCGTGAACTGCATACGACGTCCCTTAAGGCCCATCGCCTTTTCAAACGCAACGGCCATGGTCGTTTTACCCACACCGGGAATATCGTCGATAAGCACGTGACCATCCGCAAGAAGCGCGGCAAGGATCAGCGTAAGGACCTCATCCTTACCGACCACCTGCTTTTTCACTTCATTCAGAATTTTTCCGGCATATGCGAAAGATTCCATGTATTACCCCTTCTTTTTGGAACCGAAACGGTTCTCCGTACCGTGGATCAGACGGTCGATATTGCCCTTATGACGCCAGATCATGAGCATCATCAGGGCGATCCAGATGATCAAGAATTCAATGCGCTGCGGCGTTTCCACCGGGATCCAGCCGATGGCCGGCATGCTGAAAAGCACGGCCATGATGCTGAGTGAGCATGCAATGATGATGGACGCCAGGGATACATAGCGCGTGATGAATGCGATCGAGAAAAAGATCACGATGCCGATGAGCGCCATCTGCCAGTTCAGTGCGAGCGTAAGCCCGCCGGTCGCGGCAACGCCCTTTCCGCCCTTTAATTTCAGGTAGAACGGATAATTATTGCCGAGGATGACGCCGAGCGCACACCAGGCAAAGTAAACATACTCCATCGGCTGACCGTGGAAGATCATGCGCGTGACAAAGCACGGGATGAACGCTTTCAGACAGTCAAAGAAGAAGACCGTGAAGCCGCCTTTAAAGCCCATGACACGAAGCGCATTTGTCGCGCCGGCATTGCCGGAGCCGGACTTGTGAAGATCCACATTCTTGATCTTGCCGTAAAAATGGCCCGTCTGAAACATGCCGAAAAGATAGCCGATCACAACAAGTAAAAGTCGAAGCATTTTACATTCCTTTCAGGATCCTACTCCTTCTCTCCGCGCTCACGGATCAGGAATTTGAGCGGGGTGCCGCGGAAGCCGAAGGCTTCGCGGATCTTGTTCTCCAGGTAACGCGTATAGGAGAAATGCATCAGTTCTCTTGAGTTGACGAAAATGACAAACGTGGGCGGCTTGACGCTGACCTCGGTCGCGTAGAAGATCTTCAGGCGCTTGCCCTTATCGGACGGCGGCTGCTGCATGACGGTCGCTTCCGTAATGATCTCGTTCAGGACACCGGTGGAAATACGGAGGTTCTGGTTTTCGATGACCAGGTCGATCAAATCGAAAAGCTTGCCCATGCGCTGGCCGGTCTTGACGGAAATAAACAGAATTTCCGCATACGGCATAAAGGAAAGTGTCTTGCGGACATCTTCCGTGAAGCGGTAGATGGTCTTATCGTCCTTTTCAACGAGGTCCCACTTATTAACGCAGATGATGACGCCCTTGCCACGCTCGTGCGCGATACCGGCGATCTTGGCATCCTGCTCGGTCACACCCTCGTCCGCATCGATCATCATAATGACGATGTCCGCACGGTCCACGGCCGTTACGGCGCGGATGATGGAATAACGCTCGATCTCTTCCTTGATCTTGTTCTTTCTGCGGAGGCCCGCGGTATCAATGAAGATGTAATCCTTATGGTTATAGCGGATCGTGGTATCAACGGCATCGCGGGTCGTTCCGGCGATGTCGGAAACGATGACACGGTCCTCCTGTGCCAGACGGTTGATCAGCGAAGATTTACCGACGTTCGGCTTACCGATGATCGCGATCTTTGGCGTCATGTCATCCTCTTCTTCCTCGTTCTGCTCCGGGAAATGCTCCACGATGCGGTCCAGCATATCGCCGAGGCCCTTCTTGGAAACGGCACTGATCGGAATCGGATCGCCGATGCCCAGGTTATAGAACTCGTACACATCCGCCATCTGGGTCTGGAAATTGTCGACCTTGTTGACGACGAGGACCACCGGCTTATCCGCTCTTCTCAACATGTCCGCGACCTTGGAATCCGAATCCACAAGGCCCTGGCGGCAGTCGGTCAGGAATACGATGACATCGGCCGTGGCAATGGCGATCTCCGCCTGCTCACGCATCTGGGAAAGAATGATGTCTCTGGAATCCGGCTCAATACCGCCGGTATCGATCAATGTAAATGTATGGTTCAGCCAGGAGCCCGTTGCGTAAATACGGTCACGGGTCACGCCGGGCGTGTCCTGTACGATCGAAATGTTGTCACCCGCAAGAACGTTGAACAGGGTGGATTTACCCACGTTCGGGCGGCCGACAATGGCAACTACAGGTTTCATGTTTTACCTCTCCTTATTTTCAGTTCAGTGAAGAAAGCTCATATTCTCCGTGTGTACGGTCGATGTCTTCCTCCGTAAGATCACCGGTCATCGCGTGAACAAGGGATGTTCCCCCGCCGCGAATGATCACAACCGGTGTGTGAAGCTCTTTTTCAAGTTCCGTGCGGGTCACATCGTCCAGGAAGACCTCTTCCCCGCTCTTAAACATGCAGGAAGGAAGATACAGAACCTCACCGAGATCCTTTCCTTTCAGCTGCGCCTTTAAGTCCGTTCCGGTAACAAGCCCGGCAACGGTAATGGTCCGGCCGAAGAAATCGTTTTCGATGCCGAACACCCGGTTGTCCTGTTCCGGGAATTTTTCCGCCACCATATCCGCGACCTTTTGGATCATCGGATACGCCAGCATGCCGGTCGCGAAGCTTCTTCCGGCCTGCTTTTTGCAGAAAGACGTATTTTTCAGCGTCTCCTCCACCTCCGTAAACAGAAGTCGGGCCATACCGACACCGTTTTCCAGCTGAAGGTAGCCGTCGTAACGCTCCTCCTCAGGGAAATCCAGTCCGGCCATGATATAAAGTTCATCGCTGGCATGCACAAAATGCATCTCATATTTATCATAAGCGATTTTCTGCCATTTTTCAACGATTGCGATCGTTTCCAGTGCATCTTCTTTTGTCAGCGGCTCCAGCTTGTCCAGTCCGTCCCGGTATTTGGTCACACCTGCGGGTACCACACTGAGCGACTGCATGTAAGGAGCGTATTTGAAAAGATCGGAAAGCGTCCGGTCCAGCTCCTCTTTGTCGTTCATGCCCTTACAGAGTACGATCTGACCGTTCATGTGAAGGCCCGCATTATAAAAGTCGTCCAGATACCGGAGTACGTCTCCCGCAAAGCGGTTCTTCAGCATGGCGCATCGGAGCCTGGGGTTCGTTGTATGAACGGACACATTCATCGGCTCCAGGCGGTGATGAATGATGCGGTCGATCTCCTTTTGCTTCATATTGGTCAGGGTGATGTAATTGCCCTGCAGGAAGGACAGACGGGAATCATCGTCTTTGAAATACAGGGTCTCGCGCATGTTGGGCGGCATCTGGTCAATGAAACAGAATACGCAGGCATTGCTGCAACGGCGGTAATCACTCATGAGATCGTTCTCAAAGATGATGCCGAGGTCCTCGTATTCGTCCTTTTCGATCTCCAGCTCCCACTCTTCGCCGTTTTCTTTGCGCACAAGAAGAAGGACCTCCGCTTCCTCCGTCAGCTGACGGAAGTCAAAAACGTCCTCGATCTCTTCACCGTTCACTTTTAAGAGCACGTCACCGGCCTCGATCTCCAATTCCTCGGCGATCGAACCGGGCTCCACGCCCAGGATCCTGTGTTCCATCTTTTACCCCATAAAAAGGAAAAGACCCCAAGCAAAAGCCGGGGTCTCTGTTATCATTTCCTTATGCCATTGCATTAACTGCTTTTGATAAGCGGCTAACTTTTCTGGATGTCGTATTCTTGTGATATACACCCTTTGAAGTAGCTTTGGTAAGTTCGGTTTCAGCCTGGCGAAGAGCTTCCTGTGCAGCAGCCTTGTCACCGGATTCGATCGCAGCATATACCTTCTTAACATAAGTCTTTACTCTGGTCTTGATGGCCTTATTACGGTCAGCACGGACCTGAGAAACTAACACACGCTTTTTTGCAGATTTAATATTTGCCATTTTGGCACCTCCGTATATTTTATTGGAAGATGCGGAAGTAGAGGGTTTCCGACCTTCGTCACAAAGCTGCCGAGACACGTTGGCATACTTCGCAAACATACTCTATAAATGATAGCATGTTTTCCGTCGATGTCAAGCGGTTTTTGTTGATTTTATGCGCTTTTTTAAAGGAGTTCGAGTTCCAGCGCGCACTTGTCATTGTCCGGGTTCAGTTCCAGGCTCTTCTTGAAGTACATCTTCGCCTTTTCACGGTCGCCGAAGTACAGTGCGCCGTAGCCGAGCTGGTAGTTGAGCGCGGCTTCCTTGTCTGCCATCGGGTCGTTTATCAACGACAGATAGAAGAAACGGTAACGCGGAATGGCTGCGGAAACGTTGTTCTTGTCCGCGAGCTGCTCTTCCCAGGAAAGGATGGCTTCGCGCATCTTGCGGTCCGCGCCGCGAACATCGCCGGAAAGGCGCTGTACGAGTGACTGATAATACGTGAACTCGCCGCCCATGTTCCACATGCCTCGGTTGTCGAACCTGGAGATCACGTCGATGATCTTCTTCGCTTCCGCTTCTCTTCCCATCTGAGAAAGGACATACGCTTCAAAATAACGGTACGGAACCGTGACGGACTCGTTCCAGTAGGATGCATGCAGGTTCTCCGGGATCTTCATGGCATCGCGGAAATACTTGAGGGCCTTATTCAGGTCCCCGTCCGCAAGCGCTCTTCTGCCGGCTGCGAAACGGCCGGACATGTAAGCGTCGGAAATGGAAAGCTCGCCGCCTTCACCCGGGGTGAAGACGTGGCTCTTCATGACGTTCAGGGACTTCTGATATTCGCCGGCGGCAATGTAGGCACGCGTCAGCTCCAGAACGATGTCATCGCCGCAGTTCTCGGGCATATTCTTCTTGATGTATGCCGCGCGTTCCTTGCCGGGTACACCGACAGCAGCCATCAGGTAAGCGGTCTCGGTCATCAGCTGTTCGGCATTCTTCGTTAATGATACGGCCTTCTTCATGTACGGAAGCGCCTCGTTTTTGCGGCCCAGATGGCTGTAATAAGCGACGGCGATGTTGCGGTACGGAATGTAAAAGTCCGGTGCGGTCTCCGTGGCCTTCTTCCAGGCATCGGCGGCCTTTTCAAACTGTCTGTGCCCGTAGAGGACGCAGCCTAAAAGATACCATGCGGTACCGTCGGCCGGGTCTTCGGAGACAGCCGCCTCCAGTACGCGGATCTCGGAGAGACGGTACGGAAAGATCTTGACGATGCGGCCTTCCGAAGCTTCCCCGCGGGCATCCGCGGCCTTGTCCTTCTTGCCCAGCGCGTCGTAGACCATGGCCAGGGTGTACATGGCCATCGTGGACGCACCGCGGTACTTCTTCAGGTTTTCGATGAGCTCGGCCGCCCATTTGTAAAGACCGGCGGTCTCCAGATCGAAAACGATGTCGAGGACCGTCTGAGACGGGTCGGAGTTCATCTTATGCGGGTCAAAGAAAGCCTTGGCGGGCGTTCCCGCAAGCTTCATGCGCATATAGCGTGCCAGCTGGTTCAGCGGGTCATTCTTCAGGATGGCATCCAGACGGGCGATGCTCTCCGCCTTCTTGCCAAGCATCGCTTCCGCATATGCGGCGTACGGCCCGGCGATCGGGTTCGCGGATTCCTTGTCGAGAGCCTTAAGTGCATGCTCGAGCGCTTTTCGATAGTCCCCGCGGCGGATGTCGATCTCCGTGATGAGTGTCATCGAGCGGGCGATCACGTTGTAGCTCCAGGCAGCCTTGTTCAGGATGTCGTAGGCCTGGTCGTAGTCGCGAAGGTAGAGCTTCGTGATACCGAGCAGGTAGCCCGCAGTACCGTCAAGCGGGTTGTAGTCGTAGCGGTTCTGGACCGCCATCGCCTTTCTTAAGTACTCCTCCGCTTCTTCCGCGCGACCGTTCCGGTAGCAGTATTCGCCCATCGCGATCAGGGACGGCAGATGCTCCGGCTCGTATTTCAGGGCTTCCAGGTAGTAAACATCGGCTTTGAAGACCGGATCGCGGTACAGGTCGATGTGCAGACCGGCAATGTAATTATCCTGCGCGTTCTTTAAACGGCCCGGAACCGGAATACCCGGGTTGTCGTGCGGAATATGCACTGTATCCGGCGTGATCTCGATATAGGAAAGGAGTTCCTCCCCCTCTTCGGAAACCAGTGAAAATGCGTATTTTTCGTCCTTCAGCGCGGTCTCCCAGGTCACGGACTCGCCCGGCTTTAAGGAAACGGTCTCTTTCAGGATCTTCTTGCCGTTTAAAGTCAACGTGAATACTGCATTCTTCACTTCCTTCGTCACGTTCAGGCGTACGGCATTCTCTTCGCGGTCCAGCGCAACAGCGCCGTTTAAGTTCGCGAACGTCGCATAACGCAGGTTGCGGGTCGGATACCAGAATTGCGAGAAGCACTTGGTCTCATACGGTGCGATCCAGGTGAAGTCCGGCTGGTCATCGGAATAGGAACCGGCCATGAGCTCGCAGTAAACACCGTCGGAATCCGTCAGGGCGTTTTCCCAGTTATCGGCATTGCGGCCGTAGCCCCAGGTGAACATCTTCTTACCGGGGGATACATGGTGGTCGGCAATGTGCATCGTGCCGCATTCGGCGTCGTAGTCATAGCCGCCGAAGAAATCATAGGCGGACGGAGCCGCGAAGTAGGAATTTGCGGTCTTTGTGTTGCCGTGCCAGCTGACATCGGTCGGGCCGTCGTAGATCTCCGCGCCGTACTGTGCACCGGCGATCGGGAACGTGGTATGGCTCCGGTCATAATGATGATGGCACCAGGTGACGTCCTGCGGGAAGATCAGGCGGTAACGCGGATGGACCTTGACCGCGGCATTCTCCCACCATAAGAACTGGTGGAGGTTTTCCGTGCGGTTCGTGACCTTGACGCGGGTCTCAAAATAATTGGTATCGGGACGGAGGACGATGCCCACCATGCCCTTCGTGCGGTCCGTGGGATCGCATTCGGAGAGCCAGCAGATCGCGCTGCCGTCTTCGCATTCTTCAATGTCATAGTCCACCGGCATGAAGGTCGACGGTCTGTGATGGAAGGGCCAGTTGAATTCCATGCCGCCGGAGATCCATGAGCCGAAGGCGCCGATCAGGGCCGGCTTTACCACATGCTGGCGGTACAGGAAATGATAGTCATTGACCTTATCGTACGCTTCAAAGATACGGCCGCCGAGTGCGGGCATCATGCATACGCGGATATAATCATTCTCCAGGCGTACCATATCATATTCCCGATCGGCGATATTCACGCGGTCGACCTTCTGCACGACACGATTCGGGTAGGGATTGCCCGTCGTGCCCTGATGGTTTCTGGTTTCCGCATACATCGGCATTTCTTCCGCAACCGGAACCGGGTATGTCGGAATCGTCCACTTTTCCTTGACAGCAATTACTTTTTTCATCGCACTTCTCCTTAGTGTATGATTATTTGCAATGGTTTTTATGATGTGCGGCAATTACCGAACTCTGCCGCCGAGCTATATACTACCTTGAATATATACTCATCATGTGCGAATGACAAGTGAAAAAAACATAAAAAATCCGTGCTGTCACATTCGAAAAAGAAGGACAGCACGGAGCTTCATTTGTTGGATTTTCAGGAAACTTTGTGAAAGTCCGGTCAGAAATAATCCCTGCAGGAGACTTCCTGTCCGTTTTCTATGAACACATGCGGAACACGCTTACTGAGTTCACACGCAAACTCGTAGTTGAAACGACCGGAAAGCGCGCCGAGCTCCTCCATTGTGACGGTCTCATCACCGTCCGTGCCGATCAGGGTGACGGTATCGCCACGGCGGACCGGAATTCCGGCTTCCGTGAGCGGGGTGACATCGACCATGAACTGGTCCATGCATATACGGCCTGCGACCTTACAGCGCTTGCCGCGAATTAAAACGTCCGCCTTATTGGAGAGGCCTCTTGAGTAACCGTCCGCATAACCGCAGGATACGGTCGCGATAGTCTGTTCCTTCTCTGTCACATAGCTTCCGCCATAGCCGATGGCCGTTCCCTTCGGAAGCGTTTTCACAAAGGTAACCTGCGAATACAGAGAAAGCGCAGGCCGAATGGGTGTTTCCGACCAGTCAAGCTCATCGGAAGGATAAAGTCCGTACAGCGAAATGCCGATGCGGCAAAGGTCCGATTCCGAAGTATCGAGGGCCATGGATGCCGCACTGTTTGCGTAATGCTTGAGAGAGATGTTTACACCGGCGTTCTTCAGCTCCTTCGTAAAGGAAAGGAACTTTTGGATCTGCAGGAGCGCCGGAGCGTTTTCCACCATATCCGCCGTTGCGAGGTGCGTAAAAATGCCTTCAACATTCAGATTTTTACAGGAAGCAATCTCCTTTGCCGTTTCCAGGCCTTCCGCATCCGGTAAGAGTCCGATGCGGCTCATACCGGTATCGACCTTTATGTGCACGAGGGCCTTCTTTCCGGTCTCCGCCGCGGTACGATCCAGCGCTTGCGCCATATCCTTTTCAAAGACCGGCACGCGGATCTCATTACGGATCAGTTCCGCATAACGGTTCTCATTCGCATAACCGAGAAGCAGGATCGGCTTTTGAATGCCCGTCCTCCGCATCTCGAGTCCTTCATCGACCGTGGCTACCGCAAAGCCCCAGACCCTGTCCTCGATCACATGCGCGATCTCCACCGCGCCGTGGCCGTAACCATCGGCCTTCAGGACCGCACAGGCCCTGCTCTTCGGCTCCGAACGTTTCATGATCGAATCCAGATTTTCTTTTATGATATCAAGGTCTACTTTCGCATAAATGCGCTCATAACCCGCTTTCATCGTTTTCGTTTACCTTCTGTTTCTTTTTTCGTTCTTCCGCTTCCGCCCTGGAAAACACGCATCCGCAGAAATCCTGGCGGTACAGACCGTATTCCGCGGAAAGCTCCACGGAACGGTGATACCCGTTTTTCTTTTTAAAATCCGAGGGAAGCCAGACAATGTCATACGCCTCCGCCTCTTCCTCGCCGATGCTGTTTAACAGTGCCGCGTCCTTCATGGGACTGATCGTCAGAGTCGTCGTGAAGTAATCATATCCGCCCTTTTCCGCTTCTTCCGCAGCCTCCTGTAAACGAAGCCGGAAGCACTTTTCGCAGCGCTCCCCACCTTCCGGGACCTTCTCAAGTCCGTGTGCCGCTTCGTAAAAGCGTTCGGGATCGTATTTTCCCTCAATGAAATGCACCGGATGCTCCGTGGGAAGCTCGCGGATCAGCCGCTGTACTTCTTCCGTCCGATACCGGTATTCCGCCTCGGGAGAAATATTCGGATTGTAATAAAACACCGTGATCTCAAAGAATTTTGACAGATATTCAAGCACATAGGAGCTGCAAGGCGCGCAGCAACTATGCAATAAAAGGGTTGGAGTGTTTTCCAACCCTTTTATGATATCTTCAAGTTCTTTCTGATAATTCCGCTTGTTCATTACTGCAGGAAATCACGGATTCTCTTTGAACGGACCGGATTTCTCAGTTTGCGGAGTGCCTTGGCTTCGATCTGGCGGATACGCTCACGGGTAACGTTGAATTCCTTGCCGACCTCTTCCAGGGTTCTCGGATGTCCGTCTTCCAGACCGAAACGTAGGATGATTACCTGACGTTCTCTCTCCTTGAGGTCGCCCAGTAAGGTATCGATCTCTTCACGAAGCATCACGTTCTCAACATTCAGCTCCGGTGTTACGGTATTGGTATCCGCAACGAAATCGCCCAGGTTGGAATCGTCCTCCTCACCGATGGGGGTCTCCAGGGATGCGGGCTCACGCGCGATCTGCATAATTTCCATGACCTTGGCTTCCGGAAGATCCAGCGCCTGCGCAAGCTCTGCCACGGACGGCTCGTAACCAAGTTCCAGAGTCAGCTTACGCTGCATCTTGGACATCTTGTTGATGGTCTCGACCATATGGACCGGCACACGAATGGTTCTTGCCTGATCGGCGAGTGCTCTGGTAACGGACTGGCGGATCCACCAGGTTGCATAGGTGGAAAGCTTATAGCCCTTGGTATAATCGAACTTTTCTACGCCCTTGATCAGACCCAGGTTACCTTCCTGTACAAGATCCAGGAAGCTCATGCCACGTCCGGTATAACGCTTTGCGATGCTGACGACCAGACGGAGATTGGCCTCGATCAGACGCTGCTTCGCAGTCTCGTCACCATCGGCCTTCTTCTTGGCAAGCTCGGTCTCCTCATCTGCGGAAAGCAGCGGAACCATACCGATCTCCTTTAAGTACATGCGGACCGGGTCACCGGTGCCCACACCTTCCAGAAGGTCGATGCTGTCAATATCAATGACCTCTTCATCGTCATCCACAAGGTCGATGTCGTCATCCAGAAGAATGTCCTCATCCAGCATGACATCATCGCTCGTAATACGAAGAACGTCGATCTTCTTGGATTCCAGGTAAGCAATGATGTCGTCAACATTTTCCGCAGTCAGGGTTATTCCCTTAAAGAAATTGTTGATATCATCGATCTCCAGCGTATTATTGTGGCTCTTACCGAATTCGACCAGCTTAACAAGAAGCTCCGGTGTCACACCGTTCTTCTTCTCCGCCTCTTCTTCCGCAACAAGCGCCTCGTCATCGGAGTATTCGTCCATGACGAGCTCACTCTCCACGGTCTCCTTCTCCGGCTCCGGCTGCACTTCCTTTTTCTTGCGGGAACGGGCCGGCTTTTTAGCGGTCTCTTCCTCTTCGACTAACTCTTCGTTTTTCATCTCGATATCTTTCTTCATGAAAGCTGTTCCTTTCACCAAAATTACACAACGAAAGTTACCGCGCTTTTCAACACAGTAATTTTCGAGTCACGGAATTTTCCGCCAAACTCTCCGTCCACATTCCACTCGAGTTCTTCATCACATTCGACCCGGAGTTCCGAAACGGCGAACCGTTCGATGTACTTTTCATCGGGTTTTTCATCGAGCAGTGTGTGGGCCGCAGAAAGAAGCTCTGCAAATTCCACGACATTCTGAACATTTCTTATGAGCGTAAACTCAAAAAGTCCGTCGTTCAGAGAAACGTTTTTTCCGGTAACGCCTTTAAATCCGGAGACGCTGTAGGAATTCGTCACGAATCCGAACAGGTAATCACCTTCGATCTCACGGTCACCGGTACTGATCTTCAGATGAAACGGTCTCAGTGCGGGAAGTGTCTTCAGAAAACGGCTTACGTATGCCGGATATCCCCACATATTCTTCTCTTCCTGAGGAGTTGTGTAAGTCACATTGACCGGGGTTCCAAATGCTGCCACATACATAAACGCGCGATCATTCAGCATGCCCGCATCGGAAACAAACAGTTCACCCGATGTCAGCTGTTTGATGCACTTTGTGATATCCGAGCTGAGCCCCAGCGAACTTGCAAAGTCATTCGTGGTACCCGTCGGGATGTACATCACGGGAATCTTTTTTTCAATGGCGATCAGGCCGTTGGCGATCTCGTTTACAGTGCCATCGCCTCCGCTCGTTAAGATCACGTCATACTCCGGACCGAAGGTCCTTACCAGCTCCGTTGCGTGCCCGCAATAACGGGTCGTCATAACGGTCAGACTGGTATCTTCACTGTTAAACGCGTCGATGATCTCGAGCAAATGGCTTCCTATGGCTGCGTGGCCCGCCTTTGCATTGAAAATGAATAATATCTTTTTCATTCCCGTATACCCTTTGTTAAAAGGATCTATAAATGCTGCAGTAAAGCCGGTTTACGGCTTTACAACAATATTAACGATTCTGCCCGGAACGTAGATTTCCTTCACGATGGTACCGGTCAGCTTATCACCGAGTGCTTCCTTACCGGCTGCAATGGCATCTTCCTTGGAAGTGACCTTTGCGATCATAATGGTCTTACGAACCTTACCGTTGACCTGTACGGCGATTTCGATGGTATCCTCGCGGATCGCCTCTTCATCGTATACCGGCCATGCTTCATACGCGATGGTGGAATCATGACCCAGGATGCTCCACAGCTCTTCACCCATATGCGGGGTGATGCAGGAGATCATCTTGACAAAGCCTTCCGCATATTCCTGCGGGCAGCTGCCGGCCTTGTAGCAGGCGTTGATGAAGATCATGAGCTGAGAGATCGCGGTATTGAATGCCAGCTTCTCAAAGTCTTCCGTGACCTTCTTAACGGTCTGATGATAGACCTTGGTCAGTTCATCCTTCTTGTCTTCACAGATATTGCCCTCTTCGGTGAACATCGTGAATACACGGTTCAGGAACTTTCTTGCACCGTCAACACCCTGCGGGCTCCACGGCTTGGAGACTTCAAGCGGTCCCATGAACATTTCGTAAAGGCGAAGCGTATCTGCGCCGTAGTCACGGACGATGTCGCTCGGATTTACAACGTACTTCGGGAAACGCTTACCCATCTTGATACCGTTCTCGCCGAGGATCATACCCTGATGGACCAGCTTCTTGAACGGCTCCTTGACCGGTGAAAGGCCGTTGTCATAGAGGAAACGGTTCCAGATTCTGGAATACATCAGATGGCCGACTGCATGCTCCGGACCGCCTACATAGAGGTCGACCGGCATCCAGTGCTTGATCAGCTCCGGATCTGCAAAGCAGGTGTCATTGTGCGGATCGATATATCTGAAATAGTACCAGCTTGAACCTGCGGAGCCGGGCATCGTCGAAGTCTCTCGAACGCCCTTGATACCGTTCTTGTCATACTGCTTCCATTCCACTGCGTTTTCAAGCGGTGCGCGACCGTTCTTGCCCTTGTAATCGGCAAGCTCCGGAAGGATGAGCGGAAGCTCTTCATCCGGAAGGACGTGGATCTCACCGTCTTCCCCGTGAACGACCGGAACCGGCTCGCCCCAGTAACGCTGGCGGGCAAAGATCCATTCACGGAAATGATAGTTCGTAGTCTCACGGGCAACACCCATGTCGACCAGCTTTGCGGTAATGGCCTTCTTCGCTTCTTCAACGGTCAGACCGGTAAACTCTTCGGAATTAATGAGCTTGCAGCCCTTTCCGAGGTAGTCCTGTTTTTCAAATGCATGGTCCGTGGTATCGCGTCCTTCAATGACCTGAATGTACTGAAGTCCGTGTACCTGTGCATATTCAAAGTCACGCTGGTCGTGGCTCGGAACGGCCATGACAGCGCCGGTACCGTAGTTTGCAAGGACGAAGTCGCCGATGAATAACGGAACCTCTTTACCATTGACCGGATTGATGCAGGTAACGCCCTTCAGCATGCAGCCGGACTTGGTCTTGTTCAGTTCGGTGCGGTCCATGTCGTTCTTCTTCAGCGTTTCATCGACATAGGCCTGAACTTCTTCTTTATTCTCGATACGGGGCATCAGATCTTTGACGATCTGTCCGTCCGGAGCAAGTACCATGAAGGTAATGCCGTAGATGGTTTCGATACAGGTCGTGTAGATGGAGAACTGACCGCCGCCCACGATCTGAAAATCAACTTCAACACCGGTGGACTTTCCGATCCAGTGACGCTGGATATCCTTTGTGGATTCCGGCCAGTCGATCTCTTCCAGACCTTCCAGAAGTTTTTCAGCGAAAGCCGGCTGATCGATGACCCACTGCTTCATGTTCTTACGGATGACCGGGTAGCCGCCGCGCTCGGACTTGCCGTCGATGACTTCATCGTTTGACAGAACGGTTCCGAGCTCTTCACACCAGTTGACCGGCATGTCGATGTACTTTGCATAGCCTGCTTCGTACAGTTTCTTGAAGATCCACTGGGTCCATTTATAAAATTCGGCATCACTGGTCGCGATCATCTTGGACCAGTCGTAGTCAAAGCCAAGCTCCTTCAACTGATGAGAGAAGGTAGCGATATTCATCTGGGTGAAACCATCCGGATGATTGCCGGTGCTTACCGCGTACTGCTCTGCCGGAAGACCGAAGGAGTCATATCCCATCGGATGAAGGACGTTGTAGCCCTGCATTCTCTTCATACGGGACATGATGTCCGTTGCCGTATATCCTTCCGGATGACCTGCATGAAGGCCTACCCCCGACGGGTACGGGAACATATCCAGTACATAATACTTGGGCTTTGAGAAATCCCAGACATCGGTCTTGAAGGTCTCACGCTCCTCCCAGTATTTCTGCCATTTCTTTTCAATATTTTCCGGCTCGTATCTCATAATTTAAACTCCTCTTATAAACACCAATAAATCCCAAAGTGCCGTTACTCTGCCAATTGACTCCCAGCTTACGCCAGGTGGGTAACCGCAACAAGTACTTCTGCCTTCCACTCGAAGGAGGCCTGACATCCGTCTTGCAATGTAGGAATCCCGATTATGTCATGTAGGATCAAAACAGCAGGGCACGCGAACACCCCAGGATTTAAACCATTATAACAAATTCCGGTGTCTTTATCAATCATTTCTTAAGTCTTTCAGGATCTTTTCAAGGTAATCCGGAAGCGGTACGGAAAACTCCATATACTCTCCCGTGGAAGGATGCACAAAGCCCAAAAGATAAGCATGAAGGCACTGTCCTTCCGTCTTGAACGGAGACTTGGCGCTTGAGTAAACGTCATCGCCCACAAGCGGGTGATGAATGTACGCCATGTGCACGCGGATCTGATGCGTGCGGCCGGTCTCCAGCCGGCATTCGATGAGCATATACTTGCCGAAACGCTCCAGGACCTTCCAATGGGTGACCGCATGCCTGCCGTCTGCTACGACTGCCATTTTCTTGCGGTCCGCAGGCGAACGGCCGATGGGTGCGTCCACGGTTCCCTCGTCCTCTTTCATCGAACCGTATACCAGCGCCACGTAGCGACGTGCGATACTGTGTTCCTTGAGCTGGGCGGCAATGGAATTATGCGACCGGTCGTTCTTGCACGCGATCACGATACCCGTGGTATCCCGGTCGATGCGATGCACGATGCCCGGACGCAGGACTCCGTTGATTCCGGAGAGGTCCTTGCAATGATATAAAAGTCCGTTCACCATCGTCCCGGTGTAATGTCCCGCAGCCGGATGAACGACCATATTTTTGGGTTTGTTGATAAGGATCACATCGCTGTCTTCATAAACGATGTCAAGCGGCAGGGCCTCGGCTTCGATCCTGAGCTCCTCCGGTTCCGGAAAATCCACGGCGATCAGGTCATCCTCGCGGACCTCATAGCTCGGCTTTACGGCTTTTCCGTTTGCGAGCACCTTTCCGTCCTTGATGAGCTTCTGAAAGTAGGAACGGCTGCGGTCTTCAAAAAGCTCCGCAAGATAAGCATCCAGCCGGCTGCCTTCGGATTCATTCCCCACGAGAAGCTGTTCCATCGTCCTCTTCCTTTTCTGTTTCCGTGTCCCCGGACACGCACTTTTTAAGATTCTTCAACGAATAAATGCTCAGTTCCTCGTCCTTATAGAAGAGCATCAGAAGAATAACGGCAAAACATCCCACCGTCACGTAGCAGTCAGCCACATTGAAGATCGGAAAATCGATCAACGAGAAATACAAAAAGTCCACGACATACTGCTGGGACGCGCGGTCGATCAGATTGCCGAAAGCGCCGGAAATGATCAGGATGATCACGATCAAAATCGGGATATAGCGCTTATTAAGCGGTGTTCTCACCAGCATATAAAGAGCGATGAGAATGATGATGACCGTCATAATATAGAAAAAGATCTGCTGATTCTGCAGCATGCCGAAGGCCATTCCCCGGTTCTCCAGATAATGAAGCTGAAAAACATTCTTGATCAGGATGATGTCCTGTCCGTCCTTCAGAACGGCGACCGCCCACTCCTTGGTGATGCGGTCCAGAATCACCAGGCCTGACGATATAATAAGACATAAACAAACCTTGAAAAGGTTCAAAAGCGCTGGTTTTTTCACGAAAATTTCACCTTTCAGTCTTGTAACAAGATTTAAAGGGAGTGAAGAATATCTCCGCTCCCTTTTACCTATTTCCTCTTTATTCGGATCACTTCAGTCCATTCATCGAGTTCAGGTCGATCATGTCGCCGATCAGCTGATCAAAGTCACCGGACAGGTTCATGTCGCTCGGAACTACGATAAAGATCTTCTTGGAGATCTTCTGCAGGTTACCGCCAACAGTGTAGCAGGAACCGGATGCAAAGTCGATGATACGCTGAGCCGCTGCCATGTCGATGCCTTCCAGGTTCAGAACGACTGCCTTATGGGATAAGAGAACATCGGCGATGGTGTTGGCATCATCAAAGCTCTTCGGCATGATCATGCAAACTTCAGCGGAAGCAGCGGTTGCCGCTTTCTTGGACGGTGCCGCATTCATACCGACGACCTTGCTTGATGCGCTGTAAGAAGACTTGTAATTGCTTACGGAGGCGGCCTTCTTTACCGGCTCGGAATAATCGTCATCCAGGTCATCGATATCATCCTGAAGATCATCGTCGTCATCGTTATAATCATCATCATATTCGTCATCTCTGACTTTGGAACGCTGAGACTTAAAGAAACTCTTCTTCGGCTTTTTCTTCTGATTCAGGATCTCATCATCCTCTTCGTCATCATACTCGTCGTAGTCATCGTAATCATCATAATCATCGTCCGAAACCATTTTCATTTTCTTTAAGAAATCATCTACAACGCTCATTTTACTACTCCTTTATAGTCACGGGCTCCGAAAATGGCTGTGCCGATGCGCACGTGCGTGGCACCTTCCTCAATGGCAACTTCAAAGTCATTCGTCATACCCATGGACAGTATATATGCTTTTACATTATCCGTGTTTTTATTCTGCATGTCAACCGCTAAATGAGACATTTTGCGAAATACCGATCGATTTTCCTCGGGATCATCCACAAAAGGCGCCACACACATGAATCCGCACACACGGATATTCGGAAGAAGCGCGATCTTCATGGTCTCCTCTTCCGCTTCGGAAAAATCAAAGCCGTACTTGCTTTCTTCATTTCCCGCATTGATCTCGATCAGTATGTCCGTCGTTACATTTTTCTTCACGGATTCTTTGGAGATCTCTTCCGCAAGGCGCATGGAATCCACGGAATGGATCATCACCGCTCTTCCGATGACCTGACGCACTTTATTCCGCTGCAGATGACCGATCATGTGATAGCGGACCCCGGGAAACGCGTCATACTTTTCAACGATCTCCTGCACGTGATTCTCACCAAAGTCCGTCTGACCGAGAGCCGCGACCTCCTTCAGCATTTCAAGCGGTTTGGTCTTGGACACCGCGATCAGCGTGACCTCCTCGCGCTTTCTTCCCGCGCGATCGCAGGCACTTTGAATTCGTTTTTCGATTTCAAGATAATTCTCACGAATGCTCATGCTACTCCCATCGGTCACTCAAAAATAATCTGATTTTCCTTCACGATCGATGCATCCATAACGATACGGTCATAGGCGGTAAGCCCGGAACGCACTCTGGATGAAATGATCACATAGGAGGTATCCAGCGAATTGGCCACCCGGACGATGGGTTTAAAGATACAATAACCGTTATTGATCTGGTAAACGCCCTCTACGGAGGCCATGACACCGAGCGTCATCGAAAGGTGCTCGGTCTCCCCGTTCTCCTCGTTCTTGATATCCGCGATCAGGACATCGCCGGCTTTCAACGTATCGCTATACAGATAGACCACACCGTCGCCGATGATGAAATCCGCGCCTTCAATGTTGCTCTTTGTGTAAATCGTGCAGGTCGTAAACGAAACACTGCCGTCCGCCTTCTTCACCAGCACGCCCTTTTGATTACGCGCGCCGCCCTCCGTAATATACTTTTCATCCACAACGAAGAAGCTCTTATTCACGATCGCCGTCTCCGGAATCTTATAACCGTAGACGTTTTTGTCCAGGATCTGAAAATTCACCAGACGCTCGGAAACATAATTACTGCCGTATTTTTTGAAGGTCAGAACGCCTGCGTCACGGCCGTCGGAAAGCGTTTCCACCGTGTACGCGCCGACGATCTCATTGCCATCCGGCATACGGACCGTCAGGTTCTTTTTACCGGAGAATGCCGACCGCTCTTCCGCGCTTAACGGGAACACCAGCCGGAAGGTATCGTCCGCGGCGATCTTGTATACGAAATCGCCCTTACTTACCTGATCACCGTTTGTCCGCTCGTACATCTTGAACGAAACGAGCTCAAAATCCGAAACCGCAAGATCCCCCACATCCGCATTCTCGTAACCGTCATGGGCCATGATCATAAAACCGCTTTCCGAAGAATAAAGCGCTGAGTATTTCCCCTCGGAGATCCCGGAAAGGAAGTCTTCGCCGCCGTCCTTTAACAGGCGGTTGAATACCGTCGATTTGATGTTGGCCTTGGCGATGGACGCGGTGGAGAACTCCATCGGATCGTAGCTCGTACGTGCGGCCTCGATGATCTCGGAGATCTTCAGACGGCTTTCCGACGAGAGCACGCCCTGGCCGTAGTACAGCTTGTGGAGGCGCTCCTCCATGTCATTGCCGGAGGTGATGGTGCAGACCAGCGAATAGCGGCTCAGCCGTTCGCCCTGGACCGAATAATAGTTGACACAGCCGTCGCGATCCGCGGTCACCACGGTCTCGTCGCGAAGGATCATGCCCGTAAAGGTGCCGGCCACGTTATCGGACTTGGATGCGCCGATGTTATACGCCTGGATCCGGGTCCTGGTGAGCGCCATGATGCCCTGGATCACAAAATAAATCAAAAGCACGACAAAAACAGCCGTGGCAAACGTCACGGGTACCCGGCGCGGATTCTTTATGATATTGTCGGGTCTGTTTTCAGTCGTCATGTCCGTTCCTTTTTCTTCCGGAGCGTCCCTCCGGTCAATATTACTGTTTCCGTATGTAATTACGGAATCAGATCCAAAAGATCATACATTCTGAGATAAAGCTCGTCATAGGTCTCCACGTGTGCAATGATCGCAATATACTGCTGACCGCTTAAGTCCGTGACATCCATGATGAGACAACGTCCGGCCTTTACGGTATAGCCGGTCTTGGCAAAGGAAATGCGCACCTGAGGCGGCACATCCGAATACTGCCGTAAAAAGGAATTTGTGGAAGTAAAGCTTTGCTTCTCATCCTCCGCGCCATCGGTAATACAGGTGATCTCCGCTTTTGCCGAGGAGCCGATGGACCGGATGACCGGATACTTTGCCGCCTCCCGCGTCAGCAGGTAGAGATCATATGCCGTAGTGTAATGATCGTCCGCATGCAGACCGTGCGGATTGGCAAAATGCGTATTCAACATGCCGAGTTCCTGCGCGCGCTTATTCATTTGCGCCACAAAACCGTCCACGCTACCGTAGGTATAGATGGCAAGTGCATTGGCCGCGTCGTTTCCGGACGGAACCAGGAGCGCATACAGGAGGTCTTCCACGGTATATTTGGAACTTTCTTTGATTCCGGCAAGCGAGGCTCCGCTCGTCAGGCCTTCAAAGGTCTCCGCCGTAATGGTGACCTTCGCGGAAAGGTCTTCGACCTTTTCAACGACGATTAGTGCCGTCATCAGCTTTGTCAGACTGGCGGGATAGATCTTCTCCGCACTGTTCTTTGCGTACAGCGCTTCCTGCGTATCCTCATTGATGAGGAGCGCATGGTCCGCCTGAATCAGTGCCGGATCATAGACCGATTCATCCTCGATTATACATACATCGCTGCTGATGCCCGGCAGCCTTCCGCCGACGTCCGCCGCTTGTGTAAGGTCCGCAAGGACCTGCTTTTCATAATATACGGATTCCGCGTTTTTCAGTTTGTTTCCGCAGGATGCCGCCGTCAGAATCAAGGCCGCACTCAGGATCCATGCCGCCGATCTTTTTATAAACCGTTTCATCGCAGCACCATCCTTCTCTTCTGTTTTCCGTGCATACCGACCGAAAGGACCATACCGATCATGATGTACGTACTAAGTAATGAGCTCAGGCCCGCACTGACAAACGGAAGCGGAATTCCGGTGTTCGGAATCAGTCGCAGAGCTACCGCGATGTTGATGAAGCTCTGCGCACCGATGACGCCGCCCACGGTACCCGCAATGATCCTACCCACGCGGTCCTTGCACTTTCTTGCTGTGAGGAAGCACTGCAGAACAACGAATCCGACAATCAGAATGATCACCACACTTCCGATGAATCCGAGTTCTTCTCCGATCACGGCAAAGATAAAGTCGCAGGACTCCTCGGAAAGGAAGTTGCCGTTCTTTACGGAATCCAGCGCCGCGTTGTTCAAGCCCTTGCCGAACAGACCTCCGGAGCCGATGGCCATGATGGACGTGTTCTGCTGATAGACCTGGGCCGGATACTCATCCGGGAAGAAGTAAGCATTGATACGGAGCATCTGGTGCTCCTCGAAGATCCGGGTCAGGATCGGCTGTCCCGGCTGATAGACCGCGATAAAGAACAGAATGATCAGAGGAACCATGGCCGCAAGAACACCGAGGACCCATTTATAACTGATGCCGCTTAAAAACAGCACCGTGATGATCAGGACCATCAGTACGATCGACGTGGATAGGTCCGGCTCAATGAGGACCAGCACCAGTACCGGTGCCGATGCAATGAAGTACAGAAGCAGCATATGGAACTTGCTGATCCGGTCGCCGATCTTGAAAACGATGAACGACATGAAAAGGATCATGGCCGGCTTCGAGAACTCCGACGGCTGAATGGTGCCGAGGAGCGGGAAATGGATCCATCGCCGGGCGCCGTAAATGGCGGCGGTGAAGAAACGCACATAGGTCAGACTGGCAATGGAGATCAGCAGGAATATCCACGAATATTTAACCATCTTCTGATAATCGAACATTGCAATGACGAACATCAGAAATGCGCCTGCCGCCACGCCCATGATCTGTTTATAGGTCGTGTTGACGAGGGACGCCGTGACTTCATCGGCCGTAGCGGAATGCACCACAAGAACGCCGACCACACTGAGGGTCAGCACGGACAGGATCAGCCTGAAATTCAGGTTTCTCCATTCGATGCGGTTGTCATTTACTTTTCCGTACATGCACTGTCCTTTTTATTTCACGAGCGGTCGGGGACCGCTCTTCTTTCCTGCAGTTGTTTATTTTCTTCTGCCCTTGAGAACGATCGGCACATTCTCACCCAGAATTCTCTTTGCGATATTCATGTAAGCCTTGCAGGGATTTGCATTCAGATCGATGACCGGCGTACCGTTTTCGGTCTGCATCATAATATCCTCGCTGTTCAGAACAACACCGAATAACGGCAGGCCGATGCTGTCCACCATCTCTTCCGGTCCCGCCATGATCTTCTCACGCAGAAGATCCATGCGGAGCTTGTTGATCAGAAGGTACGCACACTCCGCCTTGTTATCCAGCATGAAGGTAATTCGCTTGGTATCGCGTACGGAAAAACGGTCCGGTGTGGAAAGCACAAAGATCCGGTCCGCCGATGACACCGCGCTCTTAAACGCGGTTCCGCAGCCGGTCTTGACATCGACCAGTACGTAATCGAATTCCTTCTTGAAAATATTCAGAAGCTTGCTAAACTGCGCTGCGGACACCGCGGAATCATCACGAGTCCGGGACGCCGGAAGCAGATACAGTGAATTTTCATCCTCATCGCGGACCAGCGCCTGAAGGATCTTGCAGTTGCCTTCCACCACGTCCACAATGTTATAGACCACCTTGTTTTCCAGGCCCAGTGCCAGATCAAGGTCGCCGAAGCCGATGTCGCCATCCACCAGAAGGACTTTCTTTCCGAGCTCGGAAAGCGCCGCCCCGAGATTCGCCGTGACCGTCGTCTTTCCCGCGCCGCCTTTTCCGGATGTAATTGCAATGATCTCGCCCATGTTCTCTCCTTTTCTTAGTCCAGGATATCGTTGACACTACCGCTCGATGCGGAGTTCTCAAGGATCTCCTCCAATGTGATATCGCCTTCCAGGTACTCGTAAAGCGCGTTCGCAATGAGCGCCGCATTACCTGCCGAGTAACCGTTCGGGACCTGAACCGCCATGGCGTAGCTGATATCGTCATAGGGGCCGTATGTTACATAAAGACCATGCTCGGGACGCTTCCGGTTTTCCTGTGCGGAACCGGATTTTGCCGCATAGTCATATCTTAAATTATCAAAGTCACCGTTTCTGGAACCGCCCTCGTGTACGACGGTGTACATGCCCTCGTGGATCAGATTCCAGGTGCTGTCCGAGAAGTCCAGATAGTTCGTGATCTTGGGAGTATACGAAAGGATCGTATTTCCGCTTCCGTCCTCGATGTGGTTCAGAAGCTTGAATTCATATACATTTCCGGATGATGCAAGCGCCGTAACGTAACGGGCCAGTGAGATCGTCGTGAATGCGTTGGTACCCTGACCGATGGCGGATGTTACCGGGAGCTCGGTCGTCAGTGTGGACACATTTTCCGAGGTCTCGATGCCGGTAAGCTCACCGAATCCGTACATCTTGGCGTATTCCGTCAGGACGTTGATACCGGTCGTCGGGCTGTACAGACCGTCACCGTTCAAACTGAAGCGGTAACCGAGTTCGTAGAAGAAACAGTTGCAGGACTGGCCCAGCGCGTGGACAACGTCCAGATCGCCGTGTTCGCCGTTCTGCAGACGGTAGATCCAGCAGCGCGGATGGTCGAGTTTATCGAAGATACCGGCACAGTTGATGGTCTCATCGGCCTGAAGGTAACCGCCCTCCAGGGCTGCCGTTGCCGTGATCATCTTAAAGGTGGAACCCGGTGCCAGGCGGGACTGTGTCGCACGGCTGTAAAGCGGGCTCGACTGGTCCTTCAACAATTTGGAATAATACGCAGAGTCGTTGATCTGGTTGGCATCGTATCCCGGATAGGAAACAACGGAAAGGAGCTCACCGGTGTTCGGATCCGTCAGAACGAGCCCGGCGGAACACGGGTCCAGCGCGATCTGCGCCGGTGTGATCTCCATCGAGGTGATACGGTCCTTGAAGAAATTGTACGCCGTATCATTATCACCGTTTTTCAGTCGGGTGATATAGGATTCGTCGATGTTGATGACGCCCTGCTCGGATAGCGCGATGGCCACATCACAGCCGGTGATGACCTCGGTGTGGATGAGTTCGTCGTAGATCAGCTTATCGAATTCGCCGTAGGAGGATTCCAGCTCTTCAAGGAGGATCTGCACCAGGAATTCATAGCAGGCATCAACCGTATTGTAACGCTCGGAGTCATCGATGGTCGAAAGATCGCACCAACCGGCCTTCAACGCTTCCGTGATATACGTCGGGAAGCTGATCGCATGGGACTTCCAGCGGGTGTAGGCATCACTTTCCGTATCGATGCGTGAGGACACCAGGTACCCCGCATCCGACATATACGACGCAAGATAAGTGACATATGCCTGCATGTATTCGTCCATGGAATCGAGCGGTTCGGTACTCTTTGTCTCCAGATATTCCTTAAGTTCGGAAATGACCTCGGCCTTCCGGTTCTTCATGGTGTGGTCCATGGTCCGGCCGACGGAAAGCGCATCGCCCTCCGCAAGCTTCTGCATGGAAAGAATCTCGTTGTTTATCATCTGGAAATAAACATCGCGGATGGGAAGCAGGTATTCACTCTTCTCATAAGCGACGTCCGGGTCGTAGTCGGTACCGGGATACAAATGGTTCACGACGACACCGGCCAGCTGCTGTTCCATGACATTGTAAGCCGCGATCGTCATATTGGCATCGATGCTTAAGTAGATATCATTGCCCTGCTCCGGCTCCTCGATCACTTCCTCCTGCATGACGATACCCACGTTATTCACGTAGATGACCTTCTTGCCCTTATTGCCCTGCAGGTAGCTTTCATATGCGTTTTCAATGCCCTCTTTACCGATGACATCGCCGGCACTGTAATCACCGCCGGACGCGTTCAGTTCTTCGATCTCCTCCGTCGTAATGGAACCGACGTAGCCCAGAATACTGGAGAAGCACTCACTGTTGTAATAGACGCGCTCGTAGGATTCCTCCACCTGAACGCCGGCCAGATTTCCCTGGCTCTCGAGGATGGCCGCCTGGACCTCCTGCGAAACATCCTTCACGACCGTGGAGGAAAGATAACGCGTAAAGGATACCGAGGACAGCGAATAACGGATGTTGCAGATCTTCAGGGCATTGAGCTCGGACACCTCCGATGCGCCCGCCCACTTCTTCGTAAAGTTATAATAGCCCGTCATCAGGTACTTCATGACCGTTTCCGCATCATAGGAATACGGGTCCTTGCCCTGCTCCTGTAACAATGCGATACGCTCCGTGCCATAGACATCTCGGATAAACCGCCGGATGGCCGATGTGCTGCCCTCGAAGTAATAGGCGCCTTTTTCATCGACCGAGACCGGGATCGACCGTTCCGGTTCCAGACCGAAACGGTCCAGCACCTCGATCAGCCTGAGCAGCATCTCATTGAATTCACCGTCGGATTTGGTGTAGTAATTCTCATCGGAAATGGTGATCGAATATACCACACGGTTTCCCGCAAGCAGGATTCCGTTCCGGTCGTAGATGTTGCCGCGCATGGCCGCAATGGGAACTTCCTTGCGGGTCATGTTCATGTAATCCTCGTAATAATCGTTGCCCCGTACGATCTGAAGCTGAAAAAGGCGTACAAAAAGCAGGACCGCAAGCGGCACCAGAACGAATCCGAGCACCAGTATGCGATTCTCAAAAAGCTTTTTGAACGCCTTTTCGATGTTTTCAAACAGATCTCTAAACAACCCTTACTTCTCCTTTATTGACCTTCAGATCCCAGCGCTTGCTGACAAAGATCAGGATGCCGTAGACGAACAGGAAGAACACCAGCGTGAGCAGGAATTCCGGGAAGACCGTCTTCGTAAAATACGGCACGAACGAGAACTTCATGCGGATCAGGAAGGCAAATACGTAAACATACAGATGATAGAGGAATTCATTGACGATCAGGATCACATAGAGGACCGGGATGATCTCCGATTCCATCTTCTCCGAAAGGAAGCCGTCGCCGTAGCCGAGCCAGGAAAGGATCAGCGTGTAAAAGCCGGGCGTGCCGGTTCCCAGGATATCGAGCGTGAGGCCGCAGATGACACCGGCCAGAAGGCCGATCTTACGACCGAACAGAAAGCCTGCCGAGACGACCTCGATCAGCATCATGTTCGGGATCGCGACCAGGTACGGAATGGACGGGAACACCAGAAGCTGCATGAGGCCGCAGAACGCCGCGGATATCAAAAGAACAAGAAAACGTTTGATTCCGTGCATTATTTCACCTCCTGAAGTTCTTCGCGCATCGTGGTGATGACGAGTACATAACTGATCCGTGAGAAATCCACGGCGGTCTTTACCGTACCGCTCTGCGTCAGGCTGCCGTTATTCACGGTCACGTTTTCCGCGTAACCGATCAGGAGATTGGGCAGATACTTATCCGAAATGTAGGACGTGACTAAGGTGCTGTCCCCCTTAAGGTCTACATCCGTGAGCGCATTTTTAAGAAGCAGCGTACTCTTTCCGGAATTCGTGAGATCACCGGTGACGATACAGTTTTCATGCCCGTTCTTGGTCATGGCACTGACATTCATTCCGTCTTCGATGATGGACGTGACGATGGCATAGTTCAGACCGACCTGCGTGACCACGCCGATCAGGCCGTCGTTATTGATGACATTCATATCGACCTTGATGCCGTCCATGGAGCCGCGGTTGATCGTAAACCGTTCAAAGCAGTTAATGCCGTCGTTTCCGATGACCTCCGCCTCCAGCATCTCATAATCGGACAGGCGCTCCTTGGCAAGAAGCAGCGCGCGAAGCTCCTCGTTCTCTACGAACAGGGAATCCGCGTCATCGAGCTTCCGGTTCAGGTCCGCGTTCAGCGACTCCAGTTCCGCGATCTTCTCCTGCGCCTGCACAAGATTCATGCGCTCCTCTTCCGCTTTGAACAGAAGACTGCCCACTTTATTGGCGCCTTCCTGGAACGGCACGACGACCGCGCCGACCACCGTCACGACGGAGACCGCATCCTCGCGCATAAAATAATGGTACAACAAAGAGACCACGCAGAGCACGGTCACCAGAATAAGACACACTTTAGCGGTAAAGTGATCAAAAATATGAACTTTGAAGAATTTTCCAATACTCGAAAAAATGCTCATTCAAATAATTCTCTTTCCCGCATGCTGACATAGCGGTGATCCCCCAGGACGATGTGATCCAGAAGCTGCACGCCGATCAAACGGCCCGCGCAGGCAATGTCCCTGGTCACCGTGATGTCCGGTGCCGATGGGGCGGGATCTCCGCTGGGGTGATTATGAAGAAGGATCATGTAGACCGCTTCGTTTTTCAGGGCCCGGATCAAAATCTCCCGTACCGGAAACAGCGATGAATTCACTGTGCCGCGTGAGACCGTTTCTTCACGGATCAGCCTGCTTTTTGTGTTGAGAAAAAGGACACGGACCTCCTCCCGATCCAGCATGCGCATCTCTTCCATGTAGAAATCCGCGATGCGCTTCGGATCCGAAAAATCGGGTCCCTGCAGAAAGTCACTCCGGGCGATCCTGCCGCATAACTGAAACAGGCACCGAAGCTCGATGGCCTTCACTCTCCCGATCCCGTGGATCCTCATGAGCTCGCGCTCCGACATCGTCCGGAGGGAAGAAAGCGTTCCTCCCGCGGATTCGAGTACGGACTTTGCCAGCTCCACCGATGTTTTCCCTTTGGTTCCGGTCCGCAGGATCACCGCAAGAAGTTCCTCGTCACTCAGGCTTTCCGCCCCGGTCCTGAGGCATTTCTCATAGGGTCTCATGCTTTCCGGCAGTTCTCGTATCGTTTTTCCCAAGACTGACCTCCGTTCCCCAAAAAAAGCAGAAGCCAGGACCATAGTATTTTATCATAGTTCGCTGGAAATGACAACACCCGTATTCGGAAAGGAATACGGGTGAAGATGAATATTTTGTGAAGGTTTCGTGACGATGCACAGGATATGGGGATATCCGGCAGCGTCAGTCCAGTTTTTCGATGCTGATGATATGTCTTGAGATCGTACGGTCTCCGCCGGAAATACCGAAGTCCGGAGTCTCCGCTTCACCCGCCTGATTATCATACGGATCGTAGCGGCGGTACTTCTTTTCCGGGGTCAGCGGGGCCTGGAACTCGTGATTCGCGGTCACACGGAACGGGTCCAGATTGCCGAAATAGAACCAGCGGCGTTCTTCATCGCCGTCCTTGTACGCAGAACCGCCGTAGGACGGGTCCGCAAAGAGCCAGCCGAAGGGCTCCGCGTAGAACATCGCCCAGTCGTGCGCACCGAAATCATTCTCACCGGCGCTGCACATACCGCTCTGCCAGCGTGCCGGCACACCGTTCATACGGCAAAGCGTAATGAACAGAAGGGCCTGGACGCCGCAGTCGCCGCGAAGGTTGCGGGCGCAGTACTGCGGGATGTCATCGAGCAGGAAATAATCACGCATGTAGGAATAATTGACCTTGGAGGTGACATAATCAAAGGCCTTTTCCGCGATACGGACCGGGTTCTTTTCATCGCCGATGATCTCCTGGGAAAGCGCGCGGAGATACGGAGAGAAACGGATATGCGGCTGAAGCTCGTCCACGTCAAAATCATAGGTGCCGGCAACGGCCTTGTCCGCTTCGCTTCTGGGATCGTTGTACTGCATGTCGGTCACGAAGGAATAACGGACGGAGAAAGTCGTGTTTTCCTCAAGCTTTTCATGGAAGAACACGGTACGTGCGGGTGCGTCGTTTCCTGCGGTCTCCTTGACCTCATGGGAGGTGGAAAGGATACGGACATCGGAGGTCTGGTAACGCTCTGCCGGGATCGGGAGCCATACCTTCAGATCCATTCCGGGGGTGAAGACATCATCGTTCAGACGGTACGTGACCTCAGCTGTCGTGCGGTATTTCGCGCTTCCGGTCTCGCGCATGGCCGTGCGGGCTTCCGTAAGAAGCGCCTTGGCTTCCGTATTGCCCTCCGTGCCGTGAACGCGGTCGGAAAGCGCCTTGACCACATGGGTCGCGGTCTCCCAGAAACGATCAAAATAATGCTTTTTACCGTCGATGAAGATCCATTCACAGACACCGTCATCGTCCAGTTTCTTCAGGTCCTCCGCGGTAAATTCGGGGATATCCTGCTGCGCGATGGCAAGCGCTTCCTCTTCCGTGTACGGGAACTCGCCGCGAAGAAGGCCGAGGTGCTCCTTTTCAATGAGGAGACGCTCGTTCATTTCCTTTGACGCATTCCGCGTAAGCCAGCGGTCGATGGCCTCTTCCGCCTCCTTGAACATGCCGGCTTTTCTGTAACGCAGCACGTCGTCCGGAATATCGCTCTTCAGGCTCTCAATATACTTTTCTTCATATGTGGTCATTTCTTTACACTCCTCTTGTATAAACGCAGGCTGAGGTCAGCCATGTACTGTTCATAAACTGCCGGATCCGTGTCGTTTCCGAGGAAACAGACGATGAACGGTTTTTCGTTTCCGATGATGCCGCAGTCATGGGTCGTGCGGGTATCTTCACCGGTCTTATGGGCGATGCGTACCTTTTCCTTCAGGTTGTGGATGAAGAACGGGATCTTACCGTTCAAGCGCTGGTCGGAAAGGATCTTTAACATTTCCGCGGAAGCCTCCGGGGAGACCAGCGAGCCGTTGAGCACCTTCTCCATGAAATGCAGGACGTCCTCTGCGGTCACGTAATTTTCGATACCCTGAGCAGAAAGGACGCTGTCGAACATCTTCCGGTTGAAGGAAGTGCCGGTAAATCCGTACTGTTCGCAGAAGGCATCGACGGAAGCCTTGCCCACGCGGTCAAAAAGGGCGTTTGTCGCCGTGTTATCGCTTAAAATGATCATGATCTCGACGAGATCGCGAATGCTCATTTCGGTGGCTTTTTGGAAGTAATTCAGGACTCCGCAGGACGGTACGCACTGCTCTTTTTCAATACGGAGTTTTTCCTCAAGGGAGATCCTTCCGTCCTTTGCAAGCTCGAACACCGTTCCCATCAGGAACAGCTTGATGACGCTTGCCGCAATGTGCGCTTCCTTTTCGCGGTACAGGATGGTTTCACCGGATGCGGGATCCTTATAAGCAAAGCTGATGTTTCCTTCGATGGCGTTCAGCTCATCCCGGATCCGATCCTCAGTAAAGTCGACCTTGGCCGGAAATACGGAACCGCAGCCTTCGATCTTCTCCAAAAGATCCTCACGGAAATCCGGAGCCTCCGGATCCAGGCTGTTGATACAGACGCCGGCGTTCTCGTAATAGGCCGTGGAATGAATGTAACGGTCATCGCCGATGTACATCGCCACATGCCCCGGGAAAAAGATCAGATCGCCGGGATTCAACTCCTTACGGGTGATCTCACGAACCGGGAAGCCCGGCTTCACTGCCGCGTCACGGTAGATCAGATAACCGTTTTCGGAGTAGCTCGCAAACATGAGGCCGGAGCAATCCAGGCCGTCCTGCGATTTACCGCCCCAGCGGTACTGGGTACCCATATAGGTCATCGCCGTATCAACGAGAGCTTTACGGAATTCGTATTCGTTTTCAAGATAAGCATTACCGGGCTGATCGAGGATCGGCGTGCCCAGAAGAAACGCGTCGGAATCCTTGCGCTCCGCCAGGAACACGGTCCTTGTATAGCCCTCTTTTCCGCTTGCCGTACGGACGATGGACCATCCGTTCTCTTCATGTGCAACAAGCTCCACGATGCTGTGGCGCGGTACGGTCTCCACGTGGTTTCCGGTCACGCTCGGTTTATCCATAATATCCGCTGCGTGACGGCGGATCTTTACGAAACGGGTCCTGTCCTGGCGCGTACGAAGCTCTTCCTCCGTGATTTCTTTAAAATCAGCACCGTTCATCCAGCCCTTGTAATTGTAAAAAGTCGTTACATGTATCCAATCGCCCTGTGTTTCATCCGTGTCGTAGGTCACAGCCCAGCCGGAAAACAGGTCATCCTCTACGCCGGTAAGATTCTCACTGCTCTCGGACGGTCCGCCGTAGATATACGCGTACGGAACGGCCAGAATTGCCAGTTTTTTCATGTCTTTGCTCCTTCTTTGGATTTTCCTCGTTCACTCACCTAAAACCGCGGAAACACGCATTTTTAAGTCAATAAAGGAGGCTTTTCATGTATTTTTCTCAATGGCAAATCCGCCGCGGATAATCCGCGGCGGATCCATTGTACGGTTTGCCATCAAAAGGTCAACTTATCAGTTTGCCTTAATATAGGTGAATACGAAGTTACCGCAGGTGTATACCAGACCGTTGTAGTTGGTATCATCGAACAGGTAAGTACTCTGAGTGTGAAGGATCGGGGTGACCGGAATATCCTGTGCCATGATTGCTTCACATTCCTTGTAGTAATCCCACTGTTCCTTCTGAGAAGAAGCGGTGATTGCATTGTTGTATGCAGTAAGGAAATCTTCGTTGGTCCAGAAGCAGTTGTTATCCTGCATGGATACCATGGAACCGATCATGTTGGAGATGTCGGTGTAGTCCATCCACCAGCCGTAGTAAGCGATATCGAAGTCACCGCCGGAACGTGCTGCGAAGAAACCTTCGATCTTGTTAACGGTGATGGAATCGATGCCAAGAACTTCCTTCCAGTCATTTACTACGGATTCAGCAACTTCCTTACGGGAGTCGTTGTTAACGATGTAGTTCAGAGCCGGGAAGCCTTCGCCGTTCGCGTAGCCGGCTTCTGCAAGAAGCTGCTTAGCCTTTTCGCAGTTGCCTTCGTAATCCTCGGTATCATACCACGGATCGATGTAATCGACGAAATCAACACCGTCTTCATTGGTGAAGCCGGAGCACATCAGAGAGAAGCCGAGTTCATCGTTCAGGTCACGGATGTTGATGATACGCTGTCTGTCGATAGCAAGTGAAAGTGCTTCACGAACACGAGCGTCCTTCAGAACATCGTTGCCGTTATCGCCGAGGTTGAACATTACACAGTAATTGTTCATGCCCGGTGCGTAGTGCAGGCCGTTGTCGATCATGCTTGCAACTTCTTCATCCGGAATAACATCGGAGTAGATGATGTCGCCGGACTTGAACTGGTTCAGAGCGGTGCTCTCTTCAGAGGTCAGGACCCAGTTGATCTGTGCAACATCGATGTTTGCTGCATCATAGTAATCAGCGCGCTTGGTCATGACGATCTTTGCCTGATGCTCCCAGGAAGAAACTGCGAACGGTCCGTTATAGACAGTCTTGTCAGCTTCGGTAGCGTAAGCTTCGCCGTATTCCTCAACATAATCCTTTCTTACCGGATAGGTAGACGGGAATGCAAGGATGGACGGAAGGTAACCGCATTCGAACTTGGTGGTGATCACAATGGTCTTCTCATCGGTAGCGACCCAGCTGTCAGCTACGTCGGAAAGAAGGGTGCTGTAGTCATCGGCAGACTCAACAAGGTAGTCAAAGCCATAGATGAAATCTTCAGCGGTAACAGCTTCGCCGTCAGACCAGGTAATGTCATCACGAAGGGTGAAGGTCCAGGTCAGACCGTCGTTCTCAGCCTTTGCAGCCTGGCCGAGTACAACTTCGCCGTCTGCGCCGACCTTGTAAAGGCCTTCGTATACGTGACGGCAAGCAGACAGACCGTTCAGTGCACCAACGGTAGCGGTATTCAGACCCATAGAGTCTTCGGAACCACCAACGACGCCGATCGTAAGACCGTCTGCGGTCGGTTCAGCTGCTGCGGTGGTTTCATCTGCAGCTGCTGCCTTTGTGGTCTCTGCTGCTGCGGTGGTAGCAGCGGAACCGCTGTTGCCGCATGCTGCAAGAGACATTACCATCAGGGCTGCAAGAAGCATTGCCATAATGTTTTTCAGTTTCATTGTTTCTCCTCCTTATAAAAGTAAGTAGTTTATATTAACTCCCGGGTGGGAGAAAATATCATGGGGGTAAAAGAATCCGACTACTTCCGTCAGACTCACAGTCTCTTAAAATCACTCGCAGACCGTTTTCCTTCGGCATCCGCCGCCGCTACAGCGGCTTGTGTCTGCTCATGAGTTTTAAGATCCCGAATGAAATTGTCTGTCAAAAAGCTTTCATGCAAGCATGAGCTTTTTGACAACCAATTTCATTAGTCTGACTTTTATTTTTTCATTTTCGGATCCAGCGCATCTCTCAGTCCATCACCGAACAAATTGAACGAAAGAATGATCAAACTGATCAGGAGTGCCGGGAAGATTACACGGTACGGATATGAAGAAAATCCGTTTAACGCCTCCGAAGTCAGCGAACCCAGGCTGGCCATCGGCGCGGAAACACCGATACCGAGGTAACTTAAGAATGCTTCGGTGAAGATCGCGGACGGAATCTGAAGCATGACCGTCGCAACCAGCTGACCGATACAGTTCGGAAGCAGATGCTGCTTGATCAAACGGGATCTGCTGCATCCCAGTGCCTTCGCCGCCGTTACGAACTCGAAGGACTTCAGCTGCAGGATCTGACCACGCACGATACGCGCCATACCGACCCAGTACAACAGACCGTATACGATGAAGATCGCAATCAGGCCGGTACCGATCTTCTGCAGTCCCGAGAAGATCTTGACATTGGCGGCAAGATTCTCAATGGAATCACCGATGACCATTTTGATAACAACGATCATCAGGATCTCCGGTACGGAATAGATGATGTCAACGACACGCATCATGATGATGTCCACTCTTCCGCCGGTCAGGCCGGAGATCGCGCCGTAGATGGAACCGATGATCATAACGATCACTGCGGAAACCATACCGACGATCATGGAAATACGGGTACCGATCATACAGCGTACCATCAGGTCACGACCCAGACGGTCGGTACCGAACGGATGCTGAGAGCACGGGAACATTGCCTCGTGGCCGCGGATCTGCTGGTCGTAAGTATACGGGCTGAGGAGCGGTCCCACGAATGCAAACAGGAACAGGATGATGATGAGAACCAGTGCCACCATGGCGATCTTGTTTCTCTTCAGTCTGCGCCAGCTGGCTTTCCAGTAGCCGATCTCTTCCGTGTCCAGATTCTCTTCGCCGAAATAACCTTCGGCGAGCGGGGTAAAGTCTTCGGGATTCACTTTATTGTGCATCAAAAAATCTTTGATATTCATGACCTACCCTCCTTAATCCAATGTAATACGCGGGTCGACAGCCTTATACAGGATGTCGCATACCAGGTTCATGATGACGATCATCGATGAATAGAAAATGGTGACGCCCATGATCATGGTATAATCACGCGAAGAAATGGATGTAACAAAGTATCGGCCAAGACCGGGAACATTGAACACACTTTCCGCAACGAAACCGCCGGTCAGGATACCTGCGGTCAGCGGGCCGAGGTACGTGATAACGGGGATCAGCGAGTTCTTTAACGCATGGACAAAAATTACAGTGAATTCCGACATGCCCTTTGCTCTTACGGTACGGAGGTAATCCTGATTCATAACTTCCAGGATACTTGCGCGGGTAAGGCGGATCAGATAGCAGGTCGAATACAGTGCCAGTGTGATGACCGGCATGATGGTTCCCGCACCCTTATCGAAGGTTACCGGGAGCAGTTTTAATTTAACGGACAGAACGATCATCAGGGAGAATGCGATGACATAACCCGGAGTCGAAATACCGATGGAAGAAATTACACGGATGATGCTGTCGATCGGTTTGTCTTTATAAAGACCGGATATACATCCGAGGGAAATACCGATGATGACCGCACAGATCAAAGCGCGAACACCGATCTGCATGGATACCGCGAAGGACTCGGTAATGATCTCGCGAACCGCACGGCCCTTCTGAAGGACGTAGCTGGTACCGAAATCACCCTTTAACAGATTAGAGAGATAACGGCCGTACTGTACGATGACCGGCTTGTCAAGTCCATACTTGGCAATCAGGATCGCACGGGTCTCTGCCGTTGCTTTTTCAGACATAAACGGGTCACCGGGCATGAGATTCATCAGGAAGAATGTGATCGTAACGATCGCAAACAGGCTGAGAATCGCAAGGAAGACCCTCTTTACCAGATATTTTAAGGTTTCCATTACTGCACTCCTGTCTTAAATGTTGTGGCACGCTGCAAAGTGGCCGGGAGCGATCTCTTTCAGAAGAGGCATCGACTCTTTACACTTTTCGGTAGCCCGCGGGCAGCGTGTACGGAACGGGCAGCCGGACGGCGGATACATCGGACTCGGGATGTCGCCTTCCAGGATGATACGCTCCTTCGCTGCACTAAGATCGGGATCCGCTACCGGAATCGCGGAAAGAAGCATTTCCGTGTAGGGATGTGCAGGATGCTGATAAAGCTCGTTGCTGGTGGTAAGCTCGACCAGGTGGCCAAGGTACATAACGCCGACGCGGTCGGAAATGTGCTTAACGACTGCCAGGTTATGCGCGATGAACAGATAGGTCAGCTTCTCTGTTTCCTGAAGCTCCTCCAGCATGTTGATGATCTGTGCCTGGATGGAAACGTCAAGAGCGGAGACCGGTTCGTCGCAGACGATGAAGTCCGGGTTGACGGAAAGCGCGCGGGCAATGCCGATACGCTGTCTCTGGCCGCCGGAGAACTCGTGCGGGAAACGGTTATAGAAATCGCGGTTCAGACCGACCAGCTTCATGAGCTCCAGGATCTTCTCCTGACGTTCGGCCTTGTTTGCATATAATTTGTGGATATCCATGGCTTCGCCGATGGTATCGGCGACCGTTTTTCTGGGATCCAGCGATGCATACGGATCCTGGAAAACGATCTGCATCTTCTTACGGTACTCTCCCATCTTCTTATTCAGGATGGATTCACCGTTAAAAAGAACATCACCGCCGGTCGGCTCCTCCAGACGAAGGATCGCACGTCCGAGTGTGGTCTTACCGCAGCCGGACTCACCGACGATACCGAGCGTTTCACCCTTTTTGATTGCGAATGAAACATCATCAACGGCCTTCAGAACGACCTTTTTACCGAAACCGGTCTTGATCGGGAAATACTTTTTCAGATTACGTACTTCAAGGAGTGCGGCTTCTTCTTCGGGAAGTTCGGGCTTTAACATATCAGTTGCCATTTTCCGCGGCCTCCTCTCTCTTTTCTTCTGCGATCATACGCCAGCATGCCGCACAGTGACCGTTCTCACCCTCCACTTCAAACAGCGGGGCATCTTCACGGACGCAGATCTCCATCGGGCACTTACAGCGCGGAGCAAATGCGCATCCGGGCTTCAACGCCTTGAGATCCGGAGGGTTGCCGTTAATGGGACGGAGCTTCTCATCCTTCAGGTCCTCAAGCTTCGGAACGGAATTCAGAAGGCCCTCGGTGTAGGGATGCTTCATGCGATAGAACACATCGCGCTTATCGCCCATTTCAACGATCTTACCGGCATACATGACAACGACATTGTCACAGATATCGGAAACAACACCCAGATCATGGGTGATCAGGATGATGGCCATGCCGAGCTTGTCTTTTAACTTCTTTAACAGATCCAGGATCTGTGCCTGAATGGTAACATCAAGCGCGGTGGTCGGTTCATCGGCAATCAGAAGCTTGGGTTCGCAAGCAAGTGCCATGGCGATCATGACACGCTGTCTCATACCGCCGGACAGTTCATGCGGATACTGCTTGATTCTGCGTTCCGGCTGGTTGATGCCGACAAGCTCCAGAAGCTCGACCATACGTGCCCTGCGCTCCTGCTTGTTCAGTTTGGTATGCTTCTTCAAAGTCTCGCTCATCTGGTAGCCGATGGAAAACAGCGGGTCCAGCGAGGTCATCGGATCCTGGAAGATCATGGCGATATCGCTACCGCGCAGCTCCTGGATCTCCTTCTTGGAAAGCTTAAGAATATCCCGGCCGTCAAACAGGATCTCACCTGACTTGATCACGCCCGGGCTCTGCGTCAGTCTCAGAATGGCGTGAGAAGAAACGGACTTGCCGCTTCCGGACTCACCGACGATGCTGAGCACCTCGCCTTTATGCAGTGTATAACTGATGCCTCTTACCGCCTGGACTTCACCGTCTTTGCCGTAAAAGGAAACTGCCAGATCTTTGACCTCCAGCAATACTTCTTTATTGTCAGCCATATTCATCTCCGATTTCAGATGCTTGAATTGAAACGTTCTTGCGATCGTTTCTAAAAAATCAAAAAGGGCAAAGTTTCTCCGGAAACGGACACCTTTGCCCTCTTTTGATATTTCTGTTAATTATAAAACACTTTTTTGTAATAATCAACCATAAATTGTACTATAACTACAAAAGGAAATGCCACTTTTTGTGACAGAATGACAGTGCTTTATGACAAAATCACCGATTTTGTAACAAAATGGCCGTGTTTGTATTACAGTCCAATCTCTCCGGCATCCAGAAGTTCCTGAACGGATTTCAAAATACCGAACTTTCCGTGGAACCAGGTCAGACCGCCCTGGAAGTAGACTGTGTACGGAGCACGTAACGGGCCGTCTGCGGAGAGCTCGATGGACGAGCCGGACACAAAATTACCGGCCGCCATAATGACCGGATCGTCGTAACCGGGCATGTCCCAGGGTTCCGGCGTAACAAAGGAATCGACCGGTGCCGCCTTCTGGATACCGCGGCAGAATGCGCACAGCGCTTCCGGTGTCTTAAGTGAGATGGCCTGAATGATATCGTAACGTGTCTCCTTCGATGACGGAATCACGTGATAACCGAGTTTTTCATAGACCGCAGCCGCAAAGACCGCTGTCTTGATGGCGGACGCCGTTACGGTCGGAGCCAGGAAAAAGCCCTGGAAGAAACTTGGAAGAAGGCCCAGGTTTGCGCCGACCTCCTGGCCGAGGCCCGGTGCGGAAAGACGGTATGCACACTGCTCCACGCAGTCCTTTCTACCGGCGATGTAACCACCGATGGGTGCCAGTCCGCCGCCCGGATTCTTGATCAGCGAGCCGACGATCATATCAGCCCCAAAGTTCGTGGGTTCCTTTTTCTGCACAAATTCACCGTAGCAGTTATCGACCATACAGATAAGCGACGGCTTCACCGATTTGCAGAACGCGATCAGTTCGCCGATCTGTTCCGGCGAGAACGTGGGACGCTCCGCGTAGCCCTTGGAACGCTGGATCGTCACAAGTCTGGTCTTTTCGTTGATCGCTTTCCGGATGCTTTCATAGTCAAAGGTACCGTCCGGAAGAAGGTCGACCTGTGCATAGGACACGCCCCACTCCTTCAGGGAACCCTTGGACTCCCGGATGCCGATGACCTCTTCGAGCGTATCATACGGCTTGCCTACCGGTGACAGGATCTCATCGCCCGGACGGACGTTTGCCGCAAGCGCTACCGCAAGTGCATGCGTACCGCAGGTGATCTGCGGTCGGACAAGTGCCGCTTCCGCTCCGAAGGCTTCCGCATAGATGTTCTCCAGCGCATCACGGCCGATGTCATTGTAACCGTATCCGGTCGTAGCCGCAAAATGCGCTTCCTGCAGATTATTGTGCTGCATGGCCGCAAGGACCTTCAGCTGGTTGTACTCCGCGTTCTCATCGATCTCGCGGAAACGGTCACTGAGCTCCGTCAGGACTTCCTCGCCCAGACGCACGACCGCGTCAGATATTCCCAGTTTTGTATACATTGATCAGATCTTCCTTTTCCGAATCCACAAATATCGTGCCCTCCGTTCCTCTGAACCAGGTCAGCTGACGTTTGGCAAAATGCCGTGTCTCAATTTTTGTACGCTTGATCGCTTCCTCGAGTGTGATCTCCCCGTTTAAATGCATCAGGATCTGTTTATAACCGAGGCCCTGCATCGAGGTCATTTCCGGCGTACAGCCGTACTCCTTCAAGCGCTTGACCTCCTCTAAAAGTCCGGCCTCCATCATGAGGTCCACGCGCCGTTCGATCCTGTCGTAAAGGCGCTCGCGATCCATCGTCAGTACATAGTACCGGAGATCATATGGACTTTCCTTGGCCTTCTCCTCCGCATTGTGCTCGGAGATCTTCTTTCCGGTCTCGTTATAATACTCAAGCGCACGGATCGTTCGTTTCACGTTGTTTACCGGGATCTTGTCCGCGGATTCCGGGTCGATGGCCTTGAGCTTCTCATGAAGCGCTTCCGCGCCAAGCTCCTCCGCTTCCCTTTCCAATTCATGCCGGTACGTCCGGTCATCGCCGTTCTCCGTAAAATCGATATCCCGTGTCACGGCCTGAATGTAAAAGCCGGTTCCACCCACCAGAATCGGCACATGGCCGCGCGAATAGATGCCGTCCATCGCCTCACGCGCCATTTGTTGGAACACGGTGACATTGAACTCCTCCTTGGGATCCAGAACATCGATCAGATGATGCGGAACGCCCTGCATCTCCTCGGGCCGGATCTTTGCGGAACCGATGTCCAGCATCCGGTAGACCTGCATGGAATCCGCGGATATGATCTCTCCGCCGATCTCCTTTGCCAGTTCTACAGACGCTTTGGTCTTTCCCGCCGCCGTCGGGCCTGCGATCACAATTAACGGCTTCTTTTTATCAGCCATTGATCAGTCCTTCCGTAATATCGTGCAGCTTCATACCGTTGGACGCCTTGATATATACGATATCACCGTCCTTCAGTTCCTTCTTTAACGCTTCGGTAATGGCATTCTTGTCCGCAAAAGCATAAATACTCTTCATGGAGCCGGCTTCCATCAGTGCGCGTTTGATCTCCATCGCGTTCTCACCGATGAGGATCAGTTCGTCAAACGGCTTGGATGCCGCGTAAACACCGACCTCATAGTGATACTTCGGTGCATCCGGACCAAGCTCGAACATATCGCCGAGGATCGCGATCCTGCGGCCGTTGTTATCCTTGTATTCCATGCTGCAAAGCACGTCCAAACCCGCTTTCATGCTGGCGGGACTTGCGTTGTAGGTGTCGTCGATGATCATCGCGCCCTTGTAATCATAGCGCTGCAGACGGTTCTTGAAGCCGGTAAACTGCTCCAGCTTTTCCGCAGCCTTATCAAGATCCACACCGTAACGGTCGGCGATCGCGAGTGCTGCAACAGCATTCAGTACGTTGTGCTCGCCGAGGACAGACAACGTTGCGGTAAGCCGATATTCCCCGTGAATATAAAGGTCAAACCGATACTTGCCGTTCACCGAATGAACATTGACCGCACGGTAATCCGCATTGTCGCGGCTGCCATAGATGGTGACCGGATAACCGCATTCCGCCTTGTGCTTCATGAGGTACGGGTCGTTTCCGCACAGATACAGCATCTTTTCGTTCGGGTTCTCTTCAAAGAATCCGTTCGTTACCGTGAACTTCTCCTTGCAGATCTCATCCTGAGTGCCGTAAAACTCGATATGCGCGACACCGATGTTTGTGATGACCGCAGTCTCGATGTTCGTCAGTGAGGAGATCAACCCAAGCTCGCCGCGTACATTCAGTCCAAGTTCCAGCACGGCGATGTCATCGTCATCCGTCATCTGGGACAGCGTAAGCGGAACACCCAGCCAGTTATTATAGTTCTTATCGGTCTTGTAGACCTTTTTCTCTGCAGACAGCGCCGCCGCGATCATTTCACGGGTCGTGGTCTTGCCGACGGAACCGGTGACACCGATCGCCGGAACAGACAGCTTCAGACGCGCCATTTTGCCGATGCGCTGGATCGCGTCGGTCGTATCGTCCACAAGGATGAAGGTACGGTCGTCACCGGCGTGGTTGTCCAGCCAATAATCGTAGACCTCCTCTTCCGCGGTCAGCGTTGCAACGGCACCGGCCATCAGCGCTTTTTTCACATAATCATGACCGTTGATGTTGGCGCCGACGATCGGTACGAACAGCGTGGACGCGCCGATCTCACGGGAATCCGTGGACAGGTTTTCAACCTTCATGTCCGCGTCACCGCAAAGAAGCGTACCGCCGGTGCAGGTCAGAATATCATTTATCGTTACATTTTTCATGCGAATTTCCTCTTTATTTGATGAGCCTGAGCTCGGTCACGGACTGAGCGGCAAGCCACACGCGTCCGCGGATGTATTTCATGGAGACGGTACCGATCGTGGAGGAACGGCTGTCTTCACTGTTTGCCGGAGTATCACCCAGCACAAAGTATTCGTTTTCACCGAGGCGGATCGGGTTCTTGGCGATGCCGTCGGATGTGATCTCGGAAGCATAGGCGGAAATATCCAGCGGACTTCCGTTGATGTAAACCACGCCTCGTTCGATCCGGATCGTTTCTCCCGGCAGGCTGATGACTCTGCGCACCAGAATATCACTGTCCTCTTCCCCGTTACGCGAGAAGGCTACCACATCGAACCGTTCGGGCTTCGTAAACACATACGCCGTCTGATTGATGAACACGACCGAATTCGGGGCGACCGTGGGCTCCATCGACCGGCTGACGGTGGTGCTGGAGAAAAACAGATATTTGGCTATAAACAGTCCGAGCGTCGATACGACTGCGATCTGGACCAGCGTTTCAAATACCACAAGCGCTTTAGGCCTTGTTTCTTGAAGATACATCTTCTGCTTCATACTGTGTCTCCCAACCGATCACCGAATGAAAGGCATCGTTCCGACCGTCCGCTTCCCGGAAAAGGAAGTATCGTCACAGCCATCCGCTGCCCGTAAAAAGAAAAAAAGCACCACATTGCTGCGGTGCTTTTCCCGGATTACCGTACTAATTCTTTGACCTTAGCAGCCTTACCTGTTCTCTGTCTTAAGTAGTTCAGTCTTGCACGACGGACTTTACCGTTACGTACAACTTCGATCTTCTCAACAGACGGAGAATGTAACGGCCAGCTCTTTTCAACGCCAACACCGCCGGAAATCTTTCTTACAGTAAACGTCTCACGTACGCCACCGTTCTGTCTCTTGACAACGGTTCCTTCAAAGACCTGGATACGCTCGCGGTTGCCTTCCTTGATCTTTGCATGTACACGTACAGTATCGCCTACAGCAAATTCGTCTACAGATGCCTTTAACTGCTCTGCTTCAATCTTCTTAATGATATCGTTCATTTAGATTCCTCCTGTTTTCAGATATTCTTACTACTTTCGCCCCGGACACCGCGAAGTTTATACCGAAACTTTTAGTACAGCGGAATACCCACTTTTTTACAACTATGCTAATATAACACAGCTGTCAATAAAATGCAACAATTTATTGCATTTATTTTTGTTAAAAATGTCGGGCGGAATTACTCGTTCTTGCTCATTTCGAGAAGCTTGTCCTTCAATTCCTGCTCCATCTTACGAAGCTCGACTTCTGCTGCCGCGCGCTTGTCACGACCCTCGGCCTGGATACGCTGAACATCGTTCAGGGTCTGGATCAGAGTCGCATTGGTGCTCTTTAAGGTCTCAAGATCGACGATGCCGCGCTCGTTCGCCTTAGCGGCCTCGGTAGCTGCCATATGAAGGCTCTCGGCATTCTTCTTCAGCAGTGCGTTGGTTGCATTCGTAACGGCTGCTTCAGCCTTGATCGCTGCGGTGGAATGTGCGATGCCGAGTGAGATGACCATCTGATTCTTCCAAAGCGGAATAGTGTTGACCAGAACGGACTGGATCTTTTCAGCCATCTGCGTATCGGTGTTCTGCAGCATACGGATCTGCGGAGCGGTCTGCATGGAAATGGTGCGGGTCAGGTCCAGATCGTACAGCTTCTTTTCAAAGCGGTTGCACTGATCGGCAAGATCCTTTGCTGCCTGTGCATCTTCGGTACGTCCGGTCTCTGCAGCCTTTGCGCGAAGTTCCGCAAGCTCACCTGCGCGAACCTCTTCCAGCTTCTTCTTACCGGCCATGATGTACATGGTCAGTTCCTTATAGGTATTGGTGTTCAGTTCATACATCTTGTCAAAGGTCGCAACGTCCTTTAACAGGGTGACCTGATGACCTTCCAGCTCCTGGCAGATCTTATTGATATTGACCTCGACCTTATCATACTTTGCCTTGATGACTTCGACCTTGTTGGTGACCTTCTTCACCTTGCCGAACAGACCCTTCTGCTCGGTCGCCTGATCAAAATCATTGACTTCGGATACAACGCTGGACAGGAGGTCGCCGACTTCACCGAGGTTCTTGGTGCGTACATGGTTTAAAGTAGCCTGAGAGAAATCAGCCATCTTCTTCTGTGCGCCGGTACCGTAGTTCATGATCGCCGTCGTGTCCTGAATGTTGATCTGCGATGTAAAGCTTTCGACCGCCTTCTTCTCTTCTTCGGACAGGATCGAGTCATCGATCGCAATGTTGACTTCCTCGACCGGTTCCTGTACCTGAGCGATCGTTCCCTGTTCACCGGTAACGGAGGTGAAGGTATCACCAAAAGTCATCGTGATCGGTGCGCTTGTTTCCATCTCTTTCATTTCTTCTGCCATGTGGGTTCCTCCTTACTTTTGACCTACTTGAAATTCATTGTCCTTCAGTCCCTCCTGCGTCAGCATGGAGTTCAAAACGGAAATATCGCTGGAAATATCCCATGCGGTGTTCCGGAACAGCTGATCCAGAAGATTCTCAAATGCATCATTTACAGTGTCGATGGTATTCTCGACGTTTTTCTGCGTCTCCAGCATCTGAGGCGTCTTAACGGGCTCGTCCTCGATGTCCTTATAGGCTTCGAGCAGCTTCCACGTTGTGGGAAGATAATAGTTCATTAACTTCCGTAAGTCCATGACACTGTCCGGCTGCTGCTTCGCCTCCTCCAGGATCCTGCGGATGACGGATTCCAGTTTCTGAAGCTTCAGCGTGATCACCTCGCCGGGAAGCTCGGTATTGATCTGCTGGATCTTCATAATGTAATTTTCACCGCGGCGGACGATGTCTCTGGCCTCCGGCGTGAGATTCTTAAGACTCTCATCCTGGACGACCTCCTGCTCCGCCTTGATCTTCTGGATCGCTGCGGCGCGGCGGTAATCCTTATAGGTTTCATCGGCGGTGATCAGACTGGTACGCTGATCATCCAGATGTCCCTGCAGGAACATCTTCCGCGCGATCATGTCCTGAAGATCCTCGGTAATGAACTTGACGGATTTGCCGGTATACTCAGAAAGAGCCTCCAGGGTAACGTAGGTTCGGGATCCGAGAACATTCAGGTAATCCTGAAAACGCTTGATACGGTTGACCTTTTGACTGCCCTGAACATTCAGCGCAACACCGCCGATGATCAGTGCCCCTGCAAAAACCACGGCCATGATCAGTTCACCCAGCGATGCCGAATGGCTGAAGATCGCGGCAAGTGCGGTAATTCCGGCAACCATCGCGCCGGTACCGGACATAATGCCGCCAAAGATCTTCTGCACCATACCGCCGCTTCTTTCCCCGTCCATCTTCCGGTACAGGGTGGACCGCTGACGCTTCGGGCTGTTTAAAATAGCCTGACGCGTCGTATCGATCACCGCATTGACGGTATCCGCCACCGTATTTATAGTCTCATTGATTCTATCAATATCGGACTGTGCCATGTGTTTAGCCTTTCGCTATATTATTTCTTTAATGCGTTCAGTCTCTCTTCAACGGAAGCCAGCATCTGAGTGTACTTGTCTCTCTTTGCCTTCTCCTCTTCGACCTTCTCTGCCGGAGCCTTTGCCAGGAACTTCTCATTGGCCAGCATGCTCTCGGAACGCTTCAGTTCGTTTGCAAGACGGTTCTGCTCCTTGGTCAGGCGCTCACGCTCCTTCTCAAAGTCGACCAGATCCTCAAGCGGAATGTAGATCGTTGCGTCGGAGGTCACGGAAGATACCGCATCCTCGGAGATGCCTTCCTTGTCCGCCGCAACGAGCACTTCCTTCGCAAAAGCCAGTGTAGCAAAAAAGTTTTTCGAATTTGTGAACACATTTCTTACATTTTCGTCACTCGATACCACATGGACGGAAGCTTTTCTGGACGGAGCAACGTTCATCTCGGTACGGGTCGCACGGATCGCACGGACCGCTTCCTTGATGATCTCAACGGCACGCTCGTCATCGGCAAAGTGCCACTCTTCCTTGTATACCGGCCAGGAAGAGATCATGATGGATTCTTCCTCTTCCTGCAGGTTCGTGAAGATCTCTTCGGTAACGAACGGAATGTACGGATGCAGAAGCTTCAGAATCTGGATCAGAACCGTCTTTAAGGTCCAGATCGCCGCATTCTTGGTCGTGTCTTCCTCATTGTAAAGACGCGGCTTCACCATTTCGATGTACCAATCGCAAAATTCGTCCCATGCAAAGTCATAGACCTTACCGAGGGCGATGCCCAGCTCGAACTTATCCATGTTCTCCGTAACGTCACGGGTGACGTCATTGACACGGGACAGGATCCACTTATCGGCCTGGGTCAGATCGGACAGCGCAACGCCGGTGGTATCGGCCTTCTCCATGTTCATCATGATGAAACGGGATGCGTTCCATATCTTGTTTGCGAAGTTGCGGCTTGCCTCAACACGCTCGTAATAGAAACGCATGTCATTACCCGGAGCATTGCCGGTCAGAAGCATCATACGGAGTGCATCGGCGCCGTACTGTTCGATGACCTCCAGCGGATCGATACCGTTTCCGAGAGACTTACTCATCTTGCGTCCCTGGCTGTCGCGAACAAGGCCGTGGATATATACGGTATTGAACGGAATGTCATCGGTGTAAGCCAGACCGGAGAAGATCATTCGGCTTACCCAGAAGCCGATGATGTCGTAACCGGTAACCAGCGTATCCGTCGGGTAGAAATACTTCAGGTCTTCCGTTGCCTGCGGCCAGCCGAGCGTTGAGAACGGCCATAATGCAGAGGAGAACCAGGTGTCGAGCGTATCCGGGTCCTGGGTCAGATGAACGCCGCCGCACTTCGGACAGACGCCGGGCTGAGAACCGCTTACGACGGTCTCGCCGCAATCATCGCAGTACCATGCCGGGATCTGATGGCCCCACCACAGCTGACGGGAAATACACCAGTCACGGGTGTTGTTCATCCAGTTCAAATAGGTCTTCGTAAAGCGCTCCGGAACAAAACGGATGCGGCCGTCTTCAACCGCCTTGATGGCCGGCTTGGCGAGCGGTACCATCTTAACGAACCACTGCTTGGAGATCATCGGCTCGATGGTGGAATGACAACGGTAGCAGGTACCGACATCGTGCTTTAACGGTTCGATCTCTTTTAAGTAACCGCCGGCCTTGAGGTCCTCTAACATGACCTTGCGGGCTTCCATCGTTGTCATACCTGCGTACTTGCCGCAGTCCAGAACGGTCGGTTCGCCTTCCGCAGCCTTACCGGAAGCGATGTATTCATCGGCAGCAGCGGCATCCGCAGCGCCGGTCATGTGGCCGTCATAGGTGAAAACACGTACACGGGGCAGGCTGTGCCGCTCACCGACTTCAAAGTCGTTGGGGTCATGTGCCGGTGTGATCTTTACGACACCGGTACCCTTTTCCATGTCCGCATGCTCATCACATACGATCGGGATCTCTTTATTAATGAGCGGCAGAATGACATGGCAGCCATGCAGATGTGCATAACGCTCGTCCTCACCGTTGATGGCAACGGCGGTATCGCCCAGCATAGTCTCCGGACGGGTGGTTGCAAGCTCAAGCATCTCGCCGGTCTCTTTTACCGGATATAACAGATGATAGAAATTGCCGTCCTGCTCTTCGTATTCAACCTCGGCATCGGAAATAGAGGTGTTGCAGTACGGACACCAGTTGACCATACGGTTGCCGCGGTAGATCAGACCTTCGTTATAAAGCTTGACAAAAACTTCCTTAACGGCTTCGGAGCAGCCCTCATCCATGGTGAAACGTTCACGCTCCCAGTCGCAGCTTGAACCCAAAGTCTTCAGCTGGCTGACGATGCGGGAACCGTACTTATCTCTCCAGGCCCATGCTCTCTCCAGGAAACCGTCACGGCCGATCATGTCCTTCGTAATGCCGTCCTGTCTCATGGCCTCAACGACCTTTGCCTCCGTAGCGATGGATGCATGATCCGTACCCGGCTGCCACAGCGCCTCATAGCCCTGCATTCTCTTCCAGCGGATCAGAATGTCCTGAAGTGTATTATCCATCGCATGACCCATATGCAGCTGACCCGTGATATTGGGCGGCGGCATCACGATGGTATACGGCTTCTTATCCGGGTTTACCTTCGCATGAAAGTAACCCTTTTCTTCCCAGTTTTTGTACAGACGCTTTTCAATGTCTGAGGGATTATAGGTTTTGCTCAGTTCTTTCATATATACTCCTCTGAATCGGTCCCGTAGCGGAACGTCCTCATTTATTCAAGCATCCCGCGGAACAGTTCTTTCTTCTGCTCCACATACTGCTTTAATTCCACATTCATGACGGCCGGCGCATGTAAAAACATCTGCATGGCCGGTTCCTCATCCAGGCTGCCCTTGATAACGGCTTCCCGGTTCCAGTACGACTGCTGCCACTCCGAAAGCTTCTGGTCCGTACAACGGCTGAAATACTTTTCCGGAAGATCCTGGCCCGAAAGGACGGTCACATCATAGATTTTCTTTAACAGTCGTTCGCTGCCCACCTGATCATACGCTTTTTCCAGATATTCCAGTGCCTGTTCAAACTGACACAGTTTTCCGTAACAGTTGGCGATGGATTCCAGCACCTCCGCGTAGAACTGCGCGGAGATACGGCCGTCGCGCTCCCCTGTGACAAGCGTTTTGTAGCATCGGATCGCTCCGAGATAGCGCTTCTTTTCCATCAGACTGTCCGCCTTGTAGCGGACTCGTTCCGGCCCGTTCTTTCTTCTCCGGAAGACCAAACGGTTCTGGAACTCCTGCATATCGTACTCGGTATAATAACCGACCTCGGACAACAGCATGAACAGCGTGGAGTCCTGATCCGACGGCGAAGAATAAAAACGCTCGATCTTATCCGCGTTCTCCGGCATCTCCAGTTCATGACGAATGAAATGGAGCAGGCGTTCGCTGATAAAATCATCCCCGACGAGCGGCAGATTATGATAAATATAGTAGCAGAGTTCTTCGATGGTGTAAAGACGAATATCCAGTTCTTCCACCTCGAAGGGAATCTCCGCTTCTTTTCCGCAAAGCAGATAGCGGCCCATTTTTCTTCCTTTCCGCCGATGATCAGCTGATCGTAAATGTCTTTTTGATCACGGTATCCGTAGCCGGACAGAACTCACCGAAGCCCTTGTCCCGCAGCGTCACATTAAATTCGTTTTCCGAAGAAAACGTCAGGTTCACACCGATCCTGCGCATCTTGTTCGGTTTCAATTTGAAGTCCGTCAGCGGGATCTCCACAAGAAGCGGGCTTCTTTCTCCGAGCTTCCGTACACGGAAACGGATAGAGGTCTCATTGTCCGGGATGATATCAAACGACTGCTTGGTCTCATACCAGTTGCTGCCGACCGATGCCAGATTCAGGGTCTTTAGGTTCATGCCCTTGTAAACATCGACATGGATGTCCACGTCGATACGGCCTTCACACATGATCTTATACGGATATGCGGAGGTATCACGCAGATATTCGCAGGCGGCATAGACCGCGCCTTTCGCAAACATGTTCTCGATAAAGAAAACGCGGCGTCTTGTGCAGAGGACCTTTAAGAAGTTATTGCCCCAGCGCTGGCACGAGTCCATGCCCTTACCGGAAAGGTAAGCGCTGGAGATCAGCTTCTTGCTCAGCATGCGTTCCACGCACTTGGTCATGATGGAATCCGCCATGCGGCAGCCTGCGGGGTTATTCAGAATATCGATTGAAAAGCCCTCTTCCAGGAAGGTCCGTTTGGCATATGCCACATTGGGCTGCATGCCGCGAAGGACTTCCATTTCATAGTAGTTCAGTCCGTCTCCGGAAAGATCGTACAGTACGGAGATGTTGGACCAGAGCTCGCGCTTCTGACTGAGAACGAAGAACAGATAGGTCTCCGTGTGGCTGATGATATGGATGCGCTTTCTTTCCACGCCGAGCCGCTTCATGCATCGGATCACCGTATCCAGGACCACCGAGTCCAGATCCTGCACGGTAAACATGATCTGCCGGATCTCCGTGGTGTTCTGCTGCTTGTATAGCACCTTCAGGGATTCATCCAGGAAATGATACAAAAGCTCTTCCGCAGAGTAACGGACGCCCTCAAACGTGGTAAAGCCGTTCATGGAGACCATGCGGAGCAGCTTATCGACGATGGCACCGCCGCCCAGAAGCGCGGTCTCATAGGCCACCTGGCCGATCAGCCACTCGTCCTTGCCCTTTTTCTTACATATGGAATTTTGCACGAGGTAGGGATTTTCTTCCTCCGAAAAGACCAGGTCCTGCGGCTCGTCCTTTCCCTCTTCAAAATAGGAGATCCGGCAATAATCCTTGCAAAGATCATATCCGACGATCAGCCCTTTTTCCATGTTGGTTCCTCTTTCTGTCATTTAAAAATCTCATTGATCATGGCGTCTTTCAAGATCAGACTGCGCATCAGCTCCGCCGTATCCCTTACGTTCTGCTTCTCCGCCTTCATTTCCAGACGTTCCACATCGTCGTAACGGCTTCCGCGGCTGACCGCGCCCGACTCTCTGGTCAGAATTTCTTCCGATTCGATCTCTTCGATTGTTCCGTCCATACGCCGTATCGAATAATAATACTGGATGCCTTCCCCTTTGTAAAGAACAAATGACTTCGTAAATACACCCGGGTAGACCTCGTTCAGGGTCCTTCTGAAATATTTTCCGGCAGGCATCACGCGTCCGATGACTGCGACCTCACGCGCAGCCTGCGAGCGGTATTCCACATACGCTCTGCCTTCCAGATCCGCGGGCATGCGGACCTTCTTCTCCAGAAGGCTGTAGCAGCCCAGGACGATGCTCTCATCGACCGCTTTCTTAAGAATCGCCTCACAGATCGCACGGTCGTAATCGGAAAGCGCCTCTTCACAGTTTGCATAATACTGCAGCAGTGCCAGACCGGCGATCTTGGGCAGGCGGAGCACTTCCTTTTTCAGTTCATCGACGGCAAGCGCGGAAAGCGGTTTGTTATCGATGAAGCTGTGATGGCTCTTTAAGATCAGGTATGCGGAACGGACCAGCGGATCGCGGCGGTTCTCCGAAAGGTACAGGTCAAACAGCGTGTCCAGGTCCGCCTCATCGTCCACATAGAAGCACTCGATGACCGCTCTCTCCGTCAGCTTCTTCATCGGAAGCTTTTTGTGACGGATGCTGTGGACCAGGCTCATGATATCCTTCATGCTGCCCTCAAAATACTCCGCAAGATAACCGTATACACCTGCGGATGCCAGGCCCGCATTGAACAGGCGGAAGCACATGGATGTCATCGTGCGATCGCCCTGCGCGACCGGCTCGTTCAGCAGATTCTCCGCCAGCTTTTTAATGCTGTCGATGGAGAGTCCCTCATAACCGTATTCAAGGATCCGGCGGTACGCATCCTTATAGTATTCGCGTCCGATCAAAGCTTCCAGGAATTTCACCTGATAAGCCGGTGTGAACGCGGTGTAATCCGCTTCCAGCAGGAATTCACAGCAGTCGATGTCGGCCATGACCGGCTGTGCGGAAAGATCGATCAGTGTCTCGTAAAGCCGTGCACGGTAGAAGGAATCGATCTTCCGGTTCCGGATCAGATCCGTCACGATGAAGATATCCTGCTCGGTCGCAGCTCCCTGACGGATGATCTGGTCCGCTTCTCCGAGCTGAATGAGCAGCGTGTCATTCACGTAATTCAGGCATTTATTCCGGAGATCCTCATTTTCAAACACACGCGCCCGCTTCATCTGCGGATCATGAATTCTTCTGCCGCGGGAATCCTCAAAGGCATAGACCGCCTCGGTACTGAATACCGGTACCAGCGCT
>DCHF01000025.1 GCA_002315555.1 Lachnospiraceae bacterium UBA1759 | reverse complement strand
CCGTTTGACGGGTGGTCATGACTTTACACGGCAGTCGAACGACTGTCGTGACCGAGAAGGAGCGAAGGCTGAAATAATTGAATTCGGATAGAAAAAGGCCCTGAAAACCTGTGGTTTTCAAGGCCTTTTTCTATTGCGCAGCATCACTTTCCGAAGCTCCAGGTTTCAATCTTCCGCACCACACTGTTCGTGTATTCGTCGAAATACTTGCACCAGAAACGGTTTGCTGTCGGGTTATAGGACTCGTGGTCCACGCCGAGGTATTCGAAGCCCTCTTCCTTCAGCACCGTCATTACATGATTCAGGAGGTCGTCCGTGATCTTCTGTCCGCGGAACTCCGGAAGGCAGTACGCACCCTGGAGGTTCAGCATTTTGTCGTGGTCGGTGACAAAGTTTTCACCCTCCTCGGCAACGTCCAGGTAAGCGGCGATCACATCGCCCTTTTTGGCAACAAAGGTGCGGCGGTCGCCTTTTTCCACACGGGCGATCCAACCTTCGAATTCCTCTCGAGTACACTGCAGGAAGACCGGTGCCTTCTTCAGATGCTCGTTCAGGTCAAAGCGCATCGAACGCACCAGCGGGAAGGCCTCGACCGGAAACTCTTCAAAGGTGAGGCCCGTGTTATGGCAGGGGATGTCGGGAGTCATGAGGCGGACGCGGTCCTTGCAGCGCATGCCGAATCCGGCTTCGAATAACGCATTCTTTGTTTCGGCGTCATGGGCATACAGGCAGACCCCGAGCCCGATGATGTTCTCTTTCGCAAGATCTTCGGAAAGATGGGCGTACATATCCTGGTAAATACGTCCGCGATTTTTCCTGACCGCGCCGTTTGCGGCGAGCGGAGAGAAGGTGCCGAGCGCATCATAACTGTCAAAAGCGCCCTCCCAGGGGGCAAAGCAGCAGAGGTAACCGACCAGACGGCCGTCCTCCAGGGCAGCAACACCCATTCCTTTTTCAGCGAAAAAGCGGAGGCGGGGAAAGGTGATGTCTTCGGGAAGAGAAGGGACGGACACGCGTTCCTCAAGATAGTTTTCAAGCGCGATCTTTTGCGCTTCTTCTACGTGTTCTACAGTAAATTTTTCAAAAATCATAAGCAAATTCCTTTTTAATCATAAAGCGAGGGTAATCCCGCAGCTTCAAAAAAAGCCCGCGGCAGAAACACCGCGGGCAGCATAGTCAGTAAATTAGAAAACAAATCCGAGGTATTCAAAGCCGATATTCTTTTTACGGTTATACATATTCATCATATGGCAGATACCTCCTTTCCGATCATGCTGTTTTGCTTCCGGCTTCAGTGTAGCACACCCCCTATTCATTGTCAACAGCATGGTGAAACAGTAACGGCCCGCCATTTCCCGCATCCTATTCACAGTTGACTTGACCACTCATTCGTTATAAAATACATATTGGGATTAAAGGGGTGTTTATGCCCTTATGATAATATTTGTGCTTTTGGGGCCGGAACATCGACCGCGGAGGCGTCGGGAGAGAGTAATGAAACGTTTAACATTGATCTTTATGACATTGGCACTGGTTTTGTCCGTGCTTTTCGGAAGCGGGACCACTGCGGTAAAGGCCGATAACGAGGACTACGGCACGGAAGCTTATCAGGATCTGCAGGTCATTTTTGAGAACTTTGGATGGCGTATCAATAACAATGAACTGAACGGCGGCGATAAGACGCAGCTCAACAGCATGGCCCGCTGGATCAATGAAAAGATGTCCATGTGGGGCTACAACGTGCGGTATTTTGACGGCGCCATTGAAAATCACAGTTTCCGTTCGCTGACCTATAAAAAGGCCGGAAAATCCGAGAAGCGCATTGTCATCGGCGCGCATTACGATTGCGCGGAGACCTATGGTGTGGAGGATAACGGCACCGGTGTCTCGCTGGCACTCGAGCTTGCAGAGCGTTTCGCTGATACGGAGACCAACCTGACGCTGGAGTTCTGCTTCTGGGACGGCGAGGAATACCGCGGTATGGCGGGTTCTTACCTCTACCTGGAGCAGGTGGAAGACATCGACAACATTTTCTGCTATATCAATCTGGACAGCATCGGTTCCGGCGATAACATGTATGTTTACGGCGGCAAGTATGACGACGGCGGCGTGCTGCAGCAGTCCTGGGGCTACAACATGGCCATGACGCTGTCGCAGGAGCTCGGCGTGGACATTCACGAGATGCCCGATGGCATCGGCCGTTATGTGCGCCCGACCCGGAACGACGCGAGCGACCAGTATTATTTCTATCAGCGGAACATCCCGTACGTCTACTTTGAGGCCAATGCCTGGCTCACGGCGGACGGTACCGAGGGAAACCCCGAAAAACCGTACAATTACAACTCCGTACTGGAGGCCTTTAGCGATACGAACGGCCGCATCATCCATACGAAGTATGATAATCTGAATACGCTCGAAGCCATTGTCCCCGGAAGAATTCAGGAACATCTGACCGGCTTCTCCAAGGTCGTCAGTGAGATGATCCGTCAGATGGATCTCAGTTCACCGGAGACCTACGCAAAGTATGTGCATTACACGGCGCCGGTCGATCCGGAGGAGACGACGGAAGTCAAAGAAACGACGGCGGAAGCATCTGAGGAAGCGACAGCGGAGACCTCGGAAGAAACGACAGCAGAGACTGCGACGGAAGAAGTGACGACCGAAGAAGCATCGATCGAAACGGAAGCGGTTCCCGTGACAACGGAGGAAGCGACGGCGGAAAAGACCCCGCTCGATCCGGTATCCGTCGGTTCGTTTGTGATCCTCGGCCTGATGGGGATCGTTGCGCTGTTTGCGATCATTCGCATCATCATGCTGGCAACAAATAAGAAATAACAAGAAGCGCCGCAAGGCGCGGTAAACATACATCAGCCGTTTGCGCTGAACAAAGGAAGCCATTATGAACTATCATGTAAACGAAGACATTAAGAATACATTCCGCATCTTCCCGATGCAGGGGCGTGCGGATTACCATCGCTTTGACATGAACGAGAATCCGGAAGGCCTGCCGCAGGAGTTTGTCTCTGAAGTCCTGAAGGAGATCACGCCGGAGTTCCTGGCAACATACCCGGAGCCGGGCCGTTTTATGAAGAAATATGCGGATTTTCTGGGAGTGAAGCCGGAGAATCTGATGACCACGAACGGCTCTGATATGGCGATCCGTTACCTCCTGGAAACCTTTGGCGAGCATGGCAAGGAGGTCGTTACCGTAGCCCCGTCCTTTGAAATGTACTGGGTCAACTGTAAGATCCTCGGCTATGTCCATGTGCCGGTCTCTTATGAGGAGGACCTGACGATCGACATTCAGAAGATCGTCGATGCCATCACGGACAATACCCGCGTGGTCGTTCTGATCAATCCGAACAACCCGGTCGGAAACGTATACTCCGAGGAGGATCTGGACCGCATCGTCGCGAAGGCGCGCGAGAAGGAAGCCGTTGTCATCATCGACGAGGCGTATCATTATTTCTACCCGAACACTTTCCTGAAACGGATCGAAAAGGACGATAACGTTATTGTCCTGCGCACGTTCTCCAAGCTGTTTTCACTGGCTGCGGTGCGCCTCGGTGTGATCATTTCCAATCCGGAGATCATCCGCTATGTGACGAACGGCCGCCTGACCTTTGATACAAATTCCATCGCCCTGTTGTTCGGCGAACGTATCCTCGACCATCCGGAGATGGTGGAGGAGTTGATCCGCATCGAGGTCGAGGGCAAGGCCTGGACGCTGGAGGAATTGAACAAAAACGGTTATGAAACGCGTGAATGCAAAGGCAATTTCATCTTTGTCAAGCCGCATCACAACGCGAATGAAGTGGCGGCACGTCTCGAAAAGGAGTATCGTGTCCTGACCCATGATTACAAGAGCGGACTTCTGAAGGATTACATCCGTGTTTCCGTGGGCTCCAAGGAGGCCATGAAGATCTTTACGGATGCGTTCCTGCAGGCCGACGCATGAGGAATGCCATGAAAAAGGTTATCACTTACGGAACTTACGATCTTCTTCATTACGGCCACAGGCGGCTTCTGGAGCGCGCGAAGGCGCTCGGAGACTACCTGATCGTGGGCGTGACCTCCGATGACTATGACAAGTCCCGCGGTAAGATCAATGTGAAGCAGTCGCTGATCGAGCGCATGCAGGGCGTGCGGGAGACCGGGCTTGCGGATGAGATCATCGTGGAGGAGTACGAGGGTCAGAAGATCGATGATATCAAAAAATACGGGGTGGATGTGTTTGCCATCGGCTCCGACTGGCTGGGCAAATTCGACTATCTGAAGGAATATTGCGAGGTCACGTATCTGGACCGTACCGAGGGCATTTCGAGTTCCGACCTTCGCCGCGAGGAGAATGCGCTGAACCTGGGCCTGGTGGGTAATTCTGCCAATGTCGATAAGGTGAAGAAGGAAGCGGCGTTCGTGGACGGACTCAACGTGACGGAGATCCGGTCGGACGGAAGCGGTTTTGAGAGCCTTCTTGAGAAGGTCGATGCCGTCTATATCTACTCCAGACCCGAAGAGCATTACGAACAGATCAAGAAAGCGTTGAACGCGGGCAGGCATGTCCTGTGCGAGACGCCGTTAACGATGAAAAAAAGCCAGTGTGACGAGCTTTTCCGCCTTGCGGAGGAGAATGGTCTGGTTTTGATGGAGGCCTTAAAAACCGCCTTTTCCACGGCGTACACGCGCCTTCTGCTGCTTTTGAAGAGCGGTAAGATCGGCGAGGTCATATCCGTTGATACGACCTGTACCAGTATGGAGGACATCTCCGGCCTGACCGGGGACATGCTGAACGAACGCTGGAACAGTATCTGCGACTGGGGTCCCACGGCGCTCCTCCCGATCTTCCAGATCCTCGGCACCGCACCGGTTTCCCGCCGCATCATTTCAAGACGCGCTGCGGGCACCTACGATACCTTCTCCAAGATCGACTTTGTGTACGAACGCGCCGTTGCGAGCGCCAAGGTCGGAAAGGGCGTCAAGTCTGAAGGCGAGATGGTCATCACCGGCACCAAGGGCTATGTCTATGTTCCGGCCCCCTGGTGGAAAACGGATTTCTTTGAAGTCCGCTATGAGGACCAGTCCACGAACCAGCGCTATTTCTACCAGCTGGAGGGCGAAGGCATCCGCTACGAACTGGTAGCATTTCTGCATGCGGTCCACGGAAAGCATACAAACGAAGAGATCGACATTGACGTGACGCGCGCGATCGCATCCGTGATGGAAGCCTACGGATCCGGCGACGGTCTCTATCTTCTGGGAGAAACGACATGACCGGGATCACACTGAACGGATATGCAAAGATCAATCTGGGCCTGGACGTCTTACGGCGCCGCCCCGACGGTTATCATGAAGTACGTATGATCATGCAGAACATCGGCCTTCATGATGTGATCACACTGGAAAAGACGGAAGAGACGGGCTTTGTCATAAAAACGAATGCCGGAGAGCTTCCGGTCGATAAAAACAATCTGATGTACCGGGCAGCTGCCATGCTGTTTGAGGAATTCGGTCTTCCGGGCGGGCTTTTCATGACGCTTGAGAAGAACATTCCGATCGCAGCCGGCCTGGCGGGCGGTTCCACGGATTGCGCGGCAGTGCTTTCCGGTGTGAACGAGCTTTACGGACTGGGGCTTTCGCTTTCGGAGCTTCAGGCGCGCGGTGTGAAGATCGGCGCGGATGTGCCGTATTGCCTGATGCGCGGGACCGCGCTTGCGGAGGGCATCGGCGAAAAACTGACTCGGCTTCCGGCCTGCCCGGCTTGCCACGTGGTCATTGCAAAGCCCCCGGTCGATGTTTCCACCAAGACCGTTTATACCACGCTCCGGGCATCGGAGCTTGCGGAGCATCCGGACATCGACGGCATGATCCGTGCACTGGAGAACAGGGATCTCAAGGGTATCACGGACCGTCTTTCCAATGTTCTCGAAACGGTCACGATCCCGATGCATCCGGTCATTTCAACGATCAAGGAAATGCTGGAAGAAAACGGTGCCATGAAGGCGCTTATGAGCGGCAGCGGCCCCACGGTCTTCGCAATCTTCGACGATGAAGAAAAAGCGGCCCGTGCGGTATCGGCGTTAAAGTCTGCAGGGATCTGCAAGACCGTTCTTCTTACCGGCATGATGTGATAAAGGAGTTTAAACAGAATGAAACAGAATCTTGCAGTTCTTTTCGGAGGACAGTCCTCCGAGCATGAAATTTCGTGTTTATCTGCACAGAATATTATTAAAAATGTGGATACGGAGCGTTACGTGCTGTATCTGATCGGTATTACGGAGGAAGGTCACTGGGTCAAGGCGGATTCGATCGAAGCCATTGCCGACGGTACCTGGCGCGATTCAAAGATCTCCGCGATCCTGTCCCCGGACGCGACGAAGAAATGTGTGTACTTCCGTTCGGAAGAGGGCACGTATGGTGTGCACATCGATGTGATCTTCCCGGTCCTGCACGGCCTCTACGGTGAGGACGGTACGGTACAGGGCCTGTTTGAGCTTGCTAAAATCCCGTATGTGGGCTGCGGTGTGCTGGCTTCCGCGGTCGGTATGGACAAGATCTATACCAAGGTCATCGTGGATAACATCGGCATCCGTCAGGCAGCCTATGTTGCAGTTCACCGGACGGAGCTGAAGAACATGGACGCGGTCGTTGCAAAGGTGGAAGCGAAGCTGCCGTATCCGGTATTCGTTAAGCCGTCCTGCGCGGGTTCATCCAAGGGCGTCAGCAAGGCAAAGGACCGTGAGGGACTGAAGGCGGCACTGACTGAAGCCGCTCGTCACGACGGAAAGATCCTGGTGGAGGAGACCATCACCGGGCGTGAGATCGAATGCGCGGCGTTCGGTAACGGCGAAGAGACACGGGTATCCGGCGTCGGTGAAGTCCTGGCGGCATCCTCTGCGGCTTTCTATGATTTTGACGCAAAGTACAACAATGCCGAGTCGCGTACCGATACCGCGCCGGTCCTTCCGGACGGGGCGGAGGAGGAGATCCGGAACGCCGCGAAGGCGATCTTCGATGCCATCGGCGGCTTCAGCCTTTCCCGCGTGGATTTCTTCTTTGACGAGAAAGGGCTTGTTTTCAACGAGATCAACACACTGCCGGGCTTTACGGCCATCAGTATGTATCCGATGCTCTGGGAAAAGCAGGGGATCAGTAAGAAACAGTTGGTGCAGGATCTGATCGATACCGCATTCATGAGAAGGGAGCATTGACCTGTGATCAAGAAAAATGATGCACCCATCGGTGTTTTTGACTCCGGTCTGGGCGGCCTCACGGTCATGCGTGAGATCATCCGCCAGATCCCGGATGAGCGGATCGTCTATTTCGGTGACATGGCACGCGTTCCGTACGGTTCCAAGACCCAGGCGACCATCATCCATTATACGGAGCAGATCCTGAACTTTTTAAAGACCAAAGAGGTCAAGGCGATCGTTGTGGCCTGTAATACCGCGTCCGCGTATGCACTGGAAGCGGTCAAGGACCAGGTCGATGTTCCGATCATCGGCGTGGTAAAGCCGGGCGCACGTGTGGCGGCGGCGACCACAAAAAATAACCGGATCGGCGTCATCGGTACGGAGGGTACCGTGGACAGCGGTCTATACGATGAATTCATCCGGAAACTGAATCCGAAGGCCGAGGTGTTCAGTAAGGCCTGCCCGCTGTTCTGCCCGCTGGTGGAAGAGGGATTATGGCACGATGAGATCACGACCCTTGTGACGGAACGCTACATGACGGAACTGAAGGAAGCCGGCGTGGACACGCTCATCATGGGCTGTACGCATTACCCGCTGCTTCGTTCCACGCTGCGCGAGGTCATGGGCGAAAACGTGAATCTGGTCAACCCGGCGTACGAGACCGCCGTTGAGCTCCGCCGGACGCTCGAGTGGAAGGATATCCTTCACGAAGAGGGCGGTTCCGATGATGCGGACCGTTACCGTTTCTATGTCAGTGACGCGTCGGAGCGTTTCGGCCGTTTTGCGCAGGCCGTCCTCGGCTTTGACATTCCGGCAGCCGAAAAAATCAACATTGAGGAATTCTGAAAAGGAATGCCTGAAGACAGCCGATTTTTCGTAGATATTCACGATTGCACGGCTATATGAACTATGGTAGAATAAAGTGATATCGCAGTCTGAAACTGACAGCGGTTAAGGAGGAATAATTATGCAGTGGTGGGGATGGTTGATCCTTGGAATTTTAGTTGTATTGATCGGTGCGATGGTTTTCATGTACTTCTTCGGCAGAAGAATGCAGAAGAAGCAGAATGAAGCTCAGAAGCAGATGGACCAGATGAAGCAGCAGGTATCTGCGCTGATCATCGACAAGCAGAAAAAGAAACTTACGGAAGCCGGCCTGCCGGATGCTGTAGTTAATGAAACTCCCAAATACGCAAGAAGAATGAAGGTTCCGGTCGTAAAATGCAAGGTCGGCCCGCGTGTCATGACGCTGATCGCCGATGCCAAAGTCTATGACATCATTCCGGTCAAGAAGACCTGCACGCTGATGGTCAGCGGCATTTACATCACGGAGATCAAGGCTGTCAGAGGCGGTTCCGTTCCGAAACCGCAGGTCAAGAAAAATGCGTTTGCACGCATGAGAGACAAAGTCGAGGCCAAGCTGGCAAAGAATAAAGAGTGACCCATGAGGGCGGTGCGTACCATTTCGGAGCGGACCGCCCGAATGTGTTTGCATAGGGACCTTGTTTAACGCGTAAAAATGAGGAGACGCGAAGGCTCTATGATGAAAAATATTATATAGATGATACGAGGAGTGGCAAAATGGACAAGAAGTATAGCGAAATGAGCCGGGAGGAACTGCTCCGGGCAAAAGAGGAACTGCTGCAGATCTACGATAGTTTTAAAGCAGAGGGCCACAGACTGAATATTTCCCGCGGTGTGCCGTCCCATGAGCAGCTGGAGCTCTCTATGGGCATGCTGGATATTCTGCATTCCGATGCGGACTATATGACCGAGAACGGCATCGACACCCGTAACTACGGATGCCTGGACGGTATTCCGGAAGCAAAGCGCCTGATGGCCGATGTCATGGAGACCAGACCGGATAATGTCATCATTTTCTGCGATTCCAGCTTAAACATCATGTACGACCTGATCAGCAAGAGCATGACACACGGTGTCATGGGCTCCACCCCCTGGTGCAAGCTGGACAAGGTCAAGTTCCTGTGCCCGGTTCCGGGTTACGACCGCCACTTTGCGATCACCGAGCATTTCGGCATTGAGATGATCAATGTTCCGTTAAATGACGACGGCCCGGACATGGACATCGTTGAAAAGCTGGTATCCGAGGATGCTGCGATCAAGGGCATTTGGTGTGTTCCGAAGTACTCCAATCCGACCGGCTGCGTTTATTCCAAGGAGGTCGTGGACCGTTTTGCGCATCTGAAGCCGGCAGCGGAAGACTTCCGTATTTTCTGGGATAACGCGTACAACGTTCATCATCTGGATATGAATCATCCGGCCGTCATTCCGGAAATTCTGGACGAGTGCAGAAGAGCGGGCAATCCGGACCTTGTATACAAGTTCGGTTCCTTCTCCAAGATATCCTTCTCCGGAAGCTCCATCGCCGCACTGGCAACGTCCGCTAACAACATCGCGGATGTAAAGTCTTCCATGAAGATCCAGACCATCGGCCATAATAAGATCAATCAGCTGCGTCATGCGATGTTCTTCAAGAACGCTCAGGGCGTTATGGCGCATATGGCAAAGCATGCGGTGCTGTTAAAACCGAAGTTCGACATGGTCATTTCCATACTGGAAAAGAGACTCGGCGGACTGGACATCGCAACCTGGACCAACCCGCAGGGCGGATACTTTGTATCCTTCACCACACTGCCGGGCTGCGCAAAGAAGGTCGTCGGCATGATGAAGGACGCAGGCGTGATTATGACGGAAGCCGGCGCGACCTATCCTTACCACAACGACCCACAGGATTCCAATATCCGTATCGCACCGTCTTCGGCATCTCTTGATGACCTGAAGATGGCGGTCACCATTCTTACCGTTGCAGTGAAGATCTGCAGCATCGACCTCTATTTAGAGGCCTGACGGAGGCATAATGTCAGAAGATAACAATAATAATCGGGAGTATGAGCGCTACTGCTATACCTGCAGAAGATCCGAGTCCAAGGCGGGCCCGCTTCTTGAAATGCCGGGCGGGATCTGTATGTGCCACGATTGTATGCAGAAGTCGATGGATACCGCACTTCAGATGACCGGCGGCGACCTTTCCCAGTTTATGAACCCGGGAATGTTCGGCGGAATGGATCCCGGTATGATGGGCGGAATTCCCTTCGGTGCGCCGGATATGGGCGTTCCGGAGACGGAAGAACCGGACGATGACGAGGCCGGGGAGAACGAGTCCGAAGAATCGGAGGAGGCTCCGAAGAAGAAAAAGAAGAAGCCGCAGATGGGCTTTTCCATGATGGTCACACCGGAGGAACTGCAGGAGCTCATGGGACAGCGTCCCAAGCGGGCAAAGCGGAATCCGGAGGATCTTCCCAAGATCGATATGAAGACGATCCCTGCACCGCACCGGATCTGCGAGATGCTTTCCGAGTATGTGGTCGGGCAGGAGCAGGCTAAAAAGGCCATTTCCGTAGCCGTCTATAATCACTACAAGAGAATCGCCAATGAAGATAAGGATGTGGAGATCGAAAAGTCCAATATGCTGATGATCGGTCCCACCGGCAGCGGTAAAACCTTCCTGGTCAAGACCCTGGCACGTCTTCTGGATGTGCCGCTTGCCATCGCGGATGCGACCGCGCTGACGGAGGCCGGTTACATCGGCGATGATATCGAATCGGTCGTTACCAAGCTGCTTGCGGCCGCGGATAATGACGTGGCCAAGGCTGAGCGCGGTATCATCTTCATCGATGAGATCGACAAGCTGGCGCGCAAGAGAAATGCCACACAGCGTGACGTTTCCGGTGAATCCGTCCAGCAGGGCCTGTTAAAGCTTCTGGAGGGTGCCGAGGTGGAAGTTCCGGTCGGCGCAAACTCCAAGAATGCCATGGTGCCGCTTGAGACCGTGAACACCAAGAATATCCTGTTCATCTGCGGCGGTGCGTTCCCGGACCTTGATGAGATCATCAAGGAGCGCCTGAACGAAAAGTCCTCCATGGGCTTCAATTCCGACCTGAAGGATAAGTACGACAAGGAAAAGAACATCCTGAAGTACGTGGAGACCGAGGATATCCGGAAGTTCGGTATGATCCCGGAATTCATCGGTCGTCTGCCGATCATTTTCGCGCTGAATCCGATGGATAAGGACATGCTGATCCGTGTGCTGAAGGAGCCCAAAAATGCGATCATCCGCCAGTATCAAAAACTGCTTGCCATGGATGAGGTCGAGCTGCTCTTTGCCGATGATGCTTATGAAGCCATCGCCGAGCGGGCACTGAAGAAGGATACCGGCGCGCGTGCGCTCCGGTCCATCATCGAACAGTTTATGCTGGATATCATGTTTGAGATTCCGAAGGATCCGAACATCGGCCGGGTGACGATCACAAGAGCGTATATCGAAGGGACCGGCGGACCGGTCATTGAGCTTCGCGGATAAAGCCCACAGTGTGAGCGGATAAAGCCCACAGCGTGAGCGGATAAAGCCCACAGTGTGAGCGGATTGATTTGTACTTAAAAACACATATATAAAGGAGACTGAAAATGCATCATTTGTATGTTTACCCCGATCAGAAAATGAGCAAGATCGAGAAAGAAGTCTACGGCAACTTCTCCGAGCATCTGGGACGCTGCATCTACGAGGGCGTTTATGTCGGTGAGGATTCCGAGATCCCGAACGTAAACGGTATGCGTACGGACGTTGTGGAAGCGCTGAAGGAAATGAAGCTTCCGGTGCTTCGCTGGCCGGGCGGCTGCTTTGCGGACGAGTACCACTGGAAAGACGGTATCGGCCCGAAGGAGACCAGAAAACGCATGGTCAATACGCACTGGGGCGGTGTCGTGGAAGACAACTCTTTCGGTACGCACGAATTCTTTGAGCTTTGCCGTCAGATCGGCTGCGAACCGTATGTCAACGGTAACGTGGGCAGCGGCTCCGTTCAGGAAATGAACGAGTGGGTCGAGTACATGACTTTTGACGGTGTATCCCCGCAGGCTGTTGAGCGTGAAAAGAACGGCCATAAGGATCCCTGGAAGTTAAAGTATTTCTGTGTCGGTAACGAAAACTGGGGCTGCGGCGGCAATATGACTCCGGAGTTCTATGCGGACAACTATCGCCGTTATCAGACCTACTGCCGTAACTACGGCTCCAACAAGCTGTTTAAGATCGCCTGCGGCGCAAATGCCGATGACTACAATTGGACCGATGTGGTTATGGGTAAGGCAGCACGTTACATGGACGGTATCTCGCTTCATTACTACACCGTTCCGTACAACTGGAAGGAGAGAGGTCAGGCTACCGAATTTGACGAGGAATGCTGGTATGAGACGCTGAATAAGGCGTACCGCATGGAAGAGATCCTGACCAAGCACGAAGCCATGATGGACAAGCACGATCCGGAGAAGAGAATCGCACTTGTCGTTGACGAATGGGGCACCTGGTTCGATGTTGAACCTGGCACCAATCCGGGCTTCCTGTATCAGCAGAGCACCATGCGTGATGCGCTGGTTGCCGGTCTTACCCTGAACATCTTCAACAAGCATGCGGACCGTGTCCGTATGGCAAACATCGCACAGCTTGCAAACGTTCTTCAGGCAGTTGTTCTGACCGAAGGCGCGAAGATGATCAAGACTCCGACCTACTATGTATTCCAGATGTTTGCGGGTCATCAGGGCGCGACCCTGCTGCAGTCCTCCATGGACCGGAACGAGATCGGATGCGAAGGCCGCAAGGTCTACGATGTGACCGAGTCCGCATCCGTTGCTGAAGACGGCACCATCACCGTGACGCTGAACAACCTTTCCATGACCGATGCAAATGCGGTCGCCGTTGAGCTTGCGGGCTACGGCATCGCATCCGTAAAGGGCCAGGTCCTGGCGGCTTCCCCGAAGGCTTTCAACGACTTCGATGAAGAAGAGCAGGTCACTGTAAAGGATTACACCGACTTCACCCTGGAGAACGGTGTCCTGACCGCAAATCTTCCGGCAGCTTCCGTTGTTGCACTGACCATCACCAAGGCGTGAGTCGTTTCGTGTAACGGGAACGATGAAAAAACCGTTTTGTACCCGCTGTCTTCTGGAGGAACTGGACGATGAAACGATCTATGAGACCGTTCAGCGGACCATTCGTTCCATCTCGGAGGAGAAGCGGACCGGAGAAACCGAATACCGTGCGCGGCTCATGGGCTGCAAGGAATGCGAGAAGCTGGTACAGGGAATGTGCCGCGTCTGCGGATGCTTTGTGGAAGTCCGGGCAGCGTACCGGAAAAAGAATTGCCCGGATGTTCATCCGAAGTGGTGACGGGAACGGGCGGAAAAAGGCCGGCTGCGGTGTGCAGCCGGTCTTTTTATGTCTATTCGTGAAAACTTTATGAAGTCGGTTAAAAGCCTTTTTTTTGGACTTAAAGTATGATATACTCCAAAATGTATCGTAGCGACTTGCGGATACAGTTACAAAACAGGAGAGTGATTATGAAAAAGAGCATTATAGCGGCAGCAATGGCAGGAACGCTTCTGGTGACCGGAATTACCGGATGCAGAAAGATCGAAACACAGGAGACCACGACCGCGGCAACGACCACGGCTGCGGAGACCACGACCGCTGCGGCTGATACAGGAGAAGAGGAAACACTGAATTACAGTAAGGGTATTTCCGATAACGGTTTCATCGAAGGCATTCGCTGCCTGGATTATGTGACCCTTCCGGATTTCTCCGAGCTGACTTTTAAAAAGGCTGATATCGAGCGCAGTGCCGAGGACATCGAAACGGATATCGCTGCACTGAGCCAGGTATTCCCGAACAAGATCACGGACCGCGAGATCGTGGATCAGGATTATGTCAGCATCGACTACACCGGTTATATGGACGGTGAGGCTTTCAGCGGCGGTTCTGCAACGGATTCCATCGTTGTGGCGGGCAGTGACAATTTCATCGACGATTTCCTGACGCAGATCATCGGCCATGTGGCAGGTGATGAATTCGACATCGAAGTCACCTTCCCGGATCCGTATCCCAATAATACAGACTTTTCGGGTAAGGATGCGACCTTCTCCATTAAGATCAACTACATTGCCGAGTATCCGGAAATCACCGATGCATGGATCGCAGAGAATCAGACATTGGTCCAGGAAACTCTGGGTACGGATGCCATCACCGACCGTCAGGCGCTGGTGGATTATATCTATGATTATTATTACGAAGATAATCTGAAACAGGAGATCTACAACTACATCAATGACGGTGAAAGCATTACCGTTTCCGAGATTCCGGAAGAAGCGTATAATGTTGCAGCCAATATCGTCAACTGCGAATGTGTCCGCCAGTACGGTTACACGCTGGACAGCCTCATTTCATCAAGCGGTGATTCCATTAAGAGCCTGATCGAGTCCGATGCGCGCAACCTGATGATCTATCAGGCCATTGCTGAGCAGCAGGGCTGGGACAGTGTCTCCATCGCGGACCTCGAGGAACTGACCGGTGAAAAGGACAATGCTGCCCGTGTTGAAGCGTACGGTGCAGGCTATCTCGTGCAGACGCTGCTTTATTATCGTACTTACGACTATCTTGCGGAAGTCGTTACGGTAGAAGATTGATTATTGGAATTGAGGCAGTGCTTTCTGCCTCAATTCGTCTTTCATCGAAAGCCGGTGCCGGCTTTTTGGAGCAGACAGCATGATTTACACAGACTTGACGAAACTTGCCATGAATATCGCTTATAAGGCGCATGAGGGCCAGACGGACCGCGGCGGAGTTCCGTACATCAATCATCCGCTTCATGTGGCGGACGGGATGGAGGATGAGGCCACGACCGTGATCGCACTGCTTCATGATGTGATCGAGGACTCGGAGATCACGGGGGAGGACCTGATCTCAATGGGCATTCCGGAGGAATATGTTTCTTCGGTAAAACTCTTATCGAGAGACCGTGAAGCCCCGTATGCGGAGTATATCGAGGCCATCATCACATCGGGGGATACCCGGGCAATCAAAGTCAAATACGCGGATCTCTGCCACAACACGGATGAGTCCCGGACGCGTTCCGGAAAACTTCCGCAGCGGCTTATCGAGCGCTATACAAAAGCAAAGGCGCGGATCGAAGAGATTATGTAAAAGATGTGCCGGAGGGCACAACAGGAGGCTAATCAGTGGACAATCAGGACCAGAATAGAAACGGGAATGAGAACGGAAACGGCGGCGGATTCGGCAAATGGCCCATCGTCATCGTGGTAATCGGCATCATATTTCTTATGATGTTTTCCGGCTCCCGTCTCTGGAGCTCTCTCAGTAACCAGTTCTCAGAGGAGATCACCTACGATAAATTCATTGAGTACGTGATGGACAACAAGGTCGAAAAGGCCGTGCTCTATGATAATGCGCAGTGGCGGATCACACTGAAGAACGATACAAAAACGTATTACACATCCTATATCGAGGATGCCAATATCGTAAATCTTCTGGAAACGTACGGCGTGACCTTCAGTGCACAGCGGAGTTCTTCCTATCTGGAGTATTTCCTGGTGTACATCCTGCCGCTTCTTCTCATGGTCGGCTTCTTCATTTTTATGGCGAAGAGGATCGGCGGAGCAGGCGGAATGGGCGGTATCATGGGCGTCGGAAAGTCCAATGCCAAGAAGCATTCCCAGAAGGATACCGGTATCACCTTTGCCGATGTAGCCGGTGAGGATGAAGCAAAGGAATCCCTCGTAGAGATCGTGGATTTCCTGCACAACCCGCAGAAGTATTCCAAGATCGGTGCAAAGCTCCCGAAGGGTGCGCTGCTTGTCGGCCCTCCCGGAACCGGTAAGACGCTGCTTGCAAAGGCCGTTGCCGGTGAAGCCAAGGTTCCGTTCTTCTCCCTGTCCGGTTCGGACTTTGTGGAGATGTTTGTCGGTGTCGGTGCATCCCGTGTCCGTGACCTGTTCAAGCAGGCGCAGTCCGAAGCTCCGTGCATCGTGTTTATCGATGAGATCGATGCCATCGGCAAGAGCCGCGACAGCATCTACTCCGGCGGCAATGATGAGCGCGAACAGACGCTGAACCAGCTGCTTGCGGAGATGGATGGTTTTGATTCTTCCAAGGGCGTTATGATCATGGGCGCAACGAACCGTCCGGAGATCCTGGATAAGGCACTTCTCCGTCCGGGCCGTTTTGACCGCCGTATCATCGTGGACAAGCCGGACTTAAAGGGCCGCGAAGCGATTCTGAAGGTCCATGCCAAGAATGTAAATCTGGCCGACAATGTCGATCTTCACGAGATCGCGCTGGCAACCAGCGGTGCCGTCGGTTCCGATCTTGCCAATATGATCAATGAAGCCGCCATCACTGCGGTAAAGCACGGCCGTATGGCGGTCACGCAGGCGGACCTGTTTGAGGCGGTGGAAGTGGTTCTTGTCGGTAAGGAAAAGAAGGACCGTGTCATGTCCCAGCAGGAAAGACGCATCGTTTCCTACCACGAAGTCGGCCACGCACTGATCAGTGCACTGCAGAAGAATTCCGAGCCGGTGCAGAAGATCACCATCGTCCCGCGTACCATGGGCGCGCTGGGCTATGTTATGCAGACACCGGAAGAAGAGAAGTACCTGAACACCAAGCAGGAGCTTCTGGATATGATCGTTATGGCACTCGGCGGACGTGCGGCTGAAGAGATCGTCTTCGGCGATGTCACCACCGGTGCAGCAAACGATATTGAAAAGGCCACAAGTTATGCCCGCGCCATGATCACCATGTACGGCATGTCCGATCATTTCGGACTGATGCAGCTGGAATCTGTGGAAAGCCAGTATCTGGATCAGCGCCGTGTCATGAACTGTGCGGATTCCACCGCAGCCATTGTCGATGAAGAGGTCAAGAACCTTCTTGCGGAATCCTACAGTAAAGCAAAAGAAATGCTGAGCGAGAACCGCTATATGCTGGATCGCATCAGTGATTACCTGATCACCAGAGAGACCATCACCGGTGAGGAGTTCATGAAGATCTTCCACCAGTGTCAGAATGAAGTCATTATCCTGCCGGATACACAGGCAGATGCTTCCGGCGTAGAGACCGATCATGAGTAAAACATTTGATATCGATGAAGAACTGAAGAAACTCCCGGCCCAGCCGGGAGTTTACTTGATGCATAACGAACTCGGTGAAGTCATCTATGTCGGTAAGGCCATTAAGCTGAAGAACCGTGTCCGTCAGTATTTTCAGTCCAAGAAAAACAAGACGGCCAAGATCGTGAAGATGGTGGAGAACATCGACTGGTTCGAGTACATCATCACGGACTCGGAGATGGAAGCGCTCGTGCTGGAATGCAACCTGATCAAGGAATACCGGCCACGCTACAATACGATGCTGATGGATGACAAGGGATATCCCTTCATCCGCGTGACTGTAAACGAAATGTATCCGCGCGTGTATCTTTCCCGGACGATGAAGAAGGACAACAGCCGTTATTTCGGCCCGTACACGTCCTCCTATGCCGTGAAAGAGACGCTGGAGCTTTTACATAAACTGTTTAAGATCCGTACCTGTAACCGGGTCCTGCCGCGTGACTGCGGAAAGGAGCGCCCGTGCCTGAATTTCCATATGGAGCAGTGCATGGCGCCTTGCAGGGGCTGCGTGACTAAGGAAGAATACGGAGCAAACATCGACAAGATCCTGAAGTTTTTAAGCGGCGATTTCAAAGAGATCCTTTCGGATCTGGAGGAAAAGATGCAACTAGCTTCGGATAACCTGGAATTTGAAGAGGCCATCCGTTACCGCGATCTGTTGACTTCGGTGCGCCATGTGGCGGAGAAGCAGAAGATCACGGATTCCGGAGCGCAGGACGAGCGCGATATCATCGCGTGCGCGGTGCTCGGGCGGGATGCGGTCGTGCAGGTCTTCTTTGTCCGTGACGGTAAGCTTCTGGGGCGTGACCATTATCATATGGAATGTGAGGAAGGTACCAAAAAGGCCGAGATCCTCGAAAACTTTATCAAGCAGTATTATGCGGGCACACCGTATATTCCGCGGGAACTGATGATCGGCGAGGAGATCGCCGATGCGGAAATGATCGAACGCTGGCTGACGGCAAAGCGCGGACATAAGCTGTCCATCGTGATCCCGAAAAAAGGCGAGAAGGTGCGGCTGATGGAGCTTGCGGAGACGAATGCGAAGAATATTCTGAAGCAGGACCGCGAGAAGAACCGCCGCCAGGAACAGCAGACGCGCGGAGCGGTGAAGGAGATCGAGGACCTGATAGGAATAAACGGCATCGTACGGATGGAGGCCTTTGATATTTCCAATATCAGCGGTTTTGAATCCGTTGGTTCGATGGTCGTTTTCGAAAACGGTGCTCCCAAGAAAAATGATTACCGGAAATTCCGGATCCGGACGGTGTCCGGGCCGGATGACTATGCGTCCATGCAGGAGGTGCTGGGACGCCGTTTTGAACATGGCCTCAGAGAACAGGAGGAGGGCGGCGATAAATTTGCGGTCTTCCCGGACGTCATTATGATGGACGGCGGTAAGGGTCAGGTCCATGTAGCCGAGCAGGTGCTTGAGGAACTCGGACTGGACATTCCGGTCTGCGGTATGGTCAAGGACGACCATCACAATACCCGCGGGCTGTACTATCACGATGAGGAGATTCCCATCGACCGGCATTCGGAGGGTTTCCATCTGATCACCCGGATCCAGGATGAGGCGCACCGGTTCGCCATTACGTATCACCGTGGCCTGCATACCAGGAATTCCATTCATTCGGTGCTGGCGGAGATCCCGGGCGTGGGTCCCAAGCGTGAGAAGGCTCTGATGCGACGCTTCGAAAACATGGATGCGCTGCGTGCGGCATCGGTGGAGGACATTGCATCGATCGACGAATTCAACATCCGTTCCGCGGAGCAGGTCTACGAATTTCTGCACAAAAACGATGCAAAAACAGAAGGTTAAACGTTTTCCCAAGCGTGTCGAAAAATAATGTGGAATTCTTCCGCAATATGTTGTATATTAAAAACAATTAATTGTTGTACCAGAAGGAGGTCCAAACATGAACAATGCACCCAAGGTTAAGATCGGTATCGTAGCCGTCAGCCGTGACTGCTTCCCGGAAAGCCTTTCCGTTAACAGAAGAAAAGCGCTGATCGACGCTTATACCGCAAAATATGATGCAGCAGACATCTATGAGTGCCCCATTTGTATCGTTGAGAGCGAGATCCATATGGTTCAGGCGCTGGAAGATATCAAGGCGGCAGGATGTAATGCACTTGTTGTTTATCTTGGCAACTTCGGTCCGGAAATTTCCGAGACCCTTCTTGCAAAGCACTTTGAAGGCCCGAAGATGTTTATTGCAGCAGCAGAAGAAAGCCAGAACGACCTGGTTCAGGGACGTGGCGATGCTTACTGCGGTATGCTGAATGCAAGCTACAATTTACAGCTGAGAAATATCCGTGCATACATTCCGGAATATCCGGTCGGTGATGCAGAGGATTGCGCTGACATGATCCATGATTTCGTTCCGATCGCACGCGCTGTCATCGGTTTAAGCGACCTCAAGATCATTTCCTTCGGTCCGAGACCGTTAAACTTCCTTGCTTGTAATGCTCCCATCAAGCAGCTTTACAACCTGGGCGTTGAAATCGAAGAGAACTCCGAACTCGACCTGTTCGAAGCTTTCAATAAGCATGAAGGCGACCCGCGTATTCCGGAAGTCGTTGCTGACATGGAGAATGATCTGGGCTGCGGCAACAAGAAGCCGGAGATCCTGGCTAAGCTTGCTCAGTACGAACTGACCTTAAAGGATTGGATCCGCGATCACAAGGGCTACAGAAAGTATGTTGCAATCGCAGGTAAGTGCTGGCCGGCATTCCAGACTCAGTTTGGTTTCGTTCCGTGCTACGTTAACGGCCGTCTGACCGCTCAGGGCATTCCGGTATCCTGTGAAGTTGATATCTACGGCTGCCTGTCCGAGTTCATCGGCACCCTGGTTTCTGACGATGTTGTTACCCTGCTTGACATTAACAACTCCGTTCCGAAGGATATGTACAAGGAATCCATCGAAGGCAAGTTTGATTACAAGCATACCGATACCTTCATGGGCTTCCACTGCGGCAACACCGCTTCCTGCAAGCTGTCCTTCCACGAGATGAAGTACCAGATGATCATGGCACGTTCTCTTCCGATCGAAGTTACCAACGGTACCCTCGAAGGCGACCTCGTACCGGGCAACATCACCTTCTATCGTCTGCAGTCTACCGCTGACAATATCCTTCGTGCTTACATCGCAGAAGGCGAAGTCCTTCCGGTAGCTACGAAGTCCTTCGGCGGCATTGGCGTATTCGCTATTAAGGAAATGGGCCGCTTCTACCGTCACGTTCTGATCGAAAAGGGCTATCCGCATCACGGCGCTGTTATGTTCGGTCACTACGGCAAGGCATTATACGAAGTATTAAAGCTGATCGGTGTTCAGACTTCTGAGATCGGTTACAACCAGCCGGCTGACGTTCGTTATCCGTCTGAGAATCCGTTCTGATTCTGACTGAAGTTTAAAACCTGCAGGCACCCTCTGCGGTGTCTGCAGGCATTTTTATATGAGGTGTCAAAATGGCAAAGATCAAGGTTACGTGCGATTCCACGTGTGACCTTACCAAGGCGCTTTACGAGAAGTACGATATTGAGATGATCTCCCTCGGGATCTCCCTCGGTGAGGATCTGTACTTTGATAACGTAAATGTTTATCCGAATGATCTGTTTGAGTATGCGGGAAAGACCGGAAAGCTTCCGAAAACATCTGCGATCTCTCCGGCAGACTATATCGATGTGTTTAAAAAATACACGGATGAAGGCTATGATGTGATCCATATCAATATTTCATCCGAGTTTTCGGCTTGCTTCAACAATGCGAATCTCGCAGCGGGAGAGGTGGGACATGTGTATCCCATCGACAGCCGCAACCTGTCCTCCGGCTCCGGCCATCTGGCCGTTATGGCAAGAGAACTTGCCGATCAGGGTCTGGAAGCGGAAGAGATCGTGGCAAAGCTTGAAGAAGCAAAAGAAAGACTGGATGTCAGCTTCATTATTCAGACGCTTGAATATCTGAAGATGGGCGGACGTTGTTCCAGTGTTGCCGCACTCGGCGCCAACCTGTTAAAGCTGAGACCGGAGATCAAGGTCCGGGAAGGCAAAATGGGCGTTGGCCGTAAGTTCCGCGGTTCCATGGAGAAGACCGTCACGGAGTACATCCGTGCTAATCTGGAAGGCAGAGATGATCTGGATCTCAAGCGCATCTTTGTTACGCATTCCCCGATGGATCCCGCCGTCGTACAGCAGGCAATGGCACTTGTCAGGGAGCTTCAGCCGTTTGAAGAGGTCATTGAGACCGAAGCCGGCTGCACGGTTTCCTCGCATTGCGGACCCGACTGTATCGGTGTATTGTTCTTTACGAAGAGTGCAGAGTAACGAATTGAATATGATTTTTCCGGCCGCCGTTTTACAGCGGCCGTTTGGAGTGTAAAGAAAGGTATCGGCGAAATGGACATTTTGTTTACAAAACCCTGTTTTACTCATAATATCTGGGGCGGAACCCGCCTGCGCGACGAATACGGCTACGACGTGGAGGGCGATGTCATCGGCGAATGCTGGGGAATCGCGGCGCATGAGAACGGCGATGTCCGCATCGAGGGAAGAGAAGAGACCCTGAGCGAACTGTACAAAAAGGCACCGGAAATGTTCGGCTCCCTGGAGTCCGAAAAGTTTCCGCTTCTCATCAAGATCATTGACGCAAAGAGCGATCTGAGCATCCAGGTCCATCCGGACGATGCTTACGCAGGCGCGAACGAGAACGGTTCCTTCGGTAAGATGGAGTGCTGGTACATTCTGGATGCGCCGGAGAACGCATCCCTTGTTGTCGGTCATAATGCAAAGACCCGCGAGGAGCTGGCAGACATGATCGATAAGGAACTGTGGAAGGAACTGATCCGTGAGGTTCCGGTCAAGGCCGGCGATTTCATCCAGATCGATCCGGGTACCGTCCATGCCATCAAGGGCGGCATTGTGCTTCTGGAAACGCAGCAGAACAGTGATATCACGTATCGTCTGTATGATTACGACCGTCTTGAGAACGGAAAGAAGCGTCCGCTTCACATCCGTCAGAGCATCGATGTCATCGAGGTGCCGGCAAAGGATCCGGAGAGTGCGGTGCTGAAGCGCGAGACCATCGAGGCATCCTTAAAGAAAAACGAGCTTTACATGCTGGAGAAGTGTTCCAGATATACCGTATTCCTGCTGGAGACCGAAGGTGAATGTGTCTTCACACAGGCTTATCCGTTCTTTAACATGACCGTTGTCCGCGGCGAAGGCACCGTGAACGGCCATGCAGTGAAGAAGGGTACCCACATGGTCCTGCCGTGTGGTCTCGGAAATGTTACCGTTACGGGCGATATGCAGATCGTTTGCTCCTGCCCGACAGTTGAATAAAGAAAGGTGGTTCTGTTATGAGTCTTTATGTTGGTGTTGATCTTGGTACAAGTGCAGTCAAGCTGTTACTGATGGACGGCGAAGGAAAGATCCACAAGATCGTTTCCCGCGAATATCCGTTAATGTTCCCGAAGAGCGGCTGGTCCGAGCAGGCTCCGGAGGATTGGTTCACCGGAACCATCGATGGCTTAAAGGAACTGTTTGAAGGAGCAGACAAGAGCGATGTCAAGGGTATCGGCTTTGGCGGCCAGATGCACGGCCTTGTTACGCTTGATGAAAATGACAATGTCATCCGCCCGGCGATTCTCTGGAACGACGGCCGTACGCAGGCGGAGACCGACTATCTGAATCAGGTCATCGGTCAGGAGAAGCTTGCGGACGCCACCGCAAACATCGCATTTGCCGGTTTCACCGCTCCGAAGATCCTGTGGATGAAGAAGAACGAGCCGGAGAAGTTCGCAGCAATCAGGAAGATCATGCTGCCCAAGGACTATCTGGCATATTGCTTAAGCGGCAGCTTCTGCACCGACTATTCCGATGCTTCCGGCATGCTGCTTCTGGACGTTGCCAACAAGTGCTGGTCCAAGGAAATGCTGGACATCTGCGGCATTACCGAAGAAATGCTTCCGACCCTCTACGAATCCTATGACGTTGTCGGCACGCTGAAGCCGGAGATCGCTGCAGAACTTGGTCTTTCCGCCGACGTCAGGATCGTTGCGGGCGCAGGCGATAACGCAGCAGCCGCAGTCGGTACCGGCACTGTCGGCGACGGAAACTGCAATGTTTCCCTCGGCACCTCCGGTACGATGTTCATCTCCAGCAAGGAATTCAAGAAGCCGTCCAACAACGCGCTGCATTCCTTCGCACACGCCGACGGCAAGTATCATCTGATGGCTTGCACGCTTTCCGCAGCATCCAGCAACAAGTGGTGGAACGATGAGATCCTGAAGACTACCGATTACGCGGCTGAGCAGGCGGGCATCGGCACGCTGGGTGAAAACCACGTATTCTATCTGCCGTATCTGATGGGCGAGCGCTGCCCGCACAACGATACCGCAGTTCGCGCTATGTTCTACGGCATGTCCATGGATACCACCCGTGAAGATATGACCCAGGCAGTTCTGGAAGGCGTTGCATTCAGCTTCCGTGATGCTCTTGAGATCGTTAAGAGCCTCGGCCTGAATCTGGAGCGCACCAAGATCTGCGGCGGCGGTGCAAAGAGTGCACTGTGGCGTAAGATCATCGCAAACGTACTGAACCTGAAGGTCGATATCATCGAATCCGAGCAGGGCCCGGGCCTTGGCGGCGCTATGCTGGCGGCTGTCGGCTGCGGAGAGTATGCGAACGTTGAAGAGATCGCGGCAAAGTTTGTTCACATCGTGGCAACGGAAGAGCCGGATCCGGAGATCGCAGCGAAGTACGACGCGAAGTATCAGACCTATCGTAAGCTGTACCCGGCAATCAAGGGTATTCTGTAAATCATTCTGAAGGAAGAGGGAAATGGAATCGGGAAACGTTAAGAAAGACGCGCTTGTCTGGGCGCAGGGAATACTGATCTTCGGGTTCTTTGCGTTATCCACGCTCTTTACCGTGATGATCAAAGGACAGTATCTGTACCTTTATATCGCGGCACTGATCGCGGTCCTGACGATCGTTTATGCAATTACACATAAGAAGACCGCGGCGCTTCCGTCGATCCTGATTCCGCTCCTTTTCCTGAGCTTTTTCTCCGGATATCTGACATCGGCACTGTACCCGCTGCCGGAGGCGTACACGTACACAGCGCTGCTCGTACCGCTGCTCAAACTCCCGTACCTCTTTATGATCGCGTATATTTATGCGCGCCTGAAGGTGGACAAGAGCATCCTCGATGCCGTCGTCCTGGGCTACAAGGTGACCATCGTGCTCCAGCTCGTGTGGATCCCGATCCAGTACATCGGCTACCACAAATTCGGTGTGGATGTCGGCAACCTGGTGTTCAATGAATGGCTGCACTGCGATGTGACGGCGTCCTTCATCCGTGAAAACATTTATCATCCGTCCGGTTTTTCATGGCACAGCGGCCTGATCGCGCCGATGTTTGTCATCGGTTTCCTGATCTTCAAGAATCCGATTGTCCGCATTATTCTGATCATGGAAGCCATGATCGTCGGAAGCTCCACTGCTGTGGCGGGTGTTATCGGTGCGGCGGGCCTGATGGTGCTCGTAGCCATTGTCCGGCCCAAGCAGTTCAGGGAAGAGGTCAAAGAGAGCCTGGAGAACACGCCGAAGATCGTGCTGTACCTGCTTGGGGGCGCGATCGCGGCGGGTCTTGTATATGTTTTTGCGAGCGGCCTGTACCGTTCCGCGGTGGACAGTGTGCAGTATCTTCTGTACCGCCTGCTCCATTCGCAGGAAAACGGCAGCACCCGGGCGCATTTCGGCTATTTCCGGCAGTATTTTGAGATCATCCGTCAGGTACCTCTTGTCAATGTCCTGTTCGGCTACGGCGCGGATTGCAGCGGCTATCCGTTCCAGGAACTGTATCATTACTATATGACGCTTTCCACCTATGTCATCGAGTGTGATTACATCAACATCGCGCTGAATCACGGCATCATCGGCTTTGTGATCTTCTATGCGATGCTCGGTTACATTGCCGTGAAGGGGGCTGAAAAGGACCTTCGCTATCCGGTGTTCGTTCTGTGCATTCTGGTGCAGGGCATCGGCTACAACGTCCAGTGGGATTACGTGCTTTTGTTTGAACTTGTTATGTTCGCGACCTTAAAGGCCGATGTGAACTTCTTTGATTTCAGAATGCGAAAGAAGCACGAAACCACACTCGCAAAGAACGGTTTTGTCCGTTTCCTTGTGCGTGTATAAGGAGAATTCATGCGTAGAAGAAACTATGAGATCGAGGTCATCCAGATCCTGATGTCCATCGCGATCATTGTGATGACGATTATTCTGTTTGTGCGCTCCTCGGAGCTTACGATCCTGTTCCCGATCGTGTTCGGTATGTCCGCCGTCCTGTCCGTTTTATATGCACTGGAGGGCGTGGCGTACAGCCGTATCCGCGTGATCAAGAAGAGCCGGATCGTTGTATTCGGTATTATGGCCCTGATTTTGTGCGGTATGACGTTCATCAGCGCCAGAATCGTCCTGTGAGGCTTAAAATGGCGGAAAAGAAAGACAGTATGGTACTTTGCGGTGCCAATTCCTATGAAGAAAAATATTACTTAAATGAGCTGTTTTCGCGGCTTCCCGAGCAGGTGAAGCAGGAACTGCAGATCATGTGCGTTCTGTTTACGGAAGAGTGCGGCGGCATTCTGACGCTGGAATTCCTACAGGACGGAACGTTAGTGCTCCGTACCCGTGCGGACGAACGCGATTTCTATTACGACGAGATCGAGGCCGGCTTACAGGTGCGCAAGCTGCAGGCGGAAAAGGAAGAGCTTCTGGAAGCCCTCGAGCTCTATTACAGAACGGTATTGTTAGGAGAAGTATGATCAGACCGATCCGGCTCGGCTCACTGACAATTGACGTGCCCGTGGCACTCGGACCGATGGCAGGCGTAACCGACCTGCCATTTCGTTTGCTTGCGTCGGAACAGGGCTGCGGCATGTTCTACACGGAAATGGTCAGTGCAAAAGCCATTTACTACGGAAATAAGAATACAGCGCAGCTGATGGCCACCGGGGAGCATGAGCATCCCATCGGCGTCCAGCTGTTCGGCTCGGATCCGGACATCATTGCGGAGGAAGCGTTGAAGATCGAGGACCGGTTCGATTTCATCGACCTGAACATGGGCTGTCCCGTGCCCAAGGTCGTGAAAAACGGCGAGGGCAGTGCGCTCCTTCTTCAGCCGGAACTTGCGGAGAAGATCTTCACAAGAATGGTGGAGACCGTTCACAAACCGGTAACGGTGAAGATCCGGAAGGGCTTCCGTGCGGACGATGAATGCGCGCCGGAGATTGCACGGATCGCCGAAGCATGCGGGGTTTCGCTGGTCGCGGTGCACGCGCGGACACGGGAGCAGTATTACAGCGGGAAGGCCGACTGGAATACGATCCGGAAGGTGAAGGATGCGGTGAAGATCCCGGTGATCGGAAACGGCGATATTACATCGGCGGCGGATGCGGTCCGGATGGTCGATGAGACCGGCTGCGACGGTGTGATGATCGCCCGTGCGGCGGAGGGCAACCCCTGGCTGTTCCGCGAGGTCCGTGCCGGACTTATGGGGGAGGAGATCCCCGCGCACCCGGAGAAAACCGAGGTCGCCGAGATGATCCTTCGGCATGCGCGGGACCTGATCGCGTTTAAGGGCGAGCACATCGGCAACATGGAGATGCGGAAGCACGCGGCCTGGTACCTTCAGGGCATTCCCGGTGCCACGCGCGTCCGGCGGGAACTGAACGAACTCAGCTCCTACGAACAGCTGGAGCAGCTGCTTGCGGATTTTCTTTTAAGATAAAACAGTAAAGCGGAGACGTAATGTCCCCGCTTTTTGCAATTAAGCCCTGTTATTTTGCCGCGGTCTCTCTTTTATTCTTTCGTCAATGCGTTATACTGTTATCATCAGTTCGGCAGCAGCCGAAGCATTTGGAGGTACGAAAATGCAGGAAAGAATTTCCGATACGAAGGTTATGGTGCTCGGTATCGTATCCGCAGCACTTTGCACGGAGAGCTGGGTCTCGATCGCAGGCCTGGTCCTCTCGGTGATTACACTCAATCTGGTCAGAAGATATGAAGAGGAGAATGACGGCATTCTGACCGGCAAGGCAAAGGCCGGAAAGATTTGCGCGCGGATCGCATTCATCGTCAGTATCGTGGTTCTGGTGCTGACGGTCCTTACGACTTTATTCGGCTGCACGGCGCAGGTGATCAGCGCACTCTTTAATTAAATTTCTCCGGGCGGTTGACAAGCCCTGCCGGAGGGACGTATGATTAACGGTGGTACCACACGGTGCCGCCGTTTTTTGTTACGGCGGTGAGGCAATCATGGTTTAGCGGAGGGGACGATGGAGAGAAGGATCAATCTGACGGATATCGAAGCGGTCAAGGCGTTCATGAAGGCCTGTGAAGAGAGCAAAGGGAAGATCATGGTCACAAAGGAAGGCTATCGTTATCTTGTGGACGGAGAATCCCTCCTCGGCATGATGTCCATGATGGGGAAGAATATTCTGGTGGATTTCGGCGAGGATGAAAGCGGATTCGCCGATATCATCAACGAATACGAAGTTCGATAAACGCAGACGGCCGCTTCAGCGGCCTTTTTTTGTCTAAAGAGACGCTTGAAAGAAGCGGGGAGTTGCAATGTTTGAGATCAAGCCGGATTATTATCATGAGTTTCGGTGCATCGCCGGTGCGTGCAGGCACACCTGCTGCGCGAACTGGGAGATCGATATCGATGAGGAAAGCCTGGTACGCTACAAAAGGGACAGTATTCCGTATATCAGCGAGGAGGGCGATGAGCCGCATTTCATCTTGAAGAACGAGCGGTGCCCGTTCTTAAATGAGGAGAATCTCTGCGACCTGATCATTACGCACGGAGAGGATTATCTGTGCCAGATCTGCAGCGATCATCCGCGGTTCCGCAACTATTATACCGGTGCGGAGGAGATCGGCCTCGGGTTGAGTTGTGAAGCGGCGGCGCGCCTGATACTGGGGCGGAAGCAGCCGATGCGCCTCGTTATCACGGATACGGAATCCGGGAAGGTGATCGACCGCGAGACCTTCCTTGCGACGCTCCCGGAGGACGAACGCTATGTTTTTGAGCTTCGTGACGAGCGGCTTCGGGATGCGGCAAAGCTGGCCGATCCGATGGAAGCGCGCCTCACCGAGTACTTCCTGTTCCGTCAGATCCCCGATGCGCTGTATGACGGGCGGTTGGACGAACGTATTGAATTCGTATATGACAGTGTCGATAAAATTGCGGCGGGATGGCTGAGCCTTGCGGATCCGGATTTTGAGGAGCTTTGCGAGGTGGCGCGTGCCTATTCCGATGCGATCGAATATGATCCGGAAATCCTGGATGCGCGGCTCGATGAGCTGGCGATGATGGGGTGAGGGAAAAGTTTATTCGGGTTGGCATTTGTAAAAGCCCCGGAGTATTCCGGGGCTTTTTTGTTGCTTTCGCTCCCTGGGGGGACCGCATCCGATATGTACATTATGATCTGTGACGATTCTGCAAAATGAGAGCCTTTGAAATAGCGGTTATAATGTAACGCAAATAATATATATTGTAAAACAATAAATAATGATTGACAAACAACTTTTGCGGTGCTATAGTACGTATATCGCAAAACGATAAAAACATATCGCAAAGGAGAAGTGTTATGAATAACGGAGAAGAAAGGTCACCGGAAGAAGAAATTAAAGAGGCGCCGGTTCCTTACGGCCTGCCCGAAGCCGGAGCGGAGGAGGAAATGCCAAAGCCGTTCAGGGCGACCGGGATCGAAAAGATCATGGCTTTCCTGTTCATTCCGATCACGTTTTTTTATGTGCATCTGTTTTTTCAGTATTACCACGAAAAGGTCTACCTCACGCTCTTCGCCGTGCTGTTTCTTTTGGCTGCGGAATTGTTTTACCGGAAGCGGAAACGCTCCGTGGAAAGCGTTCTCTACCTGATCTGCACGGTGCTGGTCCTTTTGGGGTATACCATCGGCGGGGCGCGGATCTGGGAAACGGCGTATCAGTTTTTCTTCCTGCATCTGTTTGCGGTCTACTACGTGCTGTGCCGCTCCGGACGCCTGCTGGAAGGGCGGACAGGCAGTATGGTCGTCCTCGACGGTACGCGCGGTTTCTTTGTTCTGCCGTTTAAGAACTATATCCTGCAGATCCGCACAATCGTAGCGGCGATCAGTGACCGCAAGCATAAAAAGAGCCCCGAACAGCTCCGGAAGATCCCGGTCATTGTAATCGCACTGATCGCGGGACTCCTTCTCCTTCGCGGCGCGGTAATGCTGCTTTCCGCCGCTGATGCGGTTTATGCCGTACTCATGAGCAAGATGACGGAAATGCTCCGGGTCGATTGGAATCCGGCAACGTTCATTTTGGAACTGTTACTCCTGTCGATGGTCTCTCCCTACCTCTACGGCCTGTTTGGCGGCCTTTTCCGCGAACCGGCAGAGGTCCCCTGCGAGAAGAGCGGCAAGATCCGGATGATCCTTGAAAAGTGCCGGAAGGTGCCGAACATCGTTTGGGTTCTGCTCATCGCATTTTTCACCGTTTTTTATGCGCTGTTCTTTTATGTGCAGGCCAGAGTGCTGCTTTCGACGTTTCTTCTTCAGCTTCCGGAGGGCCTGACCTATGCCCGGAACGCGCACGTGGGCTTCGGCTATATGTGCGGCGTGAATTTGATCAATTTTGCACTGCTGTATCTGACCTCGCGGAGCGCGGAGAAGAAGAACGGCGGGCTGAAGGCGGCGCTTTCCTTGATGACGCTTGAGAACATGCTGTTTACGGTCATTGCATTCTTAAAAATCTACATTTACATCCACACGTTCGGCTTCACGCCGCTCCGCCTGAAGAGTATCTGGCTTGCGGCAGTCCTGTTCTATGCGGGTGTGTGTATTCTGGTGCACATTTTCACGGAAAAGAAGACCATGCGGGCGTGGTTCATCGGAAGTGCGGTATCGCTGGCGGTGATGTGTGTGTTTTAAAAAGTGCGGTGTCTCGTTTGCGCTGATCCTCTTGTTCTTTCTTGTGATCACCGGTGCGAAAGTCCGGCTGATCGATCGTGCGGGCGAATTTGAGAAAGTGAGAGATTTATAAAACGCCCCTCAATTTGTGATGATGTATGTGATTAAGGAAAATCGACCTTTCTTCCTCCGTGTTCCATGTCTCTTGACGCTCCATTTTTACATTGTTATGATGGGGAAAAGCGGCATCGGTCCCGGATGCCCGGACGGTTTGATGCGGTGATTCCACCGGACGGGACAAATTCACTTTTCAGGAGGCAGATATGGCAAAAACATTCCGATGTGATCCGGATTATCCGGTCGTGCAGACAAAGGCCGGCAAGGTGCGCGGTTTTTTATACGACGATGTATTCACGTTCCAGGGCATCCGTTACGGTGTAGCGAAGCGCTTTCAGATGCCGGAACCGGTCGAACCCTGGGAGGGCATCAAGGATGCGCTCGCATACGGTTACGACTGCGTGTGGGAGGGCTTCCCGCGTGAAATGCCCGCAGAGAACATCATGCTGCCGAACCAGTGCTGGCCGCAGAGTGAGCATTGCCAGTACCTGAACGTTTGGACCGACACGCTGCATCCGAACGCCAGGAAGGCCGTTATGGTCTTCCTTCACGGCGGCGGATATTCCGTGGGCTCCTCCATCAATCTGGCGCCGTACCCGGGCGATGGCATGGCAAAAAACGACGATGTGGTCGTGGTTTCATTGAACCATCGACTGAATGTGTTCGGATTCCTGGACGTTTCCGAATACGGCCCCGAGTACAAGAATTCCAAGGACGCCAGCCTTGCGGATATGGTCCTGGCGCTTCAGTGGGTGCACGACAACATTAAAAACTTTGGCGGCGACCCGGACAATGTTACCATTTACGGTCAGTCCGGCGGCGGCGGCAAGGTCTGCGCGCTGGCACAGTCTCCGGCAGCGGACGGTCTGTATCACAAGGCCATCATCATGAGTGGCGTTATCCGCGACAATGACGCGACGGCCACCGGCAATGCGACGAACGAGGAACTTCTGGACGCCATCTTCTCCGAACTGGATCTCAAACGTGATGAATTCGACCGTTTCCTGGAGGTTCCGGACTTCATCCTGATCCGTGCGGTGACCCGTGCGCGTGCAAAGCTCGGAGAGCAGGGCAAGACCTTTGGCTGGGCTCCGGTTCCGGGCGATTACTATCCGGGCTTCATCACCAAGACCGGCGTTTCCGATTATTACAAAAAGGTTCCGGTCCTGATCGGTTCCTGCTTTGCGGAATTCCAGATCGACAACGGCCTGGCCGATGACCCCAAGTACATGGAGCTTTTCAAGAAGGCTTATCCGAACGTGCCCGAAAAGTACGCGCATCTTGCGGACTCCTTCTTCCGCGCCAATACGCTCGTCTACACGAGGGAGCGCGTGGAGCAGGCGGAAGCGCCTACATTCCTGTACATGTTTGCGCAGGAGCTCACCGTGTTCGGCGGTATGATGTCCGGCCACGGCGCAGACCTTCCGTATTTCTGGCATCATGCGGAACCGTGTCCGGCGGCGAACATCGGCCCGGAAACGGACAAGCTGGAAGCCATCATGTCCGGCGCCTTCACCTCGTTTGCGAAGAACGGCACCCCGGATACCCCCGGTCTTCCCAAGTGGGAGCCCTGCACAACGGAGAGCACAAAGAGCATGCTGCTTTGTGTAGAACCGGCCCTTTACACGGACAATGAAACCGAGCTCATGAGCTACGTTGAAGAACACGGAAAGAAGCGCGGCTTCCGCCCGGTGCCGAAGTATGAAGCGGCGACGGTGTGGCCGTATTAAGTGAGGCGGAGAAGAAACCGGCGACGGTGTGGCCGTATTAAGTGAGGCGGAGAAGAAACCGGCGATGGTATGGCCGTAATCAGCGAGCGCGGAGCGGCGGATAAGGTCGGAAGCGAAAATGATATGCTGTGAAGCGTAGAGATGTGCAGTGATGCAAAAAGATATGCTGCTTGATGTAATATAATCATGGCTAAAGGCGGTGTGAAGAATCAAAATGGTTCTTCACACCGCCTTTATTAGTCAAAGGGGGTGTAGTTAGGAGCAGAAAGACAAAAAGAGGAAGTTTCCGGGACGTTCGTCGATGATCCCAACAGCAAATTTTCGCAAACTCGCCCTCAAAACACCTCAAAATCACCCTTTAAAATACTTTTGAGCAAATAGTCGATTCTTGCCTCCTCGGCCTCGAGAAGGCCCTTTTTGTCCCTTGTAGAGGTATTTGCGAAGGCTATGACGAAAGGCAGCCGTGGAGCACGGTTTACACCCGATCAAAGGATTTCCAGAATTTTCGCTACGGTCTCTTCGGGCGTACCGTTATTATCGATGACATGATCCGCAAAGCGCTCGTACATGGGCTTGCGGGTCTCATACATTTTGGTGAGGTCGCTATTCTGAGACAACGGCCGACCGTCCCGCGCGAGCTTACTCAGGTCGCGTTCGATGCAGATGATCACGCCGTTCTGGTGAAGGAGCGGGTAGTTCATCGGCCGGGTCACGCAACCGCCGCCGGTGGACATGATCTCGCCGGACTTCATACCGATGCGCGCCAGCGTCTCCGTTTCCATCATGCGGAACGTTTCCTCGCCGAAGTCAGCAAAGATCTCCGGAATGGTCATGCCCGCGTTCTTCACGAGCTCTTCATCGGCGTCCACGAGCGGACGTCCGGTCTTTTCCCGAAGCATTTTGGCGATCGTGGTCTTGCCGCTTCCCGGCATGCCGATGAGGATGATGTTTCCCATGTCCTTTGCCAGTTGATTCGTCACGCGAATCGTATTGATATCCGGTACCGGTTCGTTTGTGAAGCGCTCGCAGGCTTTTTTGGCCTGCGCGACCAGCATCAGAAGTCCGTTCATATTCGGAATCCCGAGTTCTTCTGCCTGAAGGAGGAGAGCGGTGCGTGCCGGATTGTAGATGATATCGAGCACGCCCTTCACGTTCGGGAAGTCCCGAAGGTCGATGACGGACATGCCGGTCTCCGGATACATACCGACCGGAGTGGTATTGACCAGGATCTCCGCGTCCGCATGCTGCGGAAGAAGATTTTCATAGTTGTTTTCACCGGAGCGGCTGATGACGAGGGTTTCCGCACCCAGCCGGTGCAGCGCCTTCAGGACTGCCTGCGCCGCGCCGCCGTTACCGAAGACCAGCGTCTTCTTTCCGGCAACATCGATCCCGGACACACGGACCATCTGCTCAAAACCGTAGACATCGGTGTTGTCGCCGAAGATCGTTCCGTCCGGCCGGCGGACCAGCGTGTTGACACTGCCCATATCCTTTGCAATCTCGGACACCTCATCGCACAAACGATACGCGTCCTTTTTATACGGAATCGTGACGTTCAGTCCGTCCCAGTCTCCATTTTTTATGAAATCTTCCACTTCTTCAGGCGCACGCTCATATAACAAATATTCATAATCCGCCAGGAGTTCGTGAATCTGCGGAGAGTAGGAGTGCCCTAATTTTTTGCCTAATAGTCCACATTTTAACATCAGATTACCTCGCTGTAGGTTCCAAGGTAAGTAAAGGTGTCACAGAGACCCTTCATCTCACCCATCAGGTCAATAAAGGACGGAGAATAGACCGAAGCCTCCAGATCGAAGTAGAACATGAACTCGAAATCCCGGTCCGGAATGGGGCGGCTTTCCAGCTTGAGCAGGTTAATGCCTTGCGCATAGAAGCGGGAGAGCAGCTTGTACAGCGCGCCCGGGGTATGCGGAAGGGTAAGCATTAAGCTGGTGCGGTCCGCGCCGGGGTAGATCTCCAGATGACGGGTAATGCAGATGAAACGGGTGTAGTTATTGCCCTGATCCTGCACGGAGGACTCCAGGCATTCCAGACCGTAGAGCTTCATGCAGTTTCTGGAGGACAGACATGCAATGTCGCTTCTGCCGGATTCGGAGACCATCTTAGCGGCCATCGCCGTGTTTTCACAGGGGATGACCTTTGCATTCGGGAACTTTTTCAGATAGCCCGCGCACTGGGCGATGGCTTGCTGATGCGAATAGATCTCGCGGATATCTTCAAGCTTCGTGCCCGGATTGACCAGAAGATTATGGTCGATCTTCAGACGGATCGAACGGACGATGTAGAACCGGTGCTTCATCATGAGGTCGTACACGGAGTTTACGGAACCCGCGGTACTGTTTTCAAGCGGAATGACACCGTAGCTTGCGAGACCGCTTTCGATGGCGGAGAAGACAGCATCAAAGGAGGAAACGTACAGAATATTCGCGTTCCGGAACAGCTTGTCGCAGGCCAGCTGCTGATAAGCGCCTTCCACGCCCTGGCAGACGATCGGCACACCGGACGGGAACAGCTTAGGCGTGTTCTCCAGCGCGGCATTGATCTTGTTCGGAAGCTCCGGAGAGGTTCCGACCTGACGGCCCTGATAGCTGCGGCTCAGGTCAAACATCAGCGAATAAAGGAGCTGCATGTAGTCCTTCATGCCTTCCGGAGACATTTCCGCGACTTTAGCCAGCTTCTGACGTTCTCTTCCGGCATCCAGGATCGGCAATCCGTTTTCTCTCTTATAAGCGGCGATGTCCGCGGCCACTTCCATACGTTCCGCGATCATCGCTACGATCTTTTCATCGATCTCGTCGATCTTCAGTCTGTAATCATTTAAATCCATGGGGACTCCTTACTGCTCGAGTTCTTTTTTGCGTGTCAGAAGCGCGTCGTATACGGCTACAGCGGCCGCAGCCTCGATGCACGGGACCGCGCGGAGAACGATACAGGGATCGTGACGTCCGTGGACCTGCATTTCGGTCTCGGTCATCGTACTGATATCCACGCTTTTCTGCGTGAGTGCAATGGAGGGGGTGGGCTTCATCGCCACACGGAACACAAGCGGCATGCCGTTCGTGATACCGCCCAGGATACCGCCGGCATTATTCGTCGCTGTCTGCACCTTGCCGTCCCGGATGATGAACGGGTCATTGTTTTCGCTTCCGGTCATCTCCGATGCCTTGAAACCGGCGCCGAATTCGATGCCCTTTACCGCGGGAACACCGAACACCACCGGCGCGATATGGCCTTCCATGCCTTCAAACATCGGCCCGCCGATGCCCGTCGGAAGTCCGGTGATCATACACTCGATGACACCGCCCACAGAATCGCCGGCCGCCTTTTTCTCCAGGATCAGCTGCTGCATCTCCTCACCCTTTGCGTCATTCACGCAGGGCCAGAATTTTCCGGAGACCGGTCCGGTAAAGTCCCCTTCGTCACGGATCGTTCCGATGGACAGGATACGCGCGAAGATACGGATTCCTACCCGTTCCAGGGCCTGGATCATCATACCGCCTGCGATGCAGAGCGGTGCGGTCATACGGGCAGAGAAAGGACCGCCGCCGGCCAGCTCGGCTTTTTCGCCGTACTTCATCATTGCGGTATAATCCGCATGTCCCGGTCGCGGAACCGTGCGCAGATTATCATAATCATGCGAGCGGGTGTTGGTATTCTTGATCTCGGCATGGATCGTTTCGCCGTTCGTTTTTCCATCGGTCAGACCGGAAAGGAATTCCGGCATGTCCGCTTCCTTACGGGCGGTGGAAAAGGCGTTCTGTCCCGGTGCGCGGCGGTTTAAAAATGCCTGCAGGACCTCGGGGTCCACCTGCACGCCTTCCGGAATGCCGGAAAGCTTCATGCCGATGGCGGGAGCGTGGGACGCGCCGTAGATCTCAAGATTGATATTTTCTCCGTAATAGGTACTCATTCGGTCTCCTTAAGTGCGCTGAAGTCTTCAAAGAAGCGGGGATAGGATTTGCGGACGCATTCCGCGTTCAGGATCGTGACCGGTCCGGTCGATGCCGTTGCGGCAACGGCGGCGGACATGGCGATACGGTGATCCAGGAAGGTCTCCGTGGTGCCGCCGGTGAGGGAGGTGCGTCCGTTTACGACGATGTCATCGCCCTCCTCGTGAATGTCTGCGCCCAGTGCGGTCAGCATGGTCACGGTCGTCATAATACGGTCGGACTCCTTCAGGCGGAGACGGGACGCGTTGATGACGCGGGTCGTGCCCTCGGAAAGCGCGGCGACGGTACAGAGGACCGGAATCAGATCCGGGATCGGTGCCGCGTCGATGGTGCAGCCCGCAAGCTTGTCCTTTTTAATGAAAATGCCGTCTTCCGATTCCTCCGTGTACGCGCCGAAGGTCTTCAGCACGGACAGGACACGCTTGTCGCCCTGCGAAGAGGAAAGGTTCAGTCCGCGGACCGTCACGCCTTCTTCGGACAGTGCGCCGATGGAAAGGAAGAACGCGGCATTGGACCAGTCGGCTTCCACGGTCACGCGGCCGGAGAGCGTGCTCCGTTGTCCTCCGCGGATCTCGTAATGGTCGAACACTTTATCATAACATATACCGGAGCCTTTTACCACATCTTCCGTCATGGCGATGTAATCGCGGGATTCCACGGTACCGGTAATATCCAGAGTGCTGGTGCCGTCCAGAAGCGGAAGCGCCATTAAAAGGCCGGAAATATACTGCGAAGAAATGTTTCCGGGGATGCTGTAGGCGCCGGGCGTCAAGGCACCGGAGACGTACAGGAGATCGTCCTCCCGGCGGAGCGTCATGCCGTGGCCGGTCAGGACCTGATCGAGCGGTGCCAACGGACGCGCGGGGAGACGGCCTTCCATGTGGAAGACGGCATCGGCCTTTAAGGCACCCGCAAGCGGAAGCAGGAAACGAAGCGTCGAGCCGCTTTCCCCGCAGTGCAGGTGGCAGAGGCCCGCGGGGACCTCGCGAATGGGCGTGACGTGGATCAGCCCGTCCGAAGACAGCGAAATCGCCGCGCCCAGTGCATTCAAGCAGTCGATGGTCGCGGTAATATCATTGGATAAACCTTCACAGCGGATCACGCTGTCCGTTTCGGAAAGCGCGGCCATGATCAGGTAGCGGTGTGCGTAGGATTTGGATGCCGGGATCGTGACGGACCCTGTCCGCATGCCCGGCTTCAGGACCGGATTCATCGGATGCCTCCCGATGTCAGCCAGCTCTTCAGCTCGGAAGCCGGCACGGAATCGATGCGGCAGTAACCGATCTTTTCCGGAATGATGACACGGAGCGTACCACCGGCGACTTTTTTATCGGTCAGCATGATATCGACCATCTGGTCTGCGGTGTACGGCATGTCCGTGGGAAGCCCGTAAGCCTCCAGAATGTCCAGCGTTTCCGTCAGCGTTTCTTCGGAACAGATGCCCTGTTTAAAGGCAATGCGCGTGATGGCCGCCATGCCCATGGCAACGGCCTGGCCGTGCAGGGTGGTGAAGTCGCTCAGCGCTTCCGCCACATGACCGAGGGTATGTCCGAGGTTCAGCTTCATGCGCTCGCCGCGGTCAAATTCGTCCTGCTCCACGGTGTCGCGCTTCATGGAAACGCAGACCGTGATGACATGCTCGGCCTGATCGCGGACCGGTACCGCGCGGATCTCGTCAAAGAGCGTGCGGTTTCCGAGGATGCCGTATTTAATGATCTCGGCGCAGCCGCAGCGGTATTCCGCTTCGGGGAGCGTCTGTAAGGTATCGGTGTCGATGAGGACCAGGGAAGGCTGCCAGAAGCATCCGACCTGGTTCTTGCTGTGGGAAAGATCGACCGCGGTCTTGCCGCCCACGGAGGAATCGACCATCGCAAGGAGGGACGTCGGGATCTGCACAAAGCGGATGCCGCGCTGATAGGTCGCTGCGGCAAAGCCGGCCAGATCGCCGGTGACGCCGCCGCCAAGGGCAGCGATCATGTCACTTCTTGAAAGGTGCTTTTCATCCATGAATTCCAAAAGCTCGCCGTAAGTCGTCAGGCACTTGGAACGCTCACCGTGCGGGAAAACAAAGACGGAGACCTCGTAGCCTGCGGATTCCAGAGAGGCTTTGACGACATCGCCGTAGAGCGGGTAAACATTGTCATCGGAAACGATCGTGATCTTCTGTGCCTTGTCAAAGGCTTTCATCCGTTCGCCGATGGAGGGCAGAAGCCCCTGACCGATCACAATGTCATAACTGCCGGAGGCGCTTACATGTACCGTGTTCATCCGTCTACCTCCTCTTTGCGGTCGCGTCCGTCTGCCAGAAGCTTGATGAGGCGGTCGCGGTCTTTATCGGCGATCGCATCGCGGTATTCGGTCAGACTGTGAATGATGAAATCGATCTCGTTATTTAAATAGTCACCGTTCTCCAGGAAAAGCTCCGCCCACATCTGCGGGTTCAGCCATGCCACGCGGGTCATATCCTTGTAGCTTCCGGCGGAGAAGCCCTTATGGGAAAGGGCGGTGGGACTCTTGATGTACGCGTTGGACACGACATGGGCCAGCTGGGACGTAAAAGCGATCATTTCGTCGTGCTTTTCAGCTGTTGTGACCGAGATGCTGCCAAAGCCGGCGGGCGCTAAAAGACCCTTTATTTTGCTTAAGAGCATGATGTCGTTGAAGTCCGGCGGGACGATGACCATCGGCGCGCCGTGATACAGCGTGGATTTTGCGTATTTAAAACCGGAGTACTGACGGCCGGCCATCGGATGACCACCCACATAGGTGAAGCCGTACCGGTCTGCGATCACGCGTCCGGCATTGTACACGGTACGCTTGGTGCCGCAGCAGTCGATGACGACCGGCTTTTTGCCGAAGTACGGTCCCATGTCCTCCATGTAACGGACAGCCGCTTCCGGATAGACGCTGATCAGGATCAGGTCGCAGTCCGCGGCGTTATCTTTGGTCAGTTCCTCCTGGATATCGCCGCTGATGCCGGCAAAGGACAGGATCTGACGGTCTGTATCAAAGGCCAGAACGTGATGTCCGGCTTCCGTGTATGCTTTGGCAAAGGAACCTCCGATGAGGCCCAGTCCGACGATACCTACATTCATGCGAGTGCCTCCCGGATCTTTTCGACCTTCTTTGCAAGTGCAGTGTATTCCTCCGGACGGAGAGACTGTGCACCATCGCAGAGCGCGTGCAGCGGGTCGTTATGGACTTCGATGATCAGGCCGTTTGCGCCGCAGGCAGCGGCTGCGCAGGCCATCGGCGGAACCAGACGGGCGATGCCGGTCGCATGGCTCGGATCCACGATGACCGGAAGATGAGAGAGCTCATGAAGCATCGGAACTGCGGACAGGTCCAGCGTGTTGCGGGTGTAATCGCTGTAGGTGCGGATGCCGCGCTCGCAGAGGATGACCTTGTCGTTGCCCTCGGACATGATGTACTCAGCGCTCATCAGAAGCTCCTTCAGCGTGTTTGCGAGGCCGCGCTTTAACAGGATCGGCTTGTCGGTCTTACCAAGCTCCTTTAACAGGTCAAAGTTCTGCATATTGCGCGCACCGACCTGGAGCACATCCACATCATCGAAGAGCGGGAGATCGCGGAGATTCATGATCTCGGTGACGATCGGAAGTCCGGTCTCCTGACGGGCGATCTTCAGAAGGTCGATGCCTTCCGCCTTCAGTCCCTGGAAATCATACGGGGAGGTACGCGGCTTGAACGCACCGCCGCGCAGCAGGTTGGCGCCGGATGCCTTTACGGCCTTTGCGATACCGACGATCTGTTCTTCAGACTCCACAGAGCAGGGACCGGCGATCATCGCGAAGTTTCCTCCGCCGATCTTCACATCCCCGACCTCGACCACCGTATCCTCCGGATGGAACTTGCGGTTGCACTGCTTGAAGGTCTCGGTCACGCGCTTGACGGAATCCACGATGTCCAGGCTCTCGATCAGGTCGATGTCGACCTTGCTGGTATCACCGATCAGTCCGAGTACGGTATTGAATTCACCGGTTGAAATATGGACGCCGAGACCCATTCCCTTCAGCCAGTCGATGAGCTGGTTCTGACGTTCGTCACTTACGTTCGGTTTAACTACTACGATCATGTTTTTCTCTCCTCTTAATGACCGGCCGGAAAGCGGCCGGAGTAATGTTCCTTTCGGTGGTCACCGCAGCTTATGCGGCAGACGGAAGCGGAATATAAAAGCGGCGCAGAGTAATCTGCGCCGCTTCATAAATTCAAATCCATATCGGAATTTTTAGCATCACAAATTACTCTTACTATGTCAGATAGTAAAATAAAAGTAATAATATGAGCTGCTAAAAAGATTCTGCTTCATGTAAATGATGTCCTCCGTGATAATATATCACTTTACAGTGGTAAATTATACGCTTTTTTACGCAAGTAGTCAAGTGAAAATAAAGAAAAAGCGCGGCTTGTTTGACTCGAGTCAGAGAAAAGTTCTACAGAAGCCTTGCGCGTTCATCCGTTTCCTGCTGGATCAGCGGACCGCCTTCCGTCTTTTCCGTATGTCTCATGTCATTGCTGAGGGTGAGACGGGGATGCACGTATTCGCCGGTGTGTCCCGGAAGATCGATCATTGTGACCGAGGTCAGGTCGATGGGCAGGATCGATGCGACATAGGGGAAGGGTAATCCAAGAATATCGGAGATGGCACAGCCACCCGATCCGCCATGACTGAAAACGGCCACGACAAAATCGTTCTCTTTTGTACACAGGAAGCGGCGGCCATGGCGTTCATAGCCGGCCTCCTGTAAAAAAGCGTCGATGGAGCTGCAGATCCTTCTGTAGTAATCCATCATTTCATTTGTCTTGAAATACGGATGTACCGTCCAATCCTCCGAAAAGAAATCAAAATCATCCCGATCGATCAGCTGATCACTCAGCAGCCAGGGATGCGCGTCAAACGGAATGCCGTCTCCACCCCAGGAGATCTCGTGCATATAATCCAGCGTGATAATGGGAAGCTTCAGAAGCTCGGCCGTGTAGGAGGCGGTGATCTGCGCTCTTCCGTTCGGAGAGGCATAGATCTTTGAAATGTTCTCATTCAAAAGGCGCTCGGCTACCGCACGGGCCTGCACATGTCCGTGCGGAGTCAGAGAGTCGTTTTTATAGTCGGGATCGCCGTGACGGACAAAAATGATCCTCATGATGCAAAGCCTCCGATCGAGTTTAGATCTGTGGATATTAGAACAGTCCGGTGATCACGCCGTTTTCATCAACATCGATGTTTTCGGCAGCCGGAACCTTGGGCAGACCCGGCATGGTCATGATCTCACCGGTCAATGCAACGACGAAGCCCGCACCTGCGGAGATCTTGATGTTGCGTACGGTGACCTTGAAGTTTTCCGGAGCACCGAGCAGCTTTTCGTTATCGGAGAAGCTGTACTGGGTCTTTGCCATGCAGACCGGAGTCTTGTCAAATCCGAGCGCAGTCAACGTACGGATCTGCTTCTTCACAGCCGGAAGGAAGGTGACATCGGCACCGCGGTAGACCTTCTGGACGATGGCGCGGATCTTGTTTTCGATGGTATCGTTGGAATCATAAGCAAAGGTGAAATCGCCCTTTTCCTCTTCACAGAGACGAACGACCTCGCGTGCCAGCTCTTCGCCGCCCTTGCCGCCTTCCGCCCATACGTTGGAAAGGATGGTGTTGACGCCGAGCTCGCGGCACTTTTCAATGATGAAGTTGATCTCCGCATCGGTATCGGTGGGGAAGCGGTTTACGGCAACCACGCACGGGAGCTTGTATACATCCTTGATGTTGGAAACGTGGCGGAGCAGGTTCGGAACACCCTTCTCCAGTGCGGTAAGATCCTCGTTCGTCAGCTCCTTCTTGGACAGACCGCCGTGCATCTTCAGTGCGCGTACCGTAGCGACAACAACGACTGCGCTCGGGGTAAGGCCTGCCATACGGCACTTGATGTCCAGGAACTTCTCGGCACCGAGGTCTGCGCCGAAGCCGGCTTCGGTAACTGCGTAATCACCGAGCTTTAATGCAAGCTTGGTAGCGATGACGGAGTTGCAGCCGTGGGCAATGTTTGCGAACGGGCCGCCGTGTACAAAGGCCGGAGTGCCTTCCAGCGTCTGAACGAGGTTCGGTTTCAGTGCATCCTTTAACAGTGCGGTCATGGCGCCGACAGCGTTCAGATCGCCTGCGGTAACGGGCTGATCGTCATAGGTGTATGCAACGATGATGCGGGACAGGCGCTCCTTCAGGTCGGTGATGGAGTTTGCCAGGCAGAAGACTGCCATGATCTCGGAAGCAACGGTGATATCGAAGCCGTCTTCACGGGGCGTGCCGTTTGCCTTGCCGTTTAAGCCGTCCACAATGAAACGCAGCTGACGGTCATTCATGTCCATACAGCGCTTCCAGGTGATCTTGCGGACATCGATGCCCAGCTTATTGCCCTGCTGGATATGGTTGTCGAGAAGAGCAGCGAGCAGGTTGTTTGCTGCGCCGATGGCGTGGAAGTCGCCGGTGAAGTGCAGGTTGATGTCTTCCATCGGAACGACCTGCGCGTAGCCGCCGCCTGCGGCACCGCCCTTGACGCCGAATACCGGGCCCAGAGACGGCTCACGAAGAGCAACGACAACATTCTTGCCGATGCGCTTCAGACCGTCGGCGAGGCCGATGGTCGTGGTGGTCTTGCCTTCACCGGCCGGAGTCGGGGTGATCGCAGTGACCAGGATCAGCTTGCCGTTTTCGCGGTTTTCGTCATTCATAAGGGAAAGGTCGACCTTCGCTTTGTACTTGCCGTACTGGTCGATCATGCTTTCATCGATACCGGCGGTCTTGGCGATCTCGGTGATGGGTTTCATTTCGCACTGGTGTGCAATTTCAATGTCGGTTAAGTAAGCCATTTCTACCTCTTTCTGGGCCGGTAAAGACCGGACCGGCATTCATTTGATTATTTCAAAATGCGTTTCTTACATTATGCGTGACATATACATCGGACCTATGCCTGCGCACTGATATATAAAGAAAAGTGTTTCTTTCGGGTACGCCTCTCGGCCGGCTCGGGGCAAGCTTTTCAGCACAGCTGAAAAGTTCCCTTAGAAAAAGCAGATAAAAGCATTCTGCTTTTTCTGCGGCTTTATCCCTGGCCCTTCTAAGTTCATCTGCGCCGTTCGGCTTGATTCACTAAGAAGGTAGACCCGAGAGCCCCTGCAGAAACACCTTTTCTTTTATATGCGGTGTGAAGCAGGCATCGGGCCGATGTGTCCGGAACTGCATAGCGAAACACATTTTTATAAAAACTGTGAAACGAATGCCGGTCCGGGCTGTCTTAAGAATTCAAAACTCTTTCCGGCAAACCGGACGCTGCCGTCCTCCATGAGTCTGCCGGTCATTCCGCCATCCGAAGTTATGAAAGCGGGGGAGTAATATAAATTGAATTCTCAGTAATGACTACGTGGGGCTTCAGTTACTGGTCGAGTGAGTCTAATTGTTTGCGAGTATTCACTGAACGTTTCCTGCGTCCCGATCACAGTGTATAGAGCAAATGATCTGACCGTCGCAGCAGTTTCCGGTCATATGCTGATTTCGGAGGGGGCTCTCGGGTCCCGGTACTTAGTGAAGCGAGTGCAGCTGCACGAAGCTGAGCTTAGTACCGCTGGGGGCACCCGAGCTGTGCGAGAGCAGTACCCCGGAGAAACAGCATATTTCGGAAACGGACGCGATGTTCAGGTCACCATGCGCGAACACTGTGATCAGGTCGCAGGACACATATAGTTAATTGAAATACTTTACCGCTGCCTCAAACATGCGGATGTCGTAGTTGCCCGGTACGTTCTTGTAGAGGCCGGCGCCCACACGTTCGCTATGGCCCATCTTACCGATGACGCGTCCATCCGGCGACGTAATGCCTTCGATCGCATACATGGAGTCATTCGGATTGAAGTGAACATCGGTGGTAGCGTTACCGTCGAGATCCACATACTGAGTCGCGATCTGTCCGTTTGCGGCAAGCTCGCGGATCAGCGCTTCATCGGCCAGGAAGCGGCCTTCACCGTGGGAAATCGGAACACTGACGATGTCGCCGGTATTCATCAGGCTGAGCCACGGAGACTTGTTGGAAGCAATACGGGTGCGGACGATCTTGGACTGATGGCGCGCGATGGTATTGAAGGTCAGGGTCGGGCAGGTCTCATCGGTATCGATGATCTTGCCGTACGGCACAAGACCCAGCTTGATCAGCGCCTGGAAGCCGTTGCAGATACCGCACATTAAACCGTCACGGTTCTCAAGAAGATCGGTTACACCGTCCTTGATGGCTGCATTACGGAAGAATGCGGTAATGAACTTAGCGGAGCCATCCGGTTCGTCGCCGCCGGAGAAACCGCCCGGAATGAAGATCATCTGAGAGGTCTTCAGGCTTTCCGCGAATTTGTCGACGGAAGACTGGATGCCGGCTGCGGTCAGGTTGTTGATGACGATGATCTCCGGTTCCGCACCTGCGTCACGAACAGCCTTTGCGGAGTCGTATTCGCAGTTGGTGCCCGGAAATGCCGGGATCAGGACCTTCGGCTTTGCGGTCTTTACGGCCGGTGCCGGATAAGAGGTCGCGGTGTAGGAGAAGTTCTCGACCGGACCGTTGTTGTCCGGAATGTTGCAGCTGTAGACTTTCTCGAGCTTGCCTTCGAAATCACCGAGGAGCTCCGAAAGGGCGATGGTTTCGCCGAATCCCTTGATCACCGCATCACCGGTGATGACACCGATCTCGGTGCCGATGGCTGCATCGGCCGGAACCTCTAACAGGAATGCGCCGTAGTTGTAACCGAACAGATCGTTCATGGTCACACCGTCCGCATAGGTAAAGCCCAGGCTGTTACCGAAGGCCATCTTCATAACGGCTTCCGCCACACCGCCAAAGCACGGCGTGTAAGCAGAGACCGCGGTACCGTCTGCCATGAGCGCATGGACTTCATCGTACAGCGCAAGGAGAGAAGCGGTATCCGGAAGACCCTTTTCCGTATATTCCGGTTTTACGAGGACGAGCTTGTTGCCGGCCTTCTTGAATTCCGGAGATACGATGCTTGCGACCTTCTCCATCGTAACGGCGAAGGAGATCAGCGTGGGCGGAACATCGAGCTTTTCGAAGGAACCGGACATGGAGTCCTTACCGCCGATGGAACCGATGCCCAGTTCGACCTGCGCCTCAAACGCACCGAGCAGTGCCGCAAGCGGCTGGCCCCAGCGCTTGCCGTCCTGACCGGGCTTCTCGAAGTATTCCTGGAAGGTCAGATAAACGTCTTCAAACTTTGCGCCGGTAGCGATCAGCTTGGAAACGGATTCAACGACTGCGAGGTAAGCGCCGTGGAACGGGCTCTTCTCGGTCAGGTAGGGGTTGTAGCCCCAGGACATCAGCGAGCAGTCGTCGGTATGCTTCTTTTCAACGGAGACCTTCTGGACCATCGCCTGAATGGGCGTCAGCTGGTTCTTACCGCCAAAGGGCATCAGTACGGTGCCTGCGCCGATGGTAGAGTCAAAACGTTCGGACAGACCGCGCTTGGAGCAGACGTTCAGGTCCTTTGCGAGTGCTTTGTAATTATCGGTAAAGGTGCCTTCTACCGTCTTTTCAACGGCCTTCGGGCTTTCCGGAGTGATGACGATGTGCTTGTCGGCACCGTTTGAATTCAGGAATTCACGGCTGACATCGACGATCTTCTTGTCATTCCAGAACATGGTCAGGCGCGGTTCCGCCTTTACAACGGCGACCGGACAAGCCTGCAGGTTTTCTTCGTTTGCGAGCTTCAGGAAAGCATCGACATTTTCGGGCTCGATGACAACGGCCATACGCTCCTGGGATTCGGAGATCGCAAGCTCGGTACCGTCCAGACCGTCGTACTTCTTCGGAACGTTGTTTAAGTTGATCTCAAGACCGTCCGCAAGTTCGCCGATGGCAACGGATACACCGCCCGCACCGAAGTCGTTGCAGCGCTTGATCATGCGGCAGGCTTCCCTGGAACGGAACAGGCGCTGAAGCTTTCTTTCTTCCGGTGCATTACCTTTCTGGACTTCTGCACCGCAGGTCTCAACGGAGTGTGCGTTGTGCGCCTTGGAGGAGCCGGTAGCACCGCCGATGCCGTCACGGCCGGTGGAACCGCCGAGCAGGATGACGATGTCGCCCGGAGCCGGAACTTCGCGGCGGACGTTTTCAGCCGGAGCCGCAGCGATGACTGCGCCGACCTCCAGGTGCTTTGCAGCGTAACCCGGATGATACAGTTCGTCAACGATGCCGGTCGCAAGGCCGATCTGGTTGCCGTAGGATGAGTAGCCGGCAGCAGCGGTAGTAACGAGCTTACGCTGCGGGAGCTTGCCCGGGATCGTTTCGGAGACCGGAACGGTCGGATCTGCGGCGCCGGTCAGACGCATTGCGCCGTAAACGTAGGAACGGCCGGACAGCGGGTCACGGATGGCACCGCCGATGCAGGTCGCAGCACCACCAAAGGGCTCGATCTCGGTCGGATGGTTGTGCGTTTCGTTCTTGAATAACAGCAGCCACGGCTCGGTGACGCCGTCCACATCCACATCGACCTTAACGGTACATGCGTTGATCTCTTCGGACTCGTCCAGCTTGTTCAGTTTGCCGTGCTTCTTCAGATATTTGACTGCGATGGTCGCAAGATCCATCAGGCATACCGGCTTCGTGCGGCCCAGCTCCCTGCGGACGTTCATGTAATCTTCGTAAGCGGACTGGAGGAGCTCGTCTTCAAACTTCACATCGTCGATGACGGTGAGGAAGGTGGTATGACGGCAATGATCGGACCAGTAGGTGTCGATCATGCGGATCTCGGTGATGGTCGGATCGCGGTGTTCGGTCTTGAAATAGTCCTGGCAGAATGCGATGTCATCGGCATCCATGGCCAGACCGTACTGAGCAACGAACTCCTCAAGGCCTTTGCGGTCCAGTTCGAGGAAACCGTCCAGGGTGCGGACCGTGGTCGGGATCTCGTACTCGGTTTTTAAGGTCTCCGGGAGCGCAAGATCGGCCTCGCGGGCTTCCACCGGGTTGATGACGTATTTCTTGATCTCGGCAATATCGGCATCGGAGAGTGCGCCGTAAAGGAGGTAGACCTTTGCGGAACGGATCAGCGGACGATCGCCCTGAGAAATGATCTGGATACACTGCGCAGCGGAGTCTGCACGCTGGTCAAACTGACCCGGCAGGTATTCGACTGCGAATACGGTCGCGCCTTCCGCGTCAAAACCGGAAGAAGCGATGTCGAGCTGCGGCTCGGTAAATACGGTCTGAATGGCATAGTTGAAAAGCTCTTCGGAGCAGTTTTCAACGTCGTAGCGATTCAGAATGCGGACATCCTCAAGCGTCTTGATGGACAGGAGCTTGCGGGCGTCGTTTAAAAGAGCCTTTGCTTCATTGGCGAGCTCTTTTTTCTTTTCGGCATAAACTCTGTAAACCATGGTTAGTCCTCCGTTTTCATAAGTGCGCGGGCACCGATGTCGTGACGATAGAATGCGTTGTCAAAATGGATCTTTTCGACCTTTTCGTAGGAAGCGGCGATGGCGTCCTTTAACGTGGAAGCGACTGAGGTGACACCCAGAACGCGGCCGCCGTTTGTCAGAAGCTTTCCGTCCTTTTCCTTGGCGCCTGCGATGTAAACATACGGCAGAACGTCTTCCGGAATGGTCATTTCATAACCCTTTTCGTAAGAGACCGGGTAACCTGCGGAAGCCATAACGACGCAAGAAGCGTTCGCATCGGCAAATTCCACCGGGGTGTCGGCGAGTGTCTCGTTTGTGACTGCCTGCATGACGGTGAAGAGATCGGAGGTCATGAGCGGAAGGACGACCTGCGTCTCCGGATCGCCGAAGCGGCAGTTGTATTCGATGACCTTGGGACCGTTTTCGGTGATCATCAGGCCGAAGTACAGGCAACCCTTGAAGGTGCGGCCTTCGGCTTTCATAGCACGGATGGTCGGCAGGAAGATCTCTTCCATGCAGCGGTCAGCGACGTCTTTCGTGTAGTACGGGTTCGGGGCGATGGTGCCCATGCCGCCCGTGTTCAGGCCGGTATCGTTGTCACCGGCGCGCTTGTGGTCCATGGAGGAGACCATCGGCTTCACAACGTTGCCGTCGGTGAAGGAAAGGACGGAAACTTCCGGACCGGTCAGAAACTCTTCGATGACGATCTGGTTGCCGCTGGCACCGAACTTCTTGTCCTGCATGATCTCGACGATGGCTTCTTCCGCTTCCTGCACGGTCATCGCAATGATGACGCCCTTGCCGAGCGCAAGACCATCGGCCTTGATGACGGTCGGGATCGGAGCGGTCTTCACATATTCGAGCGCTTTTTCAGCGTCGGTGAAGACTTCGTACTGCGCGGTCGGGATGCCGTATTTCTTCATGAGATTCTTAGAGAAGACCTTGCTGCCTTCGATGATGGCAGCGGCCTTCGTGGGGCCGAAGCAGGGGATGCCGAGCTCGTTCAGGGCATCGACACAGCCCAGGACCAGCGGATCATCCGGGGCAACGACCGCGTAATCGATCGCGTTTTCACGGGCAAAGCCAACGATGCCGTCGATGTCCGTCGCCGCGATGTTTACGCACTCGGCATCGAGGGCGATGCCGCCGTTTCCGGGAAGCGCGTAGATCGTGTCGATCGTGGAATTCTCTTTTAATTTTTTGATGATTGCGTGTTCGCGTCCGCCTCCGCCGATGACCATGAGTTTCATGTGAGATCTCCTTTTCAGATTATGATTCCGGTCACAATAGGTCGTGTATAACACAACCTTTAGAAGCTTATCAGTTTCCGGTCACGTTACGGTGATACCGGGGGATCACTTCGTATTCCCGTGATCCTTAAGCGTATTATTTCTTTATATGCCGGTACACGGCTTTCCGAGAGACCGCTTACCTGATTAATGATGGAATAAACGCATTCCGGTGAACGCCATCGTGATACCGTACTTATCGCAGCACTCGATGACCGCGTCATCACGAACGGATCCGCCCGGCTCTGCGATGTACATAACGCCGCTTCTGTATGCGCGCTCGATGTTGTCGCTGAACGGGAAGAACGCATCGGAACCGAGAGCAACACCGGTCTTGGTCGCAAGATAGGCGGCCTGTTCTTCCTTGGTGAAGGGTTCGGGCTGCGTCTCAAAGTAATTCTGCCAGTTACCGTCTGCGCAGACATCCTCTTCGTTCTGGTTGATGTAGTTGTCGATGACATTATCGCGTTCCGGACGTCCGAGCTTCTTCTTGAACGGAAGGTTCAGGACCTTATCGGACTGACGCAGGAACCAGGTATCTGCCTTGGTGCCCGCAAGACGCGTGCAATGGATACGGGACTGCTGACCTGCGCCTACACCGATCGCCTGGCCGTCGACAGCATAGCAGACGGAGTTGGACTGGGTGTACTTCAGGGTGATCAGCGCGATGATAAGGTCGCGCTTTGCGGTCTCGGGAAGATCTTTATTTTCGGTAACGATGTTCTTTAACAGCTCTTCATCGATACGGAAGAAGTTGTGACCCTGCTCGAAGGTGATACCGAAGACTTCCTTGGTCTCCTGAGCGGCCGGTACATAGTCCGGATCGACTTCGACGATGTTGTATCCGCCGTTTTTCTTCTGCTTCAGGATCTCCAGCGCTTCCGGCTCGTAACCCGGAGCAATGATACCGTCGGATACTTCACGCTTGATCATCTTTGCGGTGGTCACGTCGCAGACATCGGAGAGAGCGACCCAGTCACCGAAGGAGGACATACGGTCGGTACCGCGGGCTCTTGCATATGCGCAAGCGAGCGGAGACTCGTCCAGACCCTTGACATCGGTCACGAAGCAGGCCTTCTTTAACTTTTCATCGAGCGGAAGACCGACTGCAGCGGAGGTCGGGCTGACGTGCTTGAAGGAGGTGACCGCCGGAAGACCGAGGATCTCCTTTAATTCCTTGACTAACTGCCAGGAGTTGAAAGCATCCAGGAAGTTGATGTAGCCCGGGCGGCCGTTTAAGACCTTGATCGGCAGCTCGCTGCCGTCCTTCATATAGATGCGCGCGGGTTTCTGGTTCGGGTTGCAGCCGTACTTTAATTCAAATTCGTTCATGTCACACCTCTTATTTATTCTTGTTGATCATGCGGTTCACTTCAGCGCCGGTTTCCAGGTCGGTGTAACGGACGTAAAGAGAGATCTTGTTGTTTTCGTCGAGTGCGGTCCAAAGGGTATTTGTGAAAGCGTCGATGTCGTTCGGGATCTGAACGCGTTCCGGCTCGCCCTGGAAGGTCGGGATCGGGTTGCCGTCGCACACATAGGTGTGGATGAAGTGGCCGAGGCCTGCCTTGGACGGGTATGCGAAGGAGTAGCGGGCGCAATCCGTGCCTTCTTCGTCGATACTCTTTAAAATGCTCATGTCATAGGTGAAATCATTGTTCTTGAAGGTGAGCATACCGCTGATTCTGGGAGTTAAGTTCGGAGCATCCGGCTCAAACTCACGGACGGTCAGGGACTCGCTGAAGGATTTGCCGGCCTTCACGCCGTCGTAGATGGTATCGGTCTGGTCGCCGTTCGTGACGATCAGCTTGTTATCAAGCTTACGGATCGCAGCGTAGATGATCAGGCTCGGATCCTCGACCTTGGAAGCATCGAAGGGCTCGGTGTATACCGCATCGTTCTTCTCGGTGAAGATACGGTTTCTGCTGTTGGCGCTTCTGCCCATGATGAAATATGCGGAAACGGCGTTCTTTCCGTCTGCGGACTTGCCGATGACGATGCCGCGGCCCACGTAGGAATTTCCGGTGATCAGTTCACCGATGTCATTGATCTTGTAGATGTTCATGCGTTCTCCTTGTTCTTTACGATTTCAGCGGAAACCTGTTCCACAGCGGCCGGGAAGATCTTCCATTCGGCCTGTTTCATGACACGCAGCTGAAGCTTTTCGGGCGTATCACCGGGACGTACATTCACGGCCTTCTGCATGATGATCTCGCCGCCGTCCGGTATTTCATTGACGAAATGCACGGTCGCGCCGGTAACCTTCACGCCTTTTGCCAGTGCCGCTTCATGGACCTTGAGACCGTAAAAGCCTTCACCGCAGAAGGAGGGAATGAGGGACGGATGAATATTGATGATCCGTTTGGGGTAGTGTGAGGTGAATTTCTCACTTAAGATCGCCATGAAGCCGGCCAGCACGATCAGATCGATGTCATGCCCGTCCAGAACCTCGATGAGCTTATCTTCAAAGGCTTCCTGACCGCCGCACATCTTTTTCGTATAATACGCGTGCTCGATGCCGGCATTTTCCGCGCGTTCAAGCGCATAAGCCTTTTTTGTGTTTGCGAGTACCAGGACCACCTCACCGTTTTTAATAATGCCGGACTTTTCCGCATCGATGATGGCCTGGAGATTGGTTCCGCCGCCCGAACAAAGGACAGCGACTCTTGCTTTTTTCATGTCAGTTTCCTTTCTTCGGCATTAAGAACGGATACAGCATGCCGCCGATCGTGTTGCCGATGAGGACTGTGATGATAAACAGGACAACTTTCAGACTGAACATTCCGGCAGCCGCAAAATAGAACATGTCGGCGATGGAATGCTCAAAACCGCTTAAGATGAAGACCGGAATACAGAAGAGGATGCCGGTGATCGTTTTCCTGTCGCGGTAGATGCTGACTGCGGTATACATCAGGATACCGCAGAAGACAGCGCGGATCAGCGTCTGCAGAAGCTTCTGTTCCATTCTTGCCGCGCAGGCCGCTTCCGCAGCTGCGCCGATGGACGGGACCGCATAACGCAGGACCAGACCCAGAAGGACCGTGGCGATGAAATTGCCGAGGAGTCCTAAAAGAAGAACGGAAAAGGCTTCCTTATCATGGTTTTCCGGAATGAATCCGATCTTACCCGTAAAAAGGGAGTAGCCCTGGTAGCAGATCGTGAGAAGGGCTACAGAGAAGAGGATCGCACCGACCCATTTGGTATCGCAGGATAAGTAAACGGATCCGCCGATGGCGATCATGATGCCGGCCGCAATGCCGGACTTTACCTTAGTCAGCATATCGTGATCTTGGTATCGGAAGTAACGACCGTACCGATGACATAAGCGTCTTCGCCGTGTGCCTTCAGGATCTCAATGGCCTTGTCCGCATCCTCCGGAGCAACGGTGATGCTCATGCCGACGCCCATATTGAAGGTGTTGA
>DCHF01000015.1 GCA_002315555.1 Lachnospiraceae bacterium UBA1759 | reverse complement strand
GGTAGAGCACTTGACTTTTAATCAAGTTGTCGGGGGTTCGAATCCCCCGTGTCTCATTTTATAGAGTATGGTTAGTCTTAAACCCGTGAAATAAAAGGGTTTGAGGCTTTTTTTATGTACAGGAGGATGAAAGATGAAATGTGCAATTTACGGTGCGGGTTCTTTGGGAACAGTGCTCGGTGCGTATATGACGAAAAACGGAGCAGCTGTGGAACTTGTAAACCGAAACAAGGCGCATGTGGAGGCGCTGAATAAAAACGGTGCTCATATTACCGGTACGGTGGAGTTTACGACTCCTGTGAATGCGATCCTGCCGGAAGAAATGGAGGGACCGTACGATACAGTGATCCTGCTTACGAAACAACTGAACAATCCGGAGGTTGTTTCCTTCTTAAAGCCGATGCTTTCGGAGGACGGTGTTATCGTAACCCTGCAGAACGGAATTCCGGAGCCGGGGATCGCAGAGATCATCGGCAGTGAACATACCATGGGCTGTGTCGTGGAATGGGGCGCAACGATGTCCGCACCCGGCGAGTGTACGATGACGAGTGATCCGGACAGCCTTTCCTTCCATATGGGAAAGATGGATGGCATTACCGATGAACAGTGCGCACGTGTAAAAGCGCTCCTCGAGAATATGTGCCCTTGCGAAATGGAGGAGGATCTCCTCGGTGTCCGCTGGTCCAAGCTGCTGATCAATGCGACGTTTTCGGGACTCGGCACGGTCATCGGCGGTACATTCGGCGATGTGTCCGAAGATCCCGAAGTCCGGAAGATCGCACTACGCTGCATGAAGGAATGCATCGATGTGGGACACGCTGCGGGTGCAGCGTTTGCACCGGTTCAGGGTAAGAACATCACCAAGCTGTTTTATTACACAAATCCGATCAAGAAGGTGTTTTCCTATTTGCTGATTCCGATCGCCATGAAAAAACACCGCCTGATCGAGCCGTCGATGCTGCAGGACCTGAAAAAAGGAAAGAAATGCGAGATCGAAACAATCAACGGCGTAGTCTCGGAATGGGGCAGAAAGACCGGAGTTCCGACGCCCGTTAACGATCGTATCGTGGAGATCGTGAAAAAGGAACAGAACGGTGAGCTTCCGCTTAGCAGAGACAATATCCGTCTTTTTGATGATTTAAAATGATTGTCAAAAACATCTTGAAAGATGACTTTAAAAGTTATAAAATAATTTATTATGTTTTTAACATATGAAGAGCACATTTGAAAGGAAGGGTCCATGATTTCACTTAAGGGCAAGAGTTTTCTGAAACTGATGGATTTTACCCCGGCAGAGATCGAGGGTATGCTGGATGCTGCAGCCACGCTGAAGCAAATGAAGAAAGACGGTCAGGCACACCGTCTGTGCGAGGGCAAGAACGTCGCACTGATCTTCGAAAAGACTTCCACTCGAACCCGATGCTCTTTTGAAGTAGCCGCTGCAGATCTGGGTATGCATCCGGTATATCTGGACCCGGACGGATCTCAGATCGGCAAAAAGGAGTCCATTGCGGACACCGCACGTGTCCTGGGCCGCATGTTTGACGGTATCGAATACCGCGGATACGGTCAGGAGCTTGTGGAGACCCTTGCAAAATACTCCGGTGTGCCGGTGTGGAACGGTCTGACCAACGAATATCATCCCACGCAGATCCTTGCGGATTTCTTAACGATCCGCGAGCATTTCGGTGAACTTAAGGGAAAGAAGCTTGTCTACATGGGCGATGCCCGCTACAACATGGGCAATTCCCTGATGGTGGGCTGCGCAAAGATGGGTATGCATTTTGTGGCATGCTCTCCGGAAAAGTATTTCCCGAACGCCGAGCTTCGTGAAGAGTGCGCGGCGGTTGCGAAGGAGACCGGAGCGGTTCTCGAGTTCATCACCGACCCGATGGTCGCTACAAAGGATGCCGATGTTCTTTACACCGATGTCTGGGTATCCATGGGCGAGCCGGCAGAGATCTGGGAAGAGCGTATCAACGACCTTTCACCGTACCGCATCACCAAGACCCTGATGGACAATGCCGGTCCGCAGTGCAGATTCATGCATTGCCTGCCCGCGTTCCATGATCTGAACACCAAGGTGGGCAAAGAGATCTATGATAAGTTTGGTATCGACTGCATGGAAGTGACCGATGAAGTCTTTGAAGGTCCGCAGTCCATCGTCTTTGACGAGGCTGAAAACCGCATGCACACGATCAAAGCCGTCATGGCGGTAACGATGGTATAATCAAAAATTCCAATATTTATAATGAGCCAATGGGGGCCATTTCCGTTAAACGGGGGTGGTCTCTCTTTTTTTGCGAAAGAGGAGAATTATGAAGGACGCTTATCTTGTTTTAAGTAACGGAACGGTGTTTTCCGGAAAAGCGATCGGCAGCGTGAAAGAGACGGTCGGTGAGCTGGTTTTCACGACAGGTATGGTCGGCTATATGGAAACGCTGACGGATCCCAGTTATGCCGGGCAGATCGTGACACAGACGTTTCCGCTGATCGGAAACTACGGCGTGATCCCGGAGGATTTTGAAGGCGTGACTGCTGTGCGTGGATATGTGGTACGCGAGCTGTGTGAGGAGCCCAGCAACTTCCGTTCGGAGTACGGGCTTGACGGTTTCCTCACGGAAAACGGTATTCCGGGTATCTGCGGCGTGGATACGCGTGAACTGACGCGTATCCTGCGTGAAGAAGGCGTCATGAACGCGAAGATCGTTTATGAGAAGCCTGAAACGGGCGATTTTGAGGGTGCTGACACGAAGGAAGATAAACAGCCGGTCTCAGACGAGAAACTCTTAAATTACGTGGTTTCTGGTGTTGTACATGAGGTGAGCTGTAAAACGGCTTATACGGAAATGCCGGAAACAGTAAAGCATAGAGTTGTGCTGATCGATTACGGTGCAAAGAAGAATATCGTGCGGAGTCTGGTAAAGCGCGGATGTGCGGTGACGGTCGTGCCGGAGGGTACATCGGCGGAGGAGGTCCTTTCCTATAAGCCAGACGGTATCATGCTGTCAAACGGCCCAGGTGATCCCGCGGAAAACACCTACTGTATCGAACAGATCCGTAAGCTTGTCGGAAAGGTTCCGGTCTTTGGCATCTGTCTCGGTCATCAGCTGACGGCGCTTGCGATGGGCGGTAAGACCATGAAACTGAAATACGGACACCGCGGCGCAAATCAGCCGGTACGCGATGTGAAAGGAACCCGAACCTTTATAACGAGCCAGAACCACGGTTACGCGGTCGTTGCCGAAAGTCTGAAGGGCATTGGCGAAGAAACGTTTAAAAACGCAAATGACGGCAGTAACGAAGGCATGATGTATCCCGGAAAGGACTGCTTCACGGTCCAGTTCCATCCGGAAGCCTGCGGCGGCCCCAAGGACACGGATTTCCTGTTCGATCGTTTCATGGACATGATGGGAGGTAATGACTGATGCCGAAGGATCAAAGCATTAAAAAAGTTCTTGTGATCGGTTCCGGCCCGATCGTGATCGGCCAGGCAGCCGAATTTGACTATGCGGGTGCGCAGGCATGCCGGATTCTTAAGCAGGAAGGGATCAATACCGTTCTTGTAAACTCGAACCCCGCTACGATCATGACCGACAAGGCCATGGCTGATGAGATCTACCTGGAGCCGCTGAATACAGAGACTATGGCCAGGATCATTGAAAAGGAGCGTCCGGACGGCCTTCTGTCAGGCCTCGGCGGACAGACAGGCCTGACACTTGCCATGCAGCTTTCCGAGGACGGTACGCTGGATAAATACGGTGTCCGTCTTCTGGGCTCCGATGTGGAAGCAATCAAGAAGGCGGAGGACCGCGAGCTTTTCCGTGATACGATGAAGGCCATCGGCCAGCCGGTCGTTCCTTCGGAAATTGCGGTTACGCTCGAAGAGGCCATGAGTGCCGCGAGTAAGATCGGTTACCCGGTCATCGTGCGCCCGGCGTTCACACTCGGCGGCACCGGCGGCGGTATTGCCGCGGATCCGGAGGAACTGGCGATCATTGCGAAGAGCGGTCTTGACATGTCACCGATCACGCAGGTACTGATCGAAAAATGTATTTCCGGCTGGAAAGAGATCGAGTTTGAGACCATGCGGGACAGCGTGGGCAATGTTATTGCTGTCTGTTCTATGGAAAACCTGGATCCGGTCGGTATCCACACCGGCGACTCGATCGTTACGGCGCCTGCACTGACGCTTGCGGACAAGGAATATCAGATGCTCCGTACCGCGTCGCTCGACATGATCACCGCGCTCGGCATCGTGGGCGGCTGTAATTGTCAGTTTGCGCTGAATCCGGAAAGCTTTGAATATGCGGTCATCGAGGTCAATCCCCGTGTTTCGCGTTCCTCCGCGCTGGCTTCGAAAGCGACCGGTTATCCGATTGCAAAGATCACGACGAAGATCGCCCTCGGCTACACCCTGGACGAGATCAAAAACGACATAACCGGCAAGACCTGTGCCTGCTTTGAACCGACGCTCGATTATGTGGTATGCAAGGTCCCGAAGTGGCCGTTTGACAAATTTGCGGGTTCCTCACGTGAACTCGGTACCCAGATGAAAGCGACCGGCGAAGTCATGTCGATCGCAAACAGCTTTGAAATGGCGCTGATGAAGGCGATTCGCGGTGCTGAGATCGGCCTTGACACGCTGAATGCGCCGGCATTTTCCGATGAACCGCTTCTCAAGCGACTGGAAAAGAAGGATGACCACCGCATATTTACCGTATTTGAGGCGTTAAAGACCGGCATTACCGTTGAACAGATCCATGAGATCACGATGATCGACGAGTGGTATCTTAATAAACTGAAAAAGCTTGCGGATTTTGAAAAGGAGCTTTCGGAAGGTCTTACGCCGGAACGCTATGAGACCGCAAAGAGGCTTGGATACACGGATAAAGCGATCCTTCGCTTAAGCGATGCTTCCGAGGTTCCCGGCAGAGCATTTTCTTATAAAATGGTTGATACCTGCGGTGCGGAATTCGATGCGGAGACCCCGTATTTCTATTCCACCTGTGACACGGTATGCGAATCGCGCGCGTTTAAACGCTCCGGAAAACCGGTCGTCATGGTCCTCGGTTCCGGACCGATCCGTATCGGACAGGGCATCGAATTCGACTATTCATCGGTTCACTGTGTATGGATGCTGCGCCGGATGGGCTATGATGTCGTAATCGTCAACAATAACCCGGAGACGGTCTCCACGGACTATGATACTGCGGACCGCCTGTATTTTGAGCCGCTGACTCCGGAGGATGTCATGAACATCATCCGGGTGGAGAAGCCGATCGGCGTCGTTGTGGCATTCGGCGGCCAGACAGCGATCAAACTCACGCAGTTCCTTGATGAAAATAATATTCCGATCCTCGGAACTTCCGCGGAATCCATCGACACAGCGGAAGACCGCGAGAAATTTGACGTACTTTTGGAACAGTTCGGTATCGAAAGACCGAAGGGCGCAGGTGTACGTACGCTGGATGAGGCGCTGGAAGCGGCGCATCGCCTGGGATATCCGGTGCTCTTAAGACCGAGCTATGTCATCGGCGGTCAGAACATGACGATCGCCCGTAACGACATGCATACGATCCGCTACATGAACATGATCCTTGCGGGCGGCATTGATAATCCGGTCCTCGTGGACAAATATATGCCGGGCGTAGAGCTTGAGGTCGATGTTATTTCCGACGGCACAGACGTCCTGATCCCGGGCATCATGGAACATATCGAGCGTGCCGGCGTTCATTCCGGTGACTCGATCGCGGTTTATCCGCCGTTCAATTTAAACGACAAATTCCTGGCCAAGATCTGCGACTGCTCCGAAAAACTGGCGCTTGCGCTCGGTACGAAGGGACTGGTCAACATTCAGTATCTGATCTACGAGGATGAGCTCTATGTCATTGAGGTCAATCCGCGTGCTTCGAGAACCGTGCCGTATATCAGTAAGGTCACGAACGTACCGATGGTCGATCTGGCCTCCCGCGTCATGCTCGGCGCGTCCTTAAAGGAGCTCGGTTTCGGCACCGGCCTTTACAAGACTCCGCCGTACTTTGCCTGCAAGGTGCCGGTCTTCTCATTTGAAAAGCTTTCCGACGCAAACTCGATCCTGGGTCCGGAAATGAAATCGACCGGTGAGGTCCTGGGTATCGGTAAGACGCTTCCGGAGGCATTGTTCAAGGGTCTGACCGCGGCCGGCTTTAACGTGCCTGCGGTACAGAAGAACGGTGCAAAATGCGGTATTTTATTCAGCGTTGAAGAGAATGACCGGGAGGAGATCCTGTCCATCGCGGAAACGTTCCATGAACTCGGCATCAGGCTGTACGCTACGGCCGGTACCGCGGAAGCCATCGAAAGCATGGATATTCCGGTCACAACGGTTAAAAACGTCGCGGATTCCAATGAGATCTACGAGCTCATGGAAGAAGGCGCATTCAGTTATATCATCTATTCCGGCGCAGTACAGATGGCGGAGATGGGCGATTATACCGTCTTACACAGACGGGCTATGCAGCTGAACATCCCGTGTCTGACCTCACTCGATACCGCAGGCGCGCTTGCGGAGATCCTGGCGAGCCGCTATACGCTGAACAATACCGAGCTCGTGGACATTTGCGACATGCGTGAGGAAAAACAAACGATCGCATTCACAAAGCTTCAGTCCTGCGGAAACGACGGTATCTTTATCGAAAACTTTGACGGTGCCATCACCTGTCCGGAATCGCTTTGCGTCACGCTGTGCCGGAATCATTACGGAATCGGTGCGGACGGCATTGTTCTTCTGGAGCATTCGGACTGCGCCGATGCGCGTGTCCGTGTCTACAACCGGGACGGTTCGGAGGGCGTTATTGCCGGCAATAATATCCGCTGTGCGGCAAAGTATCTGTATGACCGCGGAATCGTTGAAAAAGAGGAGATGAGCATCGAGACCGGCGCCGGCGTCAAGGAGTGTAAGGTCTTTACGCGTAACGGTAAGGTCAGTTCCGTGGAGGTCGACATGGGTCCTGCGGACTTCCGGCTCAGCAGTCTTCCGTGCACCGCGAACGGTACGTTTATGATCAATCGTCCATACGAGCTGGAAGGTAAGACCTACCGCGCGACCTGTGTTTCCATGGGTAATCCGCACATCGTCCTCTTTACCGATAAGATCGAGCAGCTGGATGTGGCGGCGATCGGTACGGTCTCCGAACACAGTCCGATCTTCCCCGAGCGTACCAATACCGAGTTCGTGCGTGTGGTCAATAACACCACGCTCAGAATGCGGGTATGGGAGCGCGGTAACGGCGAGACGCTGGCCTGCGGAACAGGCGCGTGTGCAGCAGCAGTTGCGGCCGTAAAATGCGGATTCTGTGAGGAAGACCGCGATATTACCGTCAAACTGGCCGGCGGCGATGTTACGGTCCGCATTACGGACGGAAACGTCAAGCTGATCGGTTCGGCGGTGGAAGTTTTCTCGGGAAAGTTTGAGTATTGATTTATACTCGTGCATAATGAACGGTAATGATGAAAAGGACAACTCCCCGACGGAATTATCACAAAAAGAAAAGCCCCGGTGCATCAACGCACCGGGACTTTTATGTTCATATCAAGAAATGTTACTTTAACTTGATCTCCAAAACGGAAACCGCAGCTTTCGGAAGCGTATACGCGTCTCCTGTGACTTCGACCTTCCGCTCGTCAAACACATGCACGTTCATCGGGCCGATTTCTTCCGCGGGATCTGCCGCGATCTCGTAGGCGGTCATGGATGCGATCACGCGTCCCTCGATCTCCGGACGGATCACGGCAGTGTTTTTATTATCGGTGTTTGCAAGATGCAGATACACGGTCTTTCCGTCTTCGGAAATGCTCGCGCAGGAATCTACATGCTCCACATTCTCACAGGGCAGATAATATTTTCCGATATGGCGGCGGAACAGCTTCATGACCTGTCCGACCGGCTGAAGATAAGCGTCGCAGCGTGTTGCGGGCGTCGGGATCATAACGGCATTGTTCTGCCAGTTGTTTCCGCAGAAGTCGGCCAGTGTGGAAATCTCGAGGACATCGGACGCGTGCTCCTGAATAATCAGCATACGGGCGTAGGAAACGCCGCAGGCCCAGGAAGAAAGCGCGGTGCAGCGGTATTTACCGTCGATGGCAAAATGGCCCTCGGTCATCGCCAGCTTCTTACCGTACGGAGCGACTTCGGCGCGGACCTTGTCGATCTTTTCCCGCAGCGAGTGACACGCATTCATAAAATGACGCCAGGTCGCATCAGGGTCCTTTCGATAGTCGCGGTCATTCAGCACCGAATCCGGAAGACCGGAATCGAAGTGATGGTGGAAAGCAATAAGTTCGACTTGATCACCGACAGCTTCACACATGGCGGGGGCCCAGCCGTCATCCCCCCAGACGATCAGCTTGAGCTCCGGATCCGCATTCAGCATGGCTTCCGTAAAGCGCTTAGTCATGTCCACAGCCTTCGGAAGGTCGTAACCGCGGGAATCGTAGGAGGTCTCGTTTCCGATCTGCCACCATTTGATGTTCAACGGTTCCTTAATGCCGTGAGAGAGGCGGAGTGCGTTCTCCGGATCGTTACAGTAGGCGACCCATTCCGCGGCCTCTTCAGCGGTTCCGAAGCGGTCGATACCATCGGCCGGATAGGCCCAGTGCATACGGCCGTCTGATTCGGAATTCACGACCATGAGCGGCTCCGCACCGACCTGCCTGCAGAAATCAGCGACTTCACATGTGCCGACGTAGTTCGAAAAGATGCCGTCCCAACACTGATTCAGGATCGGGGTGCGTTCCTTTTTGGGACCGACGGCCTCCTTCCAGTGGTAGTAGGAGGCAAAGCAGCCGCCGTAACGGATCATGGACGGCGCAAGCTCCTTTGTAATCTCCACGAGCTTGGGCTGCCAGCGGTCATTCATGTAATCCCAGCCGGCATCCACGGAGGCGTCGGCGTTACTGAGCGGTTCCATAAACTGCATGAAAAGATAGGGCGATATCGTATTTCGAATCGAATTTGAGATCTTCATGAAATCCTCACTTTACAGATTTTGTTATCGCAATTATAATAGACGAGGTTTCAAATGTCCATTTTGAAATGCTATTTTTCCTGTTTTAAATCTTATTAAACTTATGCTTGACTTAAGTAAAATAAGTGTTATAATAATCGGGTATGAATTTAGACTCCGAAGGAGGTGAATAATAGATGTCAACAGTTATCGTTAAAGAAAATGAAACTCTGGACAGCGCACTTCGCCGTTTCAAGAGAAACTGCGCTAAGGCAGGCATCCAGCAGGAGATCCGTAAGCGTGAGTGCTACGAAAAGCCGTCTGTAAAGCGTAAGAAAAAGTCTGAAGCTGCAAGAAAGCGTAAGTACAACTAATTCATAAAAAAAGACCGCTCCCGAAAAGGAGCGGTCTTTTTTAGTTGTTTTACACAAAAATCATAGATGTTGTATGTGAAAAGAATATTAGTGCATTTTTATTCCATATGTGCTATTATATGATAGACTGTATCTGTATAGTAGGAGAAGTATGCATGGAAGATACCAAGATCATCGATGACCTGTCTTTGGAACAACAGAAAACGGTGTTCGGACAGAACGATGTTTTTATTAAGACCATCGAGCGCTCACTGAATGTTTCGGTGTTTGTTCGCGACGGAGAGATCCGGATCAGCGGTGAAGGGAATAATGCGGAGCGTGCGCATGAAGTGTTTATGAATCTGGCGGAGCTGGCAAGAAGGGGCAATGTCCTGACGCAGCAGAATGTGGATTACGCCATTGCGCTTTCCGCGGAAAAGAAATCGAGCCGGGAGATCGTGGAGATCGACAGCGACATCGTCTGCCACACCATCAGCGGCAAACCGGTGAAACCGAAGACCGTCGGTCAGAAGCGTTATGTCGATGACATGCGGAGAAAGATGATCGTTTTCGGTGTGGGACCGGCGGGTACCGGTAAAACGTATCTTGCGATCGCCATGGCGGTACAGGCCTTCAAAAACGGCGAGGTGGATAAGATCATCCTGACCCGCCCGGCCATCGAAGCCGGAGAAAAGCTCGGCTTTTTACCCGGTGATCTTCAGAGCAAGATCGACCCGTATTTACGCCCGCTGTACGACGCACTGTTCCAGATCATGGGCGCCGACAGCTTCGCACATAACATGGAGAAGGGCGCCATAGAGGTCGCACCGCTTGCCTACATGCGCGGACGGACCCTGGACAACGCTTATATCATCCTGGATGAGGCGCAGAACACCACACCTTCGCAAATGAAGATGTTCCTGACGCGTATCGGCTTCAATTCCAAGTGCATCGTTACCGGTGACCGTACGCAGAAGGACCTTCCGTTCGATCAGGTGTCCGGATTGGATCTCGCATTAAAGATCCTCCGCGGGATCGATGAGATCGGCATCAGTGAACTGACCAACAAGGACGTGGTCCGTCATCCGCTGGTACAGAAGATCGTGGAAGCGTATGAAAAATACGAGGAAAAGTCACAGGACCGCGTTCAGGACCGCACGCAGGAAAGAAGAGCGTATAAGAAATATGACCATAACAATCGAAAATGAAGTGGACGCAGTCTTTGATTTTGACTGCGAAGCGCTGATAAATGAAGTGATCATCGCCGCACTGGACTATGAAAAATGTCCTTACGAAGCGGCGGTGGAAGTGATCCTGACGGATAATGACGGGATCCATGAGGTAAATCTGGAGCAGAGAAACATCGACGCTCCGACCGATGTTCTTTCCTTCCCGATGGCTTTTTACGAGACACCGGCGGATTTTGACCCGCTTGAAACGGAACAGGACGATGTTTTTGACCCGGAGACCGGCGAATTCGTCATGGGCGATATTATGATCTCCGTGGACAAGGTCCGCGCACAGGCAGAGGCCTACGGCCACTCCGAAAAGCGCGAGCTCGGTTTCCTCGTGGCACACAGTATGCTCCATCTGATGGGCTACGATCACATGGAAGACGACGAGCGCGCCGTTATGGAGAAAAAACAGGCTGAGATCTTAGATTCACTCGGTATTACAAGATAAATTTGTTTTTGGAGGTTTTTATGAGCGACCGCAAAAAGCAGAACAATTTCCTGGTGCACGGCGGCATTTTGGCGCTGTCATCCCTTCTTGTCCGTTTCATCGGCATGATCTACCGTATCCCGGTAGTCAACATCATCGGAAGCAAAGGCAACGGTTATTATTCCACGGCATATTCCGTCTATAATATTCTGCTCCTTCTTTCTTCCTACAGCATGCCGCTCGCCGTTTCCAAGATGGTCAGCGCGCGTGTGACCAAAGGAAAATGGAAGGAGACCGAGCGGGTTCTTGCCGTTGCGATGATCTTCGCTGCGGTCTCGGGCACGGTTTTCTCGGCACTGACGTATTTCGGTGCGGATTATTTCTGCACGAACGTTCTGAAGAGCCCGATGGCCGCCATTGCCTTAAAGTGGATGGCACCGACCATCTTTGTTATGGCGTTCCTCGGCGTCCTCCGCGGCTTCTTCCAGGGCCTCCAGACCACGATCCCCACGGCGATCTCCCAGATCCTCGAGCAGATCGTCAATGCCTGCGTATCCGTCGGCATGGCGTTCGTTCTGTTCCAGTACGGCGTTGAGCTTGCGACCGATACCGGCAACAGCGCGCTGGCTCCCGCCTGGGGCGCAGCAGGCAGCACCATCGGTACCGGTTCCGGTGCTCTGATGGCCCTGATCTTCTGCACGGTCCTGTTCTTTATGTATCGCGGCAGCATCCGGAAGAGAGTGGCAAATGACCGTCATCAAAAAGTGCGTCCGTACGGAAGACTGATGCAGATCCTGGTCCTGACAGCAGTTCCGGTCATTTTAAGCACCGCGGCTTATAACTGTATCGACATCATTGACGTCGGTATCTACAACGGTTATATGAGCCATGCCGGATATACCGAAGATATTTACAATGCGGTATGGGGCGATTACAACTCCGCATACCTTCTGATCATCCATCTTCCGGTCGCTTTTGCGGCTGCGATCGCAAGCGCACTGGTTCCGTCCTTAACGGCCGCTTATGCGGAACATAACAAGAAGGAAATGATGAATAAGATCGAGCTGACCGTAAAGGTGACGCTCGTGATATCTATTCCGTGTGCGTTCGGTCTGATGGCCATCGGCGGAAATCTTGCAAAGCTGTTATTCACCGACATCGCCGATGAATCCGCAAAATACCTGGTATTCGGCGGTCTTGCGGTTATTTTCTACTCCCTGTCAACGGTAACGAATGCGATCCTGCAGGGCCTCGACCACATGGAACGCCCGGTCATTCATGCGGTGATCGCGCTGATCGTGCATACCGCGCTGGCGCTTGTACTTTTGTATTTCGCAAAGCTTGAAATCTATGCGATCATCATTTCCTATATGGCCTTCAGCCTGACGATGCTCGTTCTGAACCTGATCTCGATCTACCGCCTGACCGGTTATCTTCCGGATCCGCTCCGTTCGATCGGCATTCCGGTGATCGTATCGATCATCGTGGTCATCGTCTGCTTTGCGGTCGCATTCATCGTATCCCATACCATGGAAACCGGCCGTCTGGCAAATCTTGTGATCGTCCTGGCATCCGCTGTGCTCGGTGTGATCATTTATTTCTTTGGCATTCTGGTCTCCGGATGCATGACCAAGTCCCAGCTTCGGGCACTGCCGTTCGGAACAAAGATCCTGACGATCGCAGCCAAAATGAACATTATTCGCTGATATGAAAAAGATCATCGTTGCAGGAGGCGGCGCATCCGGCATGGCAGCAGCCATTACGGCAGCAAGAAACGGAGCGGCCGTCACCGTACTTGAAAAGAAAGAGCAGGTCGGAAAGAAGCTTTCGGTGACCGGAAACGGACGTTGTAACTTTTCCAACCGGACGATGTCCGCGGACTTTTACCACGGGAATGACGCGTCCTTTGCGGCGCGCGTGATCTCCCGGTTTACCGTAAAGGATGCCGTTGACTTCATGCATTCCGTCGGAATCCTGGAAACGGAGAAGAACGGCGGGCTGTATCCCGTGAACCTGCAGGCGCAGGCGGTCACGGGCGCGTTATACGCGGAAATGAAACGGCTGAATATTACGGTCGTGACCGGAGCGGATGTTACCGGTGTGAAGAGAAATGAAAAGGGATTTACGGTACGGACAACGGCAAAGGATTACTCCGCCGATGCCGTCATCCTCGCGCTCGGCACTGAGGCCGGAGTGCGGGATAAAAACCCTTATACCGCTGTGAAGATCCTGAAGGCGCTCGGTCATCATGTGTATCCGCAGAAGCCGGTTCTCACGCAGCTGTACGGTAAAAACGGAACGGAAGACTGGTGGAACGGCGTGCGCATGACCGGAGCCGTGTCTTATAACGGCGTAACGGAATGCGGCGAGCTGCAGTTGACCAGGGAAGGTATTTCCGGAATTCCGGTTTTTCAGATCAGTCATTCGGTAAGCGAAGCGCTGAGATCGGAAAAGGAAGCGGTCGTATGCCTTGACCTTATTCCGGAGTATACGGAGGAAGAACTTCGGGAATTCTTTAAAATGCGTGCCGCAGCTGCCGGAAAAGACGGTGTCACGGCTGAAGAGATCCTTCAGGGCGTACTGCCCAGAAAAATGATCCCTGTGGCTTCAAAAAAGGCCGGTTTTAAGCGTGATGCCCGCATTTACGAGCAGTTGGATTCAGGCGCGGAAAACCTGATTAAGACGATAAAATCCTTCCCGTACACTGTCTGCGGAACCGGCGATATGTCGATGGCACAGGCGGCATCCGGCGGCGTGGATACACGGGAGATCAAAGATACTATGGAATCCGTGAAGATCCCCGGACTTTATGTGACCGGAGAGCTTCTGGACATTGACGGAGCATGCGGCGGTTACAACCTGCATTTTGCCTGGTCAACAGGCGTTTTAGCGGGCGAGGATGCGTCTTGTGCCGGAGGAACGAAATGATCGTATCGGATGTGAAGGTTCCGGTCAGGCATTCCGAAGCGGACCTGATCCGGGCCATTAAAAAAGCATCAAAGAAAAAAGATCTGAAGGTCCGGTCTGTGCGTATTCTGAAAAGAAGCATCGACGCGCGGAAGAAACCGGATCTTTTCTACGTGATGAAGCTTGCGGTCAATGAACCGGAACCGGCGCCCGTAAAGCAGCCGGCATCGGACATTACGGGGCGGACCGTCGTCATCGGCGCGGGACCCGCAGGACTTTTTGCGGCACTGACGATCGCAAGGGCCGGAAAGGAAGTGCTCCTTCTGGAACGCGGTAAAAGCGTGGAAGAAAGAAGCGCCGATGTGGAGCGTTTTTTCGAGACCGGAGTGCTGGATCCGGAGGATAATGTCCAGTTTGGTGAAGGCGGTGCCGGAACGTTTTCCGACGGCAAGCTGAACACACTGACAGTCGATAAAAGCGGTTTGAATGCACGTGTGCTTTCGACCTTTGCTGCCGCCGGCGCGGATGAGAGCATCTGTTACGATGCGCGGCCGCACATCGGCACGGATAAACTGAAGGAGATCGTGATCCGCATCCGTAAGGATATTGAAGAAGCGGGCGGAACCGTTCGCTTTAATGCAAAGGTTTTGGAGATCCTTGTAAAAGAAAGTGCGGTATGCGGTGTGAAATTAGCGGACGGCGAAGTCATCGAAACGGAGCGGGTCGTACTTGCCATCGGACATTCTGCGCGGGATACGTTTTATATGCTCCGGGATCTCGGCGTGACGATGGAGGCGAAGCCCTTTGCGGTAGGCGTCCGGATGGAGCACCCGCAGAAAATGATCACGATGGATCAGTACGGCACGCCGGACTACGAGGAACTCGGCGCAGCTCCTTATAAAGTCACCGCAAAAACAGCCGGCGGACGCGGCGTGTATTCATTCTGCATGTGTCCCGGCGGTTATGTGGTCAATGCTTCCTCGGAGCCCGGCAGACTCTGCATCAACGGCATGAGTTATTCGGGACGGGATGGCAGGAATGCGAACGCGGCCATCGTCGTACAGGTCACGCCGGAGGATTATCCGGGCGATGATCCGCTTTCCGGCGTGGAATTCCAGCGCGCGCTTGAAAAGAAGGCCTATGACGCCTGCATGGGCAGGATTCCAGTGCAGCTTTATAAAGATTATGACCGGAACCGGGTTTCCACAGAATTCGGCGGGGTGACACCGGCCATGAAGGGCGCGTATGGTTTTGCGGATGTAAACAGGATCCTGCCGGAACCCTTAAATGAAGCACTGAAGGAAGCTATTCCGAAGTTCGGTCGTATGATCAAGGGCTATGACCGCCCGGACGCGCTGATCTCCGCGGTGGAGGCGAGAACATCATCCCCGGTGCGCATCCTGCGTGACGACTCCGGACAGGCGAATATCAAAGGATTATATCCCTGCGGCGAAGGCGCCGGATATGCGGGCGGCATCACGAGTGCGGCCATGGACGGCATCCGCATCGCGGAACATATATTATATCGGGAGAATGTAGAATGACAGCAAGTGAAAGACTTGACAGAATCAATGAACTGGCAAAAAAGAAGAAGACCGTCGGCCTGACCGATGCGGAGCTCAAGGAGCAGGCCGAGCTTCGAAAGTCCTATCTGGAGGACTTTCGGAAGAATCTGAGAGGTCAGCTTGAGAATATCGAGATCAAACAGCCGGACGGTACGATCATCAGTGTGAAGAAGCGTCATGACGAGCGTTACGGCTTGACGGAAGAGGCGGAATAATGACCGGGATCCGGAAGGAAATGATCGAAAAGAGAAAGATGCTTGAAGACCGGAGCGATAAGGATCACAGGATCTGTGCGCGCTTTTTCGACGAGCTTTCCGACCGGGTGAAGCGTGTGTTTATTTACTATAGCTACGGCGCCGAGGCCGATACGAGGGCGATCGTTGCAAGGCTGATCTCGGAAGGCCGCGAGGTGTATCTTCCCGCAGTTACCGGAAAGACGACGATGGTCTTTTTCCGTATCTCGGACACGGACTCCCTGAAGCCCGGCGCTTACGGCGTTCCGGAGCCGGAACCAGGCTTGGCAAGTGCTGCCCCGGAATACTCCGAAAGCGATATCATGGTCGTACCGGGTACGGTGTTTGACGAATACGGCGGCCGGTTCGGCTACGGCGGCGGGTTTTATGACCGCTATTTATGTGCGCATCCGGTAAAAACGGTCGCACTTTCCTATGAGTGTCAGGTGATCAGGGATCCGCTGCCGCTCAAGGAGCACGACGTAAGAATGGAAAGGCTGATCACGGAGGAAAAGCTCCGTGTGTGGAAGGAATGAAACTGACGGTGATCTGTGTCGGACGGTGTAAGGAAAAATACTGGACCGATGCCATTTCGGAATACATGAAGCGCCTTCAGCGTTATGTGAAGGCCGATATCATAGAGGTCGCGGATGAAAAGACCAGGGAGGACGCATCCGAACGCGAAAACGAGATCGTGAAGGAGGCGGAAGGAAAGCGGATCCTTTCCAGAATTCCGGCGGATGCCTATGTGGTCGCGACGGCCATCGGCGGGGAGATGTTTGACAGCGTTGGAATGTCGAAAAAGATCGAAAAGTACGGTGTAAGCGGGATCAGTCATCTGGTGATCCTGATCGGCGGTTCGCTTGGGCTTTCCGATGAGGTCTATGCGCGATGCAACGAAAAATGGTCGTTTTCAAAGCTCACGTTCCCGCATCAATTGATGCGTGTGGTGCTTTTGGAGCAGATCTACCGTTCATACCGGATCATGAATCATGAGCCGTATCATAAATAAAGTGGTGAATTATGCGTTTTGTAGTACAGAGAGTGCGTGAAAGTCAGGTGAAGGTCGATGGCGAAGTCATCGGAAACATCGGACTCGGATTTATGGTGCTGATCGGCGTCAGCCAGACCGATACGAAGGAGATCGCCGATAAAATGGTGAAAAAGCTGGTGGGCCTCCGCATCTTCGAGGATGAGAACGGAAAGACCAACCTGTCCCTTTCCGATGTGGGCGGAAGCCTGCTTCTCATTTCGCAGTTTACGCTGTATGCGGATTGCAAAAAGGGATACCGTCCGAGCTTTATAAATGCCGGCGCGCCGGATATGGCGAATGAGCTTTACGAATACATTATTGCACGCTGTAAGGAGACGGTGCCGGTCGTGGAAAAGGGATCCTTTGGCGCGGACATGAAGGTTTCACTGATGAATGACGGTCCGTTTACGATCCTTCTGGATTCTGCGGACATTTGTTGAAGCTATGCGGGAGATCATTGATTTTTACGGAAAATATAACGAAGAGAAGCGGCTTCTCAGGCCTTACGGGCGCATCGAATATATGACGACAATGAAGTATATTCGGGAATGCATCGATGGCCGGGAGGGGCTGAACATCATCGATATCGGTGCTGCGACGGGCCGTTACGCGATCCCGCTTGCGGAAGAAGGTCATAGGGTGACCGCCGTCGATCTTGTAAATTACAACCTCGGGATCCTCCGCCAGAAAGCGGAGCGTAAAGGGCTTTCAAACATTGTTGCCAAGCAGGGAACGGCTCTGGATCTTAAAAAGTATCCGTCGGACAGTTACGACATCGTCCTGTTCCTGGGCCCGATGTACCATCTCTTCACAGAGGAGGATAAGGTGCAGGCGCTTTCCGAGGCGGTCCGCATCGTAAAACCGGGCGGTCGGATCCTGGTCGCCTATATCATGAACGAATTCGGAGTGTATCAGTTCGGCTTTACCGAGGGAAATGCGTTGGAATCCGTAAAAGAAGGGAAGCTTGACAAGGATTTCCACATCCGGAACGATGTGAGCGACCTGTTTTCCTTTGACCGGCTGGAGGACATTGCGCGCTATAACGATAAGGTAAATGCGACGCGGGTGAAGATCATCGCGGCGGACGGCATGGCCAATTATATGCGGGAAAAGATCACGGCGATGTCCGAGGAAATGTTTCAGTTGTTTTTTGAATATCACCTTGCCACCTGCGAACGTATGGACCTGATGGGTGCTACGAACCACACGGTGGATATTCTGACAAAGTAAAGGAGTGGATATGAAGAAAAAAGATGCGGGAGCGAATCTGATCGCTGCCCTGATTACGATCATCACCTTTCTGACCGCTGTATTCGGCGTGGTATGCGGATTCTTTTTCGTGCTGGCGTTCCGCCGGAAGGAACCGAAACTTGCGGACAAGGTTTTTGGCGGTCCCAAGCAGGATCCGGATAACGATTACCGAAAGAAGCTGATGGAAAAGAATAATGCGTGGCTTGCGTCCCGCAAGACCGCGGACTTCAATATGCCTTCCGAGGACGGGCTGGAGCTTCACGCGACCATGATCTGGGCGGAGAGCGACCATCATAAGACCGTTATCATGATCCACGGCTTCCGTGCAAGCGGAACCAACGATTTCCCGTGGCTCATGCGCTATTATCATAATCAGGGCTTCAATGTCCTTCTGGTCGATGACCGCGCGCACGGACTTTCCGAAGGCAACTGGTTGGGATTCTCCTGGCTGGACCGTCGCGATCTGGTAGGCTGGGCCAGACTCATCGTCAGCCTGCTCGGTGAAGAAGAGAAGATCCTGCTTCACGGACTTTCCATGGGCGGTGCTGCTGTTATGATGGCATCCGGTGAAGCCGACCTTCCGGTACAGGTCAAAGCAATCGTGGAAGACTGCGGTTTTTCCACAACACTGGACCAGTTCCGTCATGTCTTCCCGGATAAGCTTGCGATCCTTCGCGAGCCGGTACTTGCGGTCGACAGCTTCATCTGTAAGCTTTTCCGCGGCTACTATTTCTCCGAGGCTTCCAGCCTGAAGCAGTTGGAAAAGGACACCCGTCCGATGCTTTTCATCCACGGTGGGTCCGATACCTTTGTCCCGACGCAGATGGTATACGAAAACTACTATGCCTGCAGCGGCCCCAAGGAGATATATATCTGTGAGGATGCGGAGCACGCAATGTCCTATTTCCATGATTCCGCAGCCTATGAAAAGAAGGTATCGGAATTCCTGAGTACGTATTTTGACTGACCGGTCTCCGGTACAGTTCCCGTTTTGAGGTGACAATGAAGCAGTTTCTGCCCATCACAAAAGAAGAAATGCTGGCACGCGGCTGGGACCGGGTGGACTTTGTCTATGTGATCGGCGATGCCTATGTGGATCATTCCTCCTTCGGACCGGCCATCATCAGCCGCGTTCTGGAAGCGCACGGATACCGGGTCGGTATCATTTCACAGCCGGATTGGACGGATGAGGAGAGTGTTGCGGTCTTCGGTATGCCGCGCCTCGGTTTTCTGGTCAGCTCCGGCAATATGGATTCGATGGTCAATCATTACACGGTCAACCATCGCCATCGTCAGATGGATTATTACACGCCGGGCGGCAAGACCGGAAAACGACCGGACTACGCGCTGACGGTTTACTGCAATCTGATACGGAAAAAGTATAAAAAGGTGCCGGTGATCATCGGCGGCATCGAGGCGTCGCTTCGACGCCTGGCACATTATGATTTCTGGTCGGATAAATTCAAGCGTTCCGTTCTGATGGATTCGGGCGCGGATCTTCTGATGTACGGTATGGGAGAGATCTCCATCGTAGAAATGGCCGATGCCTTAAACAGCGGCCTTCCGGTCGAAGAACTCACTTTCATCCACGGAACCGTATACAAAACGCGCGACATTGAAAACGTGACGGACGGCATCCTTCTTCCGGACTTTGATACCATGAAGGCTGATAAGCTGGAATACGCAAAAAGCTTTGATATCCAGTACCGGAACACGGATTTCATCACTGCAAAGCCACTGATCGAAAAGTATGGAGAGAAGCGGTACATCGTCCAGAATCCGCCGGCGAGACCGCTTACCATGCAGGAATTCGACGATGTTTACGAGCTCCCGTATATGAACGACTATCATCCGTCCTATGAAAAGGAGGGCGGCGTGCCTGCGATCTCCGAGATCCGTTTTTCGCTGACCTCCTGCCGCGGTTGCTTTGGCGGCTGCTCCTTCTGTGCGCTGACGTTCCATCAGGGGCGCATTGTTCAGGCAAGAAGTCACGAATCCCTGATCCGTGAAGCGACGGAAATGACGAAGCACCCGGATTTCAAGGGCTACATCCACGACGTGGGCGGACCGACAGCCAATTTCCGGCGCCCGGCCTGTGACAAACAGCTGGAGAAGGGCGTCTGCACAAATAAACAGTGTCTGTATCCAAAGCCCTGTAAGAACATGGTCGTGGATCATAAGGATTACATCGAGCTTCTACGAAAGCTCAGGAAGATCCCGAACGTCAAAAAGGTCTTCATCCGTTCCGGCATTCGTTTTGACTATATGCTGGCGGATAAGGACGACTCCTTCCTCCGCGAGCTTTGTAAGTATCACGTCAGCGGTCAGCTTCGTGTGGCACCGGAGCATGTGTCCGATCACGTGCTGGATCTGATGGGGAAGCCGCGGAATGAGGTCTATCAGGAGTTTGTCAAGCGGTTTGACCGGGTCAACAAGGAACTCGGTATGCAGCAGTATGCGATCCCGTATCTGATCTCATCGCATCCGGGATCGGATCTGAACGATGCCATCGCCCTCGCGGAAAGTATCCGCGATATGGGCTATATGCCGGAGCAGGTACAGGATTTCTACCCGACACCGTCCACAATATCCACGGTCATGTATTATACCGGTGTGGATCCGCGTAATATGCAGAAGGTGCATATTACGAGCAATCCGCATGAAAAAGCAATGCAGCGAGCACTCCTTCAGTACCGAAAGCCGGAGAACTATGCGCTTGTCAGGGAAGCGCTTTTGAAGGCGGGAAGACAGGATCTGATCGGATTTGACAAGCATTGTCTGATTCCCCCGCGTCCGCTGAATCACGGAAAAAGTGAAGGCGTGAAGAACGAAAACGGAACGAATCGCAGTAGATCTGTGAGAAATGTAAACAGCGGAACCCGGGAGAATAAAAAGACGTCCGGAAATAAAGGCTTCGGTCCCGGAAATAATATGGCTTCAGCGAAACACAGCGGTAAGCCCGGCAAAAACTCAAAAAAGAAATAAAGAAAAAGAGGCTTCCGTGGAGGAATGCCTCTTTTTTTGCGATATGTTCAATAAGCGCAACGCATTGTTGAAAACGCGTTTAACAACGTATCACTCATTATAGAATGCCACGACCTTTTCCATATACGGATACGCGACGTCATCCGTGGATCGGAAGATCTCGTGCTTGGCATTCTTGACCTCCAGGAATTTTCCTCCGGGTACACGGGCAATGAACGCTTCCTGCGCTTCCTTCATGACCATCGTGTCGAGCTCGGCGTTGATGAGAAGAAGCGGCGTCGTGATGCTTTCCGGAGCTCCTTTCTTCAGGATGCGCTTACGGACACACATGGATTCGTAGGTCCACTGATAAGAAGGGTTGGAATTCATCAGGGATTCTGTCACGCGCTTCTGATTGAGGTAATAATCAAAACGCGCACGGCTGGTCGCACAGCTGGTTTCGAAGTCTTCATCGCCTTCAAATTCCTTGAAAAGGAAGACCTTCTGATCTTTACGACCGGTCAGCATGAAGAAACCGCAGATGCCTTTCACGAGGAAGAGCGGTATGCCACCGTGATGCGGCTCGATCATCGGGGAAGAAAGGATCGCCTTTTCGAACACGCCCTGATTCCGTTCCAGGAACAGCGCGCCGATGGCTCCGCCCATCGAATGACAGAACAGGTAGTACGGTCCGGGCAGCTGCTTCTTTACGATCTCGCGGACAAAGACCTCCATGTCCTGCACATATTCGTCAAAATACTCGATGTGCGTCAGTGTGGTCTTTTCCACATAACGGAAGGACTCACCGTGTCCGCGTTGATCACACATGGCGACATTGAAGCCCTCGTTCAGAAGAACGTAGATGAAGGGATGATATTTGACGATGTTCTCCGTGAAGCCGTGGAAGATCGTGACGGTGGCGTGGGCATTGTCCGATCGGAAAAGATTATAATGGATCGGTCTACCGTCAAAGCTGTCAAAGAGCGCATCGGTCTTTCTTGCGTTCAGATAGGGCAGAACAGTATCGTAATACTGCTTTTCATAATCCTGTTCAAATAAATACTGTTTCATAGGATACTCCCGGTTCTGTGTTGAAATTCTTTTCCACCTGTTTACAAGCGGGGGATTTATGCTATAATGGACCGGCCGATGTATGATGGAAACGTCCGTCACCGGCCCGGCCTCTTCGTTCCGTACAAGAAAAGTATAGGACGGGAACCGGAAAAAGTCAAATGGTTGAAGTCTGGAAGAAAGTGCGGAAAAAGGCCTGAAAGCCTTGAAAAACCTTGATTTTTTGATAAAAACCGCTTGCAAAAGGGAGACGGGCGTGTTATATTATACAAGTTGCAATAAAACACGCATCCTGACGAACCTCCCGGTGCCCGAAAGGGTAAGAGGTGAGTAAGAGGGAATGCGGAAGTAAAAAAACCAAAAGGAGAAACAAAATGAGTGTTATTTCAATGAAACAGCTCCTCGAAGCTGGCGTGCATTTCGGTCATCAGACCAGACGTTGGAACCCGAAGATGGCTCCGTATATCTATACCGAGCGTAACGGTATTCATATCATCGACCTTCAGAAGTCTGTAGGCATGGTTGACACCGCTTACAAGGCAGTTGCAGATATCGCAGCTCAGGGCGGCACCGTTCTTTTCGTCGGTACCAAGAAGCAGGCTCAGGACGCAATCCGTGAAGCAGCTAACAAGTGCGGCATGTACTATGTCAATCAGCGTTGGCTCGGCGGTATGCTGACCAACTTCAAGACTGTTCAGACTCGTATCGCTCGTCTTCGTGCAATCGAAAAGATGGCAGAGGATGGCACCTTTGACGTACTTCCGAAGAAGGAAGTTGTTCAGATCAAGAAGGAATGGGAAAAGCTTGAGAAGAACATCGGCGGTATCAAGACCATGAGAAAGATTCCGGATGCTATTTTCGTTGTTGACCCGAAGAAGGAAAAGATCTGTGTTCAGGAAGCTCACAGCCTCGGCATCACCCTGATCGGTATGTGCGACACCAACTGTGATCCGGAAGAACTGGATTATGTTATCCCGGGCAATGATGACGCTATCCGTGCCGTTAAGCTGATCGTTAACGCTATGGCTGATGCGGTTGTTGAAGCTAAGCAGGGCGAATCCAAGCAGGAAGCTGCTCCGGTTGAAGAAGCTCCGGCAGAAGCTGTTGAAGAGTAATCGAAACGACTAAACTTTTAGGAGGTTCAAAAACTATGGCTATTTCCGCTAAAATGGTAAAGGAATTACGTGAAATTACCGGCGCCGGCATGATGGATTGCAAGAAGGCTCTGGAAACCACCGACGGTGATATGGATGCGGCTATCGACGTATTAAAGAAGAGCGGCGCTGCAAAGGCTGAAAAGAAGGCCAGCAGAATCGCAGCTGAAGGTATCACCCGTGTTGCATCTGAAGGCAACACCGCAGTTGTTGTAGAAGTTAACTCTGAGACCGACTTCGTTGCTAAGAACGAATTATTCCAGAACTTCGTACAGGGCGTAGCCGATAAGGCTCTCGCATCTTCTGTAGAAGCAGCTGGCGACGGCGAAGATGTTGTTTCTATTCTGGACATGAAGGCTGATATCGAAGATATCACCCTGAAGATCGGCGAGAAGATCTCTCTCCGCAGATTCCAGAAGATCAGCGGTGATGTTGTTGTATCTTACCTTCATAACGGTGGTAAGATCGGTGTTCTGGTTGCTGCTAACGGCGCAACCGATGAAGCTGCTGTTGCAGCCATGAAGAACATCGCAATGCAGATCGCAGCTATGAATCCGGAGTACATCAAGAGCTCTGACATCTCTGCAGAAGAACTTGCAAAGAACAGAGAAATCACTCTTGAAGCAGCTCTGAACGATCCGTACTCCCTTCCGAGACCGATCCTGCAGGGCCTCATCAACAAGGCTGTTGCAGATAAGATCTGGAGCGATGCTGATATCGCTGCATTTGAAGAGCACAAGTCCGGCAACTGGAACTATCTTCCGAACTTCCTTTCTGACGCTGCTAAGGCCGGCCTCGTTGAGGTCGCTATGGCTGACAGAGAGAGCATCACTTCCAACAAGATCTTCCTGGGCCTCGTTGATGGTCGTATCAACAAGCACCTGAAGGAGATCTGCCTGATGGATCAGGTCTATGTACAGGCTGAAGACGGCAAGCAGACCGTTGCAGCTTACCTGAAGTCCGTAAACAGCGCACTCGTCGTCGATAAGATGGTACGTTTCGTTGTAGGTGAAGGCATGCAGAAGAGAGAAGAAAACTTCGCTGAAGAAGTTGCAAAGCAGATGGGCAAATAATTCACATTGAATGTTTTCCATAACTCGAAAGAGTTGAAAGAACACCGGAGTCGGAAGGCTCCGGTGTTTTTTTGTCACCTGTTTTGTGATGATCGTCATTGAATATTTCGGATCGTTTTCTGTTGAATAATCGGCAGAATGTGGTACGATGAAGAAAATACGGAGAAGAAGTTATAACAAAACAATGTCATAAGACATATAAAATATTATGACGAAAGTCAGTAAATACAAGGAGGCACTATGAGCAAAGAAGATTTAAAGGAATCCGGAAAGGATCTCGGTAAAGCATTTAAGACGTTGGGAAAGACATTTCTCCGCTCGGTCGATCGCACTGCGGAAAATCTGGGTGTAGTCGAAGAGGATTCGATCGATGAAAACGGAAATACGGTATTCTCCGACGGAAGCTGGAAGGAGACAGGCAAGGAACTCGGAAAGTCGCTTGCGGGTATGGCAAAGAATGTGGTCAAGACCGTGAATGAGGAGATCAACGAGAAGAACTGACGTTAACCATGGCTTGCGGATCGCCCGAAACTGTGTTAACATCAAAACATTAAAGGAAAGGAGGGCTTATTTATGAACAAGACCTCGCGTATCCGGAAAACGGGTACATTCCCTTTATAACGCCTACGGGCGATCTAATATACGGCTCTGCAGTTTATCTGCAGAGCTTTGTGTTATCTTGATATGTGCATTATCTTGAGTAGGCGAATGTAAGTATATTTGTGTAACGGGAGTATTATGAGAAGGCAGGCACTGAAGATCCTCGGACTCGATGAAAACGCGGATCCGCAGGAGATCAAAAGAGCATACAGAGCGATCATATCGGAAGTCCATCCGGATTCCGGAAAGCAGTCGGACTATGCGTATTCCGCCCAGGAGATCAATGCCGCCTATGATTATCTGAATAAGCATCCGGTGGCATCGTCAGACGTCCGAAAACCGGGCGGAAACACACGTAGAAACGCAGAAAACGGCAGTTTCAACCACTTTCACGATGATTACGGAAAAAGATACACAAATCGTGATGAAGGAGCGGAAACAGCCGGTTTTCAAAGCAGAATATGGAACGCACCGGAAAATGCACAGGCCTATCATTCGCGTGACATAATGGAGCACGTGACGGATGAAGACGGACAGGTGATCGGTACGATCAAAATTGCGCGCGGGAAATTTCATTGGATCCCGGATGAAGAATTCCTCCTGTTTTTGAAAAGCATAATGGGGTGTGCGAAAGAAGTTCTGGAGGAGTGCGATGCCGATCGGCCGGACGGTCAGCCGCCGGATAATGTTTATCGCTATCAAGCGGAGCTCGTTTACCTTCTCGCAGCTCAGTTTATGGATGCAGAGTCTCTCTTACGGGAACTCTCCGGTGAAAAAGAAAAGAATGGTATCTACTTTCTGCAGGCGATGCTGGAAAAGAGCGACACGAAGAAGATTTCGGAAGGTGCAAGCCTTTATCCTTCGATGTTGAAATCACACAGATTGTATCTCAAGGATGATGCCGGAACGACACGCGGCTATCTGTCCTTTCCGGATGACCGGCTGTATTACGCACTGATCCCGCTCTTTGAGCAGAAAGCGGTACAGGTGCGGATCACAACGGGAAAGCATGTGAAACAGGGCTCAAAAGTGTATCAGAAATTGGATCTTCATCTTCGGTTTTCGGGACAGATGGAAAATCTTCCCGAAAACCTGAATCTGAAGATCGGGAAACTACTGGAGAAATATCGCTATGAATAAAACGATTCCTTACTCATTTGCTCTTTCATAGCTGTAACCGCGATCCGTCGCAAGCTCGGCTTTTCGGATCTCAAACGCAATGAGGCCGTACTCCTTTACATTTAAGGTGATATCGGCCTTTCCGTCAGCGTCCGCAATGATGGAACTTGTCTTTACTACCGGCTCCGCCGCCGCTTTGATCAGCGCAAGTTCATCTTTAGAGAGGGAAGACGGTTCGCCGAGATCGTGCCAGACCTTGAGCGGGTTGCAGGTGTCTTCATCGACGGTTTTTGTGATAAGGATATAGCGGCCGGCGTCTGCGGGAAGCTGAAGTGTGATCTTAAGATCCTCACCGGTACGGTTCAGGGCATCATTAAAGGCGATGCCTTTATAGTATCCGGATTTCTCATCGGCCGTCAGGATCACATTCCGTTCCTTCAGTACGCACTTTTTGTATAGCTCCTTGAAGAATTTAAAGCTCCAGAAGGTCGGCTTTTTGATACCGCCGTTTGCGACCATACCGAAGCCGCCGTGGAAGGGTGTAAACGGAACGCCGTTCTCTTCAAAGATATCGCCGAAGGTCCAGTAGGAATAGGATTCGTTGACATCGCCCAGACGGGTCAGCATGTAGGCAACATACGCCGCATTCTTGTTCGTGTCATGAAGCGGGGCAGTCGGGATGTAAGAGGTATTGAATTCCGTTATATGGATCGGAAGATCCTTATATTCGAGATAAGAGTCGATCAGCGCGCGGCTGATATCAAGTTCGCTGAAGCAGCCGTTGTGCTCACGGAGCGCGGGATAGCCGTAGTGGCCGTCCGGAACCGGAAGATCCGTGGTGTAATGATGGCGCGTGATAAAATCAAGCGCGATCTTCCTGCCACTGCAGAAATCGAGGAAACCCTTCAGCCAGCGTTCGTCATCCACACCGCAGATCGCAGGACCGCCCACAGTGAGTTCCGTGCTGACTTCCTTGATCGCCGTGAAGGTCGCTTCGAACAGCTTAAAGTATTCCTCCATGTCCGCGCCTTTCCAGAAACCGAACAGATTCGGCTCATTCCAAACCTCGATGGGCCATGTGCGCACCTCGGCAAGCGTATAACGTCCTATCAGATGACGGAGCGTTGCCTGCACCAGCCGCTGCCAGCGGGCATATTCGACCGGCGGCGTGACATTTCCTTTCCAGTAGAACACCGTCTGATCACCGGATGCCATTTCCTTCGGCATAAAACCGAGCTCCAGGAACGGACGGATATTCTTTGAAAGATAAGAGTCCATGACCAGATCCAGATAAGTGAAATTATATTCCTCACAGAGGTTGCCGTTTGTATCCTTATAGGTATGATAGATGGCCATATCGTCGGAAAAGAGGCCGTGGCCGCGGATGTAGGAGAAACCGATCTCATCCTGCACAAGCTTCAACTGCTTCTGATACTCCTCCTGAAGTGCAAGTCCGATGCGTCCGGTACCGACACAGAAATCGGTCTTATTGTTAAAGAGTACATTTGCATTCGGGTCGATCAAAAATGTCTGATTCATGGGAAACCTCCGATCGTAATTGATTCATTTACTATTACATAACATAGAAACAGGCCGGCTTCAATAAGAGAAGTCGACCTGTTTTATTATTAAACCCTTATATGCTCACAATACGGAGACCACGATACCGGCGATGATGATACCGGCGCAGATCAATTTATGCGTAGTGTTCTTTTCCTTGAAGATAAAGCGTCCCGCGAGAATCGTGACGATCGCCCCGGACTGTTTGATCAGCGTCATGATGCTGACGCGGCTGTTCGGATCCTGATTTGCGATGAACAGTGCGCGGTCCGCAATGACAAACATGAGCGCAAGGAGCCAGATCATCGGATTTTTGAGCGATTCTTTGACACGGATCTTTGTTCGTGTGACCAGAATGTAGATCAGGTAGAAGGAGACCAGGAACAAAAGATACCAGAACTGAAGCTGTGACGAGTTCAGTGTGCGCATCAGAAGTTTGTCCATCGTCCCGGAGACGGCGTTCAGAATGCAGGAGAGGAAAGCACAGACGACCATGAGCGGCGCGGCCTTTTCCATATTTCCGGACTTTTTCTGTATTTTCAAAAGGAGCAGGCCGGTTCCCACAAGTAAAAGGCCGATCAGCGAATTCGGTGTCAGTGTCTCATGGATCACCAGTACCGCCATCAGGGTGGAAAACAGGACCCTGGAAAGATCCAGCACACCGTAGAGACTGAGTGGCAGCGTCTTAATTGCTTTAAAAGAGAAGATCCAGGCCAGGAAGATCACAAACGCTTTCAGGGCGATGTAAAGCATCATCCGCGGTTCTACACCCATCGCGTTTTTGGCATCCGGACAAACCAGAAGGAAGGAAAACAACGTATAGAAGAATAGGACCTCCATCGTCGTGCTGCGTTCCAATGATTTTTTCTTTGCGACCTCACGAGCGCCCTTCAGTACGCCGTAGATCAGCACGAATATCATCCACATAAAGTAAAATCTCGCATTCAAATTGATCGATAACCCGATTTTACCGTAAATCCGCGGAAATAACCATTGTCATATCACTGAAAATAGGGTGTTCATTTAGAAAAAACTTGGTATAATAAAACTATAAGCACAAAAATGTGACTTAAAAGAAAGACAGGAGGTAACATGGGCCAGATCAAATGTGACTACTGCGGCAATTTCTATGCCGATGATATTCCGAATTGTCCGACGTGCGGCGCTGTGAACAGTGCGTATAAGCGCACCGCGACCGGAACTCCGCAAACCATTGAGGAACTGAAGCAGTGGTATGAAGATCATCATTTACCGCCGGAAGAAGTGACGCGCTTCTTTATTGGAAAGAACGTACATGAGCCGAAGGCGTTCGGTATCTATACCGATGGCTACACCTATTTTGTGTACAAAAACAAGGCCGACGGAACCCGTGCTGTTCGTTATCAGGGTACGGATGAAGCGTACGCGGTCAATGAACTCTATCTTCGCCTGAAGGAAGAGATCCTGAACCAGAAGGGACATCAGCTGACATCGTCCGCACGTTCTAATGTGTCGACGTCTTCTTCTATGCAGAAGCGGAAGAAAGCGTCCAGAAAGGCGACCGGCTGGATCATCGGCCTTTGTGCGCTGTTTGCGATCGGAAGTATTTCGGAAAAAGAAGACTCCAAGAAGTATCATTCCGGTAATTACTATCAGACGGAAGATGAAACGGTCTATTACTGCGATTACGATGATTACGGTACGGATTCGTATGTCTTCGGCTGGTGGCGCTATGACCCCGAAAATCGCGAATGGACTCTTTTGTATACCCATGACGAGACTGTCGATCAGTTCCCCGACGAGCTTATGTCAACGAATGAGAAGGGGAAGACAGTCTATCCGGAAGTGATCAACATTATTGAATACGGCGATGAACTGGGCATTCCCTACGAGGAATACAGCATCTATCATAGCCGTAATTACATCGATGCCGGCCATCATTTCACACCGGACCGCAGTTATTACCAGGTAAATAACACATTGTATTATTACCTGGATGACAACTATGGGTCGCGTTACGGCTACGGCGATAATTCCGGTTGGTACACCTATGACGAAGACTCCGAATCCTGGAGCTATTTATGTGATAAGGACGATAGTTCGAGCATCGGGGAGGAACTCTGGTATGATCCGAATGAATACAGAATCGGCAGCACCTACTCCGATGTTTACGACTACGCGTCCTCAAACGAACTGAACTGGTCGCAGGCAAATTTTGATGATTCGATCTGGGGCGAAGAGTATAATCAGGCTTATGAAAATTATCAGACGCAGCGGAATAACAACAGTAATTCCGATAGCGGCGGCTACAGTTCCAATGATTATGATAACGACTATGACTGGGATTACGGAAATGATGATTGGGATTCCGGGTGGTCGGATTGGGATTCGGACTGGTAATGTCCGGGGCAGACCGTAAAAAACCGTACCCTTTTGGGTACGGTTTTTGTTTTGTATCTTTTCTTACTTCTTACTCCTCAAACTTCAGCATCGCAGCAGCCCCGCCTTCTACGGTCGTGGTATATTCATAATTCTTATACCGCATCACGAATTTGATTCGATCCGGTCCCATGTTATTCACGTAGCAAAGGATCTTTCCATCCGGATTCTTCACACCGAGAACCTTCAGATGATCGGAGAAAGAAGAGGAGGCCAGTACGCGCGCTCCACGATCGATGTAATGCGAGAAGAAATACATATCGCTATGGAAACCATGGACCTTGATCTCGTCCTTTTTCCGGTCGTAGAACAGTTCCGCGCGGCAACCGAACGCACGATTATGGAACGGACCGCCTTCATCGTCAAGGATCAGATTCCAGTCACAGAGTGCATTCGTACCGGCAGCCAGATTTCCGAGAATATCATCGCGGTAACGCATGTACCCGTGCGAGGAGAGACCGCGACAGAATTCGCCTTCGATGATCACCTTGTCCGGGAAGAATTCACGCACCAGACGAATCTCGTCATAGTGTTCACCGCTATACCAATGATAACTGATGCCCCACATTTTGTCGCCGCACTTCGGGAAAGTCGCAGCAGCGCGCTCGAACAGGCGCTCCTTATTGTGATCCCAGCATAGGATCTTCACATCCAGCCCCGCTTCTGTGAAAGCATCGTACAGCTTTTCACAGAATTCCGCTTCGTCTTCCGCTTCAAACAGGCAGCTTTCCCAGGTCTGCACCGCATGCGCTTCATTCTGGATCGTCACCGCGGAAATGTGAATGCCTTCCGTCTCGTACGCCTCAATGAATTTCACAAAATACTTCGCATACAGCTCATAAAACTCTTTCTTCAGCTTTCCTCCCTGCTTGAGAACGCCGGTATCCTTCATATAAGCGGGCGGACTCCAGGGAGAAGCGAAGAGCATGATCTCGTTGTTTGTATAAGCAAGAGCATCCTTCACAAAGGGAATAATGTACTTTAAGTCCTGATCGATGTTGAAGGTTTCAAGCGTCATGTCGCCTTCCTCCACCTCAGAATATTCGCTGATGGAGAAATCGGACGAGCCGATGCACAGACGGCAGAAACGGTAACGGAGACCGTCATCGCCAAAAAGCATGTCGAGCGCCTTTTTCTTATTGGCTTCGGACATCATCGAATAGCACAGGCCGGCAGCTTCGGTAAACGCACCGCCGAATCCGAGGATCTCCTGGCGCTCTATGTCATGAATATTTACGACTGTTTCCTCCGTATCACCGGGTTTGAACGCGGACAGGTTGAAAGAGGAGATCTCTCCGTCGCAAAGTCCCAGATGTTCCAGCATTTTCATAGACAAAACCTCCGTTTCGGAAATATTACAGATATTATATCGGACTGCGGAAAATTAAACAACCTTATTATGCGCTTTTTACTGTATATTTCAGCTCTGCTTTCCGCTAAACTGAAGATACGGAAAAAGGGTAAGGGATCACTGTTTGTGTTAGCCCGGTTTCCGAAAAAAGCATAAGGGGGATTCATTATGTTTAAACAGATGGACCGCACAAAACTTAAGAAATACGGCTTTATCGGAGCCGTGGTTTTGATCCTTGCGGCAATCGCGTTGATCGTGATCGTTGCAATGCAGCCGGATAAGCCCGCAAATACGGATGCGGCCGAAACGACGGAGAGTCAGGAACCCATCGTTCGGTATGTGACGAAGGATAAGATCGTATATGTCGACAAGATCGTGACGGTCGAGGTCGAAAAAGAAATTACAACGGACATAATCGAAGAGGGACTGAAGGACATGGGTGTTCTGGTGACAGAGGAATACTGGTTTAAGGAAGTGACGACCATTGACAGTTCCAAGACCATGGCCTGGGTCGTTACGGTCGATTCCAAAGTGATCATGAGCTATGAAGGCGAGATCTTTGCGGGAATCGATTTCAACGAGATCAAAGTGGAAAAGGATGATGCGCGCGGAATAATCTACGTAAAGCTTCCGGACGCGTACATTATGACCTGCTCGCTGGATCTTGACAGCTTTGAGCTCTATGAAGAAAAGGTATCGAAATGGAACATGCTCTCCATGAAGGATTATAACGGATCCCTTCAGGAGCTTGAAAGCCGGGCGCAGGAACGCGCGCTGGAGCGCGGTATTCTCGATAAGGCACAGGAGAATGCGGAAGTCCTGATCAAGAACTTTATTGAAGGGATGATCGATACGGAGAAGTATTCCGTGGAATTCGTCCGGAACTAATGAAAGGAGGAATTGCACATGAAAAGCATGCAGATGAAGATCCTTGCGAGTCTGTTGCTCGTTCTTCTTGCCGTGTTCTCGGTATTCGTTATGGGAAAGAAATATTCCGATCCGGAAGCGTATCGGAAGGTGATCGACTCGATTGAGGTGAAAACTCAAGATGCACTGAAGCTGACGGGAACGGCGACGGTGGCATCGGCGGGCATTTCCCTTCTTCCGGACGATGTCGCCACCCCGGTCGCAGAAAAACTGGCGGACTGCACCCAGTATTTTCTGATCGCTCTGTGCGTATTATATGCGGAAAAATACCTGCTTCCGATCATCGGGCTTGCGGTGTTCCGCATTCTGATCCCGGCATTCGCGTTACTGGTGATCTTCTGTATCTTTACGAACAAAGGCGGCATCGCCGGTAACCTTGCCATCCGTATTCTGACCTTTGCGATCGTCATCTATGCGGCGATTCCGGTCAGTGTTTACGTGTCCGATAAGATCTACGAGACCTATCGGACCTCCATTGAAAGCACGATCCGGGAGACCGAGTCCCTTACGCAGGACGTCTCGATCTTCTCAAGCTCAAACGGAACCACGTTCATCGAACGCGCGACAAATCTGCTCAGCAGTCTCTTTGAAACTCTGGCGGTCACGATCGCAACCTCGTGCCTGATTCCGATCCTGGTCGTATTGTTCTTTGTGTGGCTTGCGAAAATGCTGATCGGTGTGGCGATTCCATCGCCGCTGGTACCGATCGGACGGCCCCCGCTTCCGGATAAGAAAGCGGAAGCCGAAGAGCCGGGTGCTTAAGGTCTGACCCGCGGATCAAGGGAATTACGTAAAGCCAAACACAGGCAGCCCCTTCCGTAAACGGGGCGGTAAAGAAGCCGATTTTTAATAATATCGGCTTCTTTTCTTATGTGGAACACTATGTTATATTTGATTTAAAGAACGCCGTGTGACAAGTCGCGGCTTACAGGAGTATTACCATGAAAGATGCTAATGAAGGTGTATTTGAAAAAGGCCTGGAGATCCAGGGAAAAGTAGATTTTAACGATTACGGGATCACGGTGATCGACGGTCTCATCTATTCGGAGACGGAAGACGGTATTCTCCGTATGGATTGCTTCTATGACGGGCAGATCAAGGAGAAAAAGCCGGCCATCATCTGGGCGCACGGCGGTGCGTTCATCGAGACGCATGTGGACCGTAAATGCCGGCCGGAGGATAAATTCCTGTATCTGGCTCAGCACGGATATTTCGTGGTCAGCATCGATTACCGCTTCTCTCAGGTCCGTCCGTTCCCGTGCCAGATGGAGGAGTGCAAATGCGCGGTCCGTTTCCTTCGTAAAAACGCGGAAAAGCTGGGCATTGACGGCGATCACATCGCGTTCTGGGGAGAATCCTGCGGCGGTCAGCTGGCCGGATTAATGGCCGTTTCCGAGGGTATTGAAGCCTTTGAGGACAAGGGCGGTTATGAGGGCGTTTCCAGTGAGATCCAGGCTGCGGTCGCATGGTACGGCGCACTGGATTATCAGGCATTCCATGATATCCGCGCAGAGGTCGACCCGGGATATCTTGCGGCCTTTGAAGTGATCTACGGCGGAAAACCGGAGGACAAAAAAGAAGAGATCCGTATCGGCAATCCGATGACTTATGTGAATAAGAAGCATTGCCCGTTCATGTGTATGTGCAGCGATTCCGATCCGCGCGTGCCGTATAAGGTCAATTTCGAGTTCTGCGAAAAGACCCGCGCAAACGGCGATGAAACCTATAATGTCGTTGTTCCGAATCAGGGCCACGGCTATCTTACCGGTGAGGAATACGATAACGATCTATACGGATTTTTTGATAAATACCTGAAGAACTGAAAAGGAGACTACCATGAAGAAACAGGTCGATTACAGCAAATTGCGCGGTTTTAACTACACGCTTCCGATCTCCATGAACGACATGGATTTCTGGCTTCATTACGATCATGACATCGTTGCGCGTGACATGAGCTACGCACAGCGTCTGCAGCTGAACAGTGCGCGTATCTTCTTGAGCTACAACATGTACGCGAAGGATCCGGAGCTGTTCCTTGCCAATATCAAGGACTTTGTCCACACGGCATGGCAGTACGGTGTATCTACGAATCCGATCATTTTTATGGGCTTCCGTTTCGATCCGAACGAAAAGTTCTCCATGGAACTTGATGAGTACGGCTTCCGTCCGATCTCCTCAAGCCTTGACGATCCGTCACAGTGGCACTATGGCGAAGAGTACTGTGACGCGCTGATCGATGCGATCGGAGATGAAGAGGGCCTTCTGTTCTGGGATATCGCGAATGAACCCGGTTACACGGATAATTTTGTTACCTGGTACGATGAAGAGCCGAAATACGTGCAGGATTTTAAGATCCGTCCGTCCGAAGAGCGCATGAAGGTACTCAAGGAGCGTCAGGAAAAGACCTGGAACATCGTCCGTCATTTCCTGAAGTATGTGAAGTCCAAGGATCCGGATCATGACATCGGTGTCGGTAACATCTTCACATGGGAGACGGAGCCGAGCGGAACCATCGACCTCGTGGACGTTATTATTTTCCATGATTATTCTTCTACCTGGAAGCGTCTGGACGATGTCCTCACGTACACCGAGGAGCTGAGCCGGAAGTACAACAAGCCCATCGTCGACAATGAAATGTGCTGTCTCTGCCGCGCAAATCCGTACGATATGGCCATTGAACTTCACAATGAGCATAAATGCGGCTGGTATCTGTTCGAGCTGATGATCGGTACCGATATGTGGACCCGCGTTCACGGCGTCGTTTATCCGGACGGAACCGTACGTGATCCGTCCATTGTGGCTGCGATCATGGGCTTCTACCGAAACCGCACCGAAACCGCGATCCGCCCTGACGTGGATCAGGAGGATTACTGCTCACGTGCACTGATCCTCGGCGAGCGTGTGAACCGCGCGGTACGCAGAAACAACCGTCACGACCATACCACCGATGTTGCGGAGGTCCTGGAAGTCGCCGAATTTGCAGCGCGTCTTCTGGAAGGCGGCGAACTGGTTCCGATGGCTTACCCGCCGACCGCACGTATCAACGCGATGAGAAAACGTACCGATGTGGATGTTCAGGAAGCACTGGATCTGATGACTGAGCTTCTGAATACGCTGAAGAGCGCTTGTCATGTGGACCATGCGGCGGATCTTATGCACGACAGCCGCGTATAAACAATACAGGGCCGCAGTCTTTTGCTGCGGCCCTTTTTCTTGCGGAATTCGAGAAAACAACTTGTAATCGATACGCGTTGTTTTGTATAATACCTTTACTATCCGCAAAGGAGCCTCCTATGAATTACGCCGAACTGAAAAAAGAACAGATCCGCGGCTGGCATACATGGAACGTACGCAGCGTGCTTTCCCATGTGCATATGCTGGATGGCTTCGCTTTGAATCTGGCATTCAAGGAGTACCGTGAGGGACACTACTTAAAAGAGACGCTCGTGGGGCGCTTCCCGGATGAATACCGGCGCGTACCCTCGGAGGTCGCGATCCCGGGCGTCCACGCGTTTGATGATTCCTATACGGAAATGTCTTTTACCTGGTGTGATATGGAGATCCGCGTGGAATCGGCGGTAGAAGCGGACGAGCTGGTACTTCTGGTTACGCCGCTGAAAACACAGATCCATCCGCCGATGCTCGTTCTGGAAAGCGGATTTTTGTTCGGCCGCGACGGTTATGTAAGGAAAAACCGCAATGAGCTGAACGGTTACGGAAGTGAACGGGAATACCGTGTCTTCACCACCGGTAAAGAGATGATCGACCGGAACATCCCGGTACAGACCGCGGTGCTTTCCGTTTGCCTGGACGGCCCGGTGGCCTTTTCCACGGGAAAGGCACGCTCATTCCAGGAGGTGTGCGTGATCATCGAAGCAAAAAAAGCGGCTCATCGGGAAAAGACCGAAGAATACGGCAGCATGCGTGAGATGTATGAGGCCATGGAAAGCGCGCTTTCCTGGGATACGGTCTATGATGCGAATAATGACCGCGTGGTATCGCCGGTCAGCCGTTTATGGAGTATCACGAGCGGCGGTTATGTGCTGTTCTGCTGGGACAATTTCTTTGCGGGATATATGGCAAGCTTTGGAAACCGGGCGCTTGCGTACAGCAATCTGCGGGAGATCCTGAACGAACAGACCGTCGATGGTTTTGTTCCGAATTTTGCTTATGCGACCGGACAGAAGAGCGCTGACCGTTCCCAGCCGCCGGTCGGCAGCAGGATGCTTCTGGAAACCTATAAGCGCCTCGGGGAGACCTGGATCATTGAAGAAATGTTTGACGGTCTGCTGCAGTGGAACCGGTGGTTTGCCAAACATCGCATGAACAAAAGCGGTGCGCTGGCCTGGGGAAGCGAACGGATCCCGGTCCTTTTCGGAAATCAGTGGGAAACGACCGGAGTGCATGATACCTACGGGGCTGCGCTGGAAAGCGGATTGGACAATTCGCCGATGTACGATGATGTCCCCTTTAACAAAGAGACGAACCGTCTTGAACTGGAGGATGTCGGTCTGACCGGCTTATACATCATGGATTGTGCGGCATTGATCGATCTTGCACAGATCATCGGCCGCACCGAGGTTCTTCCGGAACTTAAAGAACGCCACGATAAGGCCTGTGCGGGTCTGGAAGGCCTCTGGGACAACGAATTTGGCTTCTATTGCAATAAACGGACGGATACAGGGGCATTTTCCCACCGGATCTCACCGACTAATTTTTATGCCCTTTTTGCACCTTCTGTAAGTGATGCGCGTAAGGCGCGTATTTCTGCACATTATTATGCTCCGCAGGAATTCTACGGAGAGTGGATGCTTCCTGCCATTGCCCGGAACGATCCCGCTTTCAACGATCAGGAATACTGGCGCGGCCGCGTATGGGCCCCGCTCAATTTCCTGACCTGGCTTGCACTGAAGAATGCGGGAATGGATGAGGAGCGTCACGACCTCGCGGAAAAGTCATACCACCTTTTCATGAAGGAATGGTCCGAACACCGTCACGTTCACGAAAACTATAACGCGATCACCGGAGAAGGCTGCGACTCCGGAAACAGCGACAAATTCTATCACTGGGGCGCGCTTTTATGCGTCATCGCCATGGAGGACGGGATCGAATAATGAGGGAGCGGTGAAGTACGGTTTATGATTGTGTGACCGGAACAGGGAATTTAACGCGGGGCGATGATAGTATCATCGTCCCGTTTTATATTTGGGACGGGAGTACATTTACAAGCGACACGGAACGGATTATATTGAAGGGGTGAAAAGAATATAAAGTTAAGAATTGTACGGAGAAAAACATGATCACTTACGAAGAAATCAAGAAGAATGAAACGATCAATACGTATATTCAGGCCGCGGACGAATCCCTGATCGCAATGGGCTATACCGAGCACAGCTTTGCGCACGTGACCTATGTCGCGGAGAAGGCGGCAGCCATTCTGGAAGAACTCGGTTATCCCGCACGTACGGTGGAACTGACAAAAATCGCCGGCTATATGCATGACATCGGCAATGTCATCAACCGTGTCGACCATAGTCAGAGCGGGGCAGTCATGGCCTTTCGTATCCTCGATAACATGCAAATGGACCCGAAGGAGATCGCGATGATCATATCTGCGATCGGAAATCACGACGAAGGCTTTGGCGTTCCGGTCAGTCCGCTCGCAGCGGCATTGATCCTCGCCGATAAGAGTGATGTACGTCAGAACCGTGTGCGTAATAATGACCTCTCCACCTTTGATATCCACGACCGCGTGAATTATTCCGTAAAGAAGTCCGAACTGAAGATCAACGAAGCGCATACGATCATCAAGCTGAAACTGTCCGTCGATACGCATATGGGTTCCGTCATGGACTATTTCGAGATCTTTATGCAGCGTATGGTCCTTTGCAGAAAAGCCGCAGAGAAGCTCGGTCTTCAGTTTAAACTCATGATCAATGAGCAGCAGCTGATCTAAACTGTGACAGTGTCCTAAAACCGGGGAGAAAATTTGTGTGGCTTTCTGTTGACGCGTGTGTCACAGAGTGATAAGATTTCCTAGGACTGTTAAGTCCGAATTTTTTCAAAGGAGGTAATATTAATGAACAAGATCGTTGTTGTAAACAGCATGAATGCTGCTTATAAAGTTACCTCGGAGTATGCAAAGTAAAAACGAAACGTCCGTTTTCCATATGCAGATACCCGCGGTAAGATCACTGCGGGTATTTTTATGCCCGGATATCCGCAAAAAGAACGGGCAAGGAGAATGAATAATACAGAAAAAGCAAGAATTATTAAAGTGACACGCGGTCAGTTCGAGGTGCTTCTTAACGGAGAGGTGCTCACGGCAAAGCTGACCGGAAAACTCAAATACCGGAACGAGTATCCTGTGATCGGGGATTATGTACTGGTACGGAAGGTGTCGGAAAACGACGTCGTCATCGAAGAGATCTGCGAGAGGAAGAGCTTCCTGGGAAGACCGGACGGAAGCGGACACGCGGACAGATTTGTTAAGAATTATGTAGAGCAGGCGATGGTCGCGAACCTGGATTACCTGTTCATCGTGAGTTCGATGAATGATGATTTCAGTATGAACCGCATCATCCGTTTTACGGCAACCTCCGTGAACGGAGGCTGCAAGCCGGTCATTATTTTAACCAAAGCCGATCTTTGCAAAGAACGCGAAAGGTTTATCCGTGAGGTGCATGAGACTGCACCGAACATGGAGGTATACTGTGTGAGTTCGGTGACCGGGGAAGGAATGGAGGAACTGCGCAAGTACCTGAAAAAGGGCGTAACGATCGGAATGATGGGCTCCTCCGGTGTCGGAAAGTCCACATTGGTCAATGCGCTTTCCGGTCATGAATCGATGAAAACGGGCGGGATCCGCGAAAAGGATTCCAAGGGGCGGCATACCACGACGCATCGCGAGATGATCGACATCGACGGAACGTATTTTATCGATACGCCCGGTATGCGTGAGTTTGCGATCGGCGATGTGGAGGACGCGCTGAACGAGACGTTCGATGACATCGCGGAACTGATAACGCGATGCCGGTTCTCAAACTGCAGTCATAAGAGCGAACCCGGATGCGCGGTGAAAGAAGCGCTTGAAAACGGGAGTCTCCCGGAGGAACGTTGGGAAATGTACCGGTCACTGATGCGGGAAAGCAGTCGCGTAAAAAGAATGATGCCGAAGGAAAAAACTATTAATAAAGGGATAAAAAGATGAACCGTCTTCTTGTTGCTCTTTCAATGGCCGGTTTCGAAGCCGGAGAAAAGCTTTGAATTTAAGAAAAACAGACATTTAAAATATGCATTGACTACAAGAAAGACTTGAAATGTGACCGGTTGTTCACTATAATGAAGTGGACGATTGGTCACATTTTTGCTTACAGATTATTTTGTGATGAGTTTTAAATAATACACCATAAAAACTCGAACGCATGAAAGCAGGTCTTCGATGAAAACGAAAACAATTGAAACGGAACGTCTGAAGCTTCGGACGATACAGAGATCCGATGTAACGGAGATCTTTCACTGTTGGATGTGTGACGAAGAAACAACCTCGGCAGAGCGTACTGGGGAAACGGATATGTCACCGAGGCCATGAGGAAAGTCTTATCATTTGCTGTACGTGAACTCGGAATGAAGGAGTGTATCACATCTTATGCCCGGATCAATACAGCTTCCGCGAATGTCCTTCATAAGCTTGGGTTTACGGATTTTGCGGAGATTTCGTATGAGTGCAGCAACGGAGAGTTTGTTACGGAAGGTTTGTCATGTCGGTATAAGGTGTGAAGAGCTGAATTGTTGAAGATATAAGAGGTGAAAAGATGATCGATTACAGACTGATGACGATCGAGGACTACGAAGCCGCATACGATCTATGGATCGTTTGTGGAAATGGATTGAACGACAAAGATGATTCGCGTGAAGGAATCAAGAAATACCTTGATCGAAATCCCGGCATTTCTTATGTTGCGGTGGATGACGGAAAAGTCGTAGGCGTCATACTTTGCGGCCACGACGGAAGAAGAGGAATCGTGCAGCATACTTGCGTATCGCCGGACTATCGGCGGAGGGGGATCGGAGAAACACTGTTGTCCCTGGCACTCGATGCGCTTAAAAGAGAGGGAATCAACAAAGTCCTGCTTGTTGCTTTCAAAAAGAATGTGGTGGGTAACGCCTTCTGGGAAGCTCAGGGATTTACGCTTCGCGAGGACCTGAATTACCGGAATAAGGCCCTCACGGAAATGGTCCGGATCGATCCGGATTATGTGAAGGGGGAATAACGAATTGAGAAAGGTAGATGAATATGGAAAAGTATATTGAGGGCAATAAAGCGGCATGGGAGGAAGCTTTTGAAAATCGTGCTGAATCCTGGGGTGCTGATATTGTGGAACGTGTTAGTAAAGAGGAGTATCCGTTTTTTAATAAAGATATGATAAAGGTACTGAAAAACACTGACACAGAAGGGAAAACCGTTGGGCAATTCTGCTGTAATAACGGAAGAGAATTACTCTCTCTTGTGGTCAGTGGAAAAGCTGCGAAAGGTATCGGGTTTGATATCGCAGAGAATCAGGTTGCGTTTGCGAATGAAAAGGCTCGAGAGTTAAATGTGCCCTGCAGATTTGTTGCAACTAATATTTATGATATTGGTGATGAATATTTCGAAGTATTTGACGTTGTAATCATCACGATTGGAGCACTCTGTTGGTTCAAAGATTTGAATCGTTACTTTGAAATTGTCTCAAAATGCATGAAACCCGGTGCAAAGATTATTATAAATGAGCAGCATCCGCTGACAACAGCCCTAGCCTGTCCTGGAGAAGATGTCTATGACAGTGAGCATAAACTCGAATGTAAATATTCATATTTCGAACATGAATGGACCGGAAATGCGGGAATGTATTATATCACGCAGAAGAAATATACATCCAAAACCTTTACGGATTATACTCATCCGATCTCTGAAATAATAGGTGGAATGTGCAAGAATAGAATTGTAATCACCGGATTACAAGAATTTGATTATGACATAGGTGTGGGATTTGATGAACTGAATGGGCAGGGAGTCCCGCTTTCTATTATTTACGAAGGAGAAAAACGTAAATAATTCTATGAATTCCGATTTACAAAACGATAACATATTAGAATTTATGGAGACCAGCTATGAAAAATCAAG
>DCHF01000013.1:1364-38548 GCA_002315555.1 Lachnospiraceae bacterium UBA1759 | reverse complement strand
CAGGGTCACGACCCTAATATTAAAAGCCGTGAGAGACCGTTTGGTCTTTCACGGCTTTTTTTATTCCGTATGGATCTGATCCCATGCTGTTCTTATGCCTTCCAGAACGTCATCGGCGATAACGGCTTTCCGATCACGGTCAGTTCTTTCCCCTCAAAGATCTCCCGCGCATTCCGGACAAAATCCTCCGGCGTCAGTTCCCGGTCGCGAACGATGCTCCACTCCGGCTCGTACCCGATCTCATAGAGCCATGGGCCGTCATAGCCGGTGTCCAGAAGCGCCCGGTAAAGGCTCTTCCAGTCGATGCAGCCCTCCCCCGGCAGCCAGTGCCGCTCGTTCCATGCGTCGTAATCACTGATGTGTGTACTTGCGATCCGGCTTCCGACCTTCGCGATGAAATCGCCGATCTCCTCCCCTAACAGGTGATTCGTGTCAAAGCACACGCGCAGCCGTTCGTCCGCTTTTAAAAGCTCCAGAATGTCCCAGGAGGACCGGCCCAGACAGGTGCGGGGCAGATCTTCCACAAGGATGCGCGCGCCGACGGATTCCGCAACATCGCACAGCGTGCGGAGGGATCTTTGCGCCTGCGCCATACAGTCCCGCCGGAGCTCCGTTTGAATGGGCTCCCCGCTCGCGTGAATGATAAAGTTCCGGATGCCGCACGCGCCGTTTTTCCGGATCAGGCCGGAAAGAAGTTCGACGGTGGAAAGCCGGATATCTTCGTCAGTGGAAGCGATATCGACCGTTTCAAAAGGCGCAAAGGGCAAATGAAAGCTCCAGATCTCAATGTCGGCCGCTTCCGCTGCCGCCATCGCCCGCGCGGGGTCGAATGCAAGGGCCCCATTCAGGTTCATCGAGATCTCAACGACCGAGATCCCGGCCGCCGCAAGTTCGGCAAAATGTTCTTCCGTGACAGGCTTATTCCCGCAGGTGGATAATCCGATCTTCATACTCTACCCCTTCTTTTTCAGCGCTTCTTATAGCAGATAAGCTCCGGATCACTGCCGTTGATGCCGTAGCGGACTACCAGGATGAAGCTTGCATCGGCCACGACGCCGCAGCAAAGCTCCCAGTCCGGGACTTCGATCTGGCAGCCCAGATAGATGTTTTTGTCGTTTAAAAATTTCACAGTCTCGCCACTCGGAAGCTCATAGCCGAGGTTCACATAGGAACCGGCCAGCTCGTACAGCGCAAGCGCCTCCGGAATGTCCATGCTCTTCAGAAGCTCATTGATCTCCTGCCGCAGCATCTCCTTGAATTCCTCATAGGCCTTCTTCCCGCCGGCCTTGATATACTCCGCCGCAACGCAGGTTCCGCCAAACGGCTTACCGCAGGTCTTTATGCAGCCCTTGCAGGCCGCCTTCATTCCGCAGTTCGTGCAATCCGCGCCGCAGATCGTTCCCATGAATTCCTCCTTTGAGATCTTCGTAACATAAAGATCGACGGTCTTACCGATCCCTTCGATCTTCAGGCCTTCGACCTTTTTCACAAACGTGAATCCGATCTTCTCCTGTACGCGCATGGACTTCGTATTTCCGCCAAAGGCCGCGCACCAGATCACCGACATGCCGAGTTCGTTGAAGCCGTAACGCATCAGTTCCCGCGCCGCTTCCGGCACCAGGCCCTGCCCCCAGAAGGGCTTTGCGATCCAGTAGCCGAGCTCGCAGGCATCGTACGCATCCGTTTCTGCGTACCCGCCGTTTAAGATCAGCTCGATGGAGCCGATGGGCGCGTCCGTCCCCTTCAGACAGATTGCATAGCACTGCGGACCGTCCAGCACGTTCCGGATGACGCTCAGGCTTTCCTTTACATTCTTGTGCGGCATCCAGCCGGCCGCGGGACCTACATCGGGATCCTTCGCATATTCAAACAGACCTTCCGCATCCTCATCCTTCCAGGGACGAAGCGTCAGTCTTTCCGTTTCCAAAATCATGGTTTCCTCCTTATTCCTCATGCACACCGTAGATCTTATCGAAAAACGCCATGTGTGCCTGGATCTTCACCATCGCCAGCTTCTCCTGCGCGGGTTCGCGCGTGCAAAGATGGATCATCGACGTAATGGGCGAGGTGTACTCAAATGCCAGCATGTCCGCGTCGCATTTCTTCAAAAGCCCCTTCTCCATCATACCGGCAAGAAGCGGCTTGAACATCCCTTCCAGGCCGGTCAGGAAATGCATGGTGGCGATCTTTGCGGTACGCTCGTCGTGGCACTGCTCCGCCATCAGGAATTTCCGTGTGAGGACGATCTTCTCATCGTGGATCGTAACATCGATCATGCGCATCGTCAGTGCGACCAGTTCATCCATGGAGTCCGGGACCGGCGGCATTTTGCGTTCGGAGCCGACCTGCTCCTCGTAATAGGCATCCATCCGGTCGATGAGTGCGACCCAGATCGCTTCTTTGTTTTCGTAATGACGGTACAGCGCGGATTTGCTGAGCGAAAGACGCTCCGCAAGATCGCGGAGATTGGTACCCTTATAGCCGTTTTCGGCAAACATGATGAGCGCTTCCTGAAGAATGCGTTCCTTTGTTGACATTGTCATAGAACCTCCCGCCTCCTTTTTGAGACCCTGAAAAGAAAGATGACCACATGGTCACTATCAGTATAGTGTCCATGTGGTCACGTGTCAATGCTATCCTTCAAACTTTATCAAATTGCGGTCAAAGTCCCTCTTCACGGTATGCGCCGTTCCAGAAGACTGTATGTGCATCCGGACAGTCATACCGGTTTCCGCTGAAGATGAACTGTTCCTCTGCCCGGCTGTCTATTATGGAATAGATCGCGGAACCGTTCGGTGCCGCACCGAAGACATTGCCTGAGATCTCCAGCCTGCCGCCCTCCGTCGGGCCGTCGATACGCCAGATGAAGAGATGGTGGCCCATCGGCTGGGGCCAGATCTCCGAACGCCGCGGCAGGGTCTCTCCCTGCATCGCAAAGCCGCAGCCCGCATTCAGGCAGGTGTTGTTCCTGAATACCGTACGGAGCGGCACCTGGTCACGAACCTCATAGGCCGCCATGCCATAGGTATCGCAGACGTTATTTTCAAAGGTGATGTCCTCCGGCACCGGGAACGGCAGGAAGCCCTGATGCGTAAAGCAGGAATCGTAAACGCCCCGGATCGTCGTGTTCCGGATCGTGACGTTTTTACAGCCCATCCAGAACTCGATGGCATTACCGAAACGGATCCGGAGCGGCTTGTCCCAGGCCATGCCGCCGATACAGGTGAACATACAGCCGTCGATCGTGATATCCTCCGCCGCTTCTGCCGCAAATCCGTGCACACCGCCGCCGTGGAAATGAATGTTCCGGATCACCACATGGTTTTTCCCGGTCGCGAGCGTGCGCTCCTCAAAGGTCGCGCATTCCACGATCCGCCAGTGCCGTCCCGGGTCCTCCGTACAGTACACATAAAGCGCATCCTCTTTACTGCGTGCCGTTTTCGGGCGCTCGGTCTTTCCGTTTCCGCTGTCGTAAAAATCGCCGGTCACGGAAAGCTCCTCCGGTTCCCAGCGGAACGTGCCGTAGGCAGCGGCATCGTCAAACATGACATTGCCGATTTCCGCCGGGATCCACTCGGTATATCTCCAGACGTTGGGTGCGGTCTCCTCCCAGCAGTCCGGCTTCAGCGTGTAAGCACCGGTCACAACGGGAAGCGCGCCATCGCCGTAATCCTCCCAGATCACGGGCGCACCGGGAAGTCCGTCGGGCGATGCGATCTTTCCGTGAAACGTACACCCCCTCTTCAGCCGGACAACGTCGCCCGGGCGGATGAAGAGATCGCGCCAATGCGCCTTCGGGTTCTCCGGGGTCCGGCCGTCATTGGTCTCCCGTCCGTTCTCCGCATCGATATAATACACGGTCATGATCTTCTCCTCCGTTTGAAAACGGGCAGGAAATCATTCTTCCCGCCCGGTATTCCGGTTCGCGGCACAGTCAGCGTGTCTGCCCGTTTCCGCGGATCACATACTTGTAGGAACAGAGCTCGCGAAGGCCCATCGGTCCGCGGGCATGCATCTTCTGTGTGGAGATGCCCATTTCACAGCCCAGTCCGAATTCGCCGCCGTCCGTAAAACGGGTGGAGGCATTGACATAGACCGCTGCGGAATCCACCGCCTTCGTAAAGGCTTCCGCGTGAGCTTCGTTTTCAGTGACGATCGCTTCCGAGTGACCGGTGGAATGCTCTGCGATGTGCAGGATCGCTTCCTCCGTGTCCTTCACGACCTTGACCGCCATGATGTAGTCCAGGAACTCCGTATCGAAATCCTCCGGACCCGCAGGGGTGCCGTCGATGATCTCCCGCGCCTTTTCACAGAGACGGAGCTCCACCGGGATCTTTCCGGCAGCTTCGCGGTCCTCCGTAAGACGCTTTTTGTAAAGCGGCAGGAACGCCGCTGCGATCTTTTCATTTACCAGACATACCTCCGCCGCATTGCAGACGGACGGGCGGGAACACTTCGCGTTCTCGACGATATTTAAGGCCTTTTCAAGGTCCGCATCCTCGTCAATATAAATGTGGCAGATTCCTGTTCCGGTCTCTAAAACCGGCACTTTTGACTGTTCTACGCAGGCTCTGATGAGGCCCTTGCCTCCGCGGGGGATCAGAAGGTCCACATAGCCACGTGCGGTCATCAGCTCCGTTGCCGATGCACGGCTCACATCCTCCACAAGGAACAACGCATCCGCGGGAAGCCCGGCCTTCACCATACCGCTCTTCAGTGCACGCACGATGGCGTCCGCGCTCCGGTGCGCTTCCTTTCCGCAGCGGAGGACGCAGGCGCTTCCGGCCTTCAGGGCCAGTGCTGCGGCGTCGCTCGTCACATTGGGACGGGATTCGTAAATGATGGAAATGACGCCCATCGGGACGGAGATCTTGGTGATCTTCAGGCCGTTCGGGCGTTCGGTCTCGGAAAGCTCCGTATTACAGGGGTCCGGCAACGCAGCGACCTCCAGCATGCCGTCCGCCATCCCCTTTATGCGGGCGGCCGTCAGCTGAAGACGATCCAGCATGACCTCGGTGACCATGCCGCGGGCATCGTCCATGTCCTTTTGATTTGCTTCAAGGATCTCTTCCGTACTTTCAAGAAGCGCTTCCGCCATAAGCTTCAGCGCGTTGTTTTTCGTTTCCGTATCCGCTGCTGCCATGGCCCGTTTGGCCTCGCGCGCCGCGGTCAGGATCTCCATCGTCGTCATGTCACGCCTTCTTTCCGAGGAAACGTGTGCCGATGGCCTTTCCCTCCAGAAGATCATAGAGCAGGTTCGCGTTTTCGCCGTTCATGATGACCATGTCACAGCCCTTTTCGTTGACACGCTTTGCCGCTCTTAATTTGGTGATCATACCGCCGGTTCCGAGCGCGGAGCCCTCTCCGCCGCCCAGGGCCTCGATCTCCGGGGTGACCTCGTTGACGACCGGGATCAGCACCGCCGACTCATCCTCGCGGGGATTTGCGGTGTACAGACCTTCGATGTCGGAAAGCAGCACCAGAAGGTCCGCGTTCACGGACTCCGCCACGATGGCTGCCAGCGTATCGTTATCGCCCACCTTGATCTCCGCGGTGGCGATGGTATCGTTCTCATTAATGATGGGCAGCACGCGCAGCGCAAGAAGGCGCTCCATCGTGTTTTCGAAATTGGCGCGGCGCACATCGTTCTCCACATCGTCCGCGGTCAGAAGGATCTGCGCGACCGTGTGATTATACTCGGAAAACATGCGGTCATAGGTATACATGAGCTCGCACTGACCGACAGCGGCGACGGCCTGCTTGCCGGGGATATCGTCCGGTTTGCCCGCAAGGTTCATTTTGCCTACACCCATGGCGATGGCGCCGGAAGACACCAGAATGATCTCGTGGCCGGCATTTTTCAGGTCCGAAAGGACTTTGACAAGAAGCTCCATATGGCGGATGTTCACATGTCCGGAGGCATGTGCCAGCGTGGAGGTTCCCACTTTGATGACAATTCTCATAATCGTTTATCCTTACTTTTGTGATCCCCGGGGACACAGAGCCCCGGAGCGGGATCACACCGTTTTTCTGTCTTATTTAAAACTCAGCGTCTTTTCATAAGCCGCGATGACCGCATCGATCACCGCACCGCGGAAGCCGGCTTCCTCCAGCTTGCGAACGCCCTGGATCGTGGAACCGCCCGGAGAGCATACCGCGTCCTTGAGTTCGCCCGGGTGCTTACCGGATTCCAAAAGAAGCTCCGCCGCGCCTTCCAGCATGCCCGCCGCAAAGGTGAGCGCCTGTGCACGCGGGAGGCCGCATGCCACACCGCCGTCCGCAAGAGCCTCGGCAAACATGTAGGCAAAGGCCGGACCGCAGCCGGACACTGCCGATGCCGCATCGATCAACCGCTCCTCCACGCGGACCACCTGTCCCGCCGGAGTAAGGATCGTCTGAAGCTCCGAAAGCTCCTCCTCCGATACGTTCTTTCCGCAGTACTGGATCACGCCGTGGCCGATGGACGCCGGCGTATTCGGCATGATGCGGAGCACCGGGTACGTTCCGCCCGCCAGCTCGGCAATGTGTTCGCAGGTAAGGCCCGCCGCCATCGTGCACAGCACAAAGCGGTCATCTCGCTCCGCAAGCTCCGTCTGAATACCCGCGAGCATGTCCGTCATCATCTGCGGCTTGACGCCGAGGAAGATCAGGTCACATTTCTGCGCGATCTCACTGTTCGCGGCCGTGCGGATCTCCATGGCCGTTCCGGACGCTTTCAGCTCCGCCGCCACCTTTTCCGCTTTTGCCATTGTTTTATTTGCAAGAAGAATGCTTTCCGCACGGCCGCTCTTCACCGCCGCCGTCGCAACTGCGCTTCCCATGTTTCCCGTTCCGATAAATCCGATCGACTTGAACATAATGCTCTCCCCCTGCCGGTATAAATTCATTTTGTGCCGTCACCGACAGCAACCTTCAGTATAACGCTTTACTGTAATAAAGTCAAATAAAACAGTGCGTCCCCGAAGGAACGCACTGCCTGTTTTTATACTGCACCGGACGGATCTCAGCGGATCGCATCCTTCATGCTCTTTACATATTCCGCAATGTGCGGAACTGCTTCTTTTCCGTACTTTTCCAGGATCTTGATGATCGCGGAACCGACGATGACACCGTCTGCATATCCGCTCATCTTCCTGGCCTGTTCCGGGGTGGAGATACCGAAGCCGATGGCACTGGGCACCTTCGCGCTGGCACGTACCAGCTCCGCCATGCTGCCGAGGTCGGTCGTGATATCGGAACGGACACCGGTAACGCCGAGGGAGGATACCACATAGAGGAAGCCGTCGGCATCGCCCGCGATCATGGAGATGCGGTTTTCCGAAGTCGGTGCGATCAGGGAGATCAGATCCACGCCGTAAGTATCGCAGGTAGGCTTGAAATCGGCCTTTTCTTCATACGGAACATCCGGAAGGATGATGCCGTCGATACCGATCTCCCGACAGGATTTCACAAAACGCTCGGTTCCGTAGGAGAACACGACGTTTGCATAGGTCATGAAGACCATCGGGATCTTCACGGTCTTTCGAAGCTCGCGCACCATGTCAAAGATCTTGTCCGTGGTCACGCCGCCTGCCAGCGCGCGGATGTTCGCGCCCTGGATGACCGGGCCTTCCGCTGTGGGATCGGAGAAGGGAATGCCGAGCTCGATCAGGTCCGCGCCGGCTTCTTCCATGGCCTTTACCGCTTCGATCGTAGTCTCGAGGTCCGGATCGCCGCAGGTGATGAATGCAATGAATGCCTTTCCGTTTTCAAACGCTTTTCTGATATTACTCATAGATGTCCTCCCCTCTGTAGCGTGCAATGGCCGCACAGTCCTTGTCACCGCGTCCGGAGATCGTGATGACGATGATCTTGTCCTTGTCCATGGTCGGTGCCAGCTTCATGGCATAAGCGACCGCATGCGCGGATTCGATGGCGGGGATGATGCCCTCGGTCTTTGCAAGGTATTCAAAGGCGTCAACGGCTTCATCGTCCGTGACCGGAACGTATTTTGCTCTGCCGATGTCATTCAGATAAGCATGCTCGGGGCCGACACCGGGATAATCCAGGCCGGCGGAGATGGAGTATACCGGAGCGATCTGGCCATACTCATCCTGGCAGAAGTAAGACTTCATGCCGTGGAAAATGCCGATACGGCCGGTATTGACGGTCGCTGCGGTCTCAAAGGTGTCGATGCCTCTGCCGGCTGCTTCACAGCCGTACAGCGCAACGCCTTCGTCCTCAATGAAGTTGTAGAAGGAGCCGATGGCATTGGAGCCGCCTCCCACGCAGGCGATCACGGCATCCGGAAGACGACCTTCCTTCTCCAGCATCTGTTCCTTTGTTTCCCTGGAGATCACCGCCTGGAAATCACGGACGATGGTCGGGAACGGATGCGGGCCCATGACGGAGCCCAGGCAGTAATGCGTATCGTCGATGCGGGAGGTCCACTCACGCATGGCCTCGGATACCGCATCCTTTAACGTAGCCGTACCGGACGTGACCGGAATGACCTCCGCGCCCAGAAGACGCATGCGGTAAACATTGAGTGCCTGACGCTTGGTGTCCTCTTCACCCATGAATACCACGCACTCCATGCCCATCAGTGCAGCCGCCGTTGCGGTCGCAACACCGTGCTGTCCCGCACCGGTCTCCGCGATGAGACGGGTCTTTCCCATCTTCTTTGCAAGCAGGGCCTGGCCGAGTACGTTATTGATCTTATGCGCGCCGGTATGGTTCAGATCCTCACGCTTTAAATAGATCTTTGCGCCGCCCAGATCCTTTGTCATCTTCTCCGCATAGTACAGACGGGAAGGACGTCCCGCGTACTCGTTAAAAAGCTCCGACAGTTCTTTGTTGAATTCCGGATCGTTCTTGTAGTGGTCATAGGCCTTCTCCAGTTCGATGACCGCATTCATCAAAGTCTCCGGAATGTACTGTCCGCCATGGATACCAAATCTTCCGTTTGACATGTTATTCCTCCTCTTTATACCATTCTCCGCACGTTTTCCACGATGCGGATCACTTTTTCCCTGTCTTTCTTCTTGTCCGTCTCTACGCCGGAAGAAATATCAAACATTTCAGGTCTCATCATCTCAAAAGCCTTGTAAATGTTATCTTCCCGAATTCCTCCCGCAAGAATAAACGGACGGTCGATGGTGCCGACCATCGTCCAGTCAAAGGTCTCCCCGGTGCCGTACCCGTTGTCGAGCAGGATCTTATCCGCAGGGCTTTCCACCGCCTCCCGAAGATCCGCTTCGCTCCGGATCTTAAAGGCCTTCCAGACCGGCTTTCCGGTCTTTTCGCGGAGCTCCCGGATCATCTCCGGATTCTCATGCCCGTGAAGCTGCAGGATGTCAATGCACCCGCTCGCTGCAAGTGCGATGAGTTCCTCCATCGGAAGATCCACCGTCACACCGACGGCCGGAATTTTCCGGTCGATGCCCGCTCTCAACCGCAGGGCCTCTTCCTGCGTTACGCTCCTGTGCGACTTCGGGAAATTCAGCACCATACCGAAATAGTCCGGCCGTGCCTCATTCACGATCGCAATATCCTCTTCGCGGTAAATGCCGCAGATCTTGATCTTCATATCGCCCTCACGCATTCCGGAGCGCATCCAGCATCGCTTTTTTATCATCCGCGCGCATCAGCGTCTCGCCGATCAGCACCGCATCGGCACCGATCTTTTTCAGGATCCGGATATCCTCCGGTCCCTTGACTCCGCTCTCCGCGACATAGACCTTGTCCTCCGGGATCAGTGCCCGCAGGCGTTCCGCGTTGGAAAAATCCACGGTAAAATCCTTCAGGTTCCGGTTGTTGACGCCGATGATCTTCGCACCGGCCCGGACCGCGGCTCTGATCTCCTCTTCGTCATGGGTCTCCACGAGGGCGTCCATGCCGAGGCTTTCCGCCAGGACCCGATAGTTCCGGACTGTTTCCTCATCGAGGATCGAGCAGATCAGAAGCACCGCGTTTGCGCCCATCAGGTACGCCTGGTAGATCTGGTATTCATCGACGGTGAAGTCCTTGCGGATCATCGGGACATCGACCGTCGAGCGGATCTCACAAAAAATCTCATCCGAGCCCAGGAACCACCTGGGCTCCGTGAGACACGAGATGCAATCCGTTCCGGCTTCCTCGTACGAGGCCGCGATCTCAAGATACGGGAAATCCGGAGAGATCAGGCCCTTGGAGGGCGATGCTTTCTTCACCTCGGAGATGAAGCTCATGCCGGGCCGCTTCAGAGCTTCCAGAAACCGGTGGTCCCGTACGTCCGTCTCCGCCTTCCGCTTCTCTTCGCAGCGCTTTTTAATTTCGCTCAGCGTGACCGTCTTTTTGTCCTCTTCCACGCGGAGGCGGGCATATCCGGCGATCTCATCCAGGATCGTCATTTATTGGTCTCCTCAACATAGGCGCTGAGAACTGCCATTGCCTTACCGGAATCGATCATTTCCGCCGCAACACGGATACCCTCTGCCAGCGTGGCTGCCTTTCCGCCGATATAGATCGCAGCACCCGCATTCAGAAGGACCGCCGTTCTTCTCGGGCCCTGCTCGCCGTTCAGTACCGCTTTGGTGATCTCCGCGTTCTCCGCAGGAGTGCCGCCCACAAGATCTTCCTTCGTGCAGCGTTCCAGACCGAAATTCTCCGGCGCGATCACATAATTCTTGTAAATGCCGTCCTCAAATTCGCAGACCGTGGTCGGTGCGCTTGCGGAGATCTCATCGAGCTTGTCCTGGCCGTAAACGACCAGACCGCGCTTTACGCCGAGGCCGTTCATAACACGTGCCAGCGGCTCGACCAGGGCTTCGTCATAAACACCGAGCAGCTGATAGGTGGGCTTTCCGGGGTTCGTTAACGGGCCGAGGATGTTGAATACGGTACGGAAGCCCAGTTCCTTACGAATGGCGCCGACGTACTTCATGGATGCGTGATACTTCTGTGCAAAGAAGAAACACATGCCGACCTTTTCGATGAGCTCCTTACACTTTTCCGGATCCTGCTGGATGTTTGCGCCGAGCGCTTCCTGGCAGTCCGCCGTGCCGCTCAGGGAAGAAGCTGCGCGGTTGCCGTGCTTTGCGACCTTGATGCCGGTTGCGGCGATCACAAAGGCTGCGGTCGTGGAAATGTTGAAGCTGTGGGCGCCGTCACCGCCGGTACCGACGATCTCCAGGACCTCGGAGTCCAGTTCGCCCGGAGTCGCGTGCTCGCGCATGGCTGCCGCACATCCCATGATCTCATCAATGGTCTCCGCCTTGGTGCTCTTTGTTGAAAGGGCCGCCAGGAACGCCGCATTCTGAGTGGGGGTGGTCTCGCCGTTCATGATCTCGTTCATGACGGTGTAAGCTTCATCGTAGGAAAGGTCCTGCTTGGTTACGATTTTGATGATTGCTTCTTTGATCATTGTGTTTCTCCTCTTTCTATATTCATGCTTTGATTTTCAAAAATGCTGCCAGGATCTTCTTTCCTTCCGGAGTCATGATGGATTCCGGATGGAACTGGACGCCGTAGATCGGATAGTCGCGATGCTGTACCGCCATGACCTCACCATCGTCCGTGCGGGCGATGACCCGAAGACAATCCGGGATCGTATCGGGATCCGCTGCCAGGCTGTGATAACGCGCGACCGTGGTTCTTTCCGAGCATTCGGAGAACAGCGCGCTGTTCGTGTCCATCGTCGCGACAGACTGTTTGCCGTGCATCAGCTGACGCGCGTAGGTGACCGTTGCGCCGTAGGCCATGCAGATGGCCTGATGACCGAGGCAGACACCCAACGTCGGGATCTCCCGGCACACCGTCTTTGCGGCTTCCACGATGATGCCCGCATCCTCCGGTCTTCCCGGTCCCGGGGACAGGATGATGTGGCTCGGCTTCAGTGCCCGGACCTCCTCTACGGTCATCTCGTCGTTACGGATGACCCGGATGTCCGGATCCAGCTCGCCGATGAGCTGATACAGATTGTAGGAAAAGCTGTCGTAGTTGTCGATGAGTAAGATCATTCGTCCGCCTCCTCTGCCATCTGCAGTGCGTTCAGGACCGCCTTTGCCTTGTTGATGGTCTCCTGATACTCACGGTCCGGTACGGAATCCGCGACGATACCGCCGCCGCTTCTCACAAATACCTTGCCGTTTTTCTTGTATGCGATGCGGATCGCGATGCAGGTGTCCATGTTGCCGGCAAAGTCGATGTAGCCGATGGCACCGCCGTAGATACCGCGTTTGTTGTTTTCGAGTTCGCCGATGATCTGCATCGCGCGGATTTTCGGTGCACCGGAAAGTGTTCCTGCTGGGAGGACCGCTTCCACTGCGTCAAGCGCGTCTTTGCCATCCCTGATGTTGCCGCCGACGGTGGAGCCGATGTGCATGACATGCGAGAAACGCTGGATGCAATGCAGCTTCTCAACTTCGACCGAACCGAAGGTGCTGATCTTTCCGAGGTCGTTTCTTCCGAGATCCACGAGCATGTTGTGCTCGGCGAGTTCCTTTTCATCGGCCAGAAGCTCTTCTTCCAGGGCCTTGTCCTCTTCGTCCGTCTTGCCGCGCCAGCGTGTGCCTGCGAGCGGGAAGGTATGAAGGCGGCCGTTTTCCAGCTTGACCAGGGTCTCCGGTGAAGCACCGGCGACTTCCACATCCGTGCCGGAGAAGTAGAACATGTACGGCGAAGGATTGATGGTGCGGAGAATGCGGTAAGTATTTAACAGGCTGCCCTCAAACGGAGCGGAAAGGCGGTTGGAAAGGACGATCTGGAAAATATCGCCTTCACGGATGTACCGCTTTGCGCGTTCGACCATCGCACAGTAGGTATCGTGATCGAATAACGGGGTGACCGGGCCGGTCAAACGGCCTGCGGGCTCCTGCTTCTTCTCACCGGTGAGGAGCAGCTTCTTTAACTGTTCAAGCTCCAGAACGGCTTTATTGTAACCGACTTCGATGTCCTTAAGCGGCATGTTGACGATCAGGACGATCTTCTGACGGAAGTTATCGAATGCGATGACCTTGTCAAAAAGCATCAGGTCCACATCGCGGAAGTTTTCGGTGTCTTCCACTTCCACGCGGACGGAAGGCTCCGGATACCCGAGATAATCATATGAGAAATATCCGACGAGACCGCCGGTAAAAGGAGGGAGCTCTTTAAATCTCGGGCTCCGGTAATCTGACAAAATCTGGCGGAGGAATGCGGAAGGATCGTCCGTTTTGACGCGGATGCTGCCGGCCTTGATCTCTCCGTCCAGGCAGGTGATCTCCATGCGGGGATCGTAGCCGAGGAACGTATAACGGCCCCATTTTTCATCCTGGTGAGCGGATTCCAGCATATAGCAATGCGTGGAAACATTCTTTAATATCCGCAGGACCTCGATGGGGGTACAGCTATCGGAAAGGATCTCCGTACTGACCGGAACCACATCGTAGTTACCGGTCTCCGCCAAACGTTTCACTTCGTTCATGTCGGGAAAAATCTTCATATTGCCTCCTATTGATAGATATATGCAGCCCGCAGGACCCGCGCTTCGCGGTCTCCGTCCTGCTGCATAAAAAAAGTCCCCGATAAACCTGTCCAAAACAGGTTTATCAAGGACGAATAAATACATTCGCGGTGCCACCTTGATTCACGGTCTGACCCGTGCACTCAGCAGGATACCAACATATCCCGGGCAACTGACGTATGCCCTACGTCGCAGAATACTCTGTGCACATACACATTTGACTGCGCCCTCAGCGGTCCATTTGACGACTTGTTTCATACCCGGATCTCAGCCTTCCCGGATTCTCTGTGGAGGCATCATCGCCTTTATCTCCGCTTCAACGGTTTCTCAATTTTAATCAATTTACCACTGTGCTGTGATAATGTCAAGCCTTTTTTCTGGTGACATCGTGGATCCATTTTCCGCTCATCAGGCGGGAAATGCACCACAGAGATTTTATGATGTAATCGGCACGCAGAAACAACTGGACAGCCCAGGCCGGAAGACCGAGGATGATGCCGGTCACATAGCCGAGCGGGATGCTGACGATCCACATAAACAGGATATCCGCAGCCATCAGGAAACGGGTATCACCGCCGCCGCGGAGGACGCCCTTCGTCATGACCGACTGGATGCACTGGAAGAATACGATGACCGCAAAAGCCTTCATCATCTGATTGGTCACAACGATCGTCTCAGGCTCCAGCTTGTAGAACACGAGCGTCAGCGGACCGACGATGAGGACCAGGATCGCGCAGACCGCACCGAAGGCCAGGGACATCAGATAGAAGGTCTCGCCCTGATACTGTGCCTTCTCCTTGTCGCCGCTTCCGATAGTCTGTCCGACAATGATGCTGGACGCATTGGAGACGCCCTGGATCACGACCGTGAACAAACGGTCCACGACCTGACAGATGGAGTTTGCGGAGACAGCTGCCGTACCGAGACGGCCGATGACCATCGCGAGTGCCGTGCTGCCGAAGCCCAGAAGCCCATCGGAAATGAGGACCGGCGTACCGACCTTGAAATACTTCTTCCAGATCTCTCCGGACGGATTCTTCAAAATGTCCGCAAAACGGAGATGCAGCTTCTTATCGATGAAGAATACGCAGATGACCGTGACGATGAGCTCGGAAACACGGGCGATCAACGTACCGACGGCCGCACCGGCGATCTCCATGCGCGGCGCACCGAAATGACCGAAAATGAAGACCCAGTTTGCGAAAATATTGACACCGAAGGAAACGATGGATACCCAGAGACCGATCCTTGCCTCACCGACCGAACGCATCAGCTGCGCGGTGACCAGACCCAGGCCGTGGATCAGGTAAATGAAAGCCGTGATCTGAAGGTATCGGATGCCGGCTTCGATGACCGCTTCCTCATCCGTGTACAGACGCATGATGCCGCGCGGCGCGATCAGTGTGAGCGCCATGAACAGCGCTCCCAAGATCAGCGTGAGACGCGTGGAAAGCGCGAACGTTTCACGGACACGGTGTTCGTCCCTGGCGCCCCAGTACTGCGAGACCATGACGCTGCATCCGCCGATGATGCCCATACAGAAAATGTGGAAAATATTGTAGAACGAGTTTGCGAGCGAGGATGCGGAAAGCTGGACCTCACCAAGCTGGCCGAGCATGATGGTGTCCATCATGTTGACGCCCATATTGATGGCCTGCTGCGCCGCAACCGGCAGCATGATCGCAAGCACGCTCATGTAGAACTGCTTCTCTTTGATAATGTGGATCTTTTTCATGATACTCCTAAAAACTGAACTGTTATCTATTTTACAATATCCCGGGGGATGTTTTCAAGAGTATGGCATTATTCTTTATCGACTGCGCAGTTTTTAAAAACATTGTCCCTTTGATAGCAGGCCGTTTTCATCGTCCCTTCGATTTTTCTTGCAAGCATCGGCCCCGTGGGGTAAGATAAATACAATGCTACGATTTGCCGGAGAAATCCGGCCGGAGGTATACCATGATGAATTTTTACATGCCGGCAAAGGTCTTTGCCGGAGAATATGCAGTCCGCGACCATATGAAGGACGCGCTTAAGGGCTTCCGCGGCCCGGTTCTTTTAGTGACCGGTGCGTCGTCCGCGAAAAAAAGCGGCGCGCTGGATGATGTCCTCTCCGCCCTTCGGGATGCCGGCCTCGAAAGCCGCATCTACGACGGTATCCGTGAGAACCCGCTCCTCACCTCCTGCATGGAGGCCGGACAGCTGGCACATGATGCGGGATGTGATCTGATCATCGGCATCGGCGGCGGTTCCCCGATGGACGCCGCAAAATCCATCGCGATCTTTGCCGCATATCCCGGTCTCTCCGAAGCGGATTTCTACAAGAAGGCCTGGGCGACCCCGCTTCCCGTCATCGCCGTCGGCACCACATCCGGTACCGGCTCCGAGGTCACCGCAGTCTCTGTTGTCACGGATTCCACGGGCCGGAAGCACAGCATCAATGATCCGCGCCTTTTCCCGGTCGCCTCCTTCGGTGATCCGCGCTATACGATGTCTATGCCGCTTCCTGTCACCCTGTCCACCGGAGCCGATGCCATCGCCCACAGCATGGAGAGCTTCTTCAGCCGTAAGGCCAACGAATTCTCCCGTGCCGCCGCGATCCGCGGCATCCGCCTGGCCTACGCCCCGATGAAAAAAGCCGCTGCCGGTGAAGCCCTGACGCTTGCCGACCGGAGCGATCTTTACGAAGCCTCGATCCTCGGCGGACTGGCCATCAGCGTGACCGGAACCGCATACCCGCACAACGTCGGCTATTTCCTGACCGAGCACTGCAATGTCCCGCACGGCTTTGCATGCGCCGTCTTCCTGCCGAGCCTGATGGAGCACATCCGGAAGGAAGCGCCGGAGACCGCAGATGCCTTCTACTCCGCGCTCGACATTTCCGAAGCCGATATGCGCGCTCTGATCGTGAGTACCCTGCCTGAAGAAAAACTGGGGTTGTCCGAGGAGGATATCGAAAACGAGCTGCCGCGCTGGGAAAACAACGGTACGGTAAAGAATACGCTCGGAACGGTCACGCAGGATTACATTCGAGGCCTTCTGAAGTCCGTATGATCACCGGAAACGGCACAATGCCGTATTCCGCAAAAAGCGTCCGGATCCGCAGACGAATGAACAAGTAAATTATATTGCAAGAATAAAGGAGTCTGATATGGTAAGAACAAAGAAAGAACAGATCGTCGACTACAAATGCATCCGCGGCGGTATCGGCGAAGCGGAAATGCATCTCCTGTTAAACGGCGAGGGTGAAATGTACAAAAAAGGACGCATGTTCAATCACATGGTCCTTGCGCCGGGAAATACCATCGGCTATCACAGCCATTCCGGTGACAACGAGATTTTCTACATCCTGAAGGGTACCGGCATCTACACGGATAACGGCACCGAGGTCCGCATCCGGCCGGGCGATGTTACCGTTTGCAACGACGGCGAATCACACGGACTTGTCAACGACGGTGACGAAGCGATCGAGTTTATCGCGCTGATCCTGTATAACGAGTGATCCCGCGCCGAAAGGTGAACACCGGAGGGTAAATGCCGAAAGGTGAACTCCGGAGACATTTCATGTCCACAAAACACATATAAAAGCCCCGCGGCAAGACGGTACCATTCTCCGGTTTCCGAATTGCCGCGGGGTTTTTTACGCATCACTGCGCTTCTGTTACAGGATCTCTTCCATCGTATACTGCTGCGTTCCGAGCCCGATGGCTTTATAGAACGCCACCGCATTCGGATTGCACTCCCATGCGTGCAGCGTGATGTTGTAATATCCGTTTTCTTTTGCATACTGCTTCACATACTCGTACAGCCGCGTACCGACCTTCCGCCCGCGGAGCGTCTCCTCCACGCAGAGATCGTCGATGTACAGGGACTTGTACGCATACGTCGCGGCCGTTTCCGGATGCACCTGCGTCTGACAGAAACAATGCCCTTCCACATAGCCGTCCTCGTCCACACTGACAAAGACCGGGTTATCATCGTCCTTCAGGATCGCAAGAAGCTGCTCGTCGGTATACTTTTTACCGGCGCCCTTGAAAAGATCGGGCCGTCCCGCATGGTGCACAAGAAGCACCTCGAGAAGCAGGCGGTTGATGCCTTCCATGTCCTTTTCTTCCGCTCTCCGGATCACACTGCTCATATCACACCTCGCAAACGTTTTCTCAGCGTACAGGCGGTCGCCCGTTACAGCTTTTCAAACCGCTCCACACCCCTGGTTTCGATCCAGCGCTTGAGAAGGCGGACCGTCAGGGACAGGAAAACGCCCATGAATGCCAGATAGGCCGCTGCCGGGAGCTTGTTCAATAAGAAAATATACACGAGTCCCGGGACAAATGCAACCACCGATGAGATCATCATCGAGAAAAGAAGCGGCAGGCCCTGTTTGACCGGAACCATTTCACTGGTCCATTCCAGGTTGGGCTTTAAAAGGTCCATCATGAGCCCGAGCTCGGCGGTGAACCATATGAAGGTCCAGGCGACCGCCGCAAGGAGGATGAGCTCGTAAATCTCCGCCTTGAAGATGATGCCGAAAAGGACAACGGAAAGAACGGCAGGCACGGAGTTGACCGCAACGTGCAGGTTGGCCTTGGCCTCCAGGATCTCCGGCGTGCGCACCGGCATCGAGCGGATGATCCACAGATATTTTCCCTCTAAAGAAACCGACGCCGAGGAGATCTGGCCCATAGAAAAGATGAGGAGCACGATGAGCGCCGCGAATACCACGGTGATTCCGGGATCCATTCCGAGGGCAGCCATCGCCCGATCCATATAGGTCCGTACACTGTCCATGCGGACCAGCGCGATCACAGCGGCCGCGATGCTCATGACCGCACTGAAGCCGGAATTCAGCATATAGACCGTGCAGTTTGTAAAACGCTTGAATTCCCGGTTTAAAAGCGCTTTCTTTGCAGACTGTGACTTTACCGGCTCTTCACGGTAGACCGCCTTTTTCTCACCTTTTTTCGTTGTCAGAAGGCTTAAGAAGGACCGCGACAGGATCATATACAAAATGCCGAACAAAACCGCTGACAATGCGATGAAGATCAGCATGGACGGAATGCTGCCCGCTGCGCCGAGGCCCAGATGATAGACCGGGAAGATCCAGCGCTTTACGACAGAGCCGACGGCTTCAGTGTTATTGATCAGCGATGTAATGATCACATTCAACCGGACACACACATAATAATATGCGCCGAAGAATACCAGGGATATGATCACACTGATAATGTTTTTGTGGCGGAGCTTTGCGGAGATCAGTGCCACGATCCAGCCCAGAATGCAGGTCACGGCAGAAACGAATACCGCAATGGCAAGGAACAGGATCAGCGGATTCAGAACCGCGAGCGCGGAAACGCCCTTACGGATCCAGTAGTTCAGGACAGCGGGGAGCCAGACGATGGAACTGTACAGCGCGCTCATGGCCATAACACCGGTCATGCGGGCAAACAGGATCGTGCCCGGCTTAATGGGCATCGACAGAAGCAGCTCGTTATCCTTTGCCTGATACAGGCCCGAATAAGTGTTGAACACACTTCCGAAGGTGCCGAGCAGGATCGCCATGATACCCATGATCGCAAAGTAGAGCCACTCGTTTCCGGTCGCGGCCTCCTTACTCAGGAGCGCACTTGCCAAAAGCGTCGAAAGGCCGAACATCATAAACGCCACATAAGCAAAGATAAACGCAAACAGAATGATCATTCCGACCGTCTTACCGCGGCTCTGGCGCTTGCCGGTCTTACGGTCCCGGACATAGCTCTGAAACAGCTCAAAAAACTGTTTTTTAATGAGTGTTTTCAGCATGGTCTCACTCCTCTCCTTCCAGTTCCAGGAATACCGTCTCCAGCGATTCATCGCCGCGGACCTCTTCCATGGTACCCGAACGAATCAGCTTGCCGCCTCTTATGATAGCGATCTTATCGCAGAGCTTCTCGGCGACCTCCAGCACGTGGGTGGAGAAGAAGATCGCGCCGCCGTTATCGCAGGCCTCGCGCATCATGCCCTTTAACAGGTGCGATGCTTTCGGATCCAGGCCCACAAACGGCTCGTCCATAATGATCAGCTTCGGGTCATGGGCCCAGGCGGCGATGATGGCAAGCTTCTGCTTCATGCCGTGGGAGTACGCGGAGACCGGCTGGGCCAGGTCCTGCGTCAGTTCAAACAGGTCACCGTACTTTTTAATGCGCTCGGCACGGACATCGGCCGGAACACCGTAAATATCGGACACAAAGTTCAGATACTGGATGCCCGTCATGAATTCATACAGGTCCGGGTTGTCCGGAATGTAGGCGATGTTCTTTTTGCAGGTCATCGGGTCTGCCTTGACGGACGTGCCGTTTACGTAGATCTCACCCTCTTCGAAGCGGAGGATGCCGACCACGCTCTTTAACGTGGTGGTCTTACCGGCACCGTTATGGCCGATGAAGCCGAAGATCTCTCCCGGCTGAATGTGAAGTGACAGATCGTCCACTGCTTTTTTCTCACCGTATGTTTTCGATAAATGCTCGATTTTCAGCATTATGAATACCTCCCAAAGCCCTGCCGGGCTTATTTTAACAGAACAAGCGCAAATGCGACCACTTGGTCACATGCTATATGAAGATTATAGAAGTCCGTTAAACCTTTGTCAATGCCTTTTCGGTAAGTTGCGGTTTTAGGCGATTTATCGGCAGTTATTCCGGTTATGAGGGGAAATTGGCACATCATCCCCCTTATTTCGACGACCGGTATTTTTTCTTATACTCCGTCGGCGTAAGGCCGGTCTGATTCTTAAACTGCCGGCTGAAATAATAGACCGTACTGTATCCGGCAAGCTGTGCCACAGTCTCCACGCTGTAATCACCGGTCGTGAGGAGATCCCCCGCGTAGTTGATGCGCATATTGGTCACGTACTTCTGCGGCGGCAGACCAAAACGCTTGATGAACATGCGCTTGAGCGCCGAATAGCTGATTCCGCATTCTGAGGCCAAGGTCTCCATGTTCAGCTTTTCATCGCGGAAATGGGCGTCGATGTAGCGGGCCGCAGGTTCGATGACGCGGTACTCCTCCTCCGGCAGATAACGCGCCTTCTGCATCTTTGCGAAGATGCGATAGAGACACGAAAAGCACTCCTGATAATACCCCTCGCCCTTTGCGACCCAGACGGAAAATGCGTGGCGGAACAATTCGGCGATCTTCAGATCGTGCGTGTTGTAAAGACAGAAGACTTCATCCGAAACCGGTCGGTCCGTCTGGAAGAAGATATCGATGCAGCCGGCCCCGCGCTTCTCCCTTCGCACCTCATAATTCTCGTGCTCGCCCTTCGGAAGTAGCCGTATCATATCGGAACGGATCTCATACTCCCTGCCGTCAAAGCACATGACCGCTTCGGTCTCCCCTTTATTCATGTCGGGAAGATGAAAGATCAGTTCATTGCTTTTCAACGAGGCATCAAAGACCGATGTATTTTCCTTGAATTCATCTCCCGCAACATAAATTATTCGATCGATTTGTGTAACAATGAAATTATAATTCATGATATCCTCCTGCCTTCATATTAACGATTCCGGTATTCTTTTGCAAGCAGAGGATGTAATATTCAGCGCCGAAATGTGCAAATTTTCGGTTTCGTGCATTGTTTCCGCCCGGGAACCGGCATATAGTAAAACCATCATCCGGAAAAGGAGTTTTATCATGAGCACACGTATTGACCGATTGATCACCGAAATGAAGCAGCACGACCTTCTGGCCCCGCCGGTCGAAATTGCCTACGACCCGCTGGACCTTGCGCTTCCGGAAGCCGTTTTCAACGCAAAAAGAATCATTGAATATATCCTGGCCCAGCCGGTCTATCTCACGGAGGAGAACCGCTTCACAGGTATGCTCCGTTTTGACAAGGCCGTTGTCCCCGCCGATATCTTCCACCGTATGCATCATGCAAATTTCATGAAGGCTTTCGATGCCTTTTACAATAAATACCGCGAAAACCTGGTGGTTTTTGAGTGGCAGCACACCGCCCCGAATTACGACCGCGTCATCCACGAGGGCCTTCTTCCGCTGCTTGAAAAGATCGAAAAATGCAAGGAGCTGTACAAAAACGAGCCCGATAAGCTGGCCTTTGAAGAATCTCAGGAGATGGTCATAAACGGCCTTCTTGCCTGGTCCGATCGCTGCGCCGCCGCGCACGAGGATGCGGCAGCCGCCTGCACGGACCCGGTCCGAAAGGCGGAGCTTATGAAGCTTGCGGCCGCATGCCGCCGTGTTCCGCGTTATCCCGCGGAAAGCTTCTATGAGGGCCTGCAGTGCCTGATCTTCTGCTTCCAGTTCCTGCCGGATTCCATCGGCACGATGGACCGTTACCTTCTGGACCTGTATGAGAAGGACATCGCAAGCGGCGCGATCACCCGTGAAGAAGCCGGCGACCTGATCCGCGAGGTCTTCGTTCATATCTGTAATCACACGCCCACCGGCACAGGCAACCGCAATGCGGATTTCACTGCGGAGTGTCATTTTGCCATCGGCGGATATACCGCGGACGGCGAAGACGGCTTTACGGACCTGTCGCGCCTCATCGTGGAGAGTCTGATGGGCATGGATACCCGCCGCCCGTCGATCTCCCTCCGCTGGACCAAAAAGACGCCTTACGACGTCCTGAAATACATGCTGGACTGCGAGCGCTCGGATAAAAACAAGCGCGTCGCTTTCTGTAACGACGAGCCGCGTATCAAGGGCCTTATGGATCTTGCACACATTCCTTTCGAGGAGGCTGTGAAATATACGATGGTCGGCTGCAACGAGCCGTCCTTCCCGGGCACGGTATGGTACGGCGGACTGACGGCAAACATCGCCCGACCGGTGACCGATGTCCTGTACGGCCGCACGGAGGATGCGGTGAACTGCGCGGACTTTGAGGAATTCTATGCAGTCTTCCTCGAAGAGCTTCGGAATGCCATGGACCGCATCGTGGAATACGCCAATCTGTTCAACAAAATGCGTGCGAAGGACATCAACGTTCTCTCCTGCTTCATGCTGGACGGCCCCATCGAGGAGGGCCGTTCCGCAACTGCGGGTTCGTGCAAGTGGAAGATCGGCGGTGCAAATCTGATGGGCCAGACCTGCCTCATCGACTCGCTGTCTATCATCAAGCAATATGTTTTTGAAGAAAAGAAAACGACGCTCCGGCATCTGATCGATGTGCTTAAATCCGACTGGGCACTGGACGAGGATCTTCATGCGGACATTCTGAAAAACGGACGTTTCTTCGGTAATCACGACCCGCTGTCCGATGAAATAGCGCGCCGCGTGACGGAGGATCTCTACCGCGTGTCCAGGGATCAGAAGACTGTGTTCGGAAATCCGCTGATCTTCGGCACGCTGGCCGGTTACAATCCGCATTTCGGCGAATACGGCAAGCGGACGGCGGCGACGCCGGACGGCCGCTACGCGGGCGATACCTTCATGGTCGGCACCGGCCAGTCGAACGGCAAGGACCGGAACGGACTTCTTGCACTCATGCAGTCCGTGGCGCAGATGGATCCCATCGGCGTCATGACGGGTCCTGTGGTCATCAACCTGATGATCGATGCCGCGCTCATGAAGAACGATGAATACTTTGATAAGGTCTGCCGGCTGTTTGAAACCTATTTCCGGATCGGCGGCATTCAGTTCCAGCTGAACTATGTGACCAAGGAGGAGCTGGAGGCGGCGCTGAAGATGCCGGAGAATTACCGGGATCTGAAGGTCCGCGTGTCCGGCTATTCGGGCACCTTTGTCATTCTGAACGAAGGGATCCAGAAGGAGATCCTGGAGCGGACGGTAACAGGGTGATCTGCAGCATATGAGGGCATTATGAACGGTATGATTTTTGACATCGCGCACGGTTCATTCGTGGACGGGCCGGGTATACGCACCACGGTCTTCTTTAAAGGCTGTAATCTGCGCTGTGCCTGGTGTCACAATCCGGAAAGCCACGTTTCTACGCGCGAAAAGCTCATTTTTACAGACAAATGCATACACTGCGGTAAATGTAGAGAGGTGTGTCCATCGCCCGTAAAATGTGTCCTTTGCGGCCGATGCGCGGACGTCTGCCCGCGGAGTGCGATCCACCTCTTCGGAGAAGAGCGCTCCACTTCGGAGATCCTCTCCGAAGTCCTGCGGGACCGCGTATTTTACGGAAACGAATGTGATGCAAACGGGCAGCCGGATCCCTTGAAAAACGGCGGTGTCACCTTCTCCGGCGGCGAGTGCCTTCTGCAGCCGGAATTTCTGAAGGAGCTTCTTATGGCGTGCAGAAGCGAAGGCATCTGCACCGCGGTCGACACCGCGGGGCACGTGCCGGAAGCGGTCCTTGCAGACCTCCTGCCGCAGACCGACCTGTTCCTTTATGACCTCAAGGTCATGGATCCCGGGATCCACCGGCAGTATACCGGCGTATCCAATGAGCAGATCCTTGCAAACTACCGCTTTTTAAAAAAAGCGGGTGCAAAGATCATCGTCCGCGTGCCGGTGATCCCGGGCGTGAACGATACGGAAGCAAATATGAACGCCCTCCGGTCCTTCTTCGAAGACGCCGGCCGGCCGGAAAAGGTCGAGCTGCTGCCCTATCATCGGCTCGGGGAGAATAAATACCGCGCGAAGGACATTCAGCCTGTGGAATTTAACGTGCCGGATCAGACGCGGATCAAGGAGCTGTATGAAGTGTTGAGAAATATAAGGTGATTGAGATACGAGCAAGAACCCGCCCCGCACGTAAAAAGGCGCCGTGAAGACCTCCCGGTCTTCACGGCGCCTTTTATACGGCAACCTCTTTTACGAAATTACTTCAATTTCTTTAATGTTAAACTCGTTGCCACGCAGCAGATACGTTTTGCCGCTTCCGCAATGCGGACAGGTCTTTCCGTACTGAACGGTGGGATACTCGCTCTTGCAGGCCTCGCAGTACGTGACTGCGGGGATCTGCTCGACCCGAAGCTCGCATCCGTTCAGGATGTCATGCTTGGTCACGGCCCAGTTCCAACAGTCGATCAGATATTCCGGAACGACGGTGGATACTTCACCGATCTCCAGCGTGACGGAGTTTACTTTCTCCGCCCCGTTTTCGACCGCAACTTTTTTAACATCGTCAATGACATAGAACACTACGCCAAGCTCGTGCATAATTCACTCCTTAGTGCTTCTCGGTATCCTTGCCGATAGCCTGACGGAACTCAACGTACTTCTGCTCGTACTCCTTGACTTCCTTCGGAATCTTCTTGACCGCAAGCTTTGCCACAGTACCTACAAAGTACGGAAGGATCCGCTTCATCTTATCTTCGGCAGTAACCATGATGGACGCATCCGGATGATCTCTGTGAAGCTTGATCGCGTCAAATTCACACTTGGTGGTGCAGACGCCGCATCCGATACAACGGTTCGGGTCAACAACGGACGCGCCGCAGCCTAAACAGCGGGAGGTCTCGATCTTGACCTGCTCCTCGGTAAGGGTCTTGTGTGCGTCTCTGAAGGACATCTTGTGGTCCACGGATGCATCCATACCGGCTTCCTGACGCTGTGCGTTGTCATAGGACTCGATCTTCAGGTTGGTCTTATCGAGTTCGATGAAGTCACGGCGGTTTCTACCGATGGTCATGCTTGCATGCGGATGTACATATCTGTGCAGGGATTCCGCTGCACACTTACCGGCTTCGATCGCGTTGATAACGAACTTCGGTCCGGTGTAAACATCGCCGCCCACAAAGATATCGGGCTGAGAGGTCTGATAGGTGAGGCCGTCCGCAACCGGATAATTTCCGTGCCAGAATTCAACCTTTTCACCTTCCAGGAGGCCGCCCCAGTTGATTGCCTGACCGATTGCGTAAACGACCTTCGTGCAGGCAATGGTCATGGTCTCGTTTTCATCATATGCCGGAGAGAACTTGCCCGTTTCCGGATCAATGGTTCTCAGACACTTCTTGAATACAACGCCCTTTACATTTCCGTTTTCGTCCTTCAGGACTTCCTTCGGGCCCCATGCATTGCAGATCTCGATGCCCTCTTCCAGGGTCTCTTCGATCTCATCAAGGGATGCCGGCATGGTCTCTCTGGTCTCCAGGCAAACCATGGAAATGTTGGAAGCGCCGAATCTATGCGCGGTTCTTGCGCAGTCTACAGCAACGTTGCCGCCGCCGATGACAACGACATCGCCCTCGATCTTCTGGCTCTGATCCTCGGTCGCGTCATGCAGGAAATCAACTGCGATGCTGATTCCGTTCGCATCCTCGCCCGGAACACCGGCCAGTCTGCCGCCCTGGCAGCCGATGGCAATATAGAATGCCTGATAGCCCATCTTACGCAGCGCATCAATGGTGACATCCTTACCGACCTCGATACCGCACTTGATCTCTACGCCAAGTTCACGGATGACATCGATTTCGGCATCGATCACGTCCTTCTCAAGCTTATAAGACGGAATACCGTAGCGCATCATGCCGCCCGGCTTCTGATTCTTTTCAAATACGGTCGGCTTGTAGCCCTTCGTTGCCAGATAATATGCAGCGGAAAGACCTGCGGGACCTGCACCGATGATGGCGATCTTCTGATCCCACTGCGTGAATCTGCTGGATGCGACAACGACCTTCGGAATATAGCGGGTCTCGGCTTCCAGATCCTTCTCGGCGATGAACTTCTTAACAGCATCGATGGAGACGGCCTGGTCAATGGTTCCGCGGGTACATGCATCCTCACACTTGTGGTTGCAGACACGTCCGCAGATGGCCGGGAACGGGTTATCCTTCTTGATGAGCGCAAGGGCATCGGTATAACGTCCCTGAGCTGCCATCTTTAAGTAGCCCTGTACAGCAACGTGTGCCGGGCAAGCGGTCTTACAGGGAGCGGTACCGGTATCGTAGCAGTTGATACGGTTCTTGTCTCTGTACTCCTCTTCCCACTTGTCTTCCTTCCAGTTCAGGTATTCCTTCAGGGAAGACTGCTCCGGAAGCGTACGGCGCGGGTAAACGACCGGGCCCTGATTCGTGCAGAGCTTCTGGCCGAGTCTTACAGCACCTGCCGGGCAGTACTCTACGCACTTACCGCAGGCTACACAGTTTTCGGTAACGACTTCCGCGGTATATGCGGATCTTGAAAGATTCGGGGTATTGAACAGCTGAGAGGTACGCAGTGCGTTACAGATGTTGACGTTACAGTTACAGATACCGAAGATCTTGTTATCACCGTCGATGTTCGTGATCTGATGAACGAAACCATTATCCTCAGCGACCTGAAGAACGCGCATAGCCTCTTCATAAGTGATATCATGGCCCTTGCCGGTCTCACGGCAGTAGTCCGCGAAATCGCCGACGCCGATGCACCATGCAAAATCGTCATCCGCACAGCCCTCGTCCAGCTTCGCGCGGGAAGCGCGGCAGGAACAACGGCCGATACCGATGTGGCCTTCATACTTCTTCAGCCAGTAGGAAAGATGCTCGATATCCATCGTGCCGTTTTCCATGGAGATGGCCTTTTCAACCGGGATGACATGCATGCCGACGCCGGAACCGCCTTCCGGTACCATGTGCGTGATGCCTGCCAGCGGAACGAAGGTCATTCTTTCAAAGAAGGATGCCAGTGCCGGATGGTTTTCAAGACGCGGATTGGATGCGTCCGGAAGCTCTTCCATGTTGAACAGTTCAGCGGAACCCGGAACGAACATCGGAAGGATGTATCTTCTCTCACTCTGCGGAGCCGTTCTGCCGTTATGGTCATAGTGGTAACCGTAGTCATACTCCAGAAGACCGATGTAGCTCATCTCATCTAACAGAGACTGCAGCTTCTCTTCTGAAAGTTCCTTGTTCATTTCCTTGAGTTCGGCAAAGGTGTAGTGCTTGCGAAGATCCATCTTCAGCGCAACATCGGCCATCTCATCGGTCACGATCTCGGCAAGACCCCAATACTCAGCGTCTTCGATCTTGATTCCTTTGATCTTGTGGTCGATGACGTCTGTGATCTTCTTACCGAGCTTAACGATTTTTTCATTGGCAACGGTGTCGTGTAAATGAGGCGGATCTACATAAGTATATCTTTCCGGCATTTTATTTCCCCTTTCTGGTTATAAAGCCCTCCTACCGGGCTCTTTATTATTAACACTTCCCCGAAAAAAGCGCAGAATTCCCCTGTGCATTCCTTCGCAAGATAATTTATATCATACCCCCTTCGTATTCACAACCCGAAATGAGTGCGTTTACAACGTGTGTTTCACATGTAACAGCACTTCGGTGAACACTGCGGGTACAGTATCGGATTTTATTCCCCGATCATCGGGACGATCATGATCTGTTCCAGTTCCTCGCGCGGCAGGAACGGAGCCAGGTCCTCTAACGGCGGAGACACTAACGTGCCGTCCTCCAGCCGTTTGGTTGCGCTCTTCGGTTCCCACACCTGCTCGGTATCGGTGAAGATCTCCGTAAATACCGGGCCTTCGATCTTCAGGGCATTACATACGGCTTCCCGCATCTCCGCGTTCGAATGCGCCTCAAAATACGGATATCCGAATGCTTCCGCGATCTTCTTGAACTCCGGGAAGGAAAGGTCGCCGGACTCCGGTCCGATGCCGACTTTGCAATGCTCCTTAAACAGATTGTTCTGTGTCAGACGGATGGAATGGTATCCGTTATTGTTAATGACAAACAGTTTGATCGGCAGTCTGTTTGTCAATACGGTCTGCAGCTCCTGCAGGTTCATCATGATGCTGCCGTCGCCCTCCAGGCAGATGGTTTCCTTACGGCCGGCACTGATACAAGCGCCGACTGCCGCCGGGAGACCGTAGCCCATACTGGCGATAGCGGAATTATTATGCATCCGGCTGCCCCTTTGGATCCGGTACACCTGATTTCCGACCACGCAGCATGCACCGTTGGAGACCACAGTCAGGCTGTTTTCCGGAAGCTGTCCGCTCAGGTATTCCATAAACGCGTAAACATTGGCGCCGTTTCCGCTCTCTTCCCGCTGTCTTTCCTGAACGACCGGATAACGGTCCCGCCACGCTCTGCAGGTCGCGCACCAATCCTCTTCCCGGTTCAGGTGTTCGTTCTCCGGTAATGCCGCCGCAAGCTTGGTCAGGAAATCCTTTGCGTCCGCGTGTACCGGATATTCTACATGGAGAGTCGGTTTCTTCAGCTCCGCCTCGTCCACATCCACCATGATCACTTCCGCATGGCGTGCCCAGGTCTTCCAATTGTAACCGACCTGACGGATGGAAATTCTTGTACCGACTGCCAGAATCAGGTCGGCATTCTGGATCGCCCAGTTGCCCGGACGGTCGCCCATGTTGCCGGCACGGCCGCAATACAGCGGGTGTTCGTTCTCGATCAGATCGACCGCATTCCAGTACGTTACGACCGGAATGTTCAGCTTCTCAAGAACCGTACGGAATGCGTCATAACCACCGGAAAGGCGGATGCCATAGCCGGCATGGAACACCGGGCGCCTGGCATTTTTGATCTTCTCGATGACCGTTTGGATCGTTTCATCGGAAACGGCCGCCGGAAGTTTTGCGTCGTCTTCCGCGGGATCATAGCCCGTAAGCTCCTCCGTTTCGATGTACATGCCCTGGAAATTCACCGGGATATCGATCCAGACCGGTCCCGGACGTCCGGTCGTGGCCAGATGCCACGCCCGCTCCAGATGATACCGGATCATCTTCGGTTCCTCGATCATCACCGCATATTTTGTCATCGGCGCCACGGATCTAACGATGTCATACTCCTGGTCACCCATGGAGCGAAGAGGTGTCCCCGTGAACTGCAGCGCATAACGCGCCGTGGTATCATAACGCACCTGTCCGGAGATCACGAACATCGGAATGGAATCCAGCCATCCGCATGCCACACCGGTAATAGCATTGGTACCGCCGGGCCCCGTGGTCACGCACAATGCCGCTATTTTATTTTCAAGTCGCGCATAGCTTTCAGCCGCAATGGCCGATGCCTGCTCGTGATGGTTATAAGTCACATGCAGCCCGTCATGATGGCCGAGTGCATCGTTTAAGTGCATGGCACCGCCGCCAACTACTGAAAAAACGTCTGTTACGCCGCGACTCACAAGGAAATCGGCTACATAGTCCGCTAATCTAATCCGCATACATCACCTGTTTGTTTACTGATTTACCGCCTCGGTAATCACCTGTGCCATATGGTCGATCATCTGATCCGTCATTCCGGGATAGACACCTACCCAGAAGGTATTGTTCATGATGAACTCCGTGTTCTCCAGACCGCCGGCCACACGATACGCATCCGTTCCGCGTATCTCATCAAAACAGGGGTGCTTGATCAGGTTTCCGCTGAACAAAAGCCGCGTCTGAACATTATGCTCTTCAATATACTTTGTCACGTCATTTCGCTTGACGCTGCAGGAGGGCTTGACCGAGATCAGGAAACCGAACCAGGACGGGCGGCTGTTTTCTGCCGGTTCCGGAAGAATGATCTTGTCCTCAATGGGTTCGAGTGCCTTACGAAGGCGGTCCCAGTTGTGTCTTCTCCGCTCGATGAAGGACGGGAACTTTTTCAACTGCTCCACACCGACTGCCGCCTGGAGATCGGTCACCTTCAGGTTATAACCGAAGTGGCTGTAAACATATTTATGGTCGTAGCCCTGCGGAAGTTCACCAAACTGACCGTCGTAACGGTGTCCGCAGAAATTATCATGGCCGGATGGACAGATGCAGTCTCTTCCCCAGTCTCTGTAGGAAAGGATCAGACGATGAAGTAACGGGTCGTTGGTATATACGCAGCCGCCCTCGCCCATCGTCATATGATGCGGGGGATAGAAGCTGCTGGTTCCGACATCGCCCCAGGTTCCGGTGAACCGGGTCTCGCCGTCGATAGTATACTGCGTGCCGAGCGCATCGCAGTTATCCTCGACCAGCCACAGACCGTGACGGTCACAGAACGCCTTCACGGTTGAAAGATCAAAGGGATTTCCGAGGGTATGTGCGATCATGACCGCCTTGGTCTTCTCCGATAATGCCGCCTCCAGCTTAGTGACATCGATGTTATACTGCGGCACAGTCACGTCCACAAAGACCGGTACCGCGCCGTACTGTAAGACGGGCGTGACCGTCGTCGGGAAGCCGCAGGCCACCGTAATAACCTCATCACCGCGCTTGATCTGACGGTCGCCGAGCTCCGGCGCAGTCAGGATCGAAAACGCGATCAGATTTGCGGAAGAACCGCTGTTGACAAGATGCGCATACTTCACACCGATCCAAGAGGCAAATTTCTTCTCAAATTCATCGGAAAAACGTCCGGTCGTCAACCAGAAATCCAGCATGGCATCCGTCAGACTCTGCATTTCCTTCTCATCGTATACACGGGAAGCATAACTGATACGGTCCCCCGGTCTGAAGTTATCTTTCGATTCCTTGGGCGCTTTAAAATCATGGTAGTAATCGGCAACCAGCGCTTTGATCTGCTCTCTTGCCTCTTCCTCGCTCTTCCAATTTGACATCGAACCTTCTCCTATCTATGTTGTTTAATACTTATATCCGAAATAAACTGCTCAATTATTGTACACTCGATTCAAAGCATATCTACTCAAGAATATATTATCATATAATTTCCTGATTGCAAACACGAATTCTCCGTGCCGGAAATGTCTTCCAAAGCTTCCCGCGCCATTAATGGGCCTGCTTCGCGGAAGCACTCCCGGGACATAAAAAGACCGGACGTCCCATAACATCCGGTCTTTCTTGAATTTTACGCGTTCCGAACGCTCAGTATTCTTCGATCTTATCGAGGATCTCCGAAAGGCGCTTCCGTGCGCGTTCGATCTCCGCACGACCACGACTCTTCAGCACCTGCTCAAACTGCATCAGCGATTCGTCGATCACCTGACGGTCTCTGGATGTGGATTCCTCATACAGACGCTCGCCGCGGAGAAGCAAAAGACGATTTTCCTCATCATCGCGCGGATTCTGCTTAAGGTAATTCAATTTCTCGAAACGCTCCTGAACCTCCTCATCGGACAGCTTCTGCTTGCCGCCCTGCACCACGACCTTCCGGGATACTCCGGTCGAAAGCACCTTAACGATGACTTCTAAGAGCGAATTCACATCGTAGGTATAGGTGATGTCCACCGCCTCCTGTCCCTTGGGGCCTTCCGGCACCGGGACGATGATCTCGCCCAGACTCAGGTTATTGGACGCGATGCGGCTCTCTCCCTGCAGGATCTTCACACGTACACGGGTCTGTTTGTCATATGCGGTGTAAACGGTCTCCGTCTTGCTGACCGGAATGACGGTATTCCGCTCGATAATGGGCAGATAATGGTCACTCTCCTCAAACACGCCGTTGCTCATACTGATCTCCGTGCCGAGGGTGAACGGGCAGACATCCGTAAGGACGATCTCGCGGATCTCCTTGTCGCGGGTCTTGATGCCACACTGCAACGCCGCGCCGACTGCGACCGCGGTATCCGGATCCAGAGTCCCCGGGAAGCGGCCAAACAGCTTGATGACGAACTTCCGCACAATGGGCAGACGCGTCGCACCGCCCACCAGCACGATGCGGTCGATCTCATTCAGCTTCAGATTCGCATCGCGGATGCTGCGTTCCAGCACCTTGCGGATCCGTCCGAGGAGCGTCTGGCACGCAAATTCGTACTCGTCCAGCGTGATCGTGCTCTCGAGCAGCGTATCATCGACCGTTACACTCATCGTGGATTCATGTGCGTCCGCAAAACGGCACTTGCACTGCTCCGCCGCCTTCATCACACGGTTCATCGTTTTGATGTCAAGGGATTCCGGGGCGATGACATGCTTCTTCAAAAACAGTTCCGCAAGCACGGAGGTGAAATCCTCGCCGCCCAGGAAATTATCGCCGGCAACCGCATGGACCTCAACGATACTTTTGTAAAACTCCAGAATGGATACGTCAAAGGTTCCGCCGCCCAGGTCAAAGACCAGGCAGCGCTCGTCACGGTCACCGTCGCCGATGCCATAGGCCAGCGCGGCCGCCGTGGGCTCATTTATGATGCGCAGGACCTTGAGGCCCGCGATCTCACCGGCCTGCTGCGTCGCTTTTCGCTGAAACTCGTTGAAATACGCGGGAACCGAAATAATGGCCTCATCGACCGGACAGCCCAGATACTCTTCCGCGTCCTCCTTCAGCGAGCGAAGCACGACACCGGAAAGCTCCTCCGCGCGCATCTTCTGAAGGCCCAACGTGTAAACGCGGTCCGTGCCCATGCTCCGCTTGAATACCTTTGCGGCATCGAGCGGGTGCAGAATGGCATACTCCTTGGCCGGTTCACCGACCAACAGAAGGCCGTTTTCATCGACTGCGACAACGGACGGCGTCAGGAATTTACCGAGACGGTTCGGAATAAGTTCCGCTTTACCGTCCCGATAGCAGGCCGCAAGGCTGTTTGTTGTTCCAAGATCAATACCGATCAGCATGTCATTTACCTTTCGTTTTCAGATATGCTTCCAGGATCAGACGATCCTCTTCCGTAGGATCGGCCTGTTCCAGTTCTTTTAAGTACCGCAGGGCTTCATCATAATTCCCGCACATGGTCTCGATCCGTGCACAGTAAAGATAATAGTCCTTGCAGACGTGGAATCTGCAGCTTTCGCAAAGGGAGCAGCTGTTCATTTCGGAAACGGTCTCACGCGCTTCGTCAAACCGCCCCAGGATCGCAAGACACTGTGCGAGTGCGCCGTAATGGATCGGCTCATACAGGCTGAAGACCTTTCCGCTTTGCTCCGCATCCCGGACACCGGCTTCCGCCTCTTCACGCGCCAGCTTGTATTCCTTATTCAGCCAATGGCCGAACGCACTGCTTGCGTAACTGTCGACCAGTCCGCCTTCATCCTTTTTCGTATACCGCCGGTCAAGTACCTGTTTTTTCAGGGATGCCCAATCGGAGAAATCTCCCCGCAACGCATTTGAAATGGCGCTGAGCCGCACGAATTCGTCATGGTCGAGTTTCTTTTCATACTTTTTGAGGAGCTTCGGAACGTTTTTCCCGTTTCCGTGAACGATCTCCAGAAGGATCAGTTTATCATAGTAATCCTTCTCCTGTTCACCGGACTTCTTCCAAAGCGCCATATAATTATCCACTTCCCTGAAGCGACCGGCAGCACCGAGCGCATTCGTGATATTCTTCCAGTAATCCGCATACCGTTTGCAATGCTTGCGGCAATCCTCATAAATGGCGACCGCTTCGCTCGTGCGGTTCTGAAGCAGAAGGATCGTCGCCACGTTCTGCCAATAGAAGGAACGGGTATGCTCATCGTCCGCCGCCTGGCTCCGATGGAGCTCCAATGCTTTCCGCGCCGCATCCAGGGCTTTATTCAGCTTACGGTCCACCATGTAATTGCAGCTCTTCCGGTAGTACAGCCACGGATCCTCCGGAGCGTACGTAAGAGCCTTGTCAAAACTTTCATCCGCAAGACCGAAATTCTTCATTTTATAGTGCAGATAGCCGACCACCTGATGGTAGTCATAGGTGTCCCCCTGTTCCTCCTCGAGGAGCTTGTAGTATTCGAGGGCCTTACCGGCGCTATGGTAAGCGTCATCGGAATACATATCGGCAAGCTGCGTTTCAATATAGTGGTTGTTGCGCGGCATCGCCTCAAGCTTTTTGTAAAGCGCGAGGGACTCATCGAAATGATCCTCCTTACGGAGCAGCCAGGCCTTGTATTCGATGCAGTCAAAGCATTCCGGATCCGCGGCGATGCCCTTCTCCAGAAGCTCCAGAATATCGGTACGGGAATAATCCCCGCGGGCATCCTTGACATTGGCAAGAAGCACCGCCATATTGTAATAGAAATCCGCGACCCACTCCGGGCGGTCTTCCATCGTTTCCAGTTCTTTTTCGATCGATTTGTATTCGGTGTAGGCCTTTTCCTTATTGGTCTCCTCACACTGACGCTCATCCTCTTTTGCCGCAAGCATCTGCGCTTTGCACCACTTGATGGTGATATCGTCGGTGATGCCGTTTTCCGCAAGGAAATCGATCAGCTGCTGCGCCGGCTCAAAGGCATCGTTACGGACCAGGATACGCAGCTTGAGAAGGTATGCGTAGAGGTCGGAGCCATCAAGGTCGAGGGCGGCATTGATCGCGGAGAATGCTTCGTTGTCACGATGCATATTAAAGCAGGCGATGGCACAGAGGACATAACCATGGTAGGAATCCGGCAGGATCTGCGTGATGCGGCGCGCGTTTTCCAGGGCTTCCGGGTACATCCGCTGCTGCAGGGAAAGCTGCGTCAGGCGCGTGATGGCCTCCGCATTGTCAAAGAAGCGTGCACGTACATTCTTCATTTCTTCAACGGCATCCGCTTTCCGCTTGACCGTAAACAAAAGCTGACACTTCTCAAGCATCGTGCTCATGATGCGCTGCTCGTTTTTGTGGATCTCCTCCGGATCCTCTGTGGCCGCATTTTCAGTAGCCTCGATCAGACGGTCCACCGCATTCAGCGCTTCCTCTGTCTTTCCGGAACGGCTGAGCGTATAGAAGCAAAGGCGAAGGTACTTGTCTTCCGACGGATGATTCTCCGTAAGCTTCGGAAGCAATTCCACGGCCTTCTCCGTTTTTTCGTTCTGCAGGTAGGCCCATGCCAGATCGTAAGGAACATCCGGGTCCGTAGTGCCATCCGCCAACTGTTTCTCGTAGTTTTCGATCAGTTTATCGTTCCATTCGGCCATCGACTGTTCCAGGTCATAAACGACGCGCTGGTTGCCGCCGGCCATTTCCACAAGGGTCGTCAGCGTCTCAAGGGCGTCCTTATAATTCTCGAGTTCGGCCAGCGAATAGGCCTTCACACGAAGCACAGTCGCATTCTTCTCGCCTTTTTCAAGAAGCTCCTCCGCAGTCCGGAGGGCCTCATTAAAACACTTGGCCTGATACAGGCCGACCATTAGCTGCAGCTTGAGCTGTTTATCCCCGGGATAGACCGTGCAGAGTTCCTTCATGCGGTCGATGGCGGAGGCATCGCCCTGTGAATATGCATAGCGGAGGCAGAGTGCATCGCCATAGGGATGACGCACCGAAAGCAGATTGAACTGTTCAAACAGAGGGCCTGCCTCGTCAAAATTCGTATTGCTCAGTTCATAATAAGCCCGAATGTATTCGTCGGCAGCCGCGCCGTCCGTGCCTTCCGGGAAAAGCTCCATCGGGAAGGAATCCTCTTCAGTGATTCCGCCGACGATGATATAGCGCACAAAGCCCTCCGGATAAGCAGCCTTCAGTTCCTCCTCACGCTCCAGGAAACGGAACTCCTCTTCCAGATACTGCCAAACGGCATGCGGAATGCGGAAATTCTCCAGGAAATAGTGCAACATGGCTTCCTCGATGAGCGGGCGCGTGTCGAGCGCGATACAGATCTCCTCGGAAAACAGGTCTCTCCAGGCCGCAACATCAAGGCGCCGGGGGAGTTCCATATAGAGTGCATTCAGTTCATCGACCCAAAGATCGACCGGAGTCTTTTCCGCTTCCGGTTCTTCCTCGCGATCCGCATAGGCCAGTGCTTCCTCATACGCGTTCCTTAACAGTTTGAATTCCTCCGGTTTTTCCTCCGGGTTCACTCCCGAAAGAAGATCACGGTACGCCCTTGTGATCGCTTTCTTATCTTTAGTCGGTTCGATTTTCAGAATATCCCAGAGCATAAGTCCCACCTTACCTTTATGATAGTTCTAAATATAGCATAAACGGAAGTCTTTTGCAAAACACCTTGCAATACCTTTGTAAATAAAGACCGCTCCGAAAGGCTCAGTGGTCAATATTTTTGTAAAAAAAGACCCCCGGTTTCCTTCCGGAAGCCGGGGGTCTTCAGTGATTTCTCACAAACCTTTAAAGATTACTTTCTCGGGTTCTTGATTGCAGCCTGAGCAGCAGCCAGACGAGCAACCGGTACACGGAACGGTGAGCAGGAAACATAATCCAGACCGATCTCGTGGCAGAACTCTACGGAAGTCGGGTCACCACCGTGCTCGCCGCAGATACCTACGTGCAGAGACGGGTTAACCGGCTTACCAAGGTCAATAGCCATCTTCATCAGCTTGCCGACACCGGTGGTGTCCAGACGAGCGAACGGATCAGACTCGAAGATCTTGGTATCATAGTATGCATTCAGGAACTTACCTGCGTCATCACGAGAGAAGCCGAAGGTCATCTGAGTAAGGTCATTGGTACCGAAGCAGAAGAAGTCAGCTTCAGTAGCGATCTCATCAGCGGTCAGAGCAGCTCTCGGAATCTCGATCATGGTACCTACATGGTACTTAAGATCTACGCCTGCAGCAGCGATCTCAGCGTCAGCGGTCTCAACAACGACCTTCTTGACGTACTTCAGTTCCTTGATTTCGCAGATAAGCGGAATCATGATTTCCGGCTCAACTGCCCAATCCGGATGTGCAGCCTTAACTTCGATTGCAGCACGGATAACAGCAGCGGTCTGCATCTTAGCGATAGACGGATAAGTAACAGCCAGACGGCAGCCACGATGACCCATCATCGGGTTGAACTCATGCAGAGATTCGCAGATAGCCTTGATTTCTTCAACAGACTTATTCTTTGCAGCAGCCAGCTTTTCGATATCAGCTTCTTCGGTCGGAACGAACTCATGAAGCGGCGGATCCAGGAAACGGATGGTAACCGGGTTGCCTTCCAGAGCTTCGTACAGAGCCTTGAAGTCGCCCTGCTGATACGGCAGGATCTTTGCAAGTGCTACTTCTCTTTCTTCTTCGGTATCAGAGCAGATCATCTCACGGAATGC
>DCHF01000013.1:1019-1212 GCA_002315555.1 Lachnospiraceae bacterium UBA1759 | reverse complement strand
GCCCAGCCCATAACACGGCCGAACGTACCTGCGATCTGAGCGTCAACAGTCGGGATGATGCCGGAATAGATGTTACCGGTGGTACCGTCGATGGAGATCTCGGAACCTTCGGTGAACAGAACGCCTGCAAGAGTGAACTTCTTGTTCTCTTCATCCATAACGATGTCGCCACAACCGGATACACAGCAGGTAC
>DCHF01000013.1:0-949 GCA_002315555.1 Lachnospiraceae bacterium UBA1759 | reverse complement strand
CCCATACCACGTGCAACTACTGCAGCGTGAGAGGTCATACCGCCACGAACGGTCAGGATACCCTGAGCAGCCTTCATACCGGTAATGTCTTCCGGAGAGGTCTCAAGACGAACAAGAACAACCTTTTCACCACGTGCTGCCCATGCTTCTGCATCGTCAGCGGTGAATACGACCTTACCGCAAGCAGCACCCGGAGATGCGCCTAAGCCCTTGCCGAGCGGAGTAGCTGCCTTAAGAGCCTTAGCGTCGAACTGCGGATGAAGCAGGGTGTCGAGGTTACGCGGGTCGATCATTGCAACAGCTTCTTCCTTGGTCTTGTGGCCTTCGTCAACGAGGTCGCAAGCGATCTGAAGAGCAGCCGGAGCAGTTCTCTTACCGTTACGGCACTGGAGCATGTAGAGCTTTCTGTTTTCAACAGTGAACTCCATGTCCTGCATGTCATGATAATGATTCTCAAGGGTCTCGCAAACCTGAATGAATTCAGCGTATGCTTCCGGGAACTCCTGTTCCATCTGAGCGATCGGCATCGGGGTACGAACACCTGCTACGACGTCCTCGCCCTGTGCGTTGATCAGGAACTCACCCATGAGCTTCTTTTCACCGGTTGCGGGGTCACGAGTGAATGCAACACCGGTACCGGACTGGTCGTTCAGGTTACCGAAGACCATCGGCATGACGTTAACTGCGGTACCCCAAGAGTACGGGATATCGTTGTCACGACGATATACGTTTGCACGCGGGTTGTCCCAAGAACGGAATACAGCCTCGATAGCGAGCTTTAACTGAGTAACCGGGTCAGACGGGAAGTCTTCACCAAGCTGGTTCTTGTACTCAGCCTTGAACTGAGCTGCAAGTTCTTTCAGGTCAGCAGCGGTGAGTTCGATATCGAACTTAACGCCCTTTTCTTCTTGCATCTTGTCGATGAGCTGCTCAAAATACTTCTTACCGA
>DCHF01000021.1:114035-145769 GCA_002315555.1 Lachnospiraceae bacterium UBA1759 | reverse complement strand
GCTCAACAGGGTCACGACCCTAATACTAAAAAGGACCTGTAAGCCTTTGCTTACAGGTCCTTTAATTAATTCTCCCGTATCCGTCACTTCTTTTTCCGTGACTTTCCGATCAGCATCAGGATCAGTACGACCACCGCAATACCGCAGGTACCGCCCACCAGTGAAATGAGAAGCTTCATCGTATTACCGGAGAAGGCATTTCCTTCCGGCGCCACCGGCTCGCCCTGAACCTTCTCGCGCGTATCCGGCTCCAATGCTCCAGTCTGATAGAGCACCTCAGGCGTTGCCCCGGGGGCATCCAGAGAGAACCAGAAGCTCCGTCTTCCCATGTAAAAACCGCAGTAGCCCCAGTTCCGTCCGAGCGCATCCGTGTAGACCCTGCTCACTCCGAAATTCTCATTGGGTTCCAGGCTTCCGAAAGCATTTTGTGCATTCGGATAACTGTAGATCACGATCTCACTGTACTCCGTGAAATCCAAGTCCTGTAATTCCTCTCCGGGATTTTTGATCTCGCTCCCGTAGTCCTCCTCAAACATCTGATTGTCATAGTACCTGAACAGGGCATTTTCACTGATCCAGCCTGCTTCCGAACCGAGTTCGGCAAATACCCAGGTCACTGCGTTATCATCCGTATAATACGTATTTGCCCAGAAGCTCCGGCCGTTTTCAAGCGTTGCGGTGACCGTTTTATCCTCCGGTGATTTATAAAGATCCGCCTTTCCGTCTTTTGCGCAGATCTCATAGCATGCGCCCATATAATCGGTCTCGCACTTTTCCATATTGGTCTGATAAAAAGGATCATCAGGCTCATAGATGATGTCCGCGGAAGCGGGGAGCGCCGTCCCGAGAAGAAGCACAAAAGCTATTGCGGCACCGATCGTTTTCTTCCAACACTTTACACTTTTCCTTATCATAAGATCACACCTTTCGTAAAGATCATCCTCATCGTAACAGATTTTTTCCGCGTACTCAACCGTAGAAACGAAATGTCGAACGGTTTCATTGAAATTGACAGAATAAATGATATAATGGTTGCAGTTTTTTTTAACAGGAGGCTCACCATGGCGGACCATAAAGTCAGAGTTGCTGTGATCGGTGCCGGCGGCTGGGGTCATCAGCACGCACGTGCATTTTCCACCCGGAATGATACCGAGCTCGTTGCGATCTGCGGACGTACCGAAAAGCGTACCCGCGAACGTGCGGAGGAATTCCATGTTCCCTATTATCTGGATATCGATGAGATGCTGGAAAAGGAGAAGCCGGATTTTGTATCCGTCTGCCTTCCCGCGCAGCATCATTTCGAAGAGACCATGAAGGTCATCCGTGCCGGTATTCCGCTCATGACGGAAAAGCCCATCGCCTATGACATCGAGGAAGCCCGTACGCTCGTACAGTCCGCGAAGGATAAAAATCTTTTCTTTGCGATCGATTTTAATCAGCGTTACAGCGTCCCGTGCCTGAAGGCAAAGGAAGCCATCGAAGCCGGCCGCCTCGGGACTCCGGTGTTCATGCTGTGGCGTTTCGGTCACGGCTGGGGCGAGCCCTTCATCGACCATAAATACCTGAACCTGATCGAGGCGCAGTGCCACGGTCTGGATATGATGGAGCATATGATGGGCCCCATCAAGTCCATCGGCGCGACGATGACCGATAACGGCGGCAGAAACAGCTTTTCCACCTTCTCCTTAAGCCTGCAGTTTGAGAACGGGGCGGTAGGCTCCTTCCTGGCGACCCTTGATGCCAATGAAAACAACAAGCTTTCCCAGCTGATCGAGATCGGCGGTGTGGACGGCCGCATTCTGATCGAGGACAATGTGCAATCCTACACCTTCCAGCGCACGGACGATGACATGGCGGAGACCTGGCGCGCCGGCTTCTTCGGCGACAAAAACCGTTCCTTCGGTCACAACCTGGATCGTCATCTGGATGCCCTGATCCCGGCACTCGTTGCGGGAGCAGAGCCCCCGGTCCCGGCGGTGCGCGGACTACGTGCACTGGAACTCGCGTACGCCGCCATCGAATCCCGGAAGACCGGTAAATTCATTCAGGTCTGATCCGATACGGGTTATTAATTCCGGACCGGATCCGGTAGATTCGAACCGGACCTGCCCGTTTGCCTCGTACCTGTCCAGCCAACGAAACACCTACAAAGGAGAATCATGAATCCTACCCATACGATCGATATGTTCATGCCCTCGAGCCGATGCGGATATAACGGCACGCTGGGCCTTTCCGACTGCGTCTGCCTGTTTCTGGACATCGCGTCCGAACACGCTGAGATGCTGCAGCTCGGCGGCGATGAAATGGCCGCAAACAATTGCTACTGGGTCTGCGCAAAGACCCGTGTCCATTTTAACCGTATGCCAAAGATCTGCGAGAAAGTCGCACTGACCACCTGGCCGGAGCCGCAGGACCGTATATCCGCAAACCGTGACTACGAGCTGACGGATTCGGAGGGTAACGTTCTTGCCGCCGGTAAGACCCAGTGGGTCATCGTGAATACCGAAACCGGCCGCATGATGCCCACGGATTCCATCTATCCGGATGGTCTCATTCCGCTGGAGAAGAAGGCTTGCCCGGAACCGTTTTCGCGCATCCGCGACAAATTTGACGACGATGCCATTAAGACCTACACGGTCCTTTCCACGGACATCGACATCAACCGCCACATGAACAATGCCAAGTATTTCACCGCGTTCTTCTCCCTGTTCTCCATTTCCGAGATCGAGGCCATGAACGTCCGGACGATGGAAGTGCAGTACAAGAATCCCTGCTATGAGGGCGATGTCCTTCACTTCTTCAAGCGGGACACGGAGGACGGCGGTGCGGAGTACAAGGCCGCGCTTGCGGACGGTAAGACGATCGCCCTGTATCGGGTGAATTGATCCGCTCACGCTTTATTACCGGATCACGAAACACAAAGGAGCAGCCATGAACGAGAAAACCGTCCGTGTCGTTTCCACCCGCGTCATGCGGGAAAGCGACGCCCGGACGATCGCAAATATAACTTCATCAAAGGAACTGATGTTCCGCGCGGGACAGGGCATTGCGGAAGCTATTCCGGGTAATGGACCTGTCGCAATCGTCGCGGGAAAGGGCAATAACGCCGGCGACGGTTACGTCGTTGCGCATCTTTTACATGACCGCGGCATTCCGGTCAGGCTCCTTCTTCTTTCCGAACAGTTCTCCGAGGACGGCGCCTACTATTTTGATATCTGTAAAAAGGACGGTATTCCGTATGAGGTCGTCTCCGATGCCACGGATCTGACAGTTTATAAAGACGGCTGCATCGTGGACTGCCTTCTCGGTACCGGATTCTCCGGTACGGTCCGTGAGCCGATGGCCGGGCTCATTCAAAAGATCAACGAAAGCGGTGCGTACGTGGTCTCCGCAGATATCAACAGCGGTCTGAACGGGGATACCGGAGAAGGAGAGGTCTTTGTACGGTCGGATCTGACCGTATCCATCGGCACCTATAAATACGGGCATTTCATCGGAAGAGCACGGGAAGCGATGAAGAAAAGAATGAATGCGGACATCGGCATCGAGATCTACGGCCCGTATGAAGACATTACAGTATCGGAGGAGACCTATTTTTGAATCTCATCAACATCGAAAACATTACCAAGCATTTTACGGATACGCCGGTATTCGATAACGCCTCCTTCACGCTGGATGAGCACGAAAAGGTCGGCGTCATCGGTGTCAACGGCACCGGTAAGACCACCTTTCTCCGCCTGATCGCAGGACTGGAGGACCCGGAAAGCGGCACCGTGACCCGCGCCCGCAATTTAAAGATCCGTTTCCTTTCGCAGAGTCCCGTATTCCCGGATGACATGACCGCGCTTCAGTGCGTCACGGACGGCAACCGGGACCACACAAACGAATGGACGCTCGAGAGCGATGCCAAGGCCATGCTGCAGAAGCTGGGCCTCCCGGATTACGACCAGAAGGCCGGAACGCTTTCCGGCGGTCAGCGTAAACGTCTCGCGCTCGCAAACACCCTGCTCTCAAAGGCCGATATTCTCCTGTTAGACGAGCCCACGAACCACCTGGATTCTTTTATGGCCGATTGGCTGGAAGAGTATTTAAAGGCCTATAACGGCGCTCTCGTGATGGTCACACATGACCGGTACTTCCTGGACAGTGTTTCAAACCGCATCATGGAGATCGACCACAGTAAGATCTACATTTATGAGACCAATTACCTGGGCTTTTTGAAGCTCAAGGCCGAGCGTGAGGACATGGAGCTTGCCGCACAGAGAAAGCGTCACAGTATCCTCCGTACGGAGATCGAATGGATGATGCGCGGCGCCCGTGCACGTTCCACCAAACAAAAGGCCCACATCCAGCGCTATGAAGACCTGGCTGCCGTGAAGGACATCCGCGCAGATAAGGAACTGGAGCTCTCCAGCATCTCCACCCGCATGGGGCGTACGACCGTTGAGCTTGATCACGTTTCGAAGTCCTACGGCGACCGCACGCTTTTCACGGATTTCTCATACATATTCCTGAAGAACGACCGCGTGGGCTTCATCGGCGAAAACGGAAGCGGAAAGACGACGCTCATGAAGATCATCGCCGGTTTTGAGACCTCCGATACCGGAGCGGTTACACTGGGACAGACGATCAAACTCGGTTACTATGCGCAGGAATTCAAAGGAGACCCGCAGGACGGCGTAGCCTACATGGATCCGGAGCTCAAGGTCATCGATTATGTGCGGAATACCGCGGAATACGTCCGCACGACCGAAGGCCTCGTTTCCGCCTCTGTCATGCTGGACCGCTTCCTTTTTCCGCCGGAGAAGCAGCACACGCTTCTTAAAAAGCTCTCGGGCGGAGAGAAGCGCCGTTTGAATCTTCTCCGCGTCCTGATGGAAGCTCCCAATGTGCTGATCCTGGACGAACCCACGAACGACCTCGATATTCAGACGCTGACGATCCTCGAGGACTATCTCGATACCTTTGACGGCATCGTTATCACCGTTTCCCACGATCGTTATTTCCTGGACCGCGTGGTACGCCGCATCTTCTCCTTTGAGGGCGGCGCGCTGAAGCAGTATGAAGGCGGTTATACGGATTATCTGGCCGCGAAGGGGGAACAGGAGAAAGAAAGTGCAAACACGGCTAAAAAGGCCGAAAACAAGCCGCAGGCGACGCCTCAGTATGCGAACACGCATGAAGCGAAGCTGAAGTTCAGTTATAAGGAGCAGCGCGAGTTCGAAACCATCGACGATGACATCGCAGCGCTCGAGGAAGCCATCGCGGAGAAGGACACGGAAATGGAAGAATGCACCACCGACTTTGGCCGCCTGAATGCGCTGACAAAGGAAAAGGACGCCCTTCAGAAACAGCTTGATGAAAAGATGGAGCGATGGATGTATCTCACGGAGCTTCACGAAAAGATCGAAGCACAGAACAAATAAACAACGGCGGTAATTTCCTGAATTTTCTTGAAATTACCGCTTTTCAAAACCGTTTTCCTATGATAGGATGAACGTACGAAAGGGGCATTGGCGAAGTTGGGATCGCGCTTGAATGGCATTCAAGAGGCCAGGGGTTCGAATCCCCTATGCTCCATATTTACCGAGGGGGAACCGCCGTGTTCCCCCTTTTTCTTATGCCGTGGAAAAGCCGCTGTTTACCACGGCCTTTTTTATGCACTTTTTTGCTTTATATTTTTCAAAAAATCATTGACATTCGGGTACATTTCCATATAATGATTTTGTTTAGTAAAAATGTATTCAGGGTTTAGTGTCTTTAAGAAGGAGTACATTATGGACATGAGTTCCGTAAACGAAAGCATCGGCCTTAAGATCCGTAATCTGCGGCAGCAGAACGGGCTCACTCAACAGGAGCTCGCGGATCGCACGGAATTGACAAAGGGCTTTATATCACAGCTTGAAAACGGTCAGGTCTCACCCTCCGTCGTCACACTTTTAGACCTCATCGAATGCCTGGGCACCACACCGGACAAGTTCTTTAAAGAGGAAAAGCAGACGGAGATCGTATTCGGTGAAAAGGATTATTTTGACAAATACGACGAGGCCGGCAATCTGATCCAGTGGGTCGTTCCCACTGCACAGGGAAATCAGATGGAACCGCTGCATGTGGTCATCCTGCCCAAGCAGGCACTGAAGCCGGACCGCCCGCACGCCGGAGAGGAATTCGGCTACGTGATCCGCGGAAGCGTCACCGTCACGGTCGGGGAAGACCGCTTCACCGCGAACGCCGGTGAGAGTTTTTACTATCAAACCAACATGGTTCATGCGCTCGAAAACGCGGGCGATGACGAGGCCGAGCTGATCTGGGTCAGCACGCCTCCCAATTTCTGACACGGAAAGGGGACAAGATGGAAGAGAAGAACATCATTGAACTGAAGAACATTACCAAAACCTACGAGGATGGCTTTACCGCAGTAGGTGACTTCAACCTTGAAGTCAAACGCGGTGAATTTGTTACGTTTCTGGGACCGTCCGGCTGCGGCAAGACGACGACCTTACGTATGATCGCGGGTTTTGACCTCCCGTCCTCCGGTGAGATCCTGTTAAACGGCAAAGACATTTCCAACATTCCGCCGTACGAACGCCCCATCAACACGGTCTTCCAGCGTTACGCGCTGTTCCCCCATATGAATATCTACGATAACATTGCCTTCGGTCTCAAGCAGAAGAAGGTCGAAAAAGAGACCATCCGGAAAAAGGTCAAGAAAATGCTGGAGCTCGTAGACCTGGAGGGTTTCGAGAACCGCAGCGTTTCCACGCTTTCCGGCGGTCAGCAGCAGCGTGTTGCGATCGCCCGCGCGCTGGTCAACGAACCGGAGATCCTGCTCCTCGACGAGCCGCTCGGCGCACTGGACTTAAAGATGCGTCAGGAGATGCAGCTCGAGTTGAAGTCCATGCATGACCGTCTGGGCATCACCTTCATCTACGTTACGCATGACCAGGAGGAAGCTCTGACCATGTCCGATAAGATCGTTGTCATGAACGAGGGCCGCATCCAGCAGATCGGTACTCCGGAAGACATCTACAACGAGCCGCACAATGCGTTCGTTGCCGATTTCATCGGCGAATCCAACATTTTCAACGGCATTATGACCGGTTCTTTGAAGGCACGTTTCTGCGGCGGCGTATTCGACTGTGTCGATGACGTTCCGGAAGGCACCCAGATCACCGCGGTCGTCCGTCCCGAGGATGTGGAGATCACCGCTCCCGAAAAGGGTCAGATCCGCGGCCGTGTCATCGGCGTGATCTTCAAGGGCATGCACTACGAGACCACCGTTCAGTGCGGACGTTATGAAGTCGTTGCGAAGAGCACCAAGACGCAGAAAGTCGGCGATACGGTCGGTCTCTGTGTGGAGCCGGACGGTATCCATATCATGATCGCAGAGGACAACACGAACGTCTTCACCGTGGATATGAACCGGAACCATCGTCTGGAGTATAACGGCAATGTGCTTGATACCAGCCTGACCAAGATCATCAAGGGCAGCCACCGTAACGAAAATAAAGAACTCATCGATGAAAACGGTGAGATCATCGATCCGGATAAGATCAAGATCATTGCCGCGATCAAGCCTATGGACATCACGATGACCGATGATGTGGATGCGGACGATGTTCTTCTCACCGGCACCATTTCCAGCCTGATCTACAAGGGCGACCATTACAGCTACGTGCTGCAGACCGACCTCGGCCAGGACTTCATCGTCGATGACGAAGACCTGTGGAACATGGGCGACCTCGTCGGCCTGATCATCCCGGTCGATAAGATGAAGTTCACCGTCAAGAAGTGACAAGGAGGCCGCTGTTGAAATTCTCAAGAAAAACACTCGGCATTCCTTATGCCGTATTCCTGCTGCTTTTTGTAGTCGGACCGCTGCTCGTGCTTTTCTATTACGCGTTCACGAACGGAGAGGGGCACTTTACCGTCCGCAACCTGACGGACTTCTTCACGGATCCGAACACCCTCGGCACGCTGTTCTACAGTCTTTTGATCGCCGCGGTGACGACCGTCGTCTGCCTGCTTCTTGCGTACCCTACGGCCTATATCCTGGCCACCAGCAAGTTAAAGACCAAGTCCGTGCTGATCATGATCTTTGTCATGCCCATGTGGATCAACTTCTCCCTGCGTATCACCGCGCTGAAGGAAATCCTGACGGTCATTGAAGGAAACCTGGCGTATTACCCCTTCTTAAACTCCGTCATCGGTATGACCTACGACTTCCTGCCGTTCATGATCCTGCCGATCTACAATGTCATCGTCCGTCTGGACGGCTCCCTGATCGAAGCCGCAAAGGACCTCGGCGCCAATGATACCCGCGCCTTTTTAAAGGTCACCCTGCCGCTTTCAGTTCCGGGCATCGTTTCCGGCGTTTCCATGGTATTCCTGCCGGCAATGACGAACTACGTCGTCCTCGATATGCTGTACAACAGCACCTACATTATGGGCAGCCTGATCGGCAGTTATTTCTCCGCATACAACTGGCACGGCGGATCCATGATCGCCCTGATCCTGCTTGCGCTGATCTGCATTTTCACGCTGATCACCGATTCCGGTTCCGCTGAGGATTCCGGTGTGAGAGGAGGTGCGCTGTTATGATGAAGCGTTCACTGAAACTCGGCTTTATTGCAGTCGTCCTGTTACTGATCTACGCGCCGATCCTGATCCTTGCGGTCTACAGCTTTACGGACGCCACGCAGATCGGTCAGATCCGCGGCTTCTCCCTGCAGAATTACGTGACGCTGTTCACGACGGAAGAACTCCGGAACATGATCATCGGCACGCTGCTTCTTGCAGTTGGTTCATCGGTTCTCGCAACCATCCTCGGTACGCTCGGTGCCATCGGATCCTTCTACTCCAGAAAGCGCATCTCGGGCATTTATTCCACCGTGAACCAGATTCCGGTCATCAATGCCGATGTGGTCACCGGTTTCTCCATGTGCATCCTTCTTGTTGTCGTACTCGGCATCTCAAAGGATACCTTCATTCCGCTGATCGCCGGTCAGACCGCGCTTTCCGCGCCGTTTGTCTACCTGTCCGTCATGCCGAAGTTAAAGCAGATGGATTCCAGCCTGTATGAAGCGGCCCTCGACCTGGGCGCAAAGCCCTTCAAGGCCCTGTTCCGCGTCGTGATCCCGCAGATCGCTTCCGGCATCGTTTCCGGTTTCATGCTGGCAATTACGCTGTCCCTCGATGATTATTTCATCGCGACCTATACCAAGCCGGCCACCTTCGATACGATCTCGACCTATGTCGTCAACGCGACCAAGGGTTCTCAGACCGATATCAAGACCGCGCTCTGGGCGCTTTCCACTGTGATCTTCATCATCGTCCTCATCATCGTGGTCGTCATGAACATCCGCGCCGGTAAGGATAACGATACCAGAAAGGAGAAAGCAAGATGAAAAAGATCTTAAGATCCGTTTCTGCCGCACTCATTGCGACTGTGCTGATGCTTTCCCCGGTCTTCACGGTAGATGTAAGCGCCGCCTCAAAGAGCGATGAGGATCCCGTAGTTCTTCGCGTGTGCAACTGGGAGGAGTACATCGATGAAGGCGACTGGGACGAGGAAGAGACCATCGACCTGGTAAGCGGCGATATCTTCGGCGAAAACTCCCTGGTGGAGGACTTCGAAGAGTGGTATTACGAGACCTACGGCGTCCGCGTCGTTGTGGAATACTCCAATTTCGGTACGAACGAGGATCTGTACAACATGCTGACGATCGGCGATGTATACGACCTGATCTGCCCGTCCGAGTATATGATCATGAAGCTCATGTCCGAGAACATGCTGGAGCCGTTGTCCGAAGAGTTCTTTGACGAAGACAACGAACTGAACTATTACATCAACGGTGTTTCCCCGTATATCCGCAACATCTTTGAAACACACGATATCAACGGTGTGACCTGGGACCGTTATGCCGCCGGCTACATGTGGGGCATCACCGGTTTTGTCTACAATCCGGAGGAGATCTCCGAAGAAGAGGCAGCCACCTGGAAGCTGTTCGAAAACACGGATTACCGCCGTCAGATCACGATCAAGGACAATGTCCGCGACTCGTATTTCTCCTCGGTCGGTGCGCTGAATTCCGAGCTTCTGACTTCCGAAGAGTTTCTGAACGATCCGGATTACGCAATGAATCTTCAGGACATCATGAACGATGTTTCCGATGAAATGATCGACGCCGTACAGGATTATCTGCAGAAGATCCGTAACAACATGTATTCCTTTGAGACCGACTCCGGTAAAGCGGATATGATCACCGGCAAGGTCGTTGCGAACTATCAATGGTCCGGCGATGCCGTCTACACGATGGACCAGGCGGAGGAGGATGATTACTATCTGAATTTTGCCGTACCTGTGGAATCCACGAACGTGTACTTTGACGGCTGGGTCATGCTGAAGAAGGGCATATCCGAAGACAGCCGCAAGAAGCAGGCGGCGGAAGCGTTCATCAACTTCCTTTCGCGTCCGGACAACGTTGTCCGCAATATGTACTACATCGGCTATACTTCCTGCATTTCCGGCGGTGAAGACTCCAGAGTCTTTGAATATCTTGACTGGAACTACGGCGCCGATGAGGATGAGGAAGATGCCGTGGAGTATTCCGTAGCGCATTTCTTCGCATCGGAAGGAGACGATCCGGAGGATTACGTCCTCACGGTCCCGGAGGAACAGCTGAGCCGTCAGCTGATCGCACAGTATCCCTCCGAAGAGATCCTGCAACGCGCGTCCATCATGATCTACTTCGATAAAGAAGCCAATGAAAAGATCAACAAAATGTGGATCCGCGTCCGCTGCTTTAACTTAAACTCCGTGCCGGTCGTCATTCCGGTCGCTGCGGGGCTTCTGATCCTCGCAGGCATCGTATTCCTGATGCTTAAAAAGTTCAAAAAACGCTGATCCTGTTTCGATCATAAAAGAATTGCATAATAAAACGGCCGGGTTTATGATGATAAAAACCCGGTCGTTTTTAATGTCGGGAATTCTACAGGAGGAAATTATGATCACACATCTCGGACATACCGCGATCCGTACAAAGGATCTGGACAAAAGCCTGAAGTTTTACACGGAAGTCATTGGCCTGAAGGAAGCCTTTCGTATGTGCGGCGATGACGGAAAGCCGTTCATCGTGTATCTATATGTGGCGCCGCATGAGTTCATCGAGCTGTTCCCGGGCGGGGAGAGCGAACCGAACCGTGATCCGAAGGCCATCGGCTATGTGCACATCTGCCTGGAGGTCGATGACGTGGAAAAGGAATTCGCCCGCATCAGGGCCCTCGGCATTCCGACCGATACCGATGTGATCCTCGGAAAAGCAAAATGCCGCCAGTTCTGGATCAAGGATCCGGACGGAAACCCTCTGGAGCTTATGGAGCTTCCGCCGGAATCCCGACAGGCACAGGCCATTTTAAGGATGGCAGAGGAGCAGTAAGGTTCATTTTTGAGGCATCGAAACAAACACATAAAAAGGCCCCGAATTCAGCATTTATCTGACGTTCGGGGTCTTTTATGATTTCTGTGTTAAAATGCCCGGAAAGGACGTTTTTTAAGCTTACGGAAGCGTTATTACCGTGTATCCCTGGGAGACACAGTAATCGATCAGCGGACCGAGGAAAAGCACCGTCGCAGCGTTCAGCGTATGGAACGCGTAAATGGTTCCCGGCCGGAGCGCCGTCTCCATGTTCATAAGGACTTCATCCGCATTGATGCTTGCGGAAGCGCTGTAATCCACATAACTTGCAGAGGAAAGAACGACGGTATACCCCATCTGGGAGTAGAGCGCAAGCGATGCCTCGGAATAGACCGCGGAGTTCGGATTATAGCCCTTCATGGTGTATCCGAATTTTTCCTTCATGTAATCCTGCATCTTCAGCGCGTCATTCATCTGTTCCTCCAGCGAACGCGTTGCCATGCCTTCATCCGGACATGCATAGGAATGGTTACCGACCACATGGCCCTCATTGATCATCCGCTGCACGATCTCCGGATTTTTCATTGCATATTCGTGCGCGATGTAGAAGCTGCCGCGAACATTTCTGGAATTCAGGATATCGATGACCTGGTTCGTGATGCCGGATTCCCAGCCCTCCTGGAACGTGAACGCCACGACCTTGTCTGTGCCGTTGCCGCAAAGGAACTTGATGTTCGGTATCCCCGCGTAGCGGTTCTGATCATCCTGTACGACCGTATAATAACTGGTACCGCCAAAGCCGCGGACCGTACTGTCATACTGTGCGGAGATCGCTGCGAGCTGTTCCGCGGAGAGTGCATGGATCTCAACACCGCTGCCGGAAGCATAGACCGGGCCCGATGAGACGGGCTGTGTCTCGGGTGCTGTGGTTTCGGGCGGTTCGGTTTCCGCCGGTGTCGTATCCGCTGCCGGTTCATTTTCATTTTCCGATGCCGCGTCCGCGCTGTCCGGTTCCGTATCACCTTCCTCCGAAGCACTTTCCGTGGTTCCTCTTACCGGAATGACGGAAGGCTCCTCCGATGACGCAGCCGGTGTGCTTTCCGCCGCCTCCTGCTGAACCGTATCTTCTGTAATTTTCGGGATATTATGCGCGTGGAAACGGTTATCGACGATCACCGTAACGAGCACAAGGATCATGCCGATCACGGCAATATCCAGTAATACCTTTATTGCGCGCAGGTTTAATCTCATATATTCACCTTTTTCTTTGAAGGCTGTCCGAAGTCCTCAAGTACATATTGTTTCAATTTTATTTCAGTTTTGTGAAAAGTGCAAGCGTAAGCGCGAAATTCGGTACAAAAGAGCGGGTTTTAAAGCCATTCCTGCCGGAGTGGCGGAAAAGAAAATCAATCTCTCCTCAACCGTACCTTATCGCGTGCCATCCGGCGCTGTTCGTCCTCGATGGCCGCGTAGTGCTTCTTTGTGGTGTTGACATCCGAGTGGCCGAGGACATCGGCCACCAGATAGATGTCTCCGGTCTCGCGGTACAGATTGGTACCGTAGGTGGATCGAAGCTTATGCGGCGTGATATTCTTAGCGACCGTCACGGTCTTCGTATACTTTTTGACCAGGTTTTCAACCGCCCTTACCGTAATGCGCTTTTTCTGCGAAGACAGGAAGAGCGCTTCTTCATGTCCGGGAAGCGCCGTGAGCGTTTTCCGTTCGGCCATGTAATCGAGCAGAGCCTCCTCGACCTCATCCCCGAAGTAGACCGTCATTTCCTTGCCGCCTTTCCGGTGGATGGCGATTCCCGTGTTTTTGAAATCCACATCGGTCATATTCAGTCCGACGCACTCCGAAACGCGGATTCCGGTGCCCAGAAGAAGCGTCATGATCGCAAGGTCACGGACGCGCGACTTTTCGTGGAAGGAGAGCTGCTTATCCGTCAGCCGTTCACCGGAATCCACGTGATCGAGGAGCTCGGCGACTTCATCGGCGTCCAGCCGGACGATGTTTTTCTCACGCATCCTCGGCATTGCAACAAGCGCAACCGGATCATACATGATCATTTCCTTTTGGTAGAAGTATTTATAAAAGCTCCGGAGGGAAGCCAGTTTCCGCTTGACGGACTGCAGCTCATTCGAGGTCGTCCGGCCGTTTTTCGAAGAATAGACTTTGAGATAATCCAGATATTCCTCAATGTCCACGGGCTTCAGCTTTTCCAGGTCGGAAAGCGTGATCTCCGCCGTATCTTTCCCGGAGAATACGGAATTATTGGTATGAAGATAGTTGAAAAACACGCGAAGATCATAGGCATAGGCGATGCGCGTGCGTGAACTGGTCTTCAGTTCGATGCCGCGGAAAAACTCCCGGGTATAGGGCGGGAGATCATGGATCAGCTCGCGAAGCTTGATGGTATTTTTCAGGTCTTCCTGCTTGTAATAGCTCTGTTCCGCCATATTACTTGTTTTCGCCGTCCTTTCTCAGATCCTTCCAATCCGGAATGTCCGATGTTACGATCGCATGGAACAGCCGTTCCTTGATCTCCGGGTAGTCCCGCTGCAGCCGTATGATGAGCTGCGCCATTTCCTCACGTTTGGTATTGTGATCCGCGGGACAGGGGTTCTTTACGACCGGAAAATGATTTTCCTCCGCAAAGTTCCGCACCGCTGCCTCCGGGACGTAAAGAAGCGGACGTATGATCTGAACCTCGCGGTCCTCGTAGTTCGTACGCGGGGCAAAAGAGTAGAAGCGGCCCTCGAAGAATAGGGAAAGCATCGCAGTATTCAGAAAATCATCCTTGTGATGACCGAGCGCCACCTTGGTCGCGTGATGCTCGACCGCTGCGTTCACCAGCGCACCGCGTCGCATATTGGAGCAGAGCGAGCACGGATTCTCTTCCTTACGCGCTTCGAAGATCACCGGGCCGATTTCCGTTTTTTCCACGAAATAGGGCACCGAAAGCTCCTTACAGAACTTTTCCACCGCGGAAAAATCGCAGCCCATGCCGGTATCCACGGTGATCGCGATCACATCGAATTTCTTCGGATAAAATGTCTTAAGCCGCGAAAGACCGTAGACAAGCGCCAGCGAATCCTTTCCGCCGGACACGCCGACGGCGATCACATCATTTTCCTCGATCAGGTCATATTCCTGAGCGCATTTTCGTAAATAAGTGAGCAGCTTTTGGGTCTTCACAGATCGCCTCCGTAAAAAAACAGGTTTAACGAATAAAACTATAGCATATTTCCGGAAAAATGGTAAGATAATATCAGGCTTTTCCTTAAAAGAGCCCGATGATTTTTACGGGAGATCCGCCATGGTCGACATCCTTCTTGATTTGATAAAACAAAATACCGAAAAGACGGTCATTGCCGGGCTGCTCATCGTCCTTTTGATTCTGCTCGTCATCATGATTGCAAACGCACGTAAAAAACACCGCCGGAACCATAAAGACGACGATGAATTCTACATGGAGATGGACGGTGCGGAGTTTGAAGAGTACTGTGCGCGTCTATTGCAGTTAAACGGTTTTACGGAAATCGAAATGACACCGGCCTCCAGTGACTTCGGCGTCGATATCTTCGCTGAAAAGGAGGGCATTACCTATGCTTTCCAGTGCAAGCGCTACGATCATCCGGTCGGTACCAAGGCCGTTCAGGAGATCTATGCGGGACGCGATTTTTATCACAGTATGGTCGGTGTCGTCATTACCAATCAGAAATTCACTTCCGGTGCCTGTAAAATGGCGGAAGCGTTGAACATTCTGCTCTGGGGCGGCGATGTGCTCGCCCTGATGGAGGAGAACTCAGAAATCAATTGATACCGTTCCGGTAAATGCTTTAAGAACGGTCTCCGCGTGGGCGATCGCCCAATCGTTATCCGCACTGCAGGTCTCTTCCGGTGCCTTCATTGCGCGGTTTCCGGAAGCGGAGATCGGCACCAGTGCGATACTTGCCCCTACAGCCTCATAAAACGCACGGTTTCCGCCGTTTAACGCGTGATGCGCGATTTGGATCACGTCGCTCCTAAGATCCGCGGAAGCCGTGTTTTTTAATGCCGCAGCGAGTCCGCTCGCGTAGGAATCGCCCGTAAACATGGCCTTTTTATGCTTTCCCTGTACAGAAAATACCATAGAGAGCTCGTTCGGGTCCTCCAGCGTTTCCGCATCCGTATAAGTATGGTAAAACTTTATGAGCGTGCCGTCCGCGTCAAATACATCGCCGCGCTGCACACGGACAAATTCCGCACCGAGCCCCGGTGCGATAGAGAACACCCGCCGCATGTCTTCTTTGGCATCGGCTGTGCCGCCCTTACTCTGCCAGGGCAGTTCATCCGGCACCGTACAGAGAAACTTCTTCACGGTAAGGCGGGAGCGGAGCTCCTCATGATTTGAGATTTCGTAAAGCGCCGTGAAATGATCATCGTGCGGATGCGTCAGGATCCAGAGATCTACGACCGGCTTTTTTCCCGCCGTTTCTTCAAGAAGCTCGATGAACGCCATCGCATCCTCGCGGTCCGTACCGCCGTCGATGCAGATCAGATGCTTGTTTTCCGTCACGATCACATAGCCCATGCCGGCTGCCTGCCAGTGCCACTCGCCGTTAAAGCGTGACGCACCGGTACAGAACTGGATCAGTTTTCCCATGATACCCTCCAAATGAAAAGCCGCCTCCCGGGGAGTTTTCCGTATGCCCGGTATTCCCTTGGAAAGCGGCTTTATGAATGCTTACTGTCTGATTCTCTCAAGTGCCTCTTCGTAATCCGGAGTGCCTACCCAGACATCTTCCTTGTACGGATTGATGTGCATCTTCTTGGATCTCTTGATGATCATCATGATGCAGAGCACATTGGCTGCGAGCGCCAGGATGGAGACGACGCCCTGCGGAACCGGATTCGCGGTAATGCCCATGCCTGCAACGACTTCGCCCGCATTGTTCACGCCGGAGTTGTATACGGCGATGGCCTTGTCATACAGGTCCAGTGCGGAGAGACCGTTTGCGCCCTGATAAAGAGCCGGCAGAACGGAGAAGGTATTGCAGAGCTGGAATACCGGAACGACCTGAGCAAACATGCACCAGATGGCAAGGGTGTTCGCACGGTTCTGGATCCAGCCGCCGCGGTTCCAGAAGAGGTTCGCGAAGGTCGGAGCGAGCAGAAGTGCAAGACCACAGTACCAGGAATGGGTCGGCAGGTTTGCATAGGTGTACTGGAAGTTCCAGATATCGTATGCGACGATGTACCATACGGTCATATCGGGCCATACCATATCCGAGGTGTTCTTGTCCTTGGAGGAGTAGATCTTCCACCAGCTGGTCATACAGAAGATGTTGATCATGCCCGCAAGCGCATTGACGATGTTCCACCAGCCGCCGTACAGGAATACACCTTCGTTGGATGCCCACCATGCGCCGGAGAAATCTCCGGTGACCTTGAATGCGTTGATTGCGGATTCCATATCGGAAACGTTCGCGATCATGATGTTCGCTGCAACGATGAGGAACGGGAAGGGCTTGAACCAGTGCTCCTTGCCGATCCACCACTCATACTTGATCATCATGAAGCCGATGCAACCGATGACCGCTGCGTAAAGCTTAAAGTAATGGAACCAGCCGTCCATGTAAGCGACGGTCCAGTTGTTCCTGCCGCCGAATGCGCCGCAGTGGACCGCGATGAAATAGACGGTGAGGATACCGGTCAGAACAACGAAAATACCGATGCCGCCTGCTTTGGTGCGGCGTGCGATCTCGTTAAGAACGATAAGTCCGACAAATACCATGACCCAGCCCAGAAGCTGTGTGCCGGCCATGCTGCCGTAGATCTGGAATAACATAATATTTCCCCTTTCTTACTTAATAAGTAATTCCAAAGAATGTCTTACCATCGCCCTCAAAAAAAGTCAAGGTATTGTGAATACGGTTGTATATTTTTCAAAAAGGTGTAGAATATATTGAAAATCGATCCGTGAAGAAAATCGCGTGTCACGGGTCCGCGGGCCGGTCGGTGACAGACCCGGCAGAGTATTAAAAAAGCACTTTCCGGAGGGTAAAAATGGATAAAAAAGCGATGTATAAGCTCAGCTACGGCTTATTCGTACTGACGGCGACCGAAGGCTACAAGCACAACGGCTGTATCATCAACACCTCGATCCAGGCGGCTTCATCGCCGAACCAGGTCAGCATCTGTGTAAACAAGGCAAACTATACGCACGATATGATACTGCGAACCGGAAGATTTACCGTTTCCGTCATCGATCAGACGGCGACCTTTGATCTTTTCAAGCGCTTCGGCTTTCAGAGCGGCAAGGCTGTGAACAAGTTTGAAAACTACATGACCTGCGTACGTGCGGAGAACAACACTTTATACGTTACGGAAGGCACCAATGCCTACATTTCCGTATTCGTTCAGAAGACCGTGGACCTCGGTTCGCATACGATGTTCATCGGCATTGTTACGGATGCGGAGGTTCTGTCCGATGCCCCGTCCATGACCTATGAATACTACATGAACAATGTCAAGCCGAAGCCCGAGAAGGTCGCGGTCACTCCGGAAGGAAAGACCGTATGGCGCTGCACCATCTGCGGATATGAGTACGAGGGCGAGGAGATCCCCGAAGATTTCATCTGCCCGCTGTGTAAGCATCCGGCTTCGGATTTCGAAAAGGTCATCAAGTAGGGAGTTTTTATGTCCGTATATGTTGTCAGCGATCTTCACGGCGAATATCAAACCTTACTCAAATTACTGGAAAAGATCCTTTTTTCTCCTTCGGATACCCTTTACATCATCGGCGATGTCGTGGACCGCGGAAAAGAAGGCGTGAAGATCCTGGAATATGCCATGAACACGCCGAATATCGTGATGATGCTCGGAAACCACGAGCACATGTGCATGGATTTCTTTTCGGAGCTGCCGGATCAGAAGGTCGTACGAAGGTGGAACCGGAACAGTAATTTCTACACGCTGGCCGGGTTCGATGAGGTCGGGGAAGAAAGGAAACGGAAACTTCTTGACTATATCCGCAGCCTTCCTTCCGAGCTGCATATCACGGTGGACGGTAAGAAGTTCGCGCTGATCCACGGTTTTACCGGGAAAACGGACTTTGACCGGGTATGGAACCGGCCGGAGATCGGCGAAAAACCGGACCTCCCGGACGATGAGACGCTGATCATCGGCCATACGCCGGTGGGCGAATATGTCTGCCCGGGCGATAGCCTTGAGGACCTTTACGTGTATTCACGGAAGCTGACGGAAGCGGGAGATCATTTCCGCATCCTGCACGCAAAGCATTTCATTGACATTGATTGCAACGTTGGGTACGGACTCAGCGCAGCACGTATGGCTTGCCTTCGTCTGAACGACGGCATGGAATTTTATCAAGAGGTGGTGCCGGAATGCTGACCGAAGAAACATAAGCGCTGTAATCTACCGAAACGTAAAATAAAAGGCACTGCTTAACGTAAGCAGTGCCTTTCTTTTTATTTATGCGATCAGAACGGTTTCAGTTTTGCCACCTCGGCCCGGGTCTGTTCCTCTGTGAGCTGCGCATAAAACTTACTCGTTACAGCGGTCGATTTATGATTCAGCTGTGAGGAGGCCAACGCGACATTTCCTGTTTCCAAAAGGATCCTTGATGCACAGGATGCTCTCAGAGAATGAACATGAAAGGTATTTCGGTCATCATAATCCGGAAGATAGGTCTGTACCATTTCCTTTACCATAAGTTCAATGGAACGTGTACTCATGCGTGTGCCTCTGGTCGAAAGAAAAAGGGCATCACAGCGCTTGCGTGACTTTAGAAGATCACCTCTTCCCAAAACGGTACCATCCTCGGAAAACAGTTTTTCGGGGTCGGTGCCGTTTATGTATGCTCGAAGGATCTTCGAGACAGAGCTGTGAAAATAAACGCGCTTCTCATCGCCGCCCTTTAAAATCACAGTGATGCAGCCGTCACTCAGATTCACATCCCGAAGATCAAGTCCCACAAGCTCCGAAATACGGATGCCTGAAGCAAGAAAAAGGCTTACAATGGCGTAATTTCGAAGCTTAACAGGCTCACGTGTCTTCCGGATCTCTTCACTGATGTCATCCACACGGCTTTCTTCGACAATATCTTCACCGATCAGATGACTGACGCCGTAGATCAGGGACAGCTGATTTTCCTTTGCCCATTCTTTAGCCTCGCTGCAGCTTACCTGATATCGGTTGCAAACGACTTTGAGATCGCTGAATTCCTCATTTCCGACTCTGTAAAAGCGATACAGATACCGGTCGTTTGCCAGGATCCCGGAGAGAAGAAGAGAGGACTGCTCCTTGTCGATCCGGATGATCCTGCGCTCATTGATCGCCGGAAGCTCTACGCCCGTCATCGGATTAACATCGATATATTCTCTGGCATATAAGAATTTAAAAAAGACCGAAAGCGAAGAAAGCTTACGCTTAATAGAAGAAGCACTGTTCATGCGGACCCTTCGAAGCTGTGTCCGATATTCCTGTATGTCATCCTGACTGAGCTCGTCTATGATCTCGATCGTTACATCTGCCGGAGCTTCAAGTCTCAGCATTTTCTGTTCAAACGTCACAAATTCCATCACATCAAAAAGATAAGCCTCCTGTGTGCGTAATTCACGCTTTCCGGTCGACATATAATCCGAAAAACTGCGTACGTAGGAAGGCGCTTCCTTCAGAATCGCGCGCATTTTGTTTTCACGGGCAGTATTTGTTTCTTCTCGGTAATCCTGTGACATATATTTCCTCAATAACTATGTTTTCTCAATAACTGTGTAAGCAAGGCTTTGTATGAGATATTTCCTCAAATAAGTGTGCAAACAATTTCATTTTATTGTTAAGCGAAACAAAAGTTGTCCATTATAATTTTGTAAAAGGGCCCATTTTATGAGCCTTTTTATTTTTTTTATGGACAACATTTGTTTTCCAAAATGGAAGCATAAGTTGTCCATATCGTGACAGTAGAAAACAAAAGTTGTCCATAATGTTACAGTAGGAAACAAAAGTTGTCCATATCATAACAGTATTATTAAATAATAGTTAGGCAAAGCTTCAGCTAATCAATAAAATGTAGAATCAATTAAATCATTATGATAATATAAGGCAAATAAAACAAGAAAGATACCATTTCACAGCATGTTGGGGAACTCGCTAAAAAAATGGTATCTCTTTGTTTATAGCATATTATGCTTTTACTCATCAATAATATCATATTTACAAATCATTATCAATACGGCAATTTGAAACAACACATATCATAATCTTTTTCTGAGCATTCTATTCAAATATTTCTTGTTTTATACTGTTTCCCCAAAAAAGAAAAAGGAGACTAAACTATGGATCACAGATTCAACGTACCGGTTGTTAAGCTCCGAGAGAATGACTTCGGAGTAAGTTATCATATTTGTCAAAGCCGAAAACTTAATAGAAGCATTACTGCTTTTTCAAATTTATGTTTTGACAATATGCTTATTTATGAAATGGATCCTGAGGTTACCTGGTACTGCGAAAGACCATTAGAAAGCCAGGTTATCATCGATGGCAAAAATTATGAAATCAAGCCGGATTTCTATGTGCAGTATCAATCAGGAACTGAGTATTTTGACTGGATATGCTATACAAATTCAGACCTGAAAAACGAACTAGGCCATATCAAAAGCTGGTGCCGTCAGATGGGATATCAATATCGGATTAGAACAGCGACAGATATTTATATTGGAGATTTTTATATTCGAAATATCAAGTATCTGTTTGCACGAAGCTGTAGGAATCAGCTTCGTAATGCATCTATTGATAAAGTAATAAAACATTTTTTAGAGGAAAACACACATATAACTATAGGTCAGCTTATGGAACACGGTCTGATCTCAAATTTTGATGGAATTCAAATATTCTAATGCAATGAACTGGAAAAGGACTGATCACTTGACCAGTCCTTTTCTATATCACTGAATATAAACCTTTGTATTACTACCTTTTTCATCACCTATCAAAAGATGATCCACTTCCTCAAGGTTTAACGGAACTCTCCAGATGTAAGTCATTACCATCTCCAGGTTATCATCTGTCGGACTTCCCACTCCGCTATTCGGGAAGATTACAGTTCCATTTTTCATAACGGCACGAACGACTACTGAAGGCATTTTATCTTCATCTTTTATATCAAAATGGAAGTGTACACCTGTGTTCGTAAGTTCAAAATCCGTAAGCAGGATACGTTCACTCGTCGCATCATCAATCATTTCAACATCCGGAAGCTGCTTCGTTTCAAGTGCTTCCTGACAGTCCAATGTGAACGCAAAGTACCAATCTGCTTTCCTGAGTATTTTTTCACCATTCGTGTGACCGTCCTGAACCAGATCCTTCAGCGCCATATCTACCTGAATAAAAGGATTCATGGCATCCTGATAATCCGTTCCGGAGTACTCATAACTAAGAAGAAAAACAGAATTCTTCTCTTCATCGATACCCAGATATTCCAGACCATATCCTGCAAACGCAGAAAGTTCATCCACAGGATCCGGTCTCATTGTCAGGCTGACATCGCTGAACCCATAGCTATGATTGCTATTCATTGATAATCCGTTTACACGAAGCAGCAGATAAAAACTATCTCTTCCTACGGTAGCCGAATCTACTGTAATGCTAACGTCTTCAACAGTTTTTGTAATGCCGATATCCTGACTCAGATGATCAATGACTGCTGTGTGTTCATCGGTCATAAGGTTGCCCGTAAGATTGTACCACTCACTCATAAACCATTCACGAATTCCTCCGAGATTCATTGCAAAACTGGTGGTAACTGCCACAGCAAACACTACGAAGAAACAGGCGGCTACTGCAGCAAAACGACTGATACCCCGGTACTTCTGTTTATTCTTTTTACGTGAAGCATTTTCTATCAAATCCAGATCGATCAGCTCCATCTTTTCTATTGCCTCTGAATTGCCATCAAATCCTTGTTTCGCTAATTCAATTCTTTTATCGTCAAATACAGAAAATGAAATATCCGTTTTTTCTATCATTTCTCTTGCTCTGTGGTCATAGGCTTCTGTTTCATCGACAAGTGTTGAACCAACATCAAAGAAAATCCATTTTGCATCCAAATTACTCGCCTCCACAAATTCAAATTTGTCTATTCCATTAGATTAAATATATTCTCTATATTTGTTATCTTTGTCTGATTAGTAAATAATTATACCACATAGAAAATATGTAGTAAGTGAAATACTGAAGCACTAATTAAATTTCTGCTATAGACAGTACAAGAATTATATAAATAAGACTAGTAAACAGAAGTTTATTCCTGAAAAACGTATTGCTTATGAAATAGATGTTATGCCAGACACATATTTGATAGAAGATTTAAAAAATGGTATAACAAATGTATATGCTTTTGGACTGGAATAGTAATTAATGGTCAAAGATGAATAGAAAGAGCAATGCATATTGCACTCATTGTAGAAAGAAGGTCAAAGAGTAAGAAATATTAAAATGTAATTACACGGCAGTCTTTAACAGGACTGCCGATAAAAAACAAATTGCAAAAGTATTATTTTCATACATTTATGGAAATGGTGTAACCTGAGCATATCATATGGGACTTATATAAGTGAAAGGCCTTTATAGCAAAGAAAGGAGGTGCGATGATGGAAGATAGAGAAATCGTTCAGATGTTTTTGAATCGTGATGACGATGCTATTTCCTGTACCAGGGAAAAGTATGGCAGGCGGATCATGAACATTGTATACGGAATTACAGAAGATTATGAATCCTCTGAAGAATGTGAAAACGACACATATCTGTTTGCACGAAAAGCTGGAGTAGAGTAAAGAGAATAAATGATTGAAAATGTGATGTACAAAAGAATACTTGAACTCAAAATAGACCTTTCGCCGATAGGCCTCATTTTCAGGGAAGATACTGAGCTGTATTACTGCACACCTGTGAACGCAAATATCATTGGCTGGGCAGGGGTAGATGGAATTCATTACTGCACGATTCCGCAGTTTGGAGATATGATTTTTTCTGTTAATCCTATGAACAGTGGTGATTGTGTGCATCCAATCGCAGCCTGTTTTGAAGATCTGATTGCGCTTCTTCTTTCCTGCGGCAGTATTGATGCTCTGGAGCAGTGCCATTCCTTTAATAAGCCGCAGTTTGAAGCATACCTTCAGAATCAGAAAGTAACTTCCGAGCAGACAGAACTTCTGGAAAGACTGAAAAAGGAATTTAAGATAAAGCCCATCAAAAATGTTTTCCGGTATCTGAAAAAGCTTCAGAGCGATTTTGATTATGATCAGATTCCTTATACAGACGATTATTATAACCCGGACATGAATCCGAATAGTCCACTTCTTATTAGAGAATGGGCAGTCACTTTTGAGGGGGGCTTCTGGGGAGAGCAGGGAACGACCGGTAAGTCAGTGCCCATACAAAAGTCTTTTAGCTGGGGAAACGAAAACTGGACGCTTCTGTCTGTTTATCTCTGCGATGAAGGTCTGGTAGCAGATTTTAGTGTGGAGATCTGTTCGGACAGCTTTAAAGCGTTCTTAAACAAATGGAATATACAGAGTCCGGGTTTTGAGAGTTTTTTAAAAATCGATCAGGAGAGAATAGAAAATGAACATCCACTGAACATTGATTTTCGAAGCGATGTGACCTGTAATGGTAGAAAACTTATAAGTGATTCCGGCTGCAGTATAACCTGGATCCCTGCTTCTTTTCAGTTGGAGGAATATACACCGGATCTTGAATCAAGACGGATCATGAATCATTACGACCTGGATCCGGATAAGATATGGGTAGTCTGGCGCTGCTCCTATCGGTGGGAAAAGAGGGAAGAACAGATCGGATCCCTAAAGATTCGCTTTGAACGTCAGAAGAAGCAGTATATCGGGACTCCATTAGGACGATTGGAAAAAGGCGCGGTAATTCCGATAGAGAATCCTAAAACAAAAGAGACCTATATTCTTTCTGTTCAGGAACTTTCTGATCAGGAGTATGATGCGTCTGTTTTCCGAAGTCCTGATATGGAATACCCGACGCATTTTAAGGCGCTTACCTATTCTATGAAACCGGAAATAGATAATCTGTCCTTTACACTCCGGGATTTTTGTGAAGGCGATCAGCCGCGACAGAAATCGCAGAATGAAAATGGTCCGATGTCGATGGGAGTCTCATTTATCGGCGGTGCTCATAGCATAACCGGTATCACTTCCGGAACTTCAAAAATTGCCTGTTCCGCAGTTCATTTTGAGAAAGATTTTGAAATGAACTGGGTCCCGATTTTCAGTTTGAAAGAACTGGAAGACATTGTAATAGAGGTAAACTTATAAAAACAAGCCTGTTTTTCGGGATGTAAACCGCTGGTTGACAGATTTCAAGGTGTCAGTTGGTGGATTCTTTCATAGATCTGGCGGATAATACGGAAGGAAAGGAGGTCGTGTGACATGACTTTAGGTGAACGGATTTTAACAAAAAGAAAAGAACTTGGTCTTTCGCAGGAGGACCTTGGAAATAAACTGGATGTATCCCGTCAGACGGTGTATAAGTGGGAATCAGATCAGGCGGTACCGGAACTTACGAAACTGATTGCACTTGCAAAAATTTTTGATGTAAAGATCGGCTGGCTGATAAATGAGGAAGCAGACGATCCGGAATCAACTACTGCAAATGCAGAGGAAGCTTATAATAAAGCAGCTGAAAGGCTTATTAAGTTACTGGAGGAAAGTGAGAAAAGAGAAAAGCCGCAGGCGAAGTCATCGGTCTTCAAACTGTTCACTGCTGCGCTTGTGATCTTCCTGATCTTCGGCATCATCAAGATCGCCTCTCTGGAAAAAAGATATCGTGAGCTGGACAGCACGATTTTCAGGAATAACAACTATATTCAGCAGCAGATCAGCGGAATCACAAACAGCGTGTCAGCGATGCTGAATAATTATAATAGCGTTACAACTAATGCTGAGGCGATCATTTCCGGCATCGATTTCAGTAAGAATATGATATCTTTTCAAGTATCAGCAAAGCCCAAAACCTACAAAGAAGGAATGACAGCAGTTTTCCATGTAAAGATGGGGGGAGAAATCTATGATTTTGAAGGAACAGATAAGGGTGGAAAGGATTTTAATGTAATAGCTTCAGTTCCATTGGTGGATGATGTGGCCGATATTTCTGTGGGATTCATCTCAGGTGATACCAGCGAAAACTGCAGTATATCTACCTTCTATGATCTTCTGGGTGCAACATTCCCATTTTATGATATTACCTGTCCCTTTGAAGACTGGATAAAGCCTGATTACTCCGGTTTCAGTCAGGCATACTTTGAAGTCGACACAGGGGATATGTTTTATGATTACCTGGAAAAGTTTGGTATTACTCGACCTGAAATCATTTCAATGAAAGCCTTTTTAACAGAAGATGGTATTCGCATCGCAGATTATACTTATGATGAAGAATACAGTGTGAAACAGAACGGGACCGGCAGCGCCCCGAATGAGATGTACTGGCATTATTTCAAACGTCCTGCAGATATTAAACTGACACAGGGGAAAACTTATGTAGAGCATTTCATCGCAACGGATGAGTATGGAAGACAACTGGAGGTCATGTATAATGACCGGGATCGAATTGTGGAGTATCATGTAAAATAATGAATATTCAAAAAAGTGGCTGGCATTATGCAGCCACTTTTTTGATGCAAAAGGGTCTCAGTGCATTCGTGCTTGCACGAAAATGCACCTGAGACCCGTAAGAACACCGAGCATTTATGTGAGATGTTCGAAAGCATCGGCGAGTAGGAGGGGAGGATTCCCTCATACTCGATTTGAGATAAGCATCGTGAGGTGTTATCAAAGCGGTAAAAGACTTGACAAAGAAAGAAATAATCCATAGAATATCGTTATACGATATCATAAAACGATATTAGGGAGAAGGACGATGCCGAAGAAAGCAATGGTCGTGTTAACAGAGACAATGTTCTATGTACTGATGGCATTCAGTTATGGTGAGATGTGCGGAATAGACATTGCCGATTTTATAGAGAAGCAAACACAAGGGCGGGTAAAGATCGGTCCGGCGACTCTGTATACGATTCTCGGAAAATTTGAGAAGGAAAAGTATATTATAGAGATCAACGTGGAAGGGCGGAAGCGTACTTATCGTCTGACTGAGAAAGGCCGGGAAGCTTATCAGGCGGAGTTGCTTCGTCTGAAGCAATGCATCACTGATGCAGAGAAACTGCAGAAAGAGACGGAGGCAATAAGATGAGTAAAGAATATAAAGAGGGACAACGCATTCATAAATTTCTTCCCTGTCCGTCTTATGAGATCAGCAGGGTTGAAAACTGGCTTTCTGATCTGGCAGAGGAAGGACTGCTGCTTACAAAAGATGGAATCTTCGCAGGGGTGGCGACTTTTGAATTTGTCGGTCCTCGGAAAGTAATATATCGTCTGGAAGCAGCTGAGAAAAATACAAGTATGTGGTCAGATAACGGCGGTGAACCGGATCCGGAACAGATCGAACTCAGTGAGAAATATTCATGGGAATATATAGCCAAACTGAAGGATTTTTATATCTATCGAAGTACTGATCCTTCGGCCAGAGAATTAAATACCGATCCGGAAGTACAGGCTTTGGCGTTGAATGCGGTGAAAAAGCGCCAGAGAGATGCTGTGATCTCATCTGTGATTCTTTTCATTCTATATCCGATCATTCTGACGCGCGGATGTCTCTTAATGACGACGATCGCCATGGGAACCTGGTGGTCTTTGCTGCTTCTTGTGTTTTCTGTATGGATGATTACTGCCGATATAAAGGCCTTTGTTCACTTGAAAAAGGTTCAGAAAGCCTTGATGGAGGAAGGTGGTTTTCAGGAGCCGGACAGCAAGAAAAGTGCTGTTCCGTATGTAGGAAAAAAGATAGCTGTCCTTCTTCTCGGAATTGTTCTTCTGGGAGCGCTTCTTCGAAGCTGGGGTATATCTATTACGAATGAAAATAAGATCTCATTGGAAGATTATGCCGGAGAGATTCCTTTTGCCACGATCCGTGATTTTGCAGGTGAAGGCAGCAATAATTACAAAGTGACGATGACCGGTTTAAGCATGGGTTTTAATACGGTTGAGTTGAAGACAGATCTTCTGGCACCGATCTGGATGGATTATAATGAACATGCGCGAGTTCAGAAAGCAGACGGAAGTTATGTCGACGGTGGCTTGTATGTGGAGTATTGTGAGTTAAAGAATTCGACACTTGCAGAAATTTTCGTCAGCGAAATGTACCGGCTGGACAGAATTAAGAGACGCGCAGAGCGGATCTACCCCCCAGTGCTTGCTGCAGATGAGGTTATAGCTTATACAGACGACGTGCATTTTCCGAATGTGATCATCCGGAAAGGGAATATAGTCATAAAAGCATCTTTTCATCAGGTGTCTGAGTCTTATACCATGCCGATCGAGGAATGGGCAGAAATCATTTGTTCAAAACTGAAATGATAGGCTTAAACGTTTTTTAATATTTTCAATAGTAGATTCTTAATCGCCTTTTAGACTACACTGTTACCGTTAACAGATGGTTCTTAAAGCGCACCCATATGTATTACAGATATGTAAAGTGGCTGTCATCGTACAGTCACTTTTCTTATTTATAATGTTTACATGAGTGTCTTTGAGACAGAGGAGGTTGTATGCATACATTAAAAATCGTAAACATGGTCATCACCATTGTGTTTATGACATGCTATTTTTATCAATTCGTGTATATTCCCATTGCTCTCTTCGGCCGGAAAAGGAAGAAGGAAGCAAAACTAAAGGAACACAATTTCGCTGTATTGATATGCGCAAGGAATGAAGAAAAAGTTATAAGAGATCTATTAAACAGTATTAAATCACAGGATTATAATCATGATAAGATCACAGTCTTTGTTGCGGCCGATAATTGTACGGACCATACTGCATCCTATGCAAGAGAAGAAGGTGCTGTTGTATATGAGCGTTTTAATGATGAGCTTGTTGGCAAAGGATATGCGCTTCAGGAATTGATGCAGTATATTCATAAAAACTACCCGGGTGTTTTTGACGGTTTCTTTGTCTTTGATGCAGACAACCTTTTACGCAAGAATTATATTACGGAGATGAACAGGAAATTTTCAGAAGGGTATGATGTACTGACCAGTTACAGAAACAGCAAAAACTTTGGGAGCAGTTGGGTTTCCGCAGGTTATGCACTATGGTTTTTGCGTGAAAGCGTATATTTAAACGGCGCTCGAGATGTATTGAATTCCAGCTGCAATATATCCGGAACCGGTTTTTTGTTTAGTAAGGCTATTGCAAATGAGATTGTCGACTGGCCCTTTCATATGCTGACAGAAGATCTGGAATTTTCAGCCTATGAAATTACAAAGGGAAGAAAAATCGGCTACTGCGGTTCGGCAGAACTTTTTGACGAGCAGCCGATTACTTTTAGACAGTCATGGAGACAAAGAAAGCGCTGGGCTAGAGGTTACATGCAAGTGCTGATCGGATATGGTAAAAAGCTCATAAAAGGAATGTTCAGAGGAAACTTTTCCTGTTTTGATATGTCAATGAACATTATGCCGGCATACATTTTATCCATAGCCTCAATTATTCTTGGAATCATCTTTGGAATACGAGGAGCCATTATCGGTGAAGATGCTATGATTGCGGTTCAAAGCATAGGCGAACTGGCGTTTAACTTATATAGTGTCATGTTTTTTATGGGACTATTAACTACAATTACAGAGTGGAATAAGATTCATGCGCGTACCTGGCAGAAAATCATATATCTTTTGACTTTTCCGGTTTTTATGTTTTCCTACTTTCCAATTGCAATTTCATCGCTTTTTGGAAAGGTCGAGTGGAAACCAATCGAACATACCTTGTCAGCAGATAAGCTGCCGGAAATAAAGGCACAAAAAATGCTATGATCTATAGAGTGGGTTAGGAGCGGATTTGAAATTCAAACATAGAAATAGTATAATATATGTGTTGCATGATGCTATGGCAACCTGAGGAGGAATCAGTATGATCTTGCTTGTAGAAGACGATAAAGCAATAACAGATGCGTTAATTGAATACCTGGCGCTTGAAGGTTTTCATGCGGAGCTTGCCGCTACAAAAACGGAGGCCCTGACATCACTTTCTAAAAATAAATATGAACTTCTGATTGTGGATGTATCACTTCCTGATGGAAATGGTTTTGATGTATGCAAAGAGGCTGTAAAAAAGGAAGAACCTGTCATTTTCCTCACTGCTTCCGGGGATGAACGGAGCGTGGTAAAAGGCTTTGACAGTGGAGCTTATGACTACATCGCAAAACCTTTCAGACCCCTTGAACTTGTTTCCAGAATTAAGAGTGTACTAAGACGCGCAGGAACCAGAGCTACTGTGGAGGTCGCAGATCTGACACTAGATATGGACAAGGGGACTGTACAGAAGCATGGAAAGGAAATTGAACTATCTGCACTTGAATATCGTCTTCTGGTGCTTTTTATTAATAACCGAAGCCTTCTTTTGTCGAGAAACAAGCTTCTGGAAGATATCTGGGATATCGCCGGAGATTATGTAAATGATAATACATTGTCTGTGTATATCAAAAGACTAAGAGAAAAGATTGAAGATGACCCGCAGAATCCGATGATCATTAAGACAGTGCGTGGTATGGGATACAGGATGGACTGATGATGAACAGAAATCCGGAAATAATCAAAGAAACAATCACATATTTTGCGGCGGCCGGTATATTATCGGTCGCTGCCCTTTTTGTTAGCCCACTGACTGCGTTATTTGTAGTTGCAGCAGGCATAGTTTTTACGGGACTGCATTACTTCTTTTCCGTAAAACGTTACAGAAAGATCCGTGAACTGAGTGACAGCCTGAACAGGATTCTTATAGGGCAGGAAAATATGCTGATCGATCACTTCGAAGAAGGGGAACTCTCCATTCTTTACAGCGAAATACATAAGATGACGGTTCGATTGAAGGATCAGACAGAGCTTCTTTTAGCGGATAAGAAAAGCCTTACAAAGGCAATTGAAGATATCTTTCACCAGCTTCGCACCCCACTTACAACCATGAATCTGACGATTTCGCTTCTGGGAGATGAGGGCATTTCATACGAAAAAAGAATGCATCTGACTCGTGATCTGAAAAGGCAGACCGAAAAGATCGCCTGGCTTGTGGATTCTCTTCTTAAGATGTCAAAGATCGATTCAGAATCAGCTGTCTTTAAGTCTGAAACCGTGCGCGTATCGGAATTTTTGAGACAGGCAGCAGCTCCCTTTCTTATCCAGATGGATCTTAAGGATATATCCTTTAGTATGGATATCCGGGAAGAGAGTTTTACAGGAGATCTTCTGTGGTCTGTGGAGGCCATCGGAAATCTTTTGAAAAACGCGGTGGAACATACTCCTTCCGGCGGAAAGATCACTGTTGCCGCAAATGAAACCGCCTTGTTTACAGAAATCGTTGTAAGTGATAATGGAGAAGGATTCCATGCAGAGGATATTCCGTATCTTTTCGACCGTTTCTATAAGGGGAAGAACGCTTCGCAGGGAAGTATCGGAATCGGCCTTTCATTATCACGAGCAATTATTAAGGCCCAGAACGGAACGATCACTGCTGGAAACAATGAAAAAGGTGGTGCAGAGTTTATTGTTAAGTTTTATAAAACCGTCATTTAAATTCCTGACGGGGAGATCATGCCACGCGGATGAATGGGGATTCGCGCAGTTTTCACATGTTGTTGAACGGGGATTCGCGTAAAAATATCCTAAAATATAATTTGACTAGTCACTTAAGAGTCACTTAGGTGTCCTATACTGATACCGTAGAAACAAGGAGGAATTTTTCATGGAAATCTTAAAAGTTGAAAATCTTACAAAGATCTACGGCGCAGGCAATAATGAAGTCAGAGCCCTGGATAATGTTTCGTTCTCTGTAGAGAAAGGTGAATTTCTGGCAATCATCGGACCCTCCGGCTCCGGTAAGTCGACTCTTTTACATATCTTAGGCGGTGTTGATGCACCGACTTCCGGAAAAGTGTATATGAATGATCAGGATGTCTATGCACAGAACGAAGAACAGCTTGCAATCTTCAGAAGAAGACAGGTGGGACTTATTTATCAGTTCTATAATCTGATCCCTGTTCTGAATGTTGTAGAAAACATGACACTTCCTGTACTGATGGACGGAAGAAAAGTAAATGAAGAAAGAGTCAATGAGCTTCTGGAAACACTCTCACTGACAGAAAGAAAGAATAATCTTCCGAATCAGCTTTCCGGTGGCCAGCAGCAGCG
>DCHF01000021.1:85489-113958 GCA_002315555.1 Lachnospiraceae bacterium UBA1759 | reverse complement strand
TTGCAGATGAACCGACAGGAAATCTGGATACCAAGAACAGTCAAGAAATCCTGGAACTCTTAAAATATTCCAATAAGAAATATGGACAGACACTGATCGTGATCACGCATGACGAATCCATCGCACTTCAGGCGGATCGTATCATTGCCATTGAAGATGGACGTATCGTTCGCGATGAACAGCTCCGGGGGGTACAGAAATGAATGTATTCCATAAATTTGTGAGAAAGTCCCTCGCAAAGAACCGTACCCGAACGATCGTAACGATCATCGGTATCATTCTTTCAATGGCTTTGTTTACTGCGGTCATTGAAGGTGCCTACAGCGGTATTATGTTTATGATCAACTGTGAAGTGGAGACGCATGGCCCCTGGCATGGATATTATACAAATCTCTCAGAAACCGGTGTGAAAGAAAACTTAAGCTCCCGTCCTGAAATCGATCAGGCATCTGAATTCTCACTTGTTGGATGGGCTGACATTGGAAGCAGCAATAAATATAAACCCTATCTGGTTGTCAAATCCGCAGGGGATGGCCTTGAAAATCTCATCAATATACGTCTCTTAAGCGGACGGATGCCCGAAAACAGCAGTGAGATCCTGCTTCCCAACCACCTTGCATCAAATGGTAAAGTGATTTATGAAGTGGGAGACACCTTAACAATCAGTGTTGGTGAGCGTACGCTTGACGGAATGCCCATATCAGAAGCAGTTCCTTTTAATACGGAACTTGATGAAGAAATCATTGATCAGACTGAAGTGACATATACGGTCGTCGGTACCTATGAACGTCTGGATTATACGGTTGAAGAGTATTCCTGCCCTGGATACACAGCAATCACCAGAAACGCAGACACCGAGAGCGAAACTGTTTTCTTTACCGTAAAAAATCCGCGTAAGTTTTATGATTTCATTTCTTCAGTCGGAATTGTTGGGGATTTATACGAGCATAGTGATTTACTGAATCTGTATGGTACGGTCAACAATGCAAATCTCACGACAGTTATTTATGGATTTGCCGGCATTCTCTGCGCACTCATCGCTTTTGGTTCGATCTCACTGATCTACAATGCTTTCTCTATTTCTGTCAGTGAGCGCACAAAACAGTTTGGTATCTTAAAATCTGTTGGTGCAACCAAAAAGCAGATCCGCGCATCGGTCTTTTATGAAGCATTATTCCTGGATCTTCTGGCAGTTCCTATTGGTCTGCTTCTCGGATGCGGTGGAATCGGCCTTACACTTTATTTATTGAAGGATGCGTTTTCTTCTATGACACCTGAAGGTGTTACGACAACAATCCATATCGTGATCGCACCGATTCCGCTTGCGGTGGCAGCGCTGATCTGCGTGATAACAACATTCATTTCTGCCTGGGTTCCAGCCAATCGTGCCATGCGTATTCCTGTAATGGAAGCTATCAGGCAGACAAATGATGTGAATGTCAGAGGTAAGGATGTCAGAACATCACGCCTTACAGCAAAGCTTTTTGGCTTTGAAGGCATGATGGCTGCAAAGAATTTTAAAAGAAACAGAAAGCGCTATCGTGCTACGATCGTTTCCCTTTTCTTAAGTATTGTGCTGTTTATTTCAGCTTCTTCCTTCTGCGCCTATCTGAATGACTCCGTTGATGGAGTAATGACACCGGGGATAGAAGCAGATATCTGTTATGAGATTTTTTTTAATGAAGAAGATGTGCCTTCAAAGGATGTCCATAACCTGCTGCTTTCGGCAGAAGGTGTAACGTCAGGCTTCTATGCCAATGAAACCAGCTTGACGGTTATGGCTGCCCCGGAAATTTATGATAAAAGTTATTTAAACTATATGCCGGAGGATTCGGTTCAGGAAGTTGGAAAGTTCTGTATGCTGTGCTTTGTAAATGACGATAACTTCAGGGATATCTGTAAGGATAACAATATCAATGCAGAAGATTATTTTGATTCGACTTCACCGAAAGCATTGCTCCAGAATCATTCCGTAGTTGGACGCGCGGAAGGGGCGAATGACCAGCTCAAATGGTATGAATTTAACTTCGTGGATCCATTAAAAATACCATGTACCCTTTATTCTAACGGGATCAAAGAAATCAGTGGTTATGTGAATCTGTTTTGCGAGGAAACCGATGGAAAACGAGAATACATCTATTATTCGATTGATTATATGGAAGCATACTGGTCCACCCACGACGATGAATCAGAGATGGATCTGTCGGAGGCATTGATCCTTTCAGAAGAAGAGGCAACAATCGTAAAAGATTATGAAATTGCGGGTGTGATAAATAAGATCCCATATGCACTGCCAAATAACAGGATTTTAATTGTTTATCCTTTGAGTATGCAGCAGTATATTTTAGATGAGCCGATGTCGACTATGTTTGTGTATAAAGCATCGAATCATCAGAAAGCCTATGATGATATGAAGAAAATGCTGGATGATCATCATCTGGATTCTTCAACATTGATCGATACAGCGAAAACAAATGAAAGTAATCGTATGTTTGTGACGATCATCAACATCTTCTCTTATGGATTTATTATTCTGATTGCTCTGATTTCTGTAGCTAATGTCTTTAATACAATATCGACGAGCATCACGTTAAGACGCAGGGAAATAGCGATGTTAAAATCAATCGGAATGTCGAAAAAGAGTCTGAAGAAGATGATGAGTTTTGAGTGTCTGACTTATGGGTTGAAGAGTATTGTTTGGGGCCTTCCTGTATCCGTGCTTGTGACCTATGCAATCTATCGTGTCACGGATGTTGCATTTTCTATGAGCTTCTATATCCCCTGGCAGAGTATTGTTATAGCTGCAGGCAGTGTATTTATTGTCGTGTTCTCTACTATGATTTATGCCACTTCAAAAGTAAATAAGGATAACCCGATCGATGCTTTGAAAAATGAAAGCATTTAATACAAAGGCAATTTGATCTTCATGTGAGGGTGTGCTTTTGGGGCAAGGGTGTTAATCGAAAAAGCATCCTACCTGCCTATTTAAACACCTCTGGGCTGGCGCTCGGTAAAAGCTGTAAGATGCAATGTGGTTTCTGCCGTCTCAAAGATAGTCTGCTTTTTACCGGCAGATATTCAAAAAGTCTTATTTTATGCCGCTTCCAGCAGGTATTATTACTGCCTGAAGTAAGCTTTCATACATTCGCAAAGCGTTAATTTTCATTCTCAAAGAGATAATCTTCGCGTTTGCTACGAGTAGCGCAAAATCGAGTAGGAGGGGGTGACTAGCCCCCGTCCTCTCACACCACCGTGCGTACCGTTCGGTACACGGCGGTTTCAACAGTTGACGTGCATAGACTGATAGGCTGTGGCTAAATCATAGAAGCCCCAGTTTATCAGTCTTTCTTTTGTTAATGCTCTTTTGACCACACCTGTATTCGCCATCCGCCAGTAGGCTTTACGACTGTATGCCCCTTCACAGGCCGCCCATTCGGGAAGTCCCAGTCCAAGCAGTTTCCGTTTGCGCGTCCTTGGCAGTTTCCACTGCTTCCAAACGCACATCCGTATCCTTCGGTACAGCCATCCATTCAGTTCTTCGATGTTCTTCTTTATGTCTGCAATGCTATAGTAGTTCAGCCATCCTCGCATGAAGAGTTTTATCTTTTCCATTGCTCGGACAATGCTCCCGCACTTACTCCGGGAAGTGAGTTCTCTAAGTTTATCCTTGGCTTTCCGCAATGGTTTCTGATGCACACGGATGTATACACCTCTTCCTTTCTTCCCGAAACAGAAACCAAGAAACTTAAAATTTCGAATTGCAAACACACTGACTGCTCTGCTTTTCTCCCGATTCACCTTGAGTCTCAGGGTTTCCTCGAGATACTTCCTGCTCGTCTCCAACAACCGCTCCGATGCCCGTTCGCTCTTTGCGAGCAATACGATATCATCTGCGTACCGAATACACGGCACACCGCGTCTGTTGAATTCCCAGTCAAACTCGTTGAGGTAGATGTTCGCCAGCAGTGGGGAAAGATTTCCTCCCTGTGGTGAACCTTCCTCTGTCGGCATCACAACTCCGTTCTCCATAACGCCGCTCTTCAGATATCTCTTTACCATCTGTATCACTCGTTCATCCTTGACATGTCGTCTCAGTAGATTGAGCAGTATCGTATGGTTCAGAGTATCGAAATACTTGGACAGGTCAAGAACTACTGCTCTTGTGTATCCCTGTTCCGCATACTCCTTTATCCTCTGTATGGCATCTTTTGCACTGCGTCCCGGTCGGTAGCCGAAGCTGTTATCCGAGAACAGTGGCTCAAAGATCGGCGTCAATTGCTGTGTCATCGCCTGTTGGATGATGCGGTCTGTGACGGTAGGAATACCCAGCTTTCGTACTCCTCCGTCCGGCTTTGGAATCTCGACTCTGCGCACAGGGGATGGGGTGTATTTTCCTCTTCTTATCCTGTCTGACAGTTCTCTGCCGTGTTCCTTAAGCCATGGTAACGCTTCTTCGATGGTCATTCCGTCGATTCCCGGCGCTCCCTTGTTTGCCTTTACTCTTTTGTAAGCCCTGTTAAGGTTATCCTTTTCCAGTATCTTCCCTAAGAAGTCGGGCTCTGCACTGTCTCTTTCCTTCCATATCCGGTTGAATGAACGATGCGCTCTCACATACCCTTTGTGTTCCGCACTATCTCTTTGTGAGCAGGCGGATCATGAACGATGAAGATAAAATGCCTTCAGTAGTCGTTCGTGCCGTTATGAAAAATGGAACTGTAATCTTCCCGAATAGCGGAGTGGGAAGTCCGACAGATGATAACCTGGAGATGGTAATGACTTACATCTAGAGAGTTCCGTTAAACCTTGATGAGGTTGATTATATTCTGATAGGTGATGAAAAAGGTAGTAATACAAAAATTTTATATTCTGCGATATAGGAAAGGGCTGGTCAAGTGATCAGTCCTTTTCCAGTTCATTGCATTGGAACATTTGAATGTGGTATAATTTTTTATACTAGTCATACAAAGATAACAAACCAAGAGAATAAACCTGCTGAATTTGTTATTGCGCGGCAGTCTCGTTAATCGGACTGCCGTTTTAGAAAATGATAGTTTTTTATTATTTACATGCAACGAATCCTGATTTTCTACGAGTAGATAGATGAAGGGCCATTCAAACATAATCTTAACGAAGGAGGTGATCGAATGGAGGATAATCGTATTGTTGATTTGTACTGGCAGAGAAACGAAAGCGCCATTAATGAAACTGCAACAAAGTACGGCAAGTATCTGCACAGCATCTCTTTCCATATACTTTCCAATGATGAAGATGCGGAAGAATGTGTAAATGATACATACAATGATGCTTGGCAGTCTATGCCGCCTCATCGCCCTTCCATTCTTTCGACCTTTTTAGGAAAGATTACACGCCGAATCTCAATTGATCTATGGAGAAAACATAGTGCAGATAAGCGTGGTGGAGGTGAAGTGGCACTTGCTCTTGACGAACTGGATGAGTGCGTATCAGGAAATAGTAATGTTGAGAACGAAATTGAACGTCAGGAACTGCAGCAAAAGTTCAATGCCTTCCTGATGGGATTGCCTCGACTTGAACGACAGGTGTTTATGTGCCGATACTGGTATATGGACTCTGTTTCTGATATTGCTAAACAGTTCGACTATTCTGAGAGCAAGGTTAAATCTATGTTGTACCGGACAAGAAATAAGCTTCGGACAATGCTCGAAAAGGAAGGTTACTGATTATGAAGGCTAATGATTTACTTGATATGATTGGCAATGCAGATGACAGTATCATAGAAGAAGCAAAAAGAAAGAAAAAGACAATGGTACCGCGTTGGACAAAATGGGTAGCAGCTGCAGCATGTTTTTGTCTTATAGCAGTTGGCTCAATCAATACTCTGCAGCGATTTGATTACCTAAAAGGTGCCGGTTGTAGCGCCATGCCTGGAACAATCGTTGACGGTTCCTATTTCTACAAAGTTGACCACAGTGGCGTGTGGAGATATTCAGACGGAAATACTGAAAAGGTTCTCAGCACTTACTGGGAAGATGGTTGGATTGTAAATGAAACAGGGTTGTATTACCATTACGGAAAAGACTTATATAGAGTGGATCTTGATACTTTAGAGAGAAGCAAAATATATTCTGCTAACGATGGAACTCACATAGGAATTGATCTTACCCAGGACGGAAATGTCATTGTTACTGTCTATGACAAGAATGCAAGATACAGCTATCAGGTGCTTGTAAGCGGCGAAACTGGCGATGTGATTGAGCAACTCACCGATAAAATACCTTATGATTCCAATACTCCGCTGTACTCAAAGCTTCATTATCAAGTTGGAGAACGTAAGATTGAACTGGTTCAAACCGGTGGAGACGAAAGAACGCCGCATTATATGCCTACAGAGAATGGTACTCCACTTTTGCAGGAAGGATGCTGGGTTAGCGATTACAGCTATGAACGCGCTGATGGAATACTCTCTTTTGATGTATATCGCGGTAATGAGCCTAAAGAAGACTCCGAAATGTTGATTTTGTTTGCGGACGGAAAGACTATTCTTGAACCGAGATACAGCAACCACAGTGGGAGTATCGGGCATACCCTCTTGTATGTTGATTCCAACAGCCCGGAAAACTACGGAAGCAACGGAAGCGGTATCTGGTGCTATGACACAGATACTGGTGAAAGATGGCAACTCAAGATTGATGCCGAAAGCGAGTTCTATGCATTTACAAACGATGACCGGACGCTGTATTCATGTGTTCCGTGGAGCGAAGAGCAAACAGCATGGCAGATTATTTATGAGGGAAATAAACCTGTTTCTCTTCGGTTGATAGATAACAACATCATAGAGTAACAAATTTTAATCGCTCAAGCCCAACTTTTGAAATAAATCATGGCATGATGATTTTTGAAATTGATAATAGAGTACTGGATTCTATTCTTTTGTTTAAGTGCATGATCCTATAACAGTATTTTGCATAAGAAAGGATTTTTGGATGTCTCAGGATTATAGAGAAGAAACTACGCTCCAGCGTGAATTAAAAATGCGTGATCTGATAAAGGATGCTCCGATGTATGTAAAAAGCTTTACAGACTTCATGGCCAGCGGGCGGCGAGAGATCCGCACGCAGGAAGCCTATCTTTTCGATGTAATGGAATTTCTGAAATTTGAGAAGGATATGCTCCACATTGATTCTGTAAAAAACATGAGTATTGAGATTCTGAATGAACTCTCGCCTGAAGATATTCAGGAGTTCAGATCGCAGCTTAGAAAAGTTCGCATGAACTCTGCATCTTCAATTAGGAGAAAGCTTTCATCACTGTCGACCTTCTTTAAATTTCTTTCAACAAGAGAGTTTATCGACAAGAATCCCATGGAGGGTGTCGAACTCCCTGCAGTTAATGAACACCGGATCATTCGCATCGACAAAGAACAGTCTGCAGAACTTCTTCGCGGCATTCTTGCAAATGACAAATATCTTTATGCATTCTATAAAGTTGATGACATGGAATTCAGTGATCTCAGGGTGCTATGTAACTATTTTAATGTAAGTTATTATGAGGCAAAAGAATTGTCAGAAGTCAACAAAATACTTCTTGTGAGAGGTGTTGAACATCTGATCAAGAAAGATATTTATGAAGAAAAACGTGTTGGCGAGATTCGTGATGATATCAGAAAGACCAGAGAGCCTGTCATTCTTAGAAATTATGCTATAGTAAGCCTTTTTCTTGCATCTGGTATTCGTATATCCGAACTTGTCGGTCTGGATCTCAGAGATGTCAATCTGAAAGATAGCTGCGTTACAGTTATTCTTAAAGGCGGAGATGAAAAACGCGTTTATTTCCATGAATCTGTTAGCCGTACTATTCGTGCCTATATAACCGGTCTTGATCCGGAACATTTATTTTCGGATGATGGAGAAGTCCTTGGACGGGGAAACCTCGTAAAGCCTCAGAAACGCTGCGATGCTCTTTTTCTTTCAACCAGAGGTACCCGTATGTCTGTAAGAAGTATTGAACTCATGGTAAAAGAGATGGTTCAGACACACCTGCCAGATTATGATGATAAGGATGTATTCCATGTTCATTCTCTGCGCGCGTCTACTGCCTCGCGAATCCTACTGGATACCGGAAATGTAGCGCTGGCGTCATCGCAGCTCAACCACAAATCAACAGCGGTCACAAGTAAATTTTACGCCCGGCTGACAGAGGAACAGACAAAGGCGGAAATTTCGAAAATGGATCCGTTTAAATAAACTAGTATATATTTGGGGAAGCTGATGATAGCGATATCGAATATGCGTGCTGGGCATTTGCAGCATACATCCCCTCTGAAAATAATGCAATGGACGAGACATAATTGTGGATTCCAAGGCCTTCTATAAGGTTAAAAGGTAAAGTGAGAATGCAGGTGAGCCTTTACTCACCCGCAGTTTTAGAGGACATAAAATGCAAATAATAATAAATAATTCAATAAAGAAATTTGCTGCCATTTTACTGTCAGCCGTGTTGTGCATGCATGTATGTGCGTGCGGTCAATTGCTAGACTCTGCGGTAGAAGTGTTTGAAACGCCGGAGGAAATGGTAGAAAAAGCAGTTAATAGACAGTTGAAGGGAACTGCTTACGAATTAGAAGAGATTTCCATAGAAGAACCACTTCGTATTGGCAAAAGGGAATTAAGCAGAAAATGGCAGGTTTATATTCCTGAGTACGATCTTTCTTATTATATTTGGTATGGTATCTTTTATGCAACCATCAGTGAAAATAAGATTCTGATTACTAATTTTTCATATGCCTTCTTGAACCATTTTTATGGTCAGTATCCGGGAGAAAAAGAACTCATTTCTTTTGAATGTTTAAACAATGAATTGTTTGACGAATTTAAAGTGGTATGTACTTATCACAATGAGGATGAAAGACAGAAATGTCTGGAAGAAATGAAAATGTTTTGTGAGTATATTAATGAAAATTGTACAGAAGATTATGATTTTGAGTTTCGTTGGGTTTTCCAAAAAAATTATAAGGTAAAGAATGAGGCCGGGAGTGACTCTGAAGTATTAGTTGAAATTTTGAGTCATATAGGATATGAGGGGATAGAAAGTCATATACAAGATTATTATACCGAGATTTCAACACGACTGGATCGAGCAGACCTGCTTAGTTCATTTCTTATTCATCCGAAGTCTCAGAACCCGGAATTAATAGGAAAAACTGAGAAAGAAATTGATAGTATTTTTGATTATCAGTATCAAAGCAAGGATGGACGAGTTTATTCTGAAATCCAGTGCATTAAATGCTGGGCGGCAGGTGGAGATTCAATAAGCTACGATGATATATATAAACTTATATGTGAACTAGGAATACAGATTAGCGGATCTGAAAGTGCGTTCTCATTTGAATCACTGGATCACATTTATGAATTTTCTTATAATTTCTATAATGAGTCTGATGGCTTTTATTATTTAATGGACGGAGTAAAAAAAACGGCGAAATTCTTTAGTCTTTATCCGTGGGAGCTCAGCAATATATTGGGGATAGATTTAGAAAGTGTTTCTATATAAAAGTTGCATAGTGATACTAACCTGCTGTACCGAGCACCTCTGGGCTGGCGCTTGGTAATAAGCAGGTAAGATGCAATGTGGTTTTCTGCCGCCTCAAAGGTAGTTGACTTTTCATCGGCAGATATTCAAAAAAGTCTTATTTTATGCCGCTTCCAGCAGGTATTATTACTACCTGAAGTAAGCCTTCATACATTCACAAAGCGTTAATTTTCATTCTCAAAGAGGTAACTGTTATGACAAAATTTTCAAAAATCTCAGTGATAATTATTGCCCTGGTATTTATTATTTGGGGAGTAGATGATTTCTATCATTATGCAACAATAGGCAAGGAAGTATTGAAATATTATGACGGGGCGCAAGCAATAAAGGATTTAGTGCAGCATCAGTTTATACAGGGTTGCGTAAAAACGCTACTTGGCGTTTTGATTGCAACCATTCCCTTTTTCAAAAGAAAGAAAAACTGAAATTGCATCAGCGAATCCCAGTTTCCGAAAGAGAATTAGTGTATCATTTATAATTGAATAGCAGCCCTGATTAATATGGACCCATGATTCTGGATAGATATCAAGCAGGGCTGCCCTTTAGCTCGCTTAATTATAGTAATTACAATGAAATTCCAGCTATATGTGTATTTTTGAAAGTGTCTTCTTTTTCTTTGCCTTCCATAGCGGCAACATAATAGTCAAGAGAAGTTGAGGCACTTTTATGATTCATAGCAGTCTGCACCTTTTTGGCATTGCCACCTGTTTCTGCATATACACGCGTGCCAAAAGTATCTCTTAATTTGTGGCAGCTGTAGCCTCTGGAGCCGGTTGCTATTTGAGTATATTTATTCACGGTACGCTCAACGGCACTGACTGAGATTCGATTATGCTTTAATGATAGGAACAGCGCATTTTCTTCATCTTTACTCGGCTTGAATTTTGAAATTCTAACCTCAAGATAGGAGAGAAGTACATTTGAAACATCTGATGACATGTATACTGTATCCTGACGCCGTTCCTTTCGGAATACTGTAATCGAGTTTTTATCTAAATTAATATCCTGAAGATTTATACCTACAAGTTCTGAGACTCTGAGTCCGGTTCCAAGAAAAAGAGCAATAATTGCTTTATCCCGTTCCTTTGTTTGTATATTCCACTTTTTAGATTTTCCTGCAAGTCCTTCACCGGTTTCGATTGCATTGAAAACCACGGCTGTTTTTTCATCATCAAGATATTTAATAGGCTTTTTGATATCTTTTGTCTGCTTTACAGAAGACACCGGATCATTGGTAATATAGAATTCTTCATCAGGAGAGAGATTATTAAAATAGTGAAAAAACTTTTTCAAAGTAGCAAGTTTTCTTGCAGATGAAGTTCTGGTGTTTTTCCTAATATGCTCCTGAACACTTTCATTACCGTTTTGATCTGTGACAGTCACTTCTGAAGAATATTCAGGAACATAATCCAGCATAAAGCTTTTGATATCTGAAACATGCAGAACTTTGAGTACATCAATTGGAAGTTCCGGCAAATTAATTTCAGAATATTCATGAAGATATCCCTGAACCCATGTAAAAAATATTTTCAAATCATTTGCATAGGCAATTAATGTAGACGGTGCCTTATTTTCCAAACGAGAAAGTTCTTTAAAGAATCCAGAAGCAAATTTAGGTAATAAAGATAATTGTATGCTCAGACGTTCTTCTTGAAGTGCAAGTTTTTTTTCACTGTACGGAACATATTTATCGCCAGCCATGACAACGCCTCCAACCATAAATTATATAAAAAGATGATAGTAAAATACTAACAAAAACCAAGCCAAAAATCAAGACGCAGAAAAAATATTGTTTATCTGCGTGAATTATGGGTCAATATATGTATACAGTAATATCATAAAAGCTACCCTTCTTCCGAGAAAATCCGGTTAAAAATGCTTCTGGATTATAGTGCGAATATGGTTGGTGGTATTAAATAAAAGGATCTCCACCAATATATATTCGTCTGGAACTAATAGCCGAAACAATACAGGATAAGTTATTAGAATTTAATTGAATGCTTCATATGTTTGCGACGGGTGAAAATAACCCCTGAAATCAATGCCCGTCGTTACCACATAAACGTAATTTGAAATGTAGAAGAGGAGATTTTCTATCGTAATATATGCAACAGTAGTTTCAAAAAGTAATGGTACATGTCTAAATGACTGTTCGTATATGGACAACTTTTGCTTCCTACTGTTCGTATATGGACAACTTTTGTTTCCCAAACTGTTCGTATATGGACAACTTTTGTTTTCTACTGTCATGATATGGACAACATTTGTTTCCTAAACTGTTCGCATATGGACAACTTTTGCTTCCCACTGTCATGATATGGACAGCTTTTGTTTCCCGATAATATGGTTTTATTGCGTATAAATCAACAAAAAGTAGGCCAATTTTATCAAATGGACAACTTTCGTTTCCTTATATGGACAACTTTTGTTTCCAATGACATTTATGTGTATAGAGCGTGGAGCAGATGCAAAGACATTTGCTGAAGATATATTTTCGCTTAACTATAATTAGTCGAAATTGATAATATGATTTTAGTGCTTTCCCCGTGATCTGTCAATATGTCGGTGAAAAGGAGGGGAATCATAGCCGGATGGGCAAAGGTGAAAAACGCGGATCAGCAATATACGCCCTGATCCACAGGTAAATAACGTGCTGTTGATAACCATAATCGGCGCATCCTTCTGCCCGGAAAGATAACGAATACCACCGGTGATTTATGTGGATAACATAAAATTGCATTTTCAGCATTCAAAACACCTCAGTGTGGATAAGTGCTGCAGCCCGCATATTTCCTTATTTTTTAAGCCTATGCGTATTAAGCATTAAAATGTAAAGTCTTCCTGTAACATGTCACAATATCGATATCACACACGCTCAGTTCTGTTTATTGCATCTTTAACTTTTCGCAAACGCTGTGATGCGATTTCAGAATTTTCCACGTATATTTACACGCCGGTGTAATTTAAAAACGCTCAGAAAATTCTTGATTTTAGATCAATTTCCGCAAGCAGCGGTGTTTTATCATAGAGCTTCAAAGTTTCTTCCGGAATTTCTGCAAGCAGGTGTGTTTCATCATAAAGCTTCAAAAGTTTCTTCCGGAATTATACGGTATTACGAAACACTGTAATGCGTTTTCATGATCAGCAAGCATATGAATTATAGCAGGTGAAGTCATAAACACATGACAGCTTCAACAGAATGGTGTCCTTCAGGCGCCGGACCCGGAAGTCCGGGGTTGCGATCCAACCTATGCATGACAATGTCGGTAATTTTCTCAAAAATGACTCCGGAAGTATTATACAGCTTAAATATACCCCTTATTATTCGTTAAACTTGTGTTTAGCGAATATATAGGTGTCGAATAATAGAGGCGGGACTGCTACAGCCCGCCTCATAATTTTGATCAAAGGCCGAGGACATCGACCATAAACGGTACATATTTTTCTTTATAAAAGGATTCCGAAAAATGAATATTGTCATCCAGGATCCCTTCTTCACCGACAAGCAGGCTCGTTACATCCACATAGATATAACCGCAGTCCGCGCAATACTGCTTGAGCGCCGCATTATAACGCACGATGTTTTCTTCCTGGCCCTCATAATGATCTTTTTCGTTCACGCCGGTATTCAGGATCGATACGATGTAGATCGTACTGTTCGGATTGATCTTCACATATTCATTGATCAGCGTTGCGTAATTGCCGAGGAAATTATCGACATTGTCACGCATCGGATTCATCTGGACATCATTGACTCCGTACCAAAAAACCGCTTTGGCACGCATTTTATTTGCCGCATTTTTTGTGTTTTCCATCGCGGAGGCATCGACGAGCTGACCTCCCCAGGTGGCACAGATCGCGCTTTCCGGAACGATTCGGTACTCAAGCTTACCGCCGGAGCCCAGGGAAAGCGTTCTTGAATCGCCCACAAATACGACCTGATCATAATTCACGCTCGCAAGATCCCGTTTGGTCTCCTGCGTCGTCGTGACCGCCTGCGTGGTTTCCGCGGTTTCTTCAGCGGACGTTTCCGTTTCTCTGGTTACCGTATCCGTTGCTGCATCTTCTGATGTTTCTTTCTCCGGCTTGACGGACTCCGTGGTCTTTTTGGTCTCCGCACTCTCCGTCTTCTCTTCCACACTGTCCGAAGAGACCGCCTGCGACGTTTCCGGTATTTCCGCCATCATTTTATCATACACCGCAGATGACACCGCAACCAGCGCCACAAGCAGCACACCGATCAGCGCCACCAAAAGCATCATCCGCTTATAATAGGCGCGCGTTCTTCTTTTTCTTCGTTTCATTCCTCATACCTCTCACGGATGGCCCATCTCATTTTGGTCGATTTTGCACGCGGATTGCGGATGCATTCCTCCTGCGACGGCCGCACGACATCACGGCTCTCCTCCGCGTAAATTCCGGCCCTATAGTACTCTTTAAATGATTTCTTGACTAAACGGTCCTCTCCGGAATGGAACGTTAAAATGGCCACTTTTCCGCCCGGATTCAGCACATCCGGCAATTTCTCCAAAAGCTCGTACAAAACTTCGTATTCGTGATTGATATCGATGCGAAGCGCCTGGAATGTACGCGCACAGGATTTCTTCACCGCTTCCTTTTGCTCAGCCTTAGGCAGGAAGCTTAACGCGCGTTCGATCACATGCTTCATATCCCCGGTCGTTTTGATATCCCGGCCGGCCTTTCTAAACTGCACAACAGTACGCGCAATTTCCTCGGCATAAGGCTCATCGGAATTCTCCACCAGCATACCGGCGATCTCTTCCTCATCCATTTCACGAAGTCGTTCCGCCGCACTCTGACCCTTTTCCGGGTTCAGTCTCAGATCAAGCGGGCCCTCCGTTTTATAGGAGAATCCGCGCTCAGGGTTATCGATCTGCATGGATGACACCCCGAGGTCTGCCAGAATAAAATCAAATTTGCCCTCGATCTCTGCCACCTGATCAATGTCCTTGAAATTGATCAAATGCACACGCAGTATATCTTCTCCGTATCCGAGGTTCCGAAGACGTTCGATCGTCTTCTTAGACTCGATCGGATCCACATCCAGCGATGCCAGATGCCCCTTTCCTTCAAGCTTTTCCAGCATCTTCTCTGTGTGACCGCCATAACCGAGCGTACAATCGAGTCCGTTCATGCCGGGCTTGATATCCAGAAACTCCAGGATCTCATCGACCATGATCGAAATATGCATGCCGGCCGGCGTACTGCCCTTTTCCATAACATGCTGTACCGTCTCCCGATACTTTTCGGGATTCAGTTCCTTATACTTTTCTTCAAACCTCTTCGGATATTTGCCCGAATAATGTGCTCTTCGTTTGTGCTGTTTTTCTTCCATCGAACATCTCCTGCCGGTGATCGGAACATTTCGGCTCCGCGGAAACTCCGTAACTACGGCGTCCGTGAAGCATTTACGCATTAACTTTATTATTATATCGTATTCCCACATAAAAAGCCACCGGCATTTCAAAAATGCCGATGGCTTTAAAAAACTGTTTATCCTTCAGTTTGTGTCCGTTCAGCTAAAGCTTTCGATCACTCCCAATATACAACGATGATATGTGCACCCGCAAGGATACGGTCGGAATGAAGGCCGTTGATCTGCATCAGTTCTCTTGCATATTCATCAGTGGACAGACCGAACTTTTCCGCATATTCTTTAGAGATGCTCCAGAGGGTGTCTTCCGGCTGGATCTCTACGCTCGCATAGCACTTGGTCATATCGGAAAGATTGTTTTCAGCAGAGGTGCGGATGGTCTGGGTTCCCGCTACGATCACGATGATCATTGCTGCTGCAACAGAGATTAAACATGCGATAACTTTCTTATTCATTTTGATCCTCCTTCGAACACTTGGTGAACACTTGTTCGTATGCCCATATACTATCACTCGAACATTCGTTTGTCAACAGGAAATCGAACAAATTTTCGAATATTTTAAAAAAATATTACAAATTTATTAAATCCGGTCCTTATACTGAAATTATATCTGTTTTGAGTACCATTTTGCGTACTTATAAAAATTAAAAAGTCGTTTTTTGATCAAAACAAGAAAAAGGACGGCGTTTCCGCCATCCCTCTGTTCGAACACCCGTTATTCCTCCGTCACTTCCTCTTCTTCCGCCTCCTGCTGGAGCGCCTCTTCCTTTTCAAGCACTTTTTCAAGCAGGATCTCGGATTCCTTCTCGCTCATTGCCTGATCATTAAACTTCCGGACGAACTTGACCTCCATCGTATCCATCTGTGCCATGAATGCTTTTTTCTCGCGGGATTCCATCATCTCGTAGATCAGGTTATCGCCTGCTTCCCAAATAAAGAACCAGAACAAAACACCGAGGATCTCAATAACAGCCTGCGGCCAATGATAGACGATGGACAGCACATCCAGCGCAAGAAACAACACGGACAGCGCCGAAAACAGAATGATCCTCTTCATGGAGTTGTGTATATCGTCCTGCATGTCGCCGATGCGGAGGCTGTAATACCGCTTGATCGTCGTGCGGATCGTCTCCTGATCCCGGTTGCCGAAGCGTACGCCGCAGATCTCCAGAAGGATCGGATAATCGATCGGAATGTAGTACGCGTTATCCTCAATAAAGTGCACAAAATCCGGTTTCAGCCACTCATGTCCTTCCACGGAATACGGATCGATGATGTCCTGGATTCCCGAAACATTGCAGGAAACGTACGCCCATCCGTTTTCGATGTAGCATTCGGTGATATTCTTTTTTAAGTCGACTTTCTTTTTACGGAACATTCGAACAACGCGTTCACGGTTCCGATCCTGACGTTTAAACATATTCTCTCTTTTCCGTGATGTTCCTACAGACTGAGAAGTGCCGCAAGAAGTCCCCGGTTCTTTCCCATCACCCGGTGCGAATACAAAAGATCGCTGCAGCATTTGGTGCAGATATCACTCACGGTGATGTGGTCCGCAGGGATCCCGCACTGCAGCATGACCAGACGGTTTGATGCCCAAAGATCCAGCTGATACTTACCGTTCGGCTTTTCATCGAGGAGTTCTGCACGATGCTCTTCGCCGAAAGTCTTTACAAATTCTTCCGCAACCTCCGGACCTACCTCGTAGCAGCTTCTGCAGATGGACGGGCCGATGGCCGTATACAGATCCCCGGGATCCGTCCCGAACGCTTCCGTCATTTTACGGACCGTGGATTCCGCCATGCGGTTGACTGTTCCGCGCCATCCGGCATGTGACAGGCCGATGGCCTTTTTCACGGGATCATAAAAATAAAGCGGCACACAATCCGCATATAAAGTGACAAGCGGCACATCCGGCAGGTTCGTGACAAGTCCGTCCGTATCTGTGTAATCACGTGGTAAAAACGGCCCTTTTCCGAGGTCCTCTTCCGTTACCACACGAACATTCACAGTATGTGTCTGATAGCTTAAAACAGCCCTTTTTTCGTTCATCTCAAGCTTCTGACAGATCCTGCGGTAATTCTCCTGTATGATCTCGGGCGTTTCTTTTAACGCCGCCATGTTCATCTCCGCATAGAAGCCGGTACTGACGCCGCCGTACTTGGTCGTAAAACCGTTTTTCACACCGAGGGCATCGAACGCGGGGATCGTAAAATACGGAAGCATTCCGTCATGGAATGCCAACCGGTCCGACGCATCCGTTTTCCGGTGAAGCATATGTAAATGATTTTCGATCCTTTGCATTTAAAATCCTCCGAACGCATTCTCGATCTGTGTTACTTCATTACCCAGAATGCTGACCACATCGAAGCGACAAGGTCTCGTTACGGGTACATGCCGTTCGTTCATATACCACTGAGCCGTCCGATAGATCCGCCGCTGTTTTGCGGCATTCACCGCCTCGTACGGGTACCCCTTGCTCTTTTTTGCGCGATACTTGACCTCCGCAAACACCAGCACACCGTGATCCTCGGCGATCAGATCGATCTCCCCGGTCTCCCGCCGGTAATTCCGTTCCAGGATCTTATACCCTTTGGCTTCAAAAAAAGAAGCCGCAATGTTTTCATAACAGCTTCCTTTTTGGCGGTTATTCATTCAAAATACCCTTAATAAAGCTCGCGCGGTGGATCGGACAGGGGCCGTATTTTCGTAAAGCATCGATGTGAAGCTGCGAGCCATAGCCCTTATGTCCGGAAAATCCGTATTCCGGATACAATTTGTCATATTCGCGCATCAGGCGGTCACGGGTGACCTTTGCAATGATGGACGCCGCCGCGATGGATGCGGACTTGGCGTCACCCTTGATGATCTGGACCTGATGGATCTCGATTCCCGGAATACGCACGGCATCGTTCAGTGTGCAGGAAGGCTTGGGATCCAACTGGCCGATGGCATCGCGCATCGCCTGATACGTGGCCTGCAGAATATTGATATCATCAATGACCTTTTCGCTCGCCATTCCTACGCCCACGGAGATCGCTTCCCGCATGATCACGTCATAAAGCTCCTCACGTTTCTTCTCGGAAAGCTGTTTGGAATCATTCACATAAAGGATCGGATGGTCCTTCGGAAGAATGACGGCCGCAGCCACGACCGGTCCGGCAAGCGGACCGCGTCCGGCTTCATCGATGCCGCAGATGATCCCGAGATCCTGATACTTACGTTCATACAGCATCATCCGGTCCAGTCTTTCCAGTTCTTTCCGGTATGCCTCCAGCTTCTTTTCATACTTTTCCGCCACTTTGCGTACACCGGCGCGTTCATCGGTAAGGAACGGCGCACACGCTGCATGCAGTTCCTGATACGGTGTATTTGAAAGAAGCTCTTCGATTTCCTTAATGTTCATAGGACCCTCGTCAGACTTACTATTGCCTTTCCCGTTTAGCTGCTGCTCACCGGTTTTTTTCATTGCCCTGCCATTTCAATGCCGACTGCCGGTTTCCGCCCGCATCTTACTCGATCTTACCGATCTTTGTAAGCGGCCAGAAGCGTATCCATGCTCGCCCCACAAACTGGGAACGTTTGATGGGCCCCACATCGACGGAACGGGAATCCTTGGAATGATTCCGGTTATCACCCATACAAAAGTACTCATCTTCCCCGAGTGTTATGGGCTGATCCGCGGTATATCCGTATTCGATGAGATCCTTGCAGTAGATGTCATCCTCCAGCTTCTCGCCGTTGATGTACACATACCCTTCAATGATCTGCACCGTTTCTCCGGGCAAGCCGATAATCCGTTTGATGTAATGCGTCTTCCGGTCGTTCTTCAGCCTGAACACCACCACATCGTAACGGGCCGGTTCCCGGATGTAATATGTGATCTTTTCCACGATCAGATTGTCCTTGTCGTGAAGCGTATCGTTCATCGAGTGGCCGTCCACAACGGAACGTACCGCTACAAAGCGGATGAACAGCAGGCAGCCGATGACCACGCAGACCAGATATAGAATATATTCGATTGTCTCACGGAGCGGGCTCTTTTCCGGCTTTTCCGGTGCTTTTTCATCATCCGGTGCTTCGATCCTTGCCGCATTCTCCGTTTTTTCGATCATTTCTTCCGACATTCCGCTCTTTTCCGCCGCGTTTACGGCATTTCGATCGTTAACTTTCCCAGTCTTCCGGTACGGAAATCATCAAGCAGGATCTTGGAGAATTTCAGCGTATCCGCCTCTCCGCCCTTTTTCAGGCAGTTTCGCTTCAGCGCGATCCCTTCCATGACCGAAAGGACATAGTCGCGGTCCTCCTCGCGGAAGTTCTCGGGATCTGTCTCGTATCGTGCCTTTAAGACATCGGTACGTCCGGTATTCAAAAACTCCTTGATGAATTCATAACCGAGCTCCTCGGAATCCACGACATCGTCGCTGACGGATCCGATGTAAGCGAGGTGCGTGCCGACCGTTTCATCATCGAATTTGGGCCACAGGATACCCGGAGTATCGAGAAGCTCCGCGTTTTTATTCAGCTTGATCCACTGGTTGCCGCGGGTAACACCGGGCTTGTTGCCGGTCTTGGCCGCACTCTTTCCCGCAAAGGAATTGATGAACGTGGACTTTCCGACATTCGGAATACCGACGACCATCGCACGGATGGGACGGTTCTGGATGCCGCGACGTTTGTCGCGCTCGATCTTCTCCTTGCAGACATCCAGCATCTTGTTCTGAATGTCGCGCATTTTGGTTTTTGCTCTGGAATCCAGTGCAATGGCCGTTATACCGGCCTTCTTAAAATAATCGATCCACGCTTCCGTGGCGGCATTGTCCGCAAGGTCCGCCTTGTTCAAAAGGACCATTCGGAATTTGCCTTTGGCCAGCGTGTCGATATCCGGATTCCGTGAAGAAAGCGGGATGCGCGCATCCAGAAGCTCGATGATGAGATCCACCAGTTTGATGTCCTCCTGCATCGCACGCTTCGCTTTTGTCATGTGTCCGGGATACCACTGTATCAACATAAATTACTTATCCTTTTCCGTTCTGAAGGTAATCCTCAAACTCCATCATGTTCATCAATACACGACGCGGCTTGGTTCCTTCCTCTTCGCCGACAACGCCGGCATCGCAGAGCTGATCCACAATACGAGCCGCGCGGTTGAAGCCGAGCTTGAATGCACGCTGCAGCATGCCGATGGATGCTTTCTGCTTTTCAATGACCAGGCGGCCCGCATCGGCAAAATACTCATCCACATCATTGCCGCCGGCCGTTCCGCCGCCGCCCATAGCTGCGGGAGATGCCAGATCCACGTCTTCCTTGACGCCGCCGCCCTTGACCGGGCCCTGCTCCTTCAGGAAATCAACGACCTTGACGATCTCATTGTCCGATACATACGTGCCCTGAAGCCGGGTCGGTTTGGAGGAGCCTGCCGGCGCGTAAAGCATATCGCCCATACCCAGCAGTTTTTCTGCGCCGACCGTATCCAGAATGGTTCTGGAGTCGGTACCGGAGGATACCGCAAATGCGATACGGGACGGAATGTTGGCCTTGATCAGACCGGTAATGACATCGACGGAAGGGCGCTGTGTTGCCAGTACCAGATGGATACCGGCCGCACGAGCCTTTTGTGCCAGACGGCAGATGGCCGTTTCGACCTCGCTTGCGGCAACCATCATGAGATCTGCAAGCTCATCGACGATGATCAGGATCTTCGCCATTCGCTTGACCGGATTGCCGTTCTTTTCCGGCGCATCGCGGTAGATCATATCATTGAAGCCTTCGATGTTTCTCACATTATATTCCGCAAACTGCAGATAACGGTTCTCCATTTCAGCAACGGCCCAGTTCAGGGCTGCGGCTGCCTTCTTCGGATCGGTCACGACCGGAAGCAGCAGGTGCGGAATGCCGTTATAAACCGAAAGTTCAACGACCTTCGGGTCGACCATGATCATCTTGACTTCGGACGGATCCGCATGATACAGGATGCTCATGATCATGGAGTTGATGCAAACGGACTTACCGGATCCGGTGGAGCCGGCAACCAGCACGTGCGGCATCTTCTCGATGTTTGCAATAATGGAACGGCCCTCGATGTCACGTCCCGCCGCAAAGGCCAGACCGGACTTGGAGGTCTTGAATTCTTCACTTTCCAGAAGGTCGCGGAGAACGACGCTCTGCTTGACCTTGTTCGGGATCTCGATGCCGATGGCGGATTTACCCGGAATCGGGGCTTCGATACGGATATCGGCAGCCGCGAGATTCAGCTTGATATCGTCCGTGAGGGACACGATCTTGCTGACCTTGACGCCCATTTCCGGCTGGATCTCATAGCAGGTAACGGTGGGGCCGCAGGTGATGTTCGTGATCTGAACACCGACGCCGAAGGTCTGCAGGGTCTGCTGCAGCTTCTGCGCAGTCTCCTGAAGCTCCTGGCTGAGCTCGGATTTGGAGATGGAGGACGCATTGCCGCGCTTCAACAGGTCGATGGGCGGGAATACATATTCCTTCTCTTCCGCCTGCTGGATCGTATTTTCGATCTCAGCGGCAGCGGCACGGTTTTCCTTGGCCGTATTCTTGGTGGCATGCTCTTCCGAAGAGGAGGCATTTAGATCGGCTTTGTTCAAACCGCCGTGAATGATCTCCTTCTTTTTCAGGATATCGCCGTCGGTCTCCGCACGGATGATCTTGCCGCTTCCGGTGATCACCGTCTTTGTATACTGGTCGTCTTCGCCGAGGTCGTAGCCGGATTCCTTCGCAAGGTCGATGTGACCGGGTTCCATCGTAAGATCGATCATTTCCGGATCATCGAGATTGCGTCCGGTAAGAACTACCGCCTTTGCGTCATCATCCTTGAAATACGATGCCGGAACGACGATGTCCGGAATGAAGGACGCCACATCCTTCGCGGTGTCGACCGCCGCCGGTTTGACGTTTCCGCTGTTGGAATAATTGCCGAAATTCGGCGTAATGACCGTTTCCGGAACACCGAGACCGGAGACACGGGTCTCCTTCTTTGCCGGGGTGGTCTCCTTTGCATTTTTCGTGGATTCGCGGAACAGCTTTTCGTTCTTTTCGAGCGCGGAAGCATCGTCCGTCATATTCGTGACAGCCGGACCGTCGTTTTCACGGATCGTGGTATCGCCGATGCCATAGACCGGCTTAAAGCGTTTGCTGTCATCATTCAGGCTCTTTTCGCGGGCCTTGTTGCGGATCTGAAGCGCGTCATTGGCACGGCGCAGCGTTTCCACATTTTCCAGCTCATGCTCCTGCTTCTCAAGGCGTTCCTGACGGACTACCTCCAGGCGCTTCTGACGTTCGATACGTGCGTTTCGTTTGGAAATGCTTTCTTCCTTGTCCTTCATGTCCTGACGGACCGTGCCGAGGAACTCACTGATGGAGAAGCCCGTGGAAAGGACAAAGCCGATCATCAGAATAAACGCATCGATGATGTAGGTGCCGACCGCACCGCAGCTCTTGAAGAACATTGCATAGCAGGCTTTACCAAGAAGCCCGCCCTTTTCCGGTGCGGAAGCCACGGAGATCATGCCGGAGACCGCAAACAGTATCAGGAACATGCCGATGAAGCGGAGAAGCATCGTCCAGTTGACATCATTGAACACAAGAAGCAACGCAATGCCGACAATGATGAACGGCGCCACATACATGAGAATGCCGAACACATTAAAGGAGAAGGTCTTCAACCAGGCCAGTGCCGGTGAGAAGCACGCGACGAATAACAGCATGCTGCAAGCTAAAATCACCAGGAAAACGATCTCCTTGATCAGCGTGTTGCGACGCTGGATCGCTTTGATCTCCGCCTTGGTCAGGCCCTTTTCCGAACGCTCGACCGGCTTCGGTGCCGTGTTCTTCCGCTGTGTGCTGCGCGTGCCGCTGCTCTTTGAGGAGCCATTGGCGGTACTCGCTTTGCGGGTTCCCGTGCTCTTATTTGCCGTATTTGTTTTTGTCTGTGAACTGCGGTTCGTTGTTTTATTTCCCGTCGAATTCGCCATCTTTCAAACTGCCTTCCAGAACCTCTTTTTCAATATATACCGGGCGGTTCTTACCCTGTATATAAGCCTTGGCAAGATATTCACCGATGATGCCGAGCATAAGAAGCTGTATACCGCCTATAAGGAGCACAAAGCTGAGTGTTGTTGCGTAGCCGGGAACGTCGATTCCCATGACCAGCGTTTTGATGATCAGGATCACCATATAAATGACCGCCAGGGCGGATACGATCACGCCGAGTACGGTGGATATCTGAAGCGGTGTCGTTGTGTAGCCGACGATGCCTTCGATCGCGTACTTGAACAGTTTCCGGAAATTCCAGGATGAGCTTCCGGCATTTCTTTCCTGCACCTCGTACGGCATGAAAAACGTGTTGAAACCGACCCAGGAGAAGATTCCCTTGGAGAAACGGTAATACTCCGGGAGGGAAAGGATCGCATCGACCATCGGACGCTTCAGGATCCGGAAATCCGATGCTCCCTGTACAAAATCAATATCGCACATCTTATTGATAAGCCGGTAGAAACAGTTCTTGAAGAACGTCAGTAACTTTCCTTCCTTGCGCTCCGCCTGATAAGCGGCCACACAGTCCAGGTCCTCATCCTCCGTGAGCTTCCGGTACATCTCAAGCGCCACTTCCGGACGCTGCTGCATATCCGCATCGATGAAGCAGACATGCGCTCCCGTTGTGTGACGCATGCCGCAAAGGATCGCCGCCTCCTTACCGAAATTCCGGGAGAAGCTGATCACCTTCAGTGCCTCATCCTTGTGCTCGTTATATAATTCTTTTAATGCTTTCCGGGTATTGTCTTTGGAACCGTCATTCACCATAACGATCTCCGTCCGGATACCCTCCGGATCAAACACCGCATGAATGGCGTCATAAATTACCCGCACATTCCCCTCTTCGTTATAACAGGGAATGACAAAAGAAAGATCGATCATTAGAAAAACCTCTCGTAAACATAATTCCACAAGTAATCATATTATACCTCAAGGGCAAGATTTTTTCAACCTTTGAGACAAACAAATCCCGCAGCAACGTGACGTTTCACGATACTGCGGGATCTTATTTTTCTTTATTCCGGGGATGTGCTTCAGCCCCCTCTTCTTCCACCCGTTTTTATTACAGAAGCTTGAAGCCGGCATCGGTAAGTGCATTACGGATCTCATCGATATGTTCGAAATTACGGGTCTCCAGACTCAGCTGCAGATAACAACCATTCACATCCGTACCCTCACTGCTGTGCTCATGAAGAACGCCGGTAACATTGCCGTGGTGATCGGCGATGATCTGCGCGACCTGCGACAGCTGACCGGGCTTGTCCGTCAGCGCGATGGACAAACGGCAGCTTCTGCCGGCCATCTTAAGACCGCGGTCGATGACACGGTTCAGGATCGTCACATCGATATTACCGCCGGAAAGGATACAAGCAACGCGCTTACCCTCCACCGGGATCTTGTCGAACATGACTGCGGCAGCGGCCGCAGCTCCCGCGCCTTCGGTGATCAGCTTCTGACGCTCCATCAGAGCAAGGATCGCAGCGGCGGTCTCATCATCGGTCACGGTGACGATCTCATCCACATACTGCTTGCAAAGCTCAAAGGTCAGGGTTCCCGGCTTCTTTACCTGGATACCGTCGGCGATGGTATGCACATCGGTAAGCTCGACGATCTCGCCCTTTTCCATGGATTCCTTCATGGAAGGCGCACCGGCCGCCTGAACACCATAGACCTTGATCCTGGGATTCAGCGCCTTCACGGTGTAAGCGATACCTGATATCAGTCCGCCTCCGCCGATCGGTACGACCACCGCATCCAGATCCGGGATCTGGTCCATCAGTTCCAGTGCAACGGTGCCCTGTCCCGCGATCACAAGTTCATCGTCAAAGGGATGAATGAATGTATACTTTTCCTTTTCGCAAAGGTCCAGTGCTTTTTTATAAGCATCGTCATAAGTACCTTCCACCAGGCACACCTCAGCGCCGTAGCTTTTGGTCGCTTCCACCTTGCTGATGGGAGCACCGTCCGGCAGGCAGATGATCGCCCTGGTTCCGCTTTCTCTTGCGGCAAGCGCAACGCCCTGCGCATGATTTCCCGCAGAGCAGGCAACGACACCACGCTCACGCTCTTCGTTCGTGAGCTGAGACATTTTATAATAAGCACCGCGGATCTTAAAGGAGCCGGTCACCTGAAGATTCTCGGTCTTCAGGAAGATCTCACCCTTGGTATTCATCTTCGGTGCCATGATCACGTCGGTACGACGGACCACATCTTTTAATACATAACTTGCGTGATATACTCGATCAAGTGTCAGCATGAATCATCCTCTGTTTCTTAAAGTCCGGCCAGTAAACTGTCCGTAAACTGCTCGGCAACGCGCGCGGAACGGTGTCCCTTGCGAAGCGCGAATGCCTCTGCCTTGATATCCAGTTCGTTCTGTTCCATCGTAATGCCCTTGCGCTCCGCAAGCGTGCGGACGATCTCCAGATAAAGCATTTTGTTGGGCTTCTGGAACAGGATCGTCAGACCGAAACGCGCGGCCAGAGACGTCTGCTCTTCGATGGTATCGTTCCTGTGGATATCGTCGCCGTCGCGTGAAGAGAAGGTTTCACGAATCATATGGCGGCGGTTGCTGGTCGCATAGATGACGGCATTGTCCGTTTTCGCGGAAGCCGAACCCTCAAGGACCGCCTTCAGTGAACCGAAGCTGGAATCATCCGGTACAAAGGTCAGGTCGTCGATGAAAATGATGAACTTCAACGGGTTGTCGCTGATCTCACCCATAACAGTTGAAAGAAGCGGCAGCTGTTCCTTCTTCATTTCAATAAGGCGCAGACCGTCGGCGCGGAACATATTGGCAACGGCCTTGATCGTGGAGGATTTGCCGGTGCCGGCATCGCCCGTAAGAAGCGCATTTGCGGCGGGCTTTCCTTCCAGAAGGGCCTTTGTGTTATCGATGACCTGGTTACGTTCCAGACTATAACCGATAAGGTCGTCGATCGTCACCGGATCCGGAGACGGTACCGGCGTGAGGTGGCCGGTTTCATCGACCTGGAACATTCCGTATCGCGCGTAAATACCGTAGCCGGTCACAGATGCACGTGAAAGTGCCGCCGGAATCATGGTCGTGAAATCACGCTTTGTATTGGCAAACCCCGGAAGATCCACGGGAAGCGCCTTCATTTCAAGAAGTTCCGCCGGTGTGATCTCCGTGAGTGATGTAAACAGATCCATTTCCCGTAAAAACGCGCGTTCCATGTAGGTTTCAGGCGTCTTACGCGAAGCGAGGATGCGGACATAGACATTATCGTCGCAGCGAAGCACATCCTCCAGGTGATTTCCGAGGTCACCGCCCGCTTTATACAGGCAGGACACAAAATCACTGTAGCAGACGGTCTTTTCAAGATCCGTGCCGTCGCATTTCAGATAGTCATTCAGCCTGGAAACGACCGGGTCCTGTACAACATTTCTGTACAGGACCACGGATGCCAGTGCTGATGTGATCTTAGAATCAGCAGTATTCATGATTTACACGAAATTCCTTATTTTTTGTTGATGATTGCACCCTTATCCGCAGAAGATACCATCTGTGAATAACGCTTCAGATAACCGGACAGGTTCGTCTTGATCTTCAGCGCGGTGTTCTTCTTTCTCTCTGCGATCTCTTCATCGGAGACCTTCAGTTCGATGCGGTATTCCGGAATGTTGATGGAGATGATGTCTCCCTCCTGAACATAAGCGATCATACCGCCGTTTGCGGCTTCCGGAGATACATGGCCGATGGACGCGCCGCGGGTAGCGCCGGAGAAACGGCCGTCGGTAATCAGTGCAACGGACTTATCAAGGCCGATACCTGCGATCGCGGAGGTCGGGCTCAGCATTTCACGCATGCCGGGGCCGCCTGCCGGGCCTTCGTAACGGATGACGACGACATCGCCGGCGTTGATCTTACCGCCGTAAATTGCTGCGATACATTCTTCTTCCGATTCGAATACACGTGCCGGACCTTCATGTACCAGCATTTCCGGTGCAACAGCCGCACGCTTAACGACACAACCGTCCGGAGCCAGGTTGCCGCGAAGAACTGCAATACCGCCGGTCTTCGTGAACGGGTTGTCAATGGGACGGATGGTTTCCGGATCCGCATTGTAAGCATTTGCAATGTTTTCACCCATGGTCTTGCCGGTAACGGTCATAACAGAGGTATCGATCAAGCCTTCATCCGCAAGCTCCTTAAGAACCGCATATACGCCGCCCGCTTCGTTCAGGTCTTCCATATAGGTCGGGCCTGCCGGAGCCAGATGGCAGAGGTTCGGAGTATGCTCGGATATCTCGTTTACCCAATCAAGATCGAATTCGACATCGCACTCGTTTGCGATGGCCGGGAGATGCAGCATGCTGTTCGTGGAGCATCCGAGTGCCATATCCGCGGTAACTGCATTCTTGATTGCAGCTGCGGTCATGATATCGCGCGGACGGATGTTCTTCTTTACAAGTTCCATGACCTGCATACCGGCGTGCTTTGCAAGCTCGATACGCGCGGAATAGACTGCCGGAATGGTACCGTTGCCGCGAAGACCCATGCCGAGGACTTCGGTCAGGCAGTTCATGGAGTTTGCGGTATACATACCGGAGCAGGAACCGCAGGTCGGGCAGACCTTCTCTTCAAACTCGGTAAGTTCTTCATCGGTCATCTTGCCGGCGGAATAAGCGCCGACCGCCTCAAACATGCTGGACAGGGAACGTTTTCTGCCGTTTAAGTGTCCGGCAAGCATCGGGCCGCCACTGACGAAAACGGTCGGAATATTGAGACGTGCCGCAGCCATCAGAAGGCCGGGAACGTTTTTGTCACAGTTCGGGATCATTACAAGGCCATCAAAACCGTGTGCCAATGTCATGGATTCGGTCGAGTCCGCGATCAGATCACGGGTGACCAGGCTGTATTTCATGCCGGTATGACCCATGGCAATACCGTCACAGACAGCGATCGCCGGGAATACGATGGGCGTACCGCCTGCCATCGCAACACCGAGCTTTACAGCCTCCGTGATCTTGTCCAGGTTCATGTGGCCCGGAACGATCTCGTTGTAAGAGCTGACGATACCGATGAGCGGACGAGCCTGCTCTTCCACAGTCAAGCCCAGCGCATGATAAAGGGATCTGTGCGGCGCATTGTTAAAGCCGTCAACAATAGTATCTTTGATCATGATAGATCCTCCGAAATTCTTTTCATAAAATGTCTGCTCCTGTTTTAATACAGGAGCAGACGAACCTTTATTCTTTTGGAATCAAGAATCAGTTGTTGATGAGCTTGTCTTCATCGGACCAGCTGTAAAGCTTACGGACGTCGGCACCGACTACTTCTGCCGGATGCTCTGCATGCAGCTTTCTCATAGCGTTGAAATGTACCTGAGCGCCTGCATCGGACATGTCAAGCAGGAAGTCCTTAGCGAAGGTACCGTCCTGAATGTCGGACAGGATCTTCTTCATGGTCTTCTTGGTCTC
>DCHF01000021.1:62762-85351 GCA_002315555.1 Lachnospiraceae bacterium UBA1759 | reverse complement strand
TCTCATGGATGCACTCAAAGTATGCGTTTCTCGGATCGTAGCCTGCTTCGCAAAGGGTTTCGAAACCAGCCTGCATTAATGCGCAAACACCGCCGCAAAGAACAGCCTGCTCACCGAACAGGTCGGTCTCGGTCTCGGTTCTGAAGTTGGTTTCCAGAACGCCTGCACGAGCGCCGCCGATTCCGAGTGCGTATGCCAGACCGATCTCCCATGCGTCGCCGGTAGCATCCTGCTCAACAGCGATCAGACACGGAACGCCCTTGCCTACCTGATACTCGGAACGAACGGTGTGGCCCGGGCCCTTCGGCGCGATCATGATAACGTTAACGTTCTTCGGGGGCTTGATGCAGCCGAAGTGAATATTGAAGCCGTGTGCGAATGCAAGGGTCTTGCCTTCGGTAAGGTTCGGCTCGATGGATTCCTTGTACAGCTTAGCCTGCTTTTCATCGTTGATCAGGATCATGATGAGGTCAGCCTTTGCAGCTGCTTCCGCAGCGGTATAAACCTCAAGGCCCTGAGACTCAGCCTTTGCCCAGCTCTTGGAGCCCTCGTATAAACCTACAATTACATGAACGCCTGAATCCTTCAGGTTCAGAGCGTGTGCATGACCCTGTGAGCCGTAACCGATGATTGCAACGGTCTTGCCGGCAAGCTTGTTCAGGTCACAATCCTGCTGATAGAAAATTCTTGCTTCTGACATTGTTTTTCTCCTCTTGAAATTCTTATAAAAATTGCTGTGCCGCAATAATTAACGTGATTACTTTTCGAGCATGCAGGTATTGCCGCGTTCAAGAGCGGCAAGGCCGGTACGTGCTACCTCCTTGATGCCGAAGGGTCTCATGACTTCGATGAAAGCATCGATCTTGGAGGCTTCTCCGGTGACCTCGACTACGACCGCTTCCGGGGTGTAATCGATGATGTTGCAGCGGAAAATGGTGACCGCTGAAATGATGTCCTGACGGTTATCGTTGTTGACACCGACCTTGATCAGCGCAAGCTCGCGTCTTGCGGAGGCATCCTTTTCCAGGATCTCCACCTTTTTGACGTTGTGAAGCTTGTTCAGCTGGTTGATGACCTGAAGACGCTCATACTCATCGCCGTTCATCGTAATGGTCATGCGGGAGTAATTGGGGTCTTCGGTCTCACCGACCGATAAAGTATCGATATTGAAGCCTCTTCTGGAGAACAGGCTGCAAATGCGCATCAGAACACCGGACTGGTTATCCACATAGACTGAAATAATAATTCTGCTCATCCTCTGCCTCACTTTTCCACAATGATGTCATCAATGCTTCCGCCCGGGGGCAGCATGGGAAGAACGAATTCGTTCTCGTTGATAGCCACATCGATGATGGTCGGTCCGTTCAGTGCGTATGCTTCGGTGAAGGCTGCCTTGAATTCTTCCGGCGTGGTGGCTCTGTAGCCCTTTGCGCCGAATGCTTCCGCGAGCTTCACGAAGTCCGTCTTACGGTTTAAGGTGGTCTGTGAGTAACGCTGTCCGTAGAACAGGGTCTGCCACTGACGTACCATACCGAGAACACCGTTGTTGAAAAGCACGACGGTCACCGGAACACCGGTGGATACTGCCGTAGCCATTTCGTTTAAGTTCATACCGAAGGAACCGTCGCCGGTAACGAGAACGGTCTTGCAGCCGGAACCGATGCATGCGCCGATGGCCGCGCCCAGACCGAAGCCCATGGTGCCGAGGCCGCCGGAGGAAACGAGCTTACGCTGTTCCTTGAAGTTCCAGTACTGCGCCGCCCACATCTGATGCTGTCCGACATCGGTCGCGAGGACCGTTTCCGGATCCACGATCTCATTCATGATATCAAATGCGACCTTCGGGTTCAGCGTGCTGAGCTGCCTGTAGTTATGGTGCAGTTCCTTGTCGATCAGGCCCGCGACCTGCGTATCCCAGCTGGGACGGATCGCCGACGGGACCATCTCCGCGATCTGCTTGAAAATCTTGTTGACATCGCCGCTGATGCCGATGTTCACGTTGATATTCTTATTCAGCTCCGCATGATCTCCGTCAAGCTGGATGATCTTTGATTTGCTTGCGTATTTAGCCTTGTTGCCGGTCACGCGGTCGGAGAAACGAACGCCGATGGCCAAAATGACATCCGCCTGATGCTCCGCAACGGAGGAGGCGTAATGACCGTGCATACCGACCATGCCGAGGAAACGCGGGTTATCGGTCGGGATGCAGGAAAGCCCCATAAAGGTGCTTCCGATGTATGCTCCGGTACGGTCCGCAAATTCCTGGATATCGTCACGAAGACCTGCGCCGATGGCACCGCCGCCCACTAAAATGAACGGGCGCTGCGCGTTTGAAAGAAGCTCTGCCGCTTCCCGGATCTCTTCTTCCGCTTCCGCTTCGTTCACGAAGGGATTCTCAAGCTTTTCCACCTTCCCCTTCGGAATGAATTCCGTTACCGCAGTCTGTACATCCTTCGGAACATCGATAAGGACCGGACCCGGACGGCCGGATACGGCAATCTGGAATGCTTCACGGATGATATCCGCAAGCTTGGTTACGTCTTTTACGAAATAATTGTGTTTGGTAATGGGCATTGTCACACCGGTGATATCGATCTCCTGGAAGGAATCTCTTCCGATCAGATCACACGGAACGTTGCCGGTAATTGCTACAAGCGGTACGGAGTCCAGCATTGCGGTCGCGATACCGGTTACCAGGTTCGTTGCACCGGGACCGGAAGTCGCAATTACGACGCCCGGCTTGCCGGTACCTCTGAAGTAGCCGTCTGCCGCATGTGCCGCGCCCTGCTCGTGAGCAGTAAGCACGTGTTTCAATCTGTCACTGTATTTATAGAGTTCATCGTAAATGAAAAGGACCTGTCCGCCCGGATATCCGAAGACCGTATCGGTTCCCTGCTCGATCAAAGTTTCCACAATGATCTGTGCGCCATTCATCTGCATAATTGTGCCACCATCCTAAACGAATATTCAATAAATTGTACCCGATTTATCGACTTTTGTCAATATCGACTTTAGACAACTAAAGTGTGAAAGAGGCCGATATCCTGTACATTTTTACAACATTTCCCTTACATCAGCTTGTCGAAGAAGCTGAACTGATCTTCCTTCGGAAGGGTATCCAAAATGTGGAGATCCACCATCAGGTCGATCAGCGTCTGGGAGACCTTCGTTCGCGTCTTGAAGTCTCCGAGGGAGGTGAACGGGCCCTTCTTCGCCGCTTCCACAGCGGTATCGGCCGCGACTTCACCCATGCCGCTGATGGAAGTCAGCGAGGGCATGATGTGCTTGTCATCGATGATCTGGAAACGGGTCGAGCTGACACGGTAAATATCGATCGGGATAAAGGAATAACCGCGCGCGTACATTTCCTGAACGATGCGGATGTCACGGTACTGGTCCTTTTCATTCGCGTTCAGTTCGTCCTTTTTCTTGGCCATTTCCGCAAGGTTGTGCTCCAGCACTTCCCGTCCCTGACACATGAGCTCATAGTTGAAGCCGTTTGCACGGATCGAGAAATAGGCGCAGTAATACGCCAGCGGGTAAAAGACCTTGCAGTACGCGATACGGAGCGCCATCATGACGTAGGCCGCCGCGTGGGCCTTCGGGAACATGTATTCAATGTGCTCGCAGGACCAGATGTACCAGTCCGGAACACCGTGATCGATCATATCCTGCTTCCACTCCGGCCACTCGGAGCATTTGCCCTTTGCGACACGGCCTTTACGGACAGCCTCCATGATCTTGAAGCTCTGCTCGTTTTCCACGCCTTTGGAGATCAGGTACATCATGATGTCGTCACGGGTACAGACGGCGGTCTGAATGGTACATTTTCCTTCGTTGATAAGCGTCTGCGCGTTGCCGTGCCAGACGTTCGTTCCGTGGGAAAGGCCGGAAATACGGATCAGGTCGGAAACGTACTGCGGCTTGGTCTCAAGAAGCATGTTGATGGCATTGTCCGTGCCGAACTCGGGAAGACCCATGGCGCCTAAGGGACAACCATGGATATCATCCGGGGTGACACCCAGGGAGTCCGTGGAACGGAACAGCTCCATGACCTCCGGGGAATCGAGCGGGAACGACCGCGGGTCGATGCCGATCAGGTCCTGCAGCATACGGATCATCGTCGGGTCATCATGACCCAGGATGTCCAGCTTCAGCAGGTTGGAGTCGATGGAATGATAATCAAAGTGTGTGGTGACGATGTTCGTTTCCTTGTTGGCCGGATGCTGGATCGGCGTGAAGGTGTTGATATCCTCACCGATGGGAAGAACGATGATACCGCCCGGATGCTGACCCGAGCTCGCACGTACGCCCTCCAGGTGATGCGCCACACGTTCGATCTCACAGCGGCGTTTTTCAATGCCCTTGTCCTCGTAATAATGCAGCGTATAGCCGTATGCGGTCTTTTCCGCCACGGTGCCGATGGTGCCGGCCTTGAAGGTCTGTCCCTTACCGAAAATGACTTCGGTATAGGAATGGGCCTTGGACTGATATTCACCGGAGAAGTTTAAGTCGATATCCGGCTCCTTGTTGCCCTTAAATCCCATGAAGGTCTCAAAGGGAATGTTGTAGCCGTCCTTCATCATCGGCTTTCCGCACTTCGGACACAGCATGTCCGGCATATCGGAGCCGGTATTATCCACGTATTTCTGTACGGTCTCGGAGTCAAAATCGCTGTACAGGCAATGCGGACAGCGGTAATGCGGCGGCAGCGGGTTGACCTCCGTGATACCGGACATGGTCGCGGCAAAGGAAGAACCGACGGAGCCTCTGGAGCCGACCAGATAGCCGTCCGAAACGGATTTGTTTACGAGCTTCTGCGCGATCATGTACATGACGGCATAACCGTTTGAAATGATGGCGTTCAGTTCGCGCTCCAGACGCTTTTCCACGATTTCCGGCAGCGGGTCGCCGTAGGTCTCGCGCGCCTTTTTATAGCACATCTTGCGGAGGGTCTCCGCATCGTTATCGATCTTGGGCGGACATTTGTCCGGACGCACCGGGGCGATCTTCTCTACACGGTCCGCGATCATATTCGTGTTTGCGACAACAACCTCGTACGCCTTGTCCGCGCCCAGGTAATCGAACTCCTTCAGCATCTCTTCCGTGGTACGGAGATAAAGCGGAGCCTCGTCTTCCGCTTCTTCGGAATTGCCCTTGCTGTGCATGACCGTGTGCTGGAGGATCTCACGGTAGATGCCGTCCTCCGGATTCAGGAAATGCACATCGCAGGTCGCACAGACCGGCTTATTGTACTGCTCGCCGAGCTCCACGATACGGCGGTTCAGGTTCTGCAGGTCCTCGATGCCAGTAACATCATTGTCCTTGTTGAGCAGGAACATGTTGTTTCCGAGCGGCTGGATCTCCAGATAATCGTAAAAGTCCACCAGGCGATGGATCTCTTCATCGGACGCGCCTTCCAGTACGGCATTGAATACCTCGCCGGAGACGCAGGCCGAACCGATGATCAGGCCTTCGCGGTATTGTTCAAGAAGCGATTTCGGAATACGCGGGCGCGTTCTGAAATAGTTCAGGGAGGATTCCGATACCAGATGGTACAGGTTCACGCGGCCCAGTTCGTTAGACGCAAGGAGCACCACATGATACGTGGGCATCTTCTTGATGACGTCCGGGGTCGGGACCATCGCCTGCTGTACATCGGCAAGCGTGAAGAGGTTCCGGTTTCTCAGGCGGTCCAGAAGCTTTAAGTAGATCATGGCCGTGCATTCGGCGTCATCGACCGCGCGGTGATGATTCTCAAGAGATACACCGAGTTCCTTTGCCACGTTGTCCAGGCGGTAACGCGCGAGCTGCGGAAGCAGGACGCGGGATATGCCTACGGTGTCCGCATAGGTGTAAGGCTCGTCAAACAAACCGAGGCGTTTGGCGTTCTCGGTGATAAAGGTCACGTCAAATTCCGCATTGTGAGCAACGAGGTAACAGTCCTTCGTGAATTCCAGGAACCGGGGAAGGACCGCAGCGATATCGTCTGCGTCGCGAACCATGGCGTCACTGATGCCGGTAAGATTTTCAATGCGGTAAGGGATCGGCATGCCCGGGTTGACAAAGGTGGAAAAACGGTCGATGACCTTTCCGCCCTCGATCTTTACCGCGCCGATCTCGATGATTTTATTCTTCACCGGCGAAAAACCGGTGGTCTCGATGTCAAAGACGACGCAGGGCGCGTCAATCGATAAATTTCCGGGCTTTACGACGACTTTCTTGGTGTCATCGACAAGATAACCCTCCATACCGTAAAGGACCTTAAAATCCATCTTTTCAACGGTATGATAAGCCTCCGGGAACGCATAGACGCAGCCGTGGTCCGTAATGGCCATAGCCTTGTGGCCCCACTTCGCGGCCTGCTTGATCAGTTTGGACGCTTCCGTCATGCCGTCGTTCTCCGACGCCTTGGTATGGCAATGAAGCTCCACGCGCTTCACGGTGGCGTGATCCTCACGACTCTTCGTGAAGTTCTTTTCGATCTTGAAGATACCCTGCACGGAGCGGATGGAAAGCTCCTTGTCAAAGGTATCGAACTGAGCCAGGCCCTTCATCTTGATGCAGTTGCCCGGCGACAGCTTTTTGGCCATTTCCGGCGCATCCTCATTGGAGATGAACAGCTTGACATTGATGGTATCCGTGTAATCGCTGAGCGAGAACGCCAGAATGCTGCGCTCGCCGTTACGAAGCTCGCGAACCTCCTGGGACAGGATCTCACCGTGGATGACCATGGTGCCTTCCTCAGACGCTCCGTAGGAGCCGATCTCCTTGATCTCATCATCAAAGGGGCGACCGTAAATATGGTTCGGGTCATCGGAAACAAAGGTACGCTTGGCGGCCTTGACCGAGCCCTCGTCCTTTCCGCCCCGGCGCAGCGCTCCGCTTGCGGGACGTCCGCCGCTTTCCTTCGGTGTGTCGTTCTTCTTCGGCGAATCGGTCTTCTTTGTGATGGGCTTATTTGCTTTTGCTGCCGGTACATTCTTTTCCGCAGTTACCTGCGTTTTACCGGGTTCCTCCGCCTTTTCCGCAGGTTTCGGCGCGTCGATATATACCACGTCCTCATGCTTGATGACGTAGTTATGCTCCTTCTTTTCCTGATATGTGAAGGTCACCCTGACCTCATAGCCAAAGCGTTCGTTGATGATCCGCGTGATCTTTTCCGTCCAGATACGCTCGTTGCCGCGGCTGATGGGATGATCCTCGATGGAGATCCCGATCTCCGTTTCCGTGACGTTCCATTCGGCCTTGGTCAGGAACCGGCGGTCGATGGGCATGCCATCGGTCAGCTCCGTGATCATGGATTCCCTGTAAAAATCAATGAGCTCCGGCAGCCTGTAGGCCGTCGGAAGCTCATACGTTTCAATGATGCGTGCACGGGTCGGGAGCTCGGCGAGGTATTCCTCATCAATGAGTCGTTCCAGCTCGAAGACCGTGTTTTTATCGACCAGACGACGGATACGCAGATAAACGAGCAGGAATTCCTTGCCCTCGCTGTACTTCAGACGGCATACGTCAATAAGCGGAAGGAGTCCCTCCACTTCTCTTTTGCCTTTGATATTCGGGAATACCTCGCTGAAGGTCTTATCCACGTTTCCGACTCCTTTTTATTCTTCGTCCATACCGGTAAACAGCGCATCGACAAAATCTTCCGGATCAAACTTCTCGAGGTCGTCGATCTGTTCGCCCACGCCGATGTACTTCACCGGGATGCCCAGTTCCTTATGAATAGCAATAGCCATCCCGCCCTTTGCCGTACCGTCCATCTTTGTCAGGATGATGCCGGTGATATCCGCGACCTCCATGAATTCCTTGGCCTGATTAATGGCATTCTGTCCGGTGGTAGCGTCCAGGACCAACAGGTTCTCGCGGTACGCTTCCGGGAATTCGTTGTCGATGATGCGGTTCATCTTCTTCAGCTCCTCCATCAGGTTCTTCTTATTGTGAAGACGGCCTGCGGTATCGCAGAGAAGGATGTCGATGTTTCTTGATTTTGCCGAATTCACCGCGTCAAAAATGACTGCGGACGGGTCCGAACCCTCTTTCTGCGCGATGATCGGAACATTCGCACGGTTGGACCATTCGGTCAGCTGCTCGATGGCAGCGGCACGGAAGGTGTCCGCAGCGGCCATCATGACCTTTTTGCCGCGCTTTCTGTACTGTGCGGCCAGCTTTCCGATGGAGGTCGTCTTACCAACGCCGTTAACACCGATGACCAGGATCACGGACTGACGGTTTTCAAATTCGTATGCGGTCTCGGGTGCCTCCATGATTTCCTTCAGGATCTCGATCATGGATTCGCGGCAGTCCATCGGGTGCATCAGGTGCTTGCTTTCCACCTCTTCACGCAGACGTTCGATGACTTCCTCCGTCGTGCTCACACCGAGGTCGCCCATGATGAGGACTTCCTCGAGTTCCTCGTAAAAGTCCTCATCAATGCTGGAAACGCCCATGAAAACGCTTTCAATGCCGTTTACGATATTATCACGGGTCTTGGAGAGCCCGCCGATCAGCTTTTTAAAAAAGCCTGATTTTTCTTCTGCCATAGTTTCTCCTTTATTCATCCAGATCCTGTTCCACAAGATTGACGCTGACAAGGGTGGAAACGCCCTTTTCCTGCATCGTAATGCCGTAGAGACGATCGGCTGCGACCATCGTACCGCGGCGGTGGGTGATCAGAATGAACTGTGTAAAGTCGGTCAGGTTGTGCAGGTAGCCGTTGAAGCGGCCGACGTTCGAATCGTCGAGCGCAGCCTCGATCTCATCCAGTAAGCAGAACGGAGACGGCTTTAAGCTCTGGATCGCAAAGATCAGTGCAATGGCGGAAAGCGCTTTCTCGCCGCCGGAAAGCTGCATCATGTTCTGAAGCTTCTTTCCCGGGGGCTGGGAAATGATCGTAATGTCCGCATCGATGATGTCTGCACCCTCTTCGAGCACGATGGTACCCTGTCCGCCGCCAAAGAGTTCCTTGAAGATCCGGTCGTATTCCACGCAGATCTGCTCGTATTTCTCCTTGAACTGCTGACGCATTCCTTCGTCCAGTTCGTTAACGATGTCCACCAGACTCTGTTCCGCGGTGACCAGATCGTCGTACTGGCCCTTCAGGAATTCATAACGCTCGGAGACCTCTTTATACTGGTCGATGGAATTGACATTGACATTACCGAGTGCCTTGATCTGACTCTTCAACTCCTGCGCGTGGCGGCGAATGCCCTGCGGGTTGGAAAGATCCAGGGATTCATCCCGGTAATTTTCCGCTTCCGACGGCACGAGTTCATACTCGGACCAGAGGTATTCGGTCTGGCTTTCCAGCTTTTCCTCCAGCTTTTCCTGCTGTGCCTGGAGACGCAGCTGTTCTCGCGTCAGATCGTTCAGCATCGAGCTCAGCGCATCGCGCTTATTGAAGAATTCATGCTGGGAAGCATTGAATGCTTCACGCTCTTCGGTCAGGGACTTTAAGGTCTCTTCGAAACCGGAAGCGGATTCCTTTGCCTCCTGAAGCTGTGCTTTCAGCTCCTCTATCTCCTGAAGCCGTTCGCGAACGGCCTCTCCGGACTCCGCAACGCTTTCATGGAAGCGTTCCTTGTCGTCCTGCAGGTGTTCGATCTCACCGATCAGACGCTCGCCGTTTTCCGTCAGGAAATCGATGCTCTGCGAAATACCGGCGCACTTTAAGTTCAGGGCGTCGTTCTCCGTACGTACGATCGCAAGCGCTGCCTCCGCTTCTTCAAGAAGGGCCTTGGTCTGATCCGCGGTATCGGTATTCTCCGAGCCTGCGTTTTCCAGCGCATTTACAGCCTCGCTGATGGTATCGCGTTCGATCTCCGCCGTACGCTTTTCTTCTTCCGCTTCGGAAATGCGGCTCTCGTTCTCCTTCTTTTCCAGTGCAAGCATGGAGATCTCGCGGCGCTTGGAATCCAGCTCCGCGCGCACTTCCGCAAATTCCTTATTTGCTGTCCGTACGTCCTCCTGAATATCATCGATCTCAACGATCGTGCTTTCACGGAGCTGACGGTACTGATTCAGCTTCTTTTTCAGTGCCTCCGCCTTATCGCGGTTCTCGTTCGCTTCTTTTTCGATGCTCTCGAGTTCGCTGTTGCGGCCCAGCACATTGTTTGTCGTCTTGAACGCACCGCCGGTAATGGAACCGCCCACATTCAGCGATTCGCCGTCCAGCGTCACGATACGCAGGGTATAACGGTATTTCTTGGCAACGGCCAGCGCATTGTCGATGGTATCGACCACCAAAAAGCGTTCCAGAAGATAACGGATGGCCCTGTCGTATTTTGCGTCACGCTTGACGAGGGTGTCCGCGGTACCGATGACTCCGCGCTCGGAAAATACCTTCTTGTCCTGCACACCGCCGCCCGGACGGATGGAATCGAGGGGAAGGAAGGTCGCACGTCCCGCGCGGTTCTCCTTCAGGTACTGTACGTAGCGTTTGGCATCGTTCTCCGTTTCCGTGACGATGTTCTGCACCGCACCGCCAAGGGCGGTCTCGATGGCCGTCTGATACTGATTATCCACAGAGATCAGGTCCGCAATGACGCCGCAGACGCCGCCGTAGGTATGGCGCACATCCATGACGCGTCGGATAGCCGCATTGAAGCCTTCGTAGCGCTCCGCCATGCTCTTTAAGGTATCCAGACGGCTCTTCGCGATCTGGTAACGCTGCATGCAGTCATTGATCTCATGCTGCACATCGTTATAGCCTTCTTCCGCTTCCTTCAGTTCCTCCTGCGCACGTGAAAGCTCTTCCTCCAGCTCGCTCAGGTTCTTCTCCGCTTCCGCGTTCTTTTCTTCCAGTCCGGCAATGACCGCATTCAGCTCCGCGCCCTTTTCATCGAGCTCGCTGACACGTCCCGCATACTCGGAAAGACGCAGCGCATTCTGCTCAAGAAGTGTGTTCAGATGCTGAAGGCGTGCCGCGGTCTCCGTCTTCTCGTTCAGAAGATCGACGACCTTTCCGTGGCTCTCTTCGATATTGTTCCGGTACAGGGAGACCTTGAGTTCCAGTGCTTTTAATTCTTCCTGCTTTTCCTGTGCTTCCTGTTCCGCCTGTAAAAGCTCCTCGCGTTTTGCGGCCGCTTCTTCCTGTCCGGCCGTCACCGCCTGATCCTTTTCCGCGATCTCCGCATCGATCTCGCGAAGACGGGTCTCGTAATGCTCGGTATTAGTCTTCTCGGTATTGATCTGCTCACTGACTACGTTGATGCGGCCCTCCAGCGTGTTCCACAGCGTTCCGGATTCACCGGCACTTGTACGTACGCCTTCAATGCGTTCGTCCAGCCGGGCGATGGTCTCATCGATATCCGCATATTCCTTTTTGAGATCCGCGTCCTCCTGCTCCCGTTCCCGGATGTCGCGGTTCACGATGTCCAGGTTCTCCTCGGTCTTTGTGAGCTGCTCGCTCATAGACTTGTGGTCCAGAAGGAATGCGTTCAGATCATAAGTCTTCAGTTCGTCACGCAGCTTGAGATAGGTTTTCGCGGTCTCCGACTGTCTGGCAAGCGGACCCACCTGACGCTCGAGCTCGGTCATGATGTCCGTAATGCGGACCATGCTCTCGCGCTCGCTATCCAGCTTCTTTAAAGTGACGTTCTTTCTCTTCTTAAACTTCACGATGCCGGCTGCTTCATCGAACAGCTCACGGCGTTCCTCCGGCTTACCGCTCAGGATCTTATCGATCTGGCCCTGGCCGATGATGGAATAGCCTTCCTTACCGATACCGGTATCGTAGAACAGTTCGTTGATATCCTTCAAACGGCACTGGTTGTCGTTAATGATGTATTCGCTTTCACCGGAGCGGTACACCTTACGCTGAACGGTCACTTCGTCGAAGTCGATCTTCAGCGCGCGGTCGGTGTTATCCAGGGTGATGGCGACCGATGCAAAGCTCTGCGGCTTGCGAAGCTGCGTACCCGCAAAGATAACGTCCTGCATGCTGCCGCCGCGGAGCTGCTTTGCGCTCTGCTCACCGAATACCCAGCGGACCGCATCGGCAATGTTGGACTTACCGGAACCGTTCGGTCCCACGATGCCCGTAATGCCGTTATGAAATTCAAACTTAGTCTTATGAGCGAAGGACTTGAAGCCCTGGATCTCAATCGATTTTAAATACATACCGTATGGTTCCTTATCATCCTGATGGTCTCATAAGCAGCCGCCTGTTCCGCCTGCTTTTTTGAACGGCCTTTTCCGGTGCCGTACCGCTTTCCGTTGATGACCGCCGCCGCTTCAAACACCTTGGCGTGCTCCGGTCCGGATTCGCCGATGAGCTCGTAAGCCGCCGTCTTCCGTTCACTCTGGATCATTTCCTGAAGTGCGGTCTTGGCATCGTAAAAGAGGATCTTCTCCTCGATATCGTTCAATACATAGTCGTAGATCAGTTTTTTTGCGGGCTCCATGCCGCCGTCCAAGTAGATTGCGGCGATCAGGGCTTCAAACGCGTCGGAAATAATGGAATCCTTCTCGCGTCCGCCTTCCGCGTCCATGCCCTTTCCGAGGGTCAGACAGCTTCCGAGGTCGATGGTTCTTGCCGCCTGCGCCAGTCCGTTCTCACAGACCAGTGCCGCGCGGAGCTTGGACATATCGCCCTCGCTTTTTCCGGGATACGCATGGAACATGAACTCACTGGAAACATACTCAAGGATCGAATCGCCCAGAAATTCCAGCCGCTCGTTACAGTCCTCTTTCTTCAGCGCATGCTCGTTGATGTACGAGCTGTGGCGGAGGGCGTGTTCAAGAAGCGCTTTGTCCTTAAACGTATAACCGATCTTTTCCTCAAGCTTCTTCATTCGCCATTTCTCCGATCGCGGCTTCGATCTCCGCGTTGACATTGTTCTTCTTAAAGTCGATACACTGCAGGATCGCATTCTTCATCTGCTTCTCCGTGGAGTTGCCGTGTGCCTTGACGATCAGGCCGGAAAGGCCGAGGATCGGCGCGCCGCCGTATTCGGAAGCATCCAGGCGCTTCATCAGCTTCTTCATGGTCGGCTTGATCAGAAGACCGCCGATCTTTCCGCGGAAGGTCTCCATCAGCGCGTTCTTCATCTGAAGTACGAGCGCTTTTGCAGAGCCCTCATACAGCTTTAAAACGATGTTGCCGGCAAAAGCCTCGGTAACATAGACATCGGCAACGCCGTAGGGAAGATCGCGCGCTTCCGCATTACCGATGAAATTGATATTCTTCATGCTCTGAAGGATCGGATAGGCTTCGCGGCAGAGCGCGTTGCCCTTTTCCTCTTCCACACCGATGTTGACAAGGCCGACGGTCGGGTTCTTGATACCCACGACCTTCTCCATGTAGATGGAGCCCATAACCGCAAACTGCGTCAGATTTTCAACACGTGCATCTACGTTTGCGCCGCAATCGATCAGTAATGAGAAGCCCTTCATCGTGGGCATCAGGACTGCCAGTGCACCGCGGCGGACGCCCTTGATGCGTCCCGCAACAAGCTGACCGCCCACAAGGAGCGCGCCGGTACTGCCGCAGGAGACCATGGCATCGGCATCTTTTGCCTTCAGCATCTTCATCGCAACGACGATGGAGGAATCCTTTTTCTTACGAATGGAAAGTGCCGGCTCCTCACCGGTCTCGATGACCTCCGTCGCATTCACGATCGTAAGACGTTCTTTATCATACGTCTTACCTTCGAGTTCCTTTAGGATCACTTCCTCCTGTCCGACAAGAACGATCTCGATCTCCTTACTTTCTTCCAGTGCGAGAAGCGCACCCTGTACGTTACAGGACGGTGCGTTATCACCACCCATTGCATCCACTAAAATTCTGATCATCCGGTCCGACCTCCGTTATCCTTCTTTTTGCACTGCATCGAGTGCGATCCGCATCAGATATTTGACATCATCCACGTCCATCTTCATCACGTCAGCGACTTCTTCCGCCGTAGCTTCACGGCCGTACTGCTCGGCAAGACGTACACAGACTTCATCCATGACATTCAGCTTGGTCTTCAGTTCCACACCGGCCTTGTAGGCCTCGTTTTCCTGCTCTTTATACGCCTCCATCGCAAAACGGATGGCTTTGTCGATGAGACCTTCCGTCTTGTCATCGTACGAGGAAATATTCTTTAAAACGACCATGAGCGCAAGGTTTCCCTCCTGGACCAGGTCCAGAAAACGCGCATGGGATCCGCTGTAGAAGGACGCCGCCTCGTAAACACGCGACAGATTCCCCTCCACCAGGCGCTCGTAGCTCTTTTTATCGCCGGAAGCCGCCTTCGGAAGAAGTTCGGTCATCTCTTCCTTTGTGCAGGGCTCGATGCCCTGAAGCTCTTCCATGTAATACTCTTTATTTCTGTTAGCCAATGCCGACCTCCGTTATTTTGTGCGATTACGCATCTTTCTGCGCTGTTCGCGTTTCTCCAGATACTTTTCATGCTCCGCGCGCTTTTTCTTGAGACGCTGCTCATCCTTCAGCTCGCGATAGTACGGATCTTCTTCCTCCAGTTCCTTTTCAGCCTCCTGATAGATCCGGTATTCCCGGGTCTGCCGGCCGACCGCCATAACAACGCCGAGCTCACCCAGCGTAAAGAATGCGGAGGAACCGCCCGCACTGATGAACGGCAGCGTTACACCGGTGGTCGGGAAGAATCCGAGCGTGACCGCATAGTTTAAGAGCACCTGGATCGCAATGTGCAAAAAGACACCGAGAACAAGGATCTGTTGATGCCGGTCCTTACATTCCTTGTAGATCAGGAAGATCCGGTATAACAGATAGATGAACAGGTACGTGAGAAGCGCCGCACCGAAGACGCCGAGCTCCTCGAATACGATGGCCAGAATGTAGTCATTGTGCGGTTCCGGAAGCTTGAACTTCAGTAAGCTTTGGCCCAGGCCCTTGCCGAAGAAACCGCCGGACGCGATGGCATACAGCGCTTGTGTGGCCTGGTACGCGGTGTCATCGGAAAAGAGCTCGTTCGTGGGGTGCAGCCATGCACGCACACGCGTAAGACGGAAGCCCTCCGTTTCCGAATACGGGATGAACTTGTCGATGATAAGGATCGCAAGAAGCACGAACACGACACCGACAACGATCAGATACCAGAATCTGCGGACCCTGGGATAGTGGATCATCATCGTAAAGTACATCATCAAAAAGACGATGGCCGCGGTACTCAGGTTATTCGAGATAAAAAGAAGTCCGAGTGCAAGGAAGGCAAAGGACGCATAAATAAACCAGTGTACCCTCGGTTCCGTGATCTTTCGCGCGGTCATGTAATTGGCCAGAAACCAGATGGCACAGATCTTGATGGGCTCCGCCACCTGGATCGTACCGAGCTTGGGAATCTTGATCCACCGGTAAGCACCGTGCGATGCCCATCCCAGACCGGGAATACGTACCGCGAACAGGATGAAGAACATGGCCACATACGGGATCCACCACGGCATCATCTTCAGCGTGGATGGTCGTACATAGGAAACCGCAACCATCAAAACCAGCCCGGCTACCACGTACTTCAGCTGGTTCATCAGGAAGTGGGTCGGGCTGTAGTGATATGTGGTCACTGCATAGTAATAGCTGGCACTGTAGATCATTATGAGTCCGAAGATATTCAGAAAGACTACCGCCAGTATCAGATCGATATCCAAAGGTGTATGCAGAAAAAGCTGGTTTTTAATGGGTTTCTTTTTCATGTTAACGCCTCATTTTTTGAAACAGCCCCCTTCCGGGAGCCGCTTATTACATAAAAAAAGAGGCCGAGGAATGAATTCCTTCGGCCTTCATCATGCAGATAGTGGGACTTGAACCCACACCCACTTGCGTGGATATGAACCTGAATCATACGCGTATGCCAATTCCGCCATATCTGCATCTTTTTTTGTTGGGTTAAATGCGGGAGATGGGACTTGAACCCACACGATCGAGAGATCACAAGATCCTTAGTCTTGCTCGTCTGCCAATTCCGACACTCCCGCAGGCGTAACACCAACAAAAGGTATACTATCACAAAGGCATTTTCCTGTCAACAAGTTTTTCAAGAAATTTTGTTTTCCGGAAAACACGCCTGTAAAAGTTCATGTGTAAAGGAATAGGTTTATTATAGTTTTGAAAGCGGTCGATGTCAAGTCAATAAGGGATCTTGACCTTGCTCTTCTGCCCGATCCTTTCCGGGCCGTTTTCACCGAGGATCAGCTTCTGGACACGGACGGAACGGCCCTTCCAGCCCATGTAGGGCTTCAGGTTGGCGTGGTAGATCACGTACTTTCCGCCGTCTTTGCCGGTGACCACGCTGCAGTGGCCGGGGCCATAGAATTCCTTTTCCGCAGAGAGGATCGGTCCCTCCGATTTTGTCCAGGAGGAGGCGTCCATCGGGTCGGTGCCGTTGAAGGTCAGATAGCCGATCATGTAGTCATCGGTCCAGCTGCCGTTCCCGGAATACAGACAATAAAGCTTCTCTCCGTCCGTGATCACGCAGGGTCCCTCATTGACCGACGGACCGGTCGTGACCGCATCCCAGCTGTCCGGTATGGAAATACATACCCGATCGCTGTCGATGGTACAGGGATCGGACATATGTGCAATATACAGATCCTGACGCGTATTTACGTCCTTTTCCCAGCCGGACCAGATGGTGTAGAGATCTTCACCGTATGTGAAGACGGTGCCGTCAATGGCCCATTTATCGCTCTCATCCGTGAGCTGACCGACCAGTACGAAGGGATCCGTGGGATCCTGGGACGTCCCCTTCAAGACATACATGCGATGATAATTGCTGTTATCGGTGCCGAGGCACATAGCGGCGTATATATACCACTCGCCGTACAGGTAATGAAGCTCGGGCGCCCAGACGGAATACAGGTCGTCCCGCGCCGCATCGTAGACTTTTTCACCCTGATCCTTCACAATGCCGGAAAGATCCTGCAGCTCTGCGACCGCGACGCCGCCGTCCGCACTGTAGCAATAATAATATGTTCCGTCATGCTCGATGACATAGGGGTCATCGCCTTGTACGCCGCCCAGATTGTCATAGGTCTTCATCCGGTAGCTCCGGCAGGCGGTCAATAATAAAAGCACCGCGGCAAGAAGAATAATGAACGCAGAGTTTTTAAGAATGTGAATACTTTTTTTAATATTGGTCATGTTAATAATTCTTCGATTTTTCCAAACACACCGCAGCGGCTTCTCTTTCCGGCCTTCGCGTGCTTTATCGTACCCGCGCCGTCATCACCTTGACCGGCGCTTCGGAGGTGATCGCAAACGACTGTACTGAAGCCGGCACGATGAACGTTTCCGCGTAATGGATCACGGTCTTTTCAAAGGAGCCGTCCGTGCTTTCCAGAAAAGCCTCGGCGCCATCGACCAGGTTGAGCACCGTGACGGAATCCCGCACGTCGATGACACGTCTGCCATGGATCGTATGACGCTCCGTTTCGATGAATTCGTACTCATGAAGGCCGGTATGCTCCGCGTAGCCCGCGTCGTCCCGAAGGATCACGCGGTCCTGATGGAGAAGGTTCGCTTCGACCCATCCGGTCGTCCGGTCAAACTGCACATTTTTCATACCGTGGTCGATGTGGATCGGACGTGGACGGCCATCGAGCCCGATGCGTCCCCAGTCCCACAGCTTGAACGTGAATATGTACGGAGTCGCACTGATTTCAAGAACGACCGTATTCTTTCCTGAGCAATGGACCGTTCCCGCGGGGATCAGGACATGATCGTGTTTTTTCACCGGGAAGCAATTGACAAAGCGGGCATCATCAAAGGGTTCCTCGCCCTTCTGCGCTTCGATGAGCGCCGCTCTGAACGCCTCCTTGTCAACACCTTCCTTCAGTCCGAGGTAGACGCAGCTGTTTTCATCCGCATCCAGAATGTAATAGCTTTCGTCCTGCGTGTAATGCATGCCGAAGCGGTCCTGGATGTATTCGGTGAGCGGGTGGACCTGAAGTGACAGGTTGCCGCCCTCCATCGTATCGAGGAAGTCGAAGCGGATCGGGAACTCCGCGCCGAAACGGCCGTAAACATGAACGCCGAGGAGCGTCTCCGGACGGAACAGCACAAGGTCTATGGCCGGGAAAACCGCACAGGCATCGCCGAAGTCAAATTTCAGGCAGTTCTCTTCCGGTACGCCGTCAAAGGACCAGCCGTAATTCTTCTGCTCTTCGGATAGGCCGAAGGTCCTTTTCATCCACTGCCCGCCCCAGACCGACGGATCGTAATAGGCCTGCATGCGGAAGGGCTTGTTTGCGGTCTGATCAAGGGCTGCCATAAAGGCATCACGAGTCACAACGACCGGGTTTTCCGGGACATTTCCGTCGATCCAATAGTCGATTCGCGGCATGAGCGCTTTCTTCAGACGGTCCGCCATGCGCCATTCGATGAAAAATCCGACCTTGTATTTGGTAAGCTGGGCCGAATCCAATACGCCTGCCATCCAGGTTCCAGCACCTTTCCGATAACGGAGCTGGATCTCCCAGCGCGTGATGTCAAAGTACCAGATGCTGTCGGCATCAGGTAGGATATATGCCGCTCCCGTGCCGATGGCAACGACCACCCTCCGGTCCGCTTCCGCGGCCTGTGCAGTGGACTTCAACTCATCAAGTTTTTCCGCGTTGAAACAATTCTTCAGTTCCTCATGACAGATGACGCCGAAGACACGGTCGTCCGTGATGAAGTTTTCGTACTGCCTTTTCAGTGTCTCCTCGCTCTTCTTTGCCGTGCGTGATTCCAAAATGACGATCGGTGCTTTTCCGATTTGGACAAGCGTTTCCGATACCTCGCGCACAAGCGCTGTAACGCGTGATTCCTCAATGCCGGGATACAGTTCCAGTAGGATCCGGGATTTTCCGGCAGCGATCGCCTGAAGGAGCGCATTTTTCAGTGCTTCTTCACCGACCGCCGTCTGTCCCTTCATTCCCGTGATCGGGATCCGCGGGTCAGGGTCATAATTATGATAAGAGGGATATTCGTACATCGTTCCTCCAAGATCAATGTTCTATGGCGCAGTACAGCCTTTATTCAAGTCCGATCAGCGCCATTTGGGTCGTGTCCGCCTCAACCAAAAGACGGATGCCCTTTTCTTCACATAAACGCTTCAATTTTCCGGAAAAAAGTTTTTCGGAAAGCGTAATCTTTCCTCCGAGGACCAGCGTCTCTGTGTGGAAATCAAGCATCGGTCCCTGAAGCGCGGAACAAAGGTCCTCGCCGAATACAGAAAAAACCCGAATTGCAGCGGATCGATCGATATTAACCTGGAAAGTGTCTTGCGCCGTTTCTGTAGATTCCTGAAGCTCTGCTGTCTCCGACACTTCCTTTGGCGAATACTCTTTACCGAGGATCCCGGTGCTCAGTTTACGGATCCCGCGATCAGAAAGATAATCGTCGATCACGGAGTCCTTATACGGCAGGCAATAGATCCAGCCGTTTTCAGGTACTCCACACTCCGGATCGGTTACAAGTGTCCGTCCGTCAAGAAACGCTGAACCTGCGCCAGTCCCGAGACAGACGCACATCGTTCTTCCCGAAAGATCGTGCGTTTTCGCTACGCCGAGAGCGTACGCGGAAACGTCGTTAAGAAATGACCATGTGATCCCGGCCGCGGAGTCCTGATTTAAAAAAACCGTATCGGAAGACATGACTTTTGACACTTTTCTCAGTTTTGTCAGTTCCTCCGTGATAGCCGGGATCAATTTCACGCCGTACAATGCCTCATACTTCGCAAGCCCGCGCATATAGGGAATGCCTTTTTTGTAATCAAACGGGCCCGGGAAAGCCATCGCCACATGGCGGATCGTATGCTCTCCCGCCAGTGTATCAATGATCCTCGCAAAATGACGGATCAGCGCTTCTTTGGACTCACCGGACCGTGCCGGAAATTCCATTATGTTTTGTAATTCACCTTCGATGCAGGCGGCCCCTTTGATTCCGGTGCCGCCCACATCCATTCGTATATCTACGATCATATTTCAAGGACCTGGAAGCCTTCGTTCATGGTCTGGCACTTATCAAACTGGGTCTTCACATCGGCATGATCCGGTGTGGTGACCGTGTAGAAGAATTCGTACACACCGCCCAGGTTAGCTTCAAAGTTCGTCTCCCAGAAATTGTTCATGACCCACGCGAACGGTGTTGACGTGTTCAGCGCAGTGTTTTTGCAGTCACAGAGACGGATCGGCGCGCCTTCGCGCTTACCGAAAGAACAAAGCGGAGTATCGCGGAATGCGATGATAACATCGAAATTGTCTCCCAAACGGACGATGCCGTTCTGCAGAAGATAAAAATTCTGACAAGAGCCCGGCAGCTGGTCAATGCCGGGACGCAGAATGCAGCCGGTCTTGTCGATGAAGGTCTCGTTACTGCCATCGGTCTTGAACGGGAAGGCCACATACAGATTTTCCGGGTCCAGATTGCCCTGCTTATGCATGCAGACGCGCGCTTCCAGAAGCGGGATCTCCTTGTAGATCTTTAAGTAAACGTCAAAGAACAGCATGCTTTCCAGCGTATAAGAAAGCTTCAGAATGATACAGACCTCGCCGGTTTCCACGATGCGCGCATCCTTGAGTTGTGCCACATCGCGCTTCGTGCCGAGGGAGCAGCGGTTTCTGCCCATCATGCGGCGGACAGACATCTGATCCAGTTCGCCGGACGGGGTAACTTCATAAATACCGGCAAATGCTCCATAAGGACTCTCAAGGTCCATGATCTCGCGGTTGTGCACTTTATCATAGATCGACGCAACGCCCTTCTCCCCGGACATACATACATGATAGTACTTTGTGTCGATCTCAAACGGAGTCTCCATACCTTCCTGATCCGCGATGTCACAAATACCATCCGCACCGATCTTCGGGAAATGCTGAATGGTCCCGACAGGATCCTCTCCGTAGATAACTTCCACATCCACGCTCTCGTGCGCGCCGAGGGTCAGCGTAGTCTCGATTGCGGAGCCACGCGGAGCCGAACGCATCTGGCTCGGAAGTATCTCACCGGTCTTCATATTCTTTAAAACGATCGGTTGTCTTCTGTCAATGGCATTTCCGCCAATGTACTCCCAGTGGTCCAGAATAACCGTCGCGCGGTCCGTTACCTCAAAATCATTCGGATTTACGATCCGCGCCCGATGAACACGTGTCGGGAACGGTGTAACCTGTCCCATCTTCGCAAAGATTTGATTCAGATTGCGATATGCGGCAATATTCGCATTGACCGCAAACTGGCTCTTCTTCATGCCAACAGAAGCAACCATCGTGTTCCACGGCTCGGAAATAGAGGAAGAATACCCCCATGTATGTTCTGCATACATGATCAGGTTCTGCTCCGCATCCTCCACATAAGCAGGATCGCCGAGTTCTCCTTCCGGATCCAGTTTGTTCCCGACATGATACAGACGCTGCGCCTCACGATACAGTTTCAGCGCTGCGGGCGTGGAGCCCACACCATCAGCCCACCAGTCGGTAAAATCGCCCTTCACTGTCGGAATCTCCACACCGGTCTTCTTCAGAGCATCAAAGAAATCATCAAGCGTCGCCATCTGAACGGTAACGAGATCGCCCATCATTTCATTGATTTCCTTCACACGACGCGCGATCAGTGCATTGGGCGGTGCGTTATCGGAAATAACACCGGAAACCATCATCGGAATGGTATCAGGTTCGTATCCGGATGCTTCCAAACCTTCCAAATAGCGAGTGAGACGGGTCTTTACGATCGCAAGCTCCTCCTCTGCAGTAGATTCCTCGCTGCCGTGCAGGATCTCGCGACGCGCCATCTGTTCACGCACATCGTCATAGATCAGATAAGATGAATTGCCCTTGGGACAGAATCCAAGCTCATTACCCACATGGTAGTGCTCACCGACAAACATCAGGACCTTATTCCCTTTCGGACCTTCCCACATAAAGTAAGACGGATTGTGGTTCATCGGGAACATACCGTGATGCGGATGCAGTGCCGTAAACATATGAAGCACTCCGTTTTCAGCCATCACATCCGGGGTGCCCCAGGCATAACCGTTTATATCGGCTGCCATAGCACTGGTGACTTCCGCACCGATGTTTTCTCCAAAGGCCTTCACTTTCCGAACGCGGCTGTTCAACACATCCGCATCCACAAGCTCGGTCAGGTTCAGATAACTGCCCGAAAGACCGATACGTCCTTCTTTTAAATACCGTTCAAACGCCCGCTTTTCGTCTTCCGTTGCAGTTTTATAGAAGTTTTCGACCTGCCAGTAGTTTTCGCACTGCCATTTAAAACCTTCACAATCCGGATTATTTCCTTCATCGATATCCGTTAAGATATTCAGCACCTGACGAATATAGTCCACATGGTACATCTCCAGCTTCTCCTGATAATCGGTATAACCGATATCAGTATGCGAATGGTGGATCAGGTATAATCTCCAATGTCTCATAAACGTACCCCTTTATTCAGAAAAATTGTTGTTTATATCATAAGCGAGAATCCGATGTAATTCAATCCTAATATTATAGTACCGGCAGTACTTCCGGATTTACAGGCAATAAAAAACCCGCCCCTTTCCGAGAGCGGGTCATCGTTTACTATTTTGGTGCGGATAACAGGACTCGAACCTGCACGCCTGTGGACAATAGAACCTAAATCTATCGCG
>DCHF01000021.1:0-62732 GCA_002315555.1 Lachnospiraceae bacterium UBA1759 | reverse complement strand
GCCAATTCCGCCATATCCGCACATTAATTAACCAAGGAATTATTCATTCACTTCCGGTTCCTTTTCCGTAGGAAGAAGTTCGGCGTCGGTCTCACCATCATGTGATGCTTCCGTTTCCACTTCATCCGGGTCATATTCACCTTCCGCTTCTTCTGTTAAAGTCGCAGGATCCGTCTCAAAATCAGCAGTTTCAGTGATGGTCTCCTCAACGATTTCCGCATTTTCCTCTGACGTTACGTCTTCCGGAGCAGTTTCTTCCGTGTCTGCTTTCTCATCGTCTTCTGTCATCCCGGTATCCGCAGCATCGTCTTCATCCGACGTTTCATCCTCCGTCTTTTCAGACAGGGCATCGATACGGACCAGCCCGGTTTCATTTGCCTTTTCAAGGATCGCCGATGCATCCTCCGATGCATAGAACACACACTCCGTGCTTTCCACGACCAGTTTACCATTTTCGGCCTTCATCCGATACAGGATCACATTTTCGTCCGCATCGTTCATGACCGCCAGAACTGCGCCGTCCTCATCATACACACGCGAAACCAGTACTTCACGCATTTCCGCGTCATATAAGTAATACATAGAATCGACAACTGTCATGGTCTCCGCAGAGATCATGTAAGTCACATCCGCAGCAAATACATCATCGCCTGCACGCACACCGGACACCGTGGACAGCCACAGCATATCACCGGCTTTCACCAGTGATACGCCGGTTTTCGATGACGCATCAAACGTAACGGCGTCCGCGACTTCACAGATTGCCGTTTCCTCAAAACTGTCATCATATTTTACAATTACAAAACGGGTCGATGCCGCTTCCGCATCCGATGCCGAAAAGACACCGTAATACACACCGTCTGTTTCATATAAGCCCTCAAATGCCGGAAGTTTCATTTCCAGTGTCTTGGAGATAAGTTCCTTTTCAGCTTCGTCATAAAGCCGGATGCTCAGTCTTCCTTCCTCTGTTACTTCCGCCATATAGTAAACAGCTTCATCGCCGGCTGATTTTCCCGCCTTTACGGCAGATACCAAGCCGATTACGGCTGCAGCAAGCACCAAAACCGAACTGATTATGATTGCAATTCTCTTAAGCATATCATCCTCCTGTCAGTTACAAAAACCAAAATGTTACAGAAATGTAACTATTATAACACATTTTTTGCAAAAATCAAGAGTCCTGTTCTTCGTTCTGCTCCGAAACAGCCGCGGATACCGCCTTCTTAATATCGTCAAAGCTATATCCCTTGGCCGCAAAATAGCGAAGAGCCTTTTCATAAGTCTTGGGGTCGGAAAGATCCTTCCGCCCGTACTTTTTGATAAAAAGCTCCTTTATTGTATTCTGTTCATCCGGCGGTTCATTTTCCAGTGCGGTCTCGATCAGTTCCGGATCCACGCCCTTCTGTCTCAGTTCCATCCGAAGCTCGTACGTACTTTTTCTGGATCTCCGGCCACGGATATAGACCTCCGCATATCGAAGGTCATCGATGTAATGATATCCCCGCACATATTCAATGGCTTCATCAACAGCAAAAGGAGGGAATTCACCCTCCTTCAGCTTGTCACGAAGCTGTTTTTCGGTTTTATCCGAAAACTCCAGGATCTTCAAAGCACGTGCTTTGGCCTGCCGGATGATCTCTTTTTGAAGATCATCGTATTCTTCGTTCACTTATTAATCCTCATCATCAATGATTTCAAAATCCTTATCCGTCTTCTTGGAAGATTTCTTTGCCTTCGGCTTTTCCTCTTCCTCCGGTGCAGCAGCTGTGGCTCCGGCTACCGGAAGGCCGTAATGCTGACGGGTCAGCATCTCGATCTCTTCAAAGATCTCCGGATGCGTATCCAGGAAGACACGGGTATTGTCACGGCCCTGGCCGATCTTCTCCCCGTTGTAGGAGAACCATGCGCCGCTCTTTAAAACAACGCCGGCATCGCATGCCAGATCCAGAACATCTGCCGCTCTTGAGATACCCTTACCGAAGATGATGTCGAACTCCGCTTCCTTGAAAGGCGGTGCCACTTTGTTCTTCACAACTTTAACGCGGGTATGGTTACCGATGACTTCACCGGACTGCTTTAAAGCCTCCGTACGGCGGATGTCCAGACGAACGGATGAATAGAACTTCAGTGCGCGGCCGCCGGTCGTGGTTTCCGGATTACCGTACATAACGCCGACCTTCTCACGCAGCTGGTTGATGAAAATAACGATACAGTTGGACTTGCTGATGACACCGGTCAGTTTTCTCAGCGCCTGAGACATAAGACGGGCCTGAAGGCCGACATGGGAATCACCCATCTCACCATCGATCTCCTGCTTCGGAACGAGTGCCGCAACGGAGTCCACGATAACGATGTCCACGGCACCGGAACGTACCATGGTCTCGCAGATTTCAAGCGCCTGCTCACCGGAATCCGGCTGAGAGATATACAGATTATCAATATCTACACCGATATTCTTCGCATAGACCGGATCCAGTGCATGTTCCGCATCCACAAATCCGGCGATGCCGCCGCGCTTCTGGACCTCAGCGACCATATGCAGTGCAACCGTGGTCTTACCGGAAGATTCCGGTCCGTAGATCTCAACGATACGTCCCTTCGGAATACCGCCGACGCCAAGCGCCACATCCAGGCTTAAGCTTCCTGTGGGAACAGCTTCAACGACCATGTTGGAGCCTTCACCCAGTTTCATGATGGCACCCTTGCCGTATGCTTTTTCGATCTGACCGATTGCCGCATCAAGCGCTTTCAGTTTTTCACTTCTATCCATTTGAACCTCCGTGTAGAACATTTGTTCGTTACTATAAATATACCTTATTCAGACGACGGTGTCAACTGTTTTTTCGAAAACATGTTCGACCGTGTATTCTGCTTCCTCTGTGGTCCATTATAAAGCGATCCGGCCTCAAGTAAATGCTTACGGCATGGAATTTTCGCTCTTTCCGATCACAAGACACATTTTAGCAGACATTACGTACCAAAAACAGGACTTTATATACGTGTTGTGTGTGAAATTTGAGCTTTTTAAATTCTGAATTTTCTGTGAACTCCACCCATTTTCATATAATGTTGTTCGAGCTCTGCTTCCATTCTTACTCAAAGGTAAAATAATGAAGATCGTATACGCCGTCACCCGAGATTCTGAAGTACAGCGCGTACTCTTCATACGGCACTGTGATATCCGTACCGAACAGCACGAACGGTTCACCGGGAGCGCCGCCGAATTCACGGCCGTCAAACAGCGTGCGGTTGTCTTCCTTCGCGATCGTTCCGTTTGCTTCGATCACGCCGCAGCACTTCTCTTCGCCGCTTGCACGGTCGATGGCCACCGCCTCGACGCTGAGATCGCCGTATCCGCGAAGCGCCAGTGAAAGCTTCCCGTTAAACGCACCCGCAAAATACTTATAACCGACTTCCGCACCGGCCTTTAAGTTCATGATGCACTGCGCCGGATATACCCTGCCATCGGCTTCCTCGCCCGGATCCACATCCGGGAAGAACTGGCGGATATAGGGATAACGTTCATCGGAAGCATCAGGAAGAGACATCGTCGTGCCGACCGCACTCGTAAGCTTGCAGCAGATCGATGCCGGATACAGCCCCTCCGAACGAAGCGGTCCGCCGTTTAAGCCGCAGCTCGTGACTTCGACCTGCGGGATGCTGCCGTCTTCAAGGAACCGGATCTCCTCCGCACAGCCCTGACGGCTGAAGTTGGTACGATTGGTCTGACGATGGTAGAACACATACCACTTCCCGTCCATGCACTCGATTCCGCCGTGCGTATTTCCGCGCGGATTCAGGGATTCCGCTTCGGTGCGTCCGTTCAGATATACATCGCCGATATCCACGATCGTACCGCCGTAGCGATAGCCCTCGTCCGGTCTGTCTGAGATCGCATAACAAAGCTCATGGCTGTTTGTGGACGAATAAACCAGATAGTACATACCGTTGATCATACGGATCGAGCTCGCTTCAAAGAACGGATGCTCTTCATATTCCGTACCGATTGCTTCGAACAGCGTGGGAAGCAGCGTCTTTGCTTCCTTCTTCAGTGTCATCATGTCGTCCTCGAGCGCCATGACCTGGGAAGCCTTATCGGGCATCAGGCCCTGTCCCTTGTTCATCGGACCGTTGCCGGAGAACAGGTAATAGGTGCCGTCCTTATCACGGAAAACGCCCGGATCAAACTGGATCAGATCGCCTTCGCGGCTTCCGAGCGGAATACCGTCCTTATGCCGCACGCGGCCCAGATACTCATAACGGCCGGCCGGTGTGTCACATACCGCAACACCGATCTCCGGCAGATAGTCCAGACAATAGTAAAGATAATAGCGTCCGTCGGCACCCTGCGTGACGTCCGGCGCCCACAGCGCATGGATACCGTACGGGTCGATGTTATACGGGAAACCGTAGTGCTCCGGAAGCGGGATCTTCTCTTCATTCGGAAGCTGATTCATCGGATCCTGCATCCGGCTGAAGATCACGCCCTCGTACTTCCAGTGCTTCAGGTCCTTTACGTCTGCGGAATAGCAGATATAATCGTTCAGGCAGAAACGGCCGCCGTCAAAACGGTCATGGCTGCCGTAAACATAGACGCGATCGCCGAAAACGTGCGGTTCGCCGTCCGGAATATACTCATATAACGGTAAATACGGGTTGAATACCTGTTCCATGCTGATGCTTTCCTCCTGTGCCGCATCCCTTGTGCGGTCTGACATAAATAAAAGGCTGCCGGAGCGGCATGAACCGCCGCTTCGGCAACCTTATCATTACTTTGCTTCTTTCCTGATCTCTTCGACCTTTTCATCAACAGCGGGATCCGCCTTCATGGCCTTCTTGGATTTGATCTTATCGACCACATCCGGAACCATGTCGAGCACCTTGGTCAGGCTGTCCTGATTCTTGATGTTGATCAGACGTGCGCTGTCACCCTTGATCATCAGCACTGCACTGGGAGCCATCTTGGCACCCATGCCGCCTGCGGTACCGTTTGACTTTCCGCCGTATGCGCCGACGCCGACACCGACCTGCATGTCCATCAGGGGGATCAGAACCGTGTCATTGACAGTGATCGGATTACCCACAACTGTTTTTGAAGATGAGAAACCGTCCAGACCGGATAATAATGCTTTCAGGTTTTCGCTTAACTGATTCTCTGCCATTTTTCTGTCCTCCTTTATTTACTTGAAAAATGCTTTTTAAAACGTTTGATCGTAATACGTACGTTGCGATTGAGAAGGATGCAAACGGCTGCAAAAAGGATCGATCCGATCCATATGCGGCCCTTGAGCCACGCCTCGCCCTCCAGGGCTTTCTCCGTAAAGTCGGGCTCGACCTTCAGGTTGTTTTTGTGAACCGGCATCGTTGCCGCAAGAACTGCGAGCACCGTTCCCGTATCCGCGGGATTCTCCAGGCCGAAGCGGATATGTCCGCGCATTTTCTTCGGCATGATGCCTTTTAAGATCCCGAATACCTTTTTCATCACATACGCGATGGCGGCTTCCGTTCTCTCGTTGGTGATCAGCCGGAGCTTCTTTTTGATATCCCGGTATTTTTCTTCCAGTTCATCGATCTTTTCAAAGATCTTCTCCTTCTTTTCATACCAGGCATCATTCATTTTATCGATGAAGGAAAGCCAGTCCGTGTCATCTTCGGAGGCTTCATCGGTTCCGGATCCATCCGACACAGCATCCTCAGCTGTTTCTTCCGCATCCGCGCTCTCTTCGGAGGTTTTTATCTCCTCCACTTTCGTATCGGTTTCCGCAGCTTCCGGCTCCGTAACCTCTTCTTTTTCATCATTGGAAGCGGCCGTCCCTCCACTTTCCGGTGTTTTTTCTTCCTCCGCCGGTTTTTCTTCCGGTACTTTTCCTTCTTCCGATGCTTCCCCTTCCGGTTCCTTCTTCTTATCCGATCTTATGACCGGTATCCCAAATACCCGGACCTTATAGGACAATTCGCCGTCCGTAAAGTCGCCGCGCACATGCAGGATATGAAGCAGCCAACTCACTACGACCCTACCGTTCGGTTTTTCGTAGTAGCTGCCGTCGACCCGGTAACGGATGGGTGAAATGCACAGGAGCAGAAGCACCAACAGGATCAGTCCGATCACGGTAAGAAGGATGATTCCGATGACCTTGAGGATCATCAGCAGAATGTTAACGATCATCCGTCACCTCCGCTTCCTCCGCCTCACGGATATACGAAAGGATATCGTATCCGCCGGTCCGGTCATAGACCAGTTTGATGATGCCGCCGGCCATTTCCTCGGCCTCTTCCTTGGAACCCGCCGCGCCGATCACCAGCTCCCCGGACTCACGGAAATACTTCTTCTCCAGGATCTCTCCCGGATAAATGTTCAGAAGATGCGTCTTCTCCTCGGGGACCCCGATCAGAAAGATCTCTTCCGGCGCTGTGTTTTCATTCAATTGTCTGAACAGCTCCGCACGCTGTTCATCCAGCGAGCTGCCGATCCACATATACCGGAAGTATTTCATTTGCGTCAATCCCTCATCAGTTCATTTAAAAGATCAATGCATCCCATCTTCTCGCTGACATTGCTGCAGCCGGAAAGCGAACCGAAAATGTAGCTTTCAAGTTCCTCCTGCGTGGCAAATCTGGGCGGGATCACGCTGAACGCGCGGCCCATGACAGCTCGGGTGTAGGTTTTCTTGCATTCGGAGAACAGTTCGGAGAAGCGGGTGTTCAGTTCCCGGACCAGGTCGTTAAAGAACTCGTCCGTCACTTCCTCTTCCTGCTCTTCAAGGCGCGCATCAAGCGATGCAAACGCACTGTTTGACATAAGCACGGACACGCTGTCCGCTTTTTTGTAATCCTCCGTCAGGCCGTTTTCTTCAAGTTCCGCGTCATAGCGTGCGTGGATCTCCTGAAGGAATGCACTGTCGGAAGTGAAACGCTCCTGAAACTCTTCGATCTTGCCTTCCAGAGCTTCACAGTCACGGTAAATATCGTCGATCGTGTATGTACTCTCGCCGCCGGTCATCTCAAGGACCTTGGAAATAATGGTGCGCGCCGCGGTGTCATCGGAATCCGATCCACACTCCGCGGAAAGGACTGCGGTCAGGAAGCTGTTTAAAACAAGCTCGATCATCTCCGCAAGGTCCGATGCATTATTGAGGTCCATTGCGGTCTCCGTCAGATCCGCAACCAGCATGCGGTATTCCGCTTCGGTAAGCTTTGCGGGCTCCGCGCTCTTCAGAGCCTCGTCAAGACGCGCAAGTTTCCCGGAAAGAGCGTCCTCGGGATCGGCCTTTTTCAGGCCTGCTGCGGATTCCAGCATTCCGTAAATATCCTTCAGCGCGGAAACATCCGAGGTCTTGTAGACACTCAGCCGTTCGTTCACGACTTCATAGAAGCGGTTCTTCGTCATACGGACCGGAAGTTGCGCGATCATTTCACTGATCAGAATGTTCTGGGAATCTCTTCCACCGGATGCCAGGAACTGAAGGAGTTCCTGCGTCATGGACTCGTCATCGTAATCCGCGGAAAGTGCTTTCTCGCCGTCAAACTGATGCTCGAGGCGGTTCATAATGTACTCGTCCAGGGTGAAAACATCGATCAGGGAGGTGATCTCCGTCATCCGGCCGATGTTCTCTCTCCGAAGCGCCGCGAGTTCTTCCGAAAGTCCGGTTTCTCCTGCCATGAACCGCTTTACCAGCGCGTTCAGCGCGTCATAAAGAGCCATTCCCTTGGGATCTTGCAGGACAGCGACCGTCTCTTCCGTCGCATTCTGCTCGGAAAGGGTCTCAAAAAGTCCCACATAATTCAGTGCGAAGGAGGAAAGACCGAGGTCGTATGCATCCTTCAGCACGACGTTTTTATAATCATTAAGACTTGCGACCAGATCATTTTTGCTTTTAATGTTTCTGATCACGGAATGGATCTCTGCCATTTCGTCCTCTTTCTTTACATTTCACCGTCCATAACGGACCAGTTCTTTACTAAATACTCCGCCAGGCTGACCACAGTCAGTACGACGGAAGCGATGATGAGCACCAGGCTCAGGATCCGGTGGAACGGTACCGCGATGTCCCACATCAGGGATACGACCATAACCATCTGAACGGCGGTCTTCACCTTTGCGGTCTTGCTTGCCGCAAGGACCAGTCCCTTTTCAGCCGCAACAAGACGAAAACCGGAAATAACGAATTCACGCGCGACGATGATCAGCACCGCCCATACCGGGATCATGTTCAGGTAGACCAGGCAGATCAGTGCGGAGCAGACAAGAAGCTTGTCCGCAAGCGGGTCCATGAACTTTCCGAAATTCGTCACCAGGTTATATTTCCGGGCGATCTTGCCGTCCAGCATATCCGTCAGGCTCGCGATGATAAACACAGCCATTGCCACGTACTTGGCCCAATACAGGTTCGGATACAGAAGCTGGAACACAACATAGATCGGGATCAGACAAACTCTCACGAGTGTCAAGCGATTAGGCAGATTCATTCTATGATTTCTCCTATCAGATCATATTCCGAGGCACCGGTCACACGGGCCCGGACAAAATCACCGGACATCAGGTCGTACGGGGTGTTCAGAAAAATAAAACCGTCCACATCCGGTGCATCCATATAGGTGCGGCCCACGTAGACATCCTCCTCATCCGTGACGCGGCCTTCGATCATGACATCGATCTCACGGCCCTCCATATCCTCGGCATGACGGAATGCGATTTCCTGCTGAAGCTCCATGATCTCGTCACGTCGCTCCTTCTTGACCTCTTCATCGACCTGTGCTTCAAATTCCGCAGCGGGCGTATCCTCTTCCTGCGAATAGGTAAAGACGCCCAGCCGGTCAAATTCAATTTCTTCCACAAAGGACCGGAGTTCCTCAAAATCTTTTTCGGTCTCCCCCGGGAAACCGGTGATCAGTGTGGTACGGAGGCGGATATCCGGAACCGTTTCGCGCATCATCCGGATCTTTTCCGTCAACTCCGCGCGGTTCGTGCGACGGTTCATGCGACGGAGTATGATGTCCGACGCATGCTGCACCGGGATATCCAGATAATGGACGACCTTTTCACAGGTAAGCATGGTCTGCATCAGTTCCGCCGTTACCTCCTCGGGGTAACAATACAGAATGCGGATCCAGCGAAGGTCTTCAATGGCATTCAGTTTCTCAAGAAGCTCGGGAAGCGCCTTTCTTCCGTAAAGGTCCGTGCCGTAAATGGTGGTTTCCTGTGCGACCAGGATCAGTTCCTTCACGCCGCAGTTCACGACCAGCTCTTCCGCTTCGCGTATGAGCGTTTCCATCGGGACGGAACGGTAATGTCCGCGTACCTTCGGAATGATGCAGTAGGTGCAGTTTTTGTCGCAGCCTTCCGCGATCTTCAGGTATGCGTAGTGTCCTCCCGTGGTCAACAGACGTTTTTCCGTGGTGACGAGGCGGTCATTGGATTCAAAAAGCTCGGGGTGTGTCCCCTTCACGGCCCGGTCCACCACATCGACGATGCGGTCCCAGGAACCGATGCCCAGCGCGCCGTCCACTTCCGGAAGCTCCGTCATCAGTTCCTTCTGATAACGTTCGGAAAGGCATCCGGTCACGATGAGAGCCTTCAGTTCACCCTCTTCTTTATACGCCGAAAGACGCAGGATCTCGCTGATGCTCTCTTCCTTTGCGTCTCCGATGAAGCAGCAGGAGTTCACGATAATGACATCCGCGTCTTCTTCAAAGTCCGTAAATTCATACCCCGCGTCTGCGAGGAGCGCCAGCATATGCTCTGCGTCACTCAGGTTTTTATCACAGCCAAGTGAAAGAAAAAAAACTTTCATTTATGCCTCTTCGATGATGTCTTCATCCTCTTCGATCTCGATCTCCGGAATCTCCTCGGTCTCTGCAAGTACATGGACCTTGCCGGCATAAAGCTCGTTCACAGCGGTGGAAAGGTTTCTTTCCTGTGCCTGGACCTTAACAAGCGGCTCGGAGCCTGCATTGATCTGGCGCGCACGTCTGGAAGCGGCGATTACCAGAGAGAAACGGCTGGTAAGCTGCATATCGCCTTCCCCTGCGGTCTCGTTCATTTTCTTGATCATTTCATTGTATGACGGATGTAACATGTTATTCCTCCCGACCGGTGATCTTCACCAGTTCATTTTTAATTTCTTCCGCAAAGCTGCGGCGTTCGTTCATTTCCTTCTGACGTTCGAGTGTGACCTCGTGCATTTCGTTAAGGCAGGTCTCAAAATCGTCGTTGACGAGTGTCGTATCGTAGGATGTGACATATGCGGCTTCGTCGATGGCACGGGTCAGTCTTCCGTGGATCTGCTCCGGCGTTTCCGTTCCGCGGCCCGTGAGGCGCTTTACAAGCTCCTCCGCCGACGGCGGCATCACGTAGAGAAGCATCGTATCCGGATACAGCTTTTTGATCTGCATACCGCCCTGGACTTCGATCTCCAGGATCACGTTCATGCCCTTTTCCAGCTGTTCCCGGACATAGGCTGCCGGCGTTCCGTAGTAATTACCGTTATAACAGGCATATTCCACGAGCTCGCCCTTATCGATCATTTCCTCAAACTCTTCGCGAGTCTTAAAGAAATACTCTCTGACGTCCTCTTCGCCTGCACGCGGCTTTCTTGAAGTCGCGGAGACGGATAATGCATATTCTTCGGGGAAGCGTTTCAAAAGTTCCTTCGTCAGGGTGCCTTTTCCGACGCCGGAAAAGCCTGAAACAACGATCAGAAGTCCGCGCATAATATCTCCTTTAAAGTGATACGTAATCAGTGTGAATTATAGCAAAAAGTCCCTCTTCTGTCAAACCTTACTGATAGCGCCAGCCTGCCAGATATTTGTTTTTCAGGACGCCGCGGGTCGATTTGGCGAAGCCCAGCGGGAAATGGTCCGTACAGAACAGGACCCAGCCGTCATTACCCTCGAAAACATCGGAAACATCGACGGTCTCACCCTTCAGATACTTTAAGACGCGCGGGTCCGATGCCGGCAGCGAAACGGTGTTTGCGAATTCACGCTCCTTTAGTGCCATGGCAAAAGCCTGGGACGGCTCGAAGCGTTTTTTCTTCAGTTCGCCGATCAGAAGGCCGGACCGCATGACGCGGAGACCGGTGAAAGAGGCGCCGGTATCCGGCACAAAATAAACCTTCTCGTTACGGACTTCAAAAGTGCCGTTTTCAAAGGGCATCGAGACGAGTCCGAGGAAATCCCGAAGTTCTTCCGGGAGCTTGGAAATGTCCGCTTTTTTGCCTTTTCTTGCCGTGTTTTCATCCGGGGCATCGCCCTTTTGTAAAAGTGCCACGAAATGGCCCTCACCGTCGACCTTGTGCGGGAAGATACGGATACACTTCTTCAGGTCCTCGTCATAGCGCACAGCCTTTTCCGGCATACCGTGGGAAAAGGCGCCGCAGCGTTCCGGAATGTCCAGTACACGAAGCTCCGGACAGAGCTCCTTCATATACAGGATCATGTCCTCATCCTCACAGGGGGCGAATGTGCATGTGGAATAGACCATCATACCGCCCGGCTTTAACATTGAAAGTGCTTTTTTTGTGATCTGCTTCTGCAGATTGACATAAAACCCGTTGCCATGCTCGATCCAGCTCTTGATGACCGCGGGTTCCTTGCGGAACATACCCTCGCCCGAACAGGGAGCATCGATCAGGATCTTGTCGAAGTATTCGTTGAAATGCGGCTCCAGTTTCTGCGGATCCTCGGAAAGGATCACGGTATTTTTCACACCGAAAAGTTCCAGATTCTTTAAAAGCGCCTGGGCGCGCGAATTGCTGATGTCGTTGGAGAACAGAACCCCCGTGGCATTCAGCTTTGCGGCAAGCTCCGTGGATTTCCCGCCGGGCGCCGCGCAGGTATCCAGCACAAGATCCCCTTCCTCCACCGGAAGGATCTCCGCCGGCGTCATCGCGGACGGCTCCTGCAGATAATAAAGTCCCGCATAATAGTACGGGTGCTTGGCCGGCTTCTCACTGCCCTTGTAATAAAAACCGTTGTGCGTCCACGGCACCGGTTGAACATCGAACGGACATATCTTCAAAAAATCCTCTACGGAGATCTTCAGAGTATTGACGCGGAGTCCGTACACGCGCTCCGCTCCGAAGCTCGTCAGGTAGGCGTCGTACTCCTCTCCGAGAAGGTCCTTCATGCTGTCTAAAAATTCGGCCGGTAATGTTGCCATATCAACTCCTCATAACATAAGAACGCCCCGAGCACTCAGTGACCGGGGCGTGTCATTATCAGTCTTCCTCTTCCGCATCTTCGCCGTCATAGGCTTCATCCGATTCAAAGAACGGCTGCGCATTTGCTGCGGCCCGCTTTTCTTCCTCGTTCATTCCGTTCAGCTCCTGCTGATTCTGAACGACGATGTTCTGATGTGCGGTCAGGCTGGAGATCAGCGCGGAATAACGGTTCTGGCAGTCATCGATGGTTCCGCTCAGGATGGAACGGAGGTTGTCCAGCATATCGTTGGTATATGCCAGCGCACCGCCGCGTACGGCAGCTGCTTCATCCTGTGCACTCTCGATGATGCGCTGTGCTTCCTGCTGTGCGGCATTCAGGATCTCATTGGCCTTTTCATAAGCCAGCTTCGTGATCTGGCTCTCGCTGACCATGTGATCCGCATAAGCCTGTGCCTTTTCCTCGACCTCGGAAGCCTTCTTCTTTGCGTCTGAAAGGATCTTATCGCGGTTATTTAACATGCGCTGATACTTCTTGACTTCTTCCGGGGTATACTGACGAAGCTCGTCCAGAAATTCTTCGATCTGCGGACGGTCTACAACGATCTTCGTGCTGGAAAATGCCTGCATCTTACAACCGTCGATATACTCTTCGATATCGCCGATTACCTGCTCAATACGATTGCTCATGTTAATTACCTCTCTTTTTTTCAATTTTTTCTGTGATCTTCTGAGCCACAAAGCCCGGAACGAATTCGGAAATATCACCGCCGTACGATGCTACCTCCTTCACGATACTGGAGGAAAGGTACGCATACTGCAGACTGGTCGTTAAGAAGATCGTATCGACCGTCGGCATGATCTTGCGGTTTGTCTGGGAGAACTGCAATTCATACTCAAAGTCCGTTACGGCCCGGAGACCACGGACGATGGCAGTTGCACCCTCGTTCTTTGCAAAGTCCACCGTCAGCCCGGAAAAGCTCTTCACTTCAACGTTCGGAAGATCCTTTACGGCTTCACGGATCATCTCGACTCTCTCATCGACCGTGAACAGCGGGGATTTTGCGGAATTATTCAGTACGCCAACCACCAGACGCTCCGTCAGAAGACTGGCACGCCGGATGATGTCAAGGTGGCCGAATGTTACCGGATCAAAGGATCCGGGATAAACAGCGACAGCCATGAAACACCTCAGATTTCTTTACGGACCCACACATGGCGGTTCGTCTTGTATTTCTTATCTTTTAGAAGCTCGTAACCAAGCTCTTCCACGAAGGAGATGTCAGTTTTCAAAGAAGCTTCAAAAACGATCAGCGTGTCTTCGTTCACAAGTCCGGTGTCCCGCATAAGCTTTAACACTTCCTTTTCAAGGTCATGCTCGTACGGCGGGTCCAGAAAGATCACATCGAACGGTTCCTCTCTCCTGTCGGACAGGCGGAGAATGGCGGTCATGACGTCCGTGGAAAGGACCTCCGCTTTTTCGTTCAGACGTGTAAATAACAGGTTCTCCGTAATACATTTCACGGCTTCCTTCTGGTTGTCCACAAAGACGGCATGCACGGCGCCGCGGCTCAAAGCCTCGATGCCGATTCCGCCGCTGCCCGCAAACAGATCCAGAAAACGTGCGCCCGGAATATAGGGATTCAGCATGTTAAAAAGCGTCTCCTTGATTCGGTCGGTCGTGGGACGGGTCGCGTCCCCTTTTACGGTCTTTAACGGAAGACTTCGTGCTGTTCCTGCTATTACTCTCATACTCACTCCTTATCAAAAAATGATAACACAGTTTTTTTCACAATACAAGTTAAATCAAATCTTTATTTTTCAGGAAAACGACCTCCGTGAGCGCCGTAAACACAAAATACAGGACGATGACGACAACGGACGCAAGATATGTGTCCCATTTTCCGAGCTTGAGCAGGTTCATGTTGCCGAGCGGAGTCACGAATTCCACGTAGAAATTGCTGCCTGTTCCACTCTGTAAGATCGAGTCCGCGGTCAGATAAAACATGCTGGATCCCAGGGAAATATAGAGGATCGAAAGGATCAGGCCGATGTTCGATCTCCGGAAAAGAGAACAGAATCCCTGCACCAGAAGACCCACGATCCAAAGAAGCCCCGCAAACAGGATCAGGAATAAAAGGAACGGGACGAGCATGCTCATGTCCACGGTCTTAAAGAAGATCAGCGCGATCAGAAACTCGGTCAGCGCGCCGGCACCGGTGATCATCGCGGCAAACACAAGTATCACGAGCGCACCGGAGAAAAAGCGGGTCCCCCGGCTGTGCATGAACGCAATGTTCTTGATGTATCCGCTGCTTGTCACGGCAACGGAAAAAAACGATACGAAGATCGCCATGAAAAGCGCAAGGTCGCGTGTCAGCGCCTGCGTTACAAAATCAAATACATCATTGCAGGAGACCGCATAGACCTCCGCATAGACCCGGAAAGGATTGGTCATGCCAAGCTCCTGACAGGTGGCGTCATATTCCGACATCAACGCGGCGAGCCAGTTCGCATCGCCCATTAAAAAGCCCAGCGTAAAGGCCATGAAAAGGCTGATCGCAACCGAAACGATGAGCAGGATCCAGGTGCTTTTTGAATGCTTGAAACGGTAAAAGTCGGAACGGATCATATTAAGCATGGTGCGCGTCCTCCCTTGTGATGTTGATATAATAATCCTCCAGCGTCTCCCGGATGACCTGGCATTCGCTGATGTGTGCACCGGCCAGGATCATTTTTTCGATCATCTCTTCTCTCCGGTCGATCTGCTCCAGTACATGCAGCATATGCTGCGATTTGGTCTGGTAGCTGAAGATTCCCATGCTGTTCAGTACTTCCTTCGCCGTGTCGATGGGATCCACGATCAGACGCACATAGCCCGGCATCCGACTCATGATCTCTTCTTCGCTCGCTTCGTTTACGAGACGGCCGCTGTCCAGCACACCGTAGACGGTGGCGATCTTGGAAAGCTCCTCCAGCAGATGGCTGGAGATGATGATCGTTTTGTGCTGCTCTTCCGTCAACTTTTTAAGCATGATGCGGACGTCCTTGATGCCCTGCGGGTCCAGGCCGTTGATGGGCTCGTCCAGGATCAGAATATCGGGATCGCCGACCAGGGCCATCGCGATGCCGAGGCGCTGCTTCATGCCGAGGGAGAAACTGCCCGCTTTGACGCCGGCCCATTGGCTGAGGCCCACAAAGGCAAGAAGCTCGTCGGCTTCATGCTCGTTTTTACTTCCGCAGGCAAGACGCTTGATCTCCAGATTCTTTTTTGCGGAAAGATTGCCGTAAAGGCCGGGTTCTTCAATAAGCGCGCCGATCCGCGGACGTCTGCCGTCGATTTTCTCATAGATGACCTCACCGGAGGTCGGAAGCGCAAGGCCGGACAGAATCTTTAAGATCGTGGTCTTTCCGGCGCCGTTTCTGCCGATCAGGCCGTATACCGCACCTTTTTCCACGTGAATGCTTACCCGGTCCACTGCGGTGAATTTCTTATATTGCTTTGTCAAATCATGGGTCGAAATAATAAAGGACATGAAATCCTCCTTATACATAGTCGGTTTATTATATCAATTTAAAAAAACAAATTCAACGGATTTAACAGAATCGTCACATTGTTTGATTAAAACGGATGAAAATCGGTTTTTGCCCCCTTTTCAATCGTTCCCCGTTATGCTATAAGTAAACTAATTCATCATAGCGCAGTGATAAAGCCCCCGCTATGAACAGAAAGGGGAAATATGAACAGAAAATTAGTTAACACCATTATCAAGGCTGTACTTTCCGTGATTCTGGTCGGTCTGGTCACGGCATCCGTCGTTATGGTCGCCTCCGGCAGAGCCCTTGACGGAACCTTCTTTGCACTGGTACCGCCCATCGTCGCGATCGCGCTCGCGCTCTTAACAAAGGAAGCGTATTCTTCGCTCTTTATCGGCGTCATACTTGCCGGACTCTTTGCAAATGCCTATAATCCGGTCGGTTCGCTGGACACCGTGATCAATGACGGGCTCATCTCCGCCGTTTCCGACAGCGCGGGTATCTTTATCTTCCTTGTCATCCTCGGCATTTTTGTAGCCCTCGTCAATGCGTCCGGTTCCTCCCGCGCTTTCGGCCAGTGGGCAAAGAAGCACATCCACACCAAGGTCGGCGCACTTCTGGCCACCTTCGTCCTCGGCGTGCTGATCTTCATCGATGACTACTTCAACTGCCTGACCGTCGGTTCCGTCATGCGTCCGGTCACCGACCGTCATAACATCTCCAGACCGAAGCTTGCATACATCATCGATGCCACCGCCGCTCCGATCTGCATGATCGCCCCGGTATCCTCCTGGGCAGCCGCAGTTTCCAGCTACGCATCCGGAACGGAAATGTCCGGCATCGGTCTTTTTGTCAAGGCGATCCCGTACAACTTCTACTCCCTGCTCACCATCATCTTTGTCATCGCGCTGTCCGTCATGAATTTCGATTACGGGCCGATGAAGCGTTTTGAAAAGAAGGCGCAGGACGGTGATCTTTCCATCCTCGACGGCGCCATCAGTGATGAAGAATCCAGCCGCAAGACCACCGGCCGTGTATTCGACCTGATCCTTCCGATTCTTGTGCTGATCGTGTTCTGTGTCGTGGGTCTGATCTATGTAGGCGGCTTCTTTGGCGGCGCCTCCTTCATCGATGCCTTCGGCGATACCGATGCTTACGTCGGTCTTCCGTGGGGCGCACTCCTGGCTCTGATCTTCACGATCATTTACATGATCGCCCGCCGTGTTCTGACCTTTGAAAATGCCATGAAGTGCATTCCGAAGGGCTTCAACGCCATGGTTCCTGCGATCCTGATCCTTACCCTCGCTACTTCCCTTAAGAATATCACGAACATTCTGGGCGGCGCAGCATACGTCGCTGCACTCACGGAATCCGCGGCAGGCTTCTTAATGAGCATGCTTCCGGCCATCATCTTCCTGATTGCCTGCGGTCTTGCATTCGCGACCGGTACCAGCTGGGGTACCTTTGGTATCCTGATCCCGATCGTCATCGCGGTCTTCCCGGCATCCAGCCCGCTGTTCATCATCGGCATCTCCGCTTGCCTTGCGGGTGCGGTCTGCGGCGACCACTGCTCACCGATCTCCGATACGACGATCATGAGCTCTGCGGGTGCGCAGTGCAACCACATCGAGCACGTTACGACACAGATCCCGTACGCACTGACTGTCGCGGTCATTTCCTTTGTGACCTATGTCATCGCCGGTCTGATCCAGAACCTCTGGTCACTTGTCATCGGTATTCTTCTCACCGTCGGCACGCTGTTCATCATGAAATTGCGTTCCGATAAGAAGTACGCAAAGTAATCGATTCATAAGGACACGAAACACTTTACAGTGTGTGGTTCTCAAAGATCCAAGCCTTTTTACGGCATCAAAAAAGCCCGCTTTTCAGCGGGCTTTTTCTTTTGGTGTATTTGATCTCGGTTCCTTAATCTTCGCTTGTTTCCGCCTGTTTTTTCTTCTTCAGACGGATCAGAACGCCGCCGATGATGAACAGCGCCACCAGGAGTCCCCCCTCCAGGAAAAACAGTTCCGTATTCCCGAGAGAAAGCGTGACGGCCATTGCGATAAAGCAGACCAGGATCAGGACGATCAGAACGATCGCCGCGGTTTTCATCTTGTTCATGGCACCTCGGATCAATTCTCTTCGCTGCGCTTTTCTTCCATCAGTTCGTCATACAGCGCTTCGTACTTGCGTGCGGATGCGGCCCAGGAGAAATCCTGTTCCATCGCACGGACGACCATGGCATTCCATGCATCGCGGTGAGAATCGTAGGTCTCCTTTGCATAGCGGACGATCTTCAGCATCTCATGCGCGTTGTAGTTGCGGAAGGAATAACCGGTGCCTTCTCCGGTGTATTCGTTGTACGGCTGTACGGTGTCCTTCAGACCGCCGGTCTCGCGAACGATCGGCAGCGTGCCGTAACGCAGGGACATCAGCTGTGACAGACCGCACGGCTCAAACAGCGACGGCATCAGGAATGCATCACAGGACGCATAGATGCGGTGGCTGAGTGCTTCGGAGTAGAAAATATTCGCGGAAACGCGGCCCGGATATGCATGCTCGTAATAACGGAACATGTCTTCGTACTTTCTTTCACCGGTGCCGAGAACCGCGATCTGGACGTTCTCCAGAGAAAGGATCTCGCTCATGACGCACTCGATCAGGTCAAAACCCTTCTGGTCGGTCAGACGGGATACGACGCCGATAACGAATGCATCCTTATCTTCCTTCAGACCCAGTTCCTTCTGAAGAAGCAGCTTGTTCTCCCTCTTCTTCTCGATGCAGTCATTTACGGTGTAGTTGACTTCGATATCCGTATCATCTTCCGGATTGTACACTGCGGTGTCGATACCGTTCACAATACCGGACAGCTTTGCCTGCTTGGCACGAAGCAGACCATCCATGCCTTCGCCGTAGAACTCGGTCTTGATCTCTTCGGCATACGTGTCGGAAACCGTGGTGATGCGGTCCGCATAAACAAGGCCGCCCTTCAGCATGTTGCCGGCGTCATAGGCCTCCAGCTTGTCGTTCGTGAAGTAATAAGAGGACAGGCCGGTCTTTTCCATCATGGTCGGGATGTTCCATACGCCCTGGAATTTCAGGTTGTGGATGGTGAAGATCGTCTTGACCTTGTGGAAGAAGACATCGCCCTGGAAGTAGTCGTTTAAGTAGACCGGTACCAGGCCCGTCTGCCAGTCGTGGCAGTGGATGATGTCCGGCTTGAAACCGATGACCGGCAGTGAAGAAAGCGCTGCACGTGAGAAGAATGCGAACTTCTCGATGTCATCGTAGGTGTTGCCGTACGGCCAGGAACCGCTGAAATAGAATTCATTGTCCAGGAAGTAGAACGTAACGCCGTTCAGTACAAGACGGAAAATGCCGATGTACTGCTCTCTGAAACGGAAACCCGTATAGAAATGGGTCACATACTCCATCTGATCCCGGTATATGTCCTTAATGCAGGTATAGCGCGGCATGATGACACGTACATCATACTTATCTCTGTTGTAGTACTTAGGCAGAGAGCCGATAACATCCGCAAGGCCGCCGGTCTTGATAAACGGCACGCACTCGGATGCTGCAAATAAAACTCTGGTTTTTTCCATGGGGTTCTCCTTTATTGTTTTCCCGCCGTCCGGCGGGATGATGTTCGACTTGTAAAAATGGTCTTTCTGTGATAATGTGTTTCCATTCCCCGTTTTCAAGGAAAGGAATCACGATGACTGCACTTCAGATCACGGATCTCAAAAAATTCACGACCCTTCTGTTCACCGAAGACACGTTTGATAAATTTCTTCTTCACGATGCCTGTTTTGTCACAGCACATACGACCAACATCGAAGGCAAAAAGAATCCGGAATTTTTCACGGAAGAAGAACGTGAAAACGAACTCAAGGTGCCTTACATGACCTGGGCGGACATGCGCCCCGTCTGTCTGAAGCTGATCTCCGGAAAGCGTCTTCCGCTGGGCTTTAAGATCGTTCTCCTCACTGCGCCCGATAACACGGAAGCGATGAAGGAAAAAGCGGGATTTCAGGACTGCGGGGTGACCTCCATGTCCATGAATATCTCCTACCAAAACAATGCGCTGACGCTGACCACCGGCATTTCCTATGCGGGCTTCACGATGGACAAATCCCTGGATAAATACTGGGATCAGACCATCGTCCGGTTTTTGAACCGGAAGGAAGTTCCGTTCGAGGAGCTTTGACCGGCTCATCAAAACAAATAATGTAAAAGGAACGGGTGGTTCTCACCCGTTCCTTTTTTACGGGCCTTGTGGATTAATTATCCGCCTGCGTTTTCTGCATGCGCTTTCTCAGTTTGATAAAATCAACGATAGCTTCCACGGTTCCGTCAAATCCAAGTTTGCTGCGGTTCAGGCAAAGATCATAGCTGCCTGCCTCGCCCCACTTCTTGTTGTTGTAGTAATTGTAGAAATTGCTTCTTCTCTTGTCTGCCTTGACGATGTAATCCTTGGCCTTGTCACGGTTCAATTCGTACGTCTCCATGACATGCTCGATCTTATCCTCTTCATCCGCGGTGATGTACACCGTAACGACATCCGGATCATCCTCAAGTGCATAGTCTGCGCAGCGGCCGACGAATACGGCACTTTCTCTTGATGCGATCTCCTTGATGGCATTGTACTGTGCCAGGAAGACCTTCTGTTCCATCGGCATATCGATGTGTCCCGCATGATAACCCATGGAATATGTATCCATTACCAGTGAGTAAAGGAAACTCTTCGTGGGTCTTTCATCATGTGTTTCAAGGATCTCTTCGCAGAGACCACTTTGTTTTGCAGCCACTGAGATCAGTTCCTTGTCATAGCACTGGACACCGAGTACCTCCGCAAGCTTCATGCCGATGCGGCGTCCGCCCGAACCGCTCTGTCTACCGATAGTAACGATAATTCTTCCGTCCATTTCCTTTCCTCCTTTCAACGATACGAAAAAGTTATTTCTTCATTCCCTGTGCCTGAACTGCGGTAACAGCGATAACACCGACGATATCGTCTGCGGAGCAGCCGCGGCTTAAGTCATTGACCGGAGCTGCGATACCCTGGCAAAGAGGACCGTATGCTTCAGCCTTTGCAAGACGCTGTGCAAGCTTGTAACCGATGTTGCCTGCATCCAGGTCGGGGAAAATAAGTACGTTTGCATTGCCCGCAACGGTGCTGCCCGGTGCCTTGGAAGCGCCGATGGCCGGAACGATGGCTGCATCAAGCTGCAGTTCGCCGTCGATCTGGTATTCCGGATACTGTTCCTTCGCGATCGCGGTAGCTTCCGTGACCTTGGTAACGTCTGCATGAGCCGCAGAACCCTTCGTGGAATGAGAAAGCATTGCAACGACCGGCTCTACGCCAACAAGGTTCTTGAAGGATTCAGCGGAGGAACCTGCGATTGCAGCGAGTTCTTCCGGATTCGGATTCTGTACAAGACCGCTGTCACCGAAAATGAAGGTGCCGTTGTAGCCGTATTCGCAGTTCGGAACCTCGATCAGGAAGAATGCGGAAACCAGCTTGCAGCCCGGCTTCGTCTTGATGACCTGAAGGGCCGGACGAAGGGTGTTTGCGGTGGAGTGGCAAGCGCCTGAGACCATACCGTCGGCATCGCCGGCCTTGATCATCAGACATGCAAAAGTTGTATAATCGGAAAGCAGGGTCTCTCTGGACTTCTCCGGAGTCATGCCCTTTGCTTTTCTGAGTTCATAATAAAGATCGACATAAGCGTCCAGCTTCTCTGCAGTCTTGGGATCGATCACGGTGATACCCGCCACATCGAGACCCTCAGCGTTCGCAGCCTGCTCTTCCGGGGATGCCAGAACGATGATGTCCGCAAGGCCTTCCTCAGTAGCCGTAACAGCAGCTTCCCAGGTTCTTCTGTCCATGCCTTCCGGAAGGACGATCTTCTGTACGTCTGCCTTAGCCTTAGCCTTGATCTCATTGATAATTGCCATTTTATGTTTCTCCTTTCAGCTAATCACATAAAGATAGTTTTATTATAGTATTTATACTGTTGTTTTTCAAGTACGAACTACATCGGCAATTTTTACAATTCTCTATTTATTGAAATGTTGATAATGCTGATTGTAAAAAGACCGTGATTTTGATATTCTCAAAGCAAGATCCTTTTTTCTGATTTTGGAACGAAAGTGAGGCTGATATGAAGATCTGCGGACTGATCACCGAATACAATCCTTTCCATAACGGACACGTGCATCACATGGAGGAGGCGCGTCGCGTAACGGGCTGCGATTATCTCATCGTCGTCATGAGCGGAAACTATGTACAGCGCGGAACACCGGCTGTCATCGACAAGTATGAGCGCACCCGTATGGCGCTGAATGCCGGGGCCGATCTTGTCCTGGAGCTTCCCGTCCTCTTCTGCACCGGAAGCGCGGAGACCTTTGCGACCGCCGCCGTCAGCCTGCTGAATCAGATGGGCTGTGTGGACTGCATCTGTTTCGGTTCGGAGCTCGGAGATATCGAGCCGTTAAGGAGGATCGCGAAGGTCTTGAATGACGAGCCGGCCTCCTTCCGCGAGGATCTCCGTCTGTATCTCCGCAGCGGTATGAACTATCCGACGGCACGCGCAACGGCGCTCATGGATTACATGGCCGATGAATACGAAGACCTCGGAGAGATTCTGGAATCGCCGAATAACATCCTCGGAATCGAGTATCTGAGAGCGCTGTACCGGTTCAATTCCGCCATCGTCCCGTATACCATCAAGCGCTGGAAGACCGAACACACTTCGGATCAGCCCTTTGAAAACGTGGCTTCCGCGACCACGCTCCGTCACATGCTCTATGAGGATGACGGTGCCGAACGCATCACGCCGTACGTTCCGACATATGTAGCTCGCGAGATCGCGCTGAAATTCGGTTTCTGCACGCCCGTTCGCGGCAATGATTTCTCGCAGCTTCTCCAGTACAAGCTGATGACCGAAAAGGATCACCTGACCGATTACCTGGACTTCTCTCCGGAGCTCAAGGAACGCGTGATCAACATTCTTCCTGAGATCTATACCTTCAAGGAATGGGCCGATGCGCTGAAGACCCGCACTTATACAAGAACGCGTATCAACCGTGCGCTTCTTCATCTTCTCATCGGGATCAAAGAACTGGATCTCAAGGATTATATCGATGAGGATTACTGCATGTACATGCGCATCCTGGGCTTCCGTTCCGAGGCCGTTGCCCTGCTCTCCGAGATCAAGGCAAACACCAATCTTCCGATGATCTCCAAGATGGCGGATGCTAAGAACATTCTGACACCGAAGGCTCTCCGCCTCCTGCAGTTCGACATCGATTCCACGGACCTGTACCGCAATGTGGTCTACCAGAAGTTCCGTACGCAGCTCAAGGACGATTATACGGCCGGGCTGATCAAACTGTGAGGCTCGGGTCGGTCGGGTCGTGAGGCCGGAAGCCGGCAGGTCGTGTGCCGGAAGCCGGCAGGTCGTGTGCCGGAAGCCGGATATGCTTTAAGTTTGATTGATAAATATAAAAAAGCGGAGAGAAAATCCTTCATGATTTTCTCTCCGCTTTTTTCGCTGTTCCTGTCTTTTCGGCAGGTTTATCCCCTCACTCATACCTCATACATCGCACTCGGTTCGTAACGCGACGCAACATCGATGGTGAAATCCTCCGAACGGTATCCGTTATCTGCGGTATCCACCTCCGTCTTCACACTGAGGAGCGCAAGCTCAGGGTAGTTGTTCTCTTCGCTCAAATGGCCGAGCAGAATGAATTTGAGCCCGGGATGAAGAATGGTGTTCAGAAGCTCGCCGGCGCGTTCATTGGACAAATGACCGTGATCGCTCAGGATGCGGCGCTTCAGGGGATACGGATAGCTTCCGATCTCCAGCATGCGGATGTCGTGATTGGATTCCAGGAGAAGGCCGTTCACCCCCTTCAGCGCATCGACGATGTCCGGCGTGAACGTTCCGGTATCGGTCATGACCGCAAGTGACTGCTCTCCGTAACGCACGTGATAGGCGACCGGGTCCGCCGCGTCGTGGTAGGTATGGATCGGTGTGATCTCAAGTTCGCCGATCGTAAACTTTTCCCCCAGGACGATGGGCGTATACACCTGCCCGGGGATCTCCGCCTTGATGTCGGCGTCCGCGATCTCCTCCAGTGTTCCGCGTGTTCCGTAAAGCGGACACTTGTAATGCTTCAAAAAGATCTTCAGCCCGCAGGTGTGGTCCGAGTGCTCATGCGTAACAAGCACCGCACTGATCTTCTCCGGCTGCACACCGGAATTTCTGAGCTCTGTCACGATCCGCTTGCAGGAAATTCCCGCATCGATCAAAATGTGCGTATTTCCGCCGTTTATGTAGATACAGTTGCCGTTGCTTCCGCTGGCAATGGCTTTCATTCTCATGTGTGATTCCTTTTCTTTCCCGCGCTTTACCGACCGTCTCCGGTATCCCGCTTCGCGCTCTTATCTCAACACCCGCTTCATCTCGCGGTCCAGTTTCTTTCCGGTCATTTCCGAACTTCCGCTGTTGTCGATGACCACGTCCGCGATCGATCGGAATGCCTTGTCCGTCAGCTGCCGCTTTAAGATCGCGCGGCATTTCTCCACGGAGTATCCGCGGCTTTTCCGAAGCCGTTCCACGCGCACCGCGCGCCTGGCATAAACATACCACACTTCATCACAGAGTTCACAAAGACCGCCCTCCTTGAGGAGCGCCGCTTCCACGACTACGCCGGTCACCCGCTCGCATGCGAGTGCCTCCACGATCCGGTGTACGATTTCCTCCTTGATGATGGGGTGCTCGATCGCATTGATCCGTTTCTGGCTATCCTCATCCTTGAAAGCGATTCCCGCCAGCACAGCGGTGTCGATCGCACGCGTACCCTGCGTCTCTTCGCCCGCCTGATCCGGGGCGGCCTCTGCTTCCTTCAGGATCCCTTCCCCGTAATTTTCCACCAGCGCTTTATAAACACTTTTACCGGGTGCCATCAGCTCCCGTCCGACTTCATCGGCCATGATGACCGCCACGCCGTAATTCTTTTCAAGATACCGGAGGACCGTACTTTTTCCCGCGCCGACACCGCCGGTCACGCCGATCACCGGCTTACTTTGTTTCATACCAGCTGTATCCTCTCTTTGCTTCCACATCCAGATGGACGCTGAGATCCGCCGCATTTTCCATCTCGCGGACCAGGATTTCCTCCACAGCATCCGCTTCTTCTTCATAGGCTTCCACGATCAGTTCATCGTGGACCTGAAGGACGATCTTTGACCGGAGTCCAGCATCCTTAAGCGCCTTTTCGACATGGATCATCGCGATCTTCATGATATCGGCGGCTGTGCCCTGGATCGGGGAATTCATCGCCACGCGCTCACCGAAGGAGCGTTGATTGAAGTTCGTGCTCATCAATTCCGGAATGGGACGGATACGACCGTAAAGTGTGGTCACGGAGCCGTTTTCACGCGCGGAATCCACCTGTCCCTTTAAGAAAGCCTCAATGCCCGGATAGGTCTCAAAATAACGGTTCATGTATTCCTGAGCCTCTTTTCTTGTGATGCTCAGATCTTCGGACAGCGCAAACGCAGAGATCCCGTAGACGATGCCGAAGTTGACAGCCTTGGCGTTTCTTCGCATGAGGGAGGTCACTTCGTCGATCGGCACGTGGAACACCTGCGATGCCGTCAGCGCGTGGATATCGCGTGCGTCGCGGTATGCGTTGATCAGGTTCTCGTCCCCGGACATGTGCGCCAGGACGCGGAGCTCGATCTGCGAGTAGTCGGCATCGATGAAAACGCAGCCCGGCCGGGGAACGAACACCTTGCGGATCTTCCGTCCGAGTTCGATACGGACCGGAATGTTCTGCAGGTTCGGATTGGTCGAGGAAATACGGCCCGTGGCAGTGATGGTCTGATTAAAGGTGCCGTGGATGCGGCCATCGGCCGAGATGCAGGGCTGCAGCCCCTCCGCATACGTGGAACGCAGCTTGGTCAGCGTGCGGTATTCCAGAATTTTGCCGACAAAGGGGTATTCCGGTGCCAGTTTTTCCAGGATATCGGCCGCGGTGGAATATCCGGACTTGGTCTTTTTCCCGTACGGGATGGCCATGTGTTCGAAAAGGACCTCACCGAGCTGCTTCGGGGAGTTGATATTGAAGGTCATGCCTGCGGCATCGTAGATTTCCCGCTCAAGAACGTCGATTTCCTTCTTCAGCTCTTCTCCGAAGGCCTTCAGTTCCTCGCGGCGTACCATGATGCCGGCGGTTTCCATACGGGCAAGAGCGCCCATACAGGGAAGTTCGATGTCGTTAAAGAGCTTTAACATGCCCTGATCTTCCAGCTGTTTTTCAAGCGTCGGACCCGATAAGACTGCGGACAGCGCATTGTAGCATAAACAGTCGCGGACCGCTTCGCGGGCCGTGGAAAGCGCTTCCTCGCCGCTCAGTTTCCCGAGGAGCAGCGTGCGCGCGGGGAAGTTCTTATTCACCGCGTTCTTAACGATGTATTCATAGGGGTAGTCCGCGCGGAGCGGGTCCAGAAGATAGGTCATGATGCCGGTGTCGCGGGTGGTAACATCGGCCAGCTTGACGATGCTCTTTCCCTCCGTCGAATACAGCACATGCCTGCCTTCCGAAAGTTTCTTCACAAAAGCGGCAAGGACCGCGTCCGTGACAAAAAATGCCTCGGCGACAAAACGTGCTTCACCGCTCTCCCGGGCGATCGCAAGGCCCAGTCCGGCCTCATAGGAAATGCCCAGAGCCGGGTCCTTTTTCAGAAGAACGAGTAAATCTTCGAGGCCGGTCATGCCATCGACTTCCGCGAAATTTGCGGCATAGTCCTCTTCCGCCTCCGTTGTGGACATAAAATCCGCGCTGAGAGACGAAAATTCAAGGTTTTTAAGGATTTTCTCGGTGTTCTCGCGTGAAATATCGGTCTTCAGTTCAGCAAGCGTTAAACCGTCAAGATCGATGTCAGTCTTAATGGTCGCCAGTATCTCGGAAAGGCGTGCGGACTTCTCGCCGACCAGTTCCTCCTCCGATGTCTTTGTGAGGAAATTGATCGGAGAACGCGTAATTCCAAGCTTCTCCTTCCAGTATTTCTTCAGTTCCTCCAGGCCGGCCTTATCGCGGCCCTCAAGCGCTTTGTAAAGGGCATCGACCGTTCCGTATTCCTGAATCAGCTTCACCGCCGTTGCGGGGCCCACGCCCGGTACGCCTTTAATATTATCCGAAGAATCGCCCTGCAGGCCCTTCAGCGAATTTACATGACAGGGCTTCACGCCGAATTCCGCTTCCACAAGCGCGGGATCCAGTTCAAAAACACGCTCCGGCACATTCATGCTCTTACGGTCCACATGATACTTTTTGTACATCTCATCGGTTTTATCCATCGAGGGATGCATCAGCCACATGTGCGTATTTTCCGTAACCAACTGAAGATAATCATGGTCCTTCGTCATGATGCGGACCGGCACCTCATTTTCAAACAGTTTGGCCAGCGTTCCGCAGTAATCATCCGCCTCATAGCGTTCACTCATGAACTGACGGACGCCCATCTCCCGAAGCGTTTCCTGGCAAAGCACGAACTGATCCTTCAGCGGTTCCATTGTTTCCGAACGATTTCCCTTGTAGTCCGCATACAGTTCGCGGCGGAAAGTATCGCGCGTCAGATCCCAGGCTACGGCCAGATATTCCGGCTTCTGATCCTTCAGGATCTTAAAAAGCGTGCGCAGAAAGCCATAGACCGCATTCGTGTACACGCCGCCCGATGTCATCATGATCTTATGAAAATACTTTGCTTTTTCTTCAGGGGTCTTCGCAAAAAGAATCTCCCGAGGCAGATTTCCGAAGAATTGCGTCGAGAGAAGGCTGGAGCCGTCGATCAGCAAAAGAAACGGTTCGTTCATATTCCCTCCGTTTACAATATGATGAAATAATAAAATGCCAGGACAAGAAGCACCGCCGATACCAGTAAGATCAGAAATGCCAAAAGTGTATAATTGCCGATGCGGCGCTTTTTTTCCACGATCCGGTTCTTTAGCATATTCGCAAAATCGTAATCCAGATCCGTTTCATTATCGAGCTCGGCCGCCGTCATTTCCACAAGAAAACGCACCTCGAGTTCCTCACGGCAGGTACCGCAGCTTTCGATATGATCGATAAACTCTTTGGTTTTCCGCATGCTAAGTTCATCCTTGATAAATGCTTCAATCAAAGACTGTGCTTCTCCGCAGTTCATGGTCTCCTCCTGTTCGGTGCTGTTTTAATCAGTTTATCACGAATTTACGCCGGTGTAAATCACGAAAGCAGACAACGAAAAAGAGCCATGGTCTCCCACGGCTCTTCTGAACATTTTGAAATTATTCAGCGTCAACTTTGACGATTTCCTTTTTGTTGTAGTATCCGCACTGCTTGCATACGCAATGGGGCTTCATTAAAGCACCACAATGGCTGCACTTTACTAAGTTAACGGAACTCATCTTCCAGTTCGCTCTGCGGCTGTCTCTTCTTGCACGAGAAGTTCTATTCTTAGGACAAATGGACATTTTGTACACCTCCTTTATGCATTTTCTACTTTGCGGCTATTAGCCAAACTTACTTTTTGTTCATCGCATCCGCGAATGCTTTCTGAAGTGCCGCGCCCATACGGGTCGGTGCTTCTTCAACCTCACAGCTGCAGCTGCCATGGTTCAGATTGGCTCCGCATCTGAAACAGATACCTCTGCAATCTTCTTTACATAAAACCTTCATGGGCATATTCATCCGGATCTCATCGATCAGAAGATCATTGACATCCAGTTCCGAACCCTCGATGAAGAAAATGTCATCTCCGTCCTCATCCGTTTTGGCATTTGCATCGATGTGCATGTCCACGGAAAACGGAACGATACTCTCAACAGGCTCCAGACAACGGCCGCACGGAATGAGAACGGAAATCTCTCCGGCACCGCTGATATCCAGCATGTGATTTTTATGGTGAGTCACGGTGAGAACAAGGCTGTCCGACTTTGTGACCTCATATCCGTCCGCGAGTTCCAGATCATAGGAAACCTGATATTCCTTCGTCTTTTCCTCATACGGAAACAGCTCCGTCAAATCGATCAGCATGTATTCACCCTGCCTTCAGCGCATAATAATTCCTTAGAATTAAGCGCACTTGATAAATATAATATCTTTTAGTTCTGTTGTCAAGCAGTTTTTATTATTCTGCGGAATAAACAACAGCTTCCTCAAGATAAGTGCCGAGGGTCGCGTAATCCTTGCTGACATAGCCCTCATAGGTCGGGTTGTACTGGATGTGATAGAATCCATTCTCCTCGCCCAGGTATTTGAAGGTAGCACCCTTGACTGCGGAATCCACGATGTCCGAATCCACGGTCGCCTCCGTGCGGACATTGATGGTATCTGCGGTGATCTTGACCTGCTGTGAAGAATGTGCTTCCGCAAGCGCTTCCGCATCCGCACCGGTAACAACGAACTCTGCCTTGACGTAACCGTCTACGCTGCCGGAACTGATGTGGTACCATTCGCCGCTCTGTTCCAGGATGCTGCCGCCGCCAAACTCATTGATGAGGCCGACGATCGCGGAATCCGTGGTCGCTGCCTGACGGATGTTCAGCGTGTAGTTGCCTTCCGCGACTACGAACATGTTCGTGTAGTTATCCTTAACGGAAGATGCTGCCGAAGTCGTTGTTTCCTCTTCGGTCGTTTCTTCTTCCGTGGTGGTCTCTTCCTCGGTCGTGGTCTCCGCCTCGGTCGTCGTTGTTTCCTCCGCTGTGGTGGTCTCCGCTTCCATAGTGGTCGTCTCTTCCGTAGTGGTCGTGACTTCCGCGGTCGTTTCCTTACTGCCGATGAGGCCCTTCAGGTCAATAATTCCGCGCTTATTCAGAATGAACAGGACTGCCGCCGCGACAAGCAGTGCAACGGCCAGAGTAAAGATCCAGAAGCGGATGGCTTCCTTTCTCATCTGATCCGCTGACGGGTAATTCTTGTTTTCTCTTGCTTCACGCTGCTTGCGGACCGGAGCGGCTTCTTCCGGCTCCTCATCCTCTTCGACTTCCGCTTCCGCTTCTTCCGGAGCTTCGGTCTCTTCTTCAAAATCATCCATGTCGAAATCATCGACAGCTTCTTCCGCCTTCTCTGCAGTCATGACGGCCGGCTCCACATAGACGGCTGCTTCATCCGCTTCTTCCGGAATGATACTTTCAAAATCCTCGAACGAAATACCGCGCGCCTCATTCTCGAGTGCGGAATCATCCACAAGATCTTCCGCGGCTGCCTTTGCGCCGGTGAAGGATGCGGTCATATCTTCATAGACCGTTTCCTTGACTTCCTTTGCCGCAGTGACGGTTTCTTCAATGGTATTTTCCGCTGCAGCCTCTTCGTCTTCAAAATCGTCGAACAGGATATTCAGCTGATCTTCCAAATTCTTCTGGTCTGCCACTTTTATACCTCCGTTACTTCAGTACATCCGGTTTCTGATCACGCTTCTTCAGCTTGATGTCCACCAGATTCACACGTTTATTTCCGATCTTGACCACATACTTCACTGCCGGGTCAAAGTCATAGACCGATACGATGCAGTCATCGTCGTCCAGGCGCATACCGCGCACACCGACCGATGTTTTCTTATACATGGCCACGTCTTCAGCCGCAAAACGGAGAATCGACTTCTTCTCACTGACCAGAACGATGTTGGAACCGTTCAACTCATTGACGAATACCAGCTTATCTCCGTCATCCAGCTTTGTGGAAGCTACGGTCTTCTTATTCGTTTCAAATTCAGAGGCCGCAACTCGCTTTATCATACCATGGCTGGTCGTAAATAGCAAGATTTTATCCTTCAAATTGTCGAAGGAGTCCATCTTCAGGATGTTCTCGGTCGCGGAGTCGAAGTTGGAAATGTTATCGACCGGAACGCCCTTATCCTTCAGTTTACAAAGCGGTACGTCCTTCATTTTAAACTGATGGAACTGTCCGTTGTCCGTAAACATGCAGATACGTGAGGTATTCATGCAGAATACCATCATTTTGGCCTCTTCTTCGATGGCTTCCTTGTTCTTCTCATAGAACGTGAGGTCATACATTTTCACATAGCCGAAGCGGTTCATGGACATCAGGACCGGAAGAACGACCTCAGGCGCCTCTTCGTAAACGCCCTCCTCCTTCGTCGTGATCTCCGTCCGTCTGGGAAGACCGTAATTCTTCTTGATCTCCTCAAGGTCGGCACGAATGGCCTTCTTCATCTCGCGTTCGGAAGACAGAAGCTTTTCGTATCGCGCGATCTTTGCAATCGTCTCCTTATGCTCCTCTTCGAGCGCCAGGATCTCCAGGCCGATCAGCTTTGAAAGACGCAGCTCCAGGATCGCGGTTGCCTGTGCCTCGGTGAAATGCAGCTTTGCCGCCTGCTTCTTGGATTCCGGCGACTTGAAATTAATGCCTTCCGTGCGGCCGGTCATGAGGCAGTCCTTTGCGGTCTGCAGTTTTTTGGATCCGCGGATGATCTCGATGATCAGGTCGATGATATCGACCGCTTCGATCAGGCCTTCCTGGATCTCCTTCTTTGCGCGCTCCTTTCCGAGAAGCGTGGTGTATTTACGGTTGTTGACCTCGAGCTGGAACTTGATATTCTCCTCAAGGATGCGCTTTAATCCAAGCACCTCCGGCTTTCCGTCCACAATGCAAAGCATGTTGACGCCAAAGGTATCCTCGAGCTTGGTCTTCTTGTACAGACCCTGGAGGATCTTCTCGCCATCGGAGCCGTTTTTCAGCTCGATGATGATGCGGATGCCGTCCTTACCGGACTGGTTGGAAATATCGGAGATCTCCGGGAAGACCTTTTTTTCCACGAGCTCGGCGATGTCATTTAAGAATTTTCCAATGGCCGCGCCGATCATGGTATACGGGATCTCCGTGATCTCGATGCGATCCTTTTCGCCGCGCTTTTTGGCCGGGATGAACTCCGCACGGCCGCGCACCTTGATCTTGCCGCGACCGGTTTCATAGATCTCCGGGAGGTCGGCTTCATTGATGACCAGACCGCCGGTCGGAAAATCCGGGCCCTTCATAACGGTCATCAGATCCGCAGTCGTTGCCTTGGGGTCCGCCATCAGCATTTCCATCGCATCGATGACTTCGACCAGATTATGGGTAGGCGTGGACGTGGTCATACCGACCGCAATACCCTCGGAGCCGTTGACAAGAAGGTTCGGGATACGAACCGGAAGGACCGCCGGTTCCTTCTCTGTCTCATCGAAGTTCGGAACAAAATCGACCACGTTCTTGTCAAGATCCGCAAGATAGACCTCCTGCGTGAACTTTTTCAAACGCGCTTCGGTATATCGCATGGCAGCGGCGCCGTCGCCCTCGATGGAACCGAAGTTACCGTGGCCGTCCACAAGCGCCATGCCCTTCTTGAAATCCTGGGACAGGACAACGAGTGCTTCATAAATGGACGAGTCGCCGTGGGGATGATACTTACCCATGGCATCACCGACGATACGCGCCGACTTACGGTGCGGCTTGTCGGAATTCAAGCCAAGCTCGTTCATCGCGTACAAAACGCGGCGCTGGACCGGCTTCAGACCGTCACGGACGTCCGGCACGGCACGTGCCGTAATGACGGACATGGAATAGTTGATGAAAGACTGCTGCATTTCATCGGAGTATTCCGTTGAAATAATCTTTTCAGGCATAATTTCTCCTCTACTCTGTTACAACGCTGTACACTGTGCGGAAGGATCCGTCTCCGGATGTCCGTCAGACATCAAGCAGTGCTTCGTTCGCGTGTTCCTGAATATACTCGCGGCGCGGATCGACATCGGAGCCCATTAACAGACCGGTCACCTGGTCCGCCATCAGAGCATCCTCGATGGTCACGCGCTTCAGCATGCGCCGTTCGGGATCCAGTGTGGTCTCCCAAAGCTGCTCGGCATCCATTTCGCCAAGACCTTTGTAGCGCTGCAGGGTGAAATTCTTGTGGGTTTTTCTGTATTTTGCAAGAGCCTCGTCATCATAGAGGTACTCTTCTTCGCCTTTTCCCTTCGGGATGGCTTTGTAAAGCGGCGGCATCGCGATATACACATGACCGTCCGTAATGAGCTCCGGCATAAACCGGTAGAAGAACGTCATGAGCAGCGTCGAGATATGCGCGCCATCCACATCGGCATCGGCCATGATGATGATCTTGTCATAGCGGAGCTTGCTGATATCGAAATCGTTGCCGTATCCTTCCGAGAAGCCGCAGCCGAATGCCAGGACCATGGTCTTGATCTCCGCATTGGCAAGCACCTTGTCGATGGAAGCCTTTTCCACGTTCAGAATCTTACCGCGGATGGGCATGATCGCCTGATATTTACGGTTTCTGGCCATCTTTGCGGAACCGCCTGCGGAGTCACCCTCTACGATGAATATCTCGCACATTGAGGCATCGCGGGATTCGCAGTTGGCAAGCTTGCCGTTGGAATCGAAGGCAAATTTAGGCTTGGAGAGCAGGTTTGCGCGCGTCTTTTCCTCCGCCTTGCGGATCTTCGCGGATTTTTCCGCACAGGAAATAACGGTCTTCAGGGTCTCCAGATGTTTGTCAAAGAACAGTTCAAACTGCTCGTTCGTAACGGCGACCGTCGCGCGGTCTGCGTCCTGGGACCCGAGCTTGGTCTTGGTTTGGCCTTCAAACAGCGGATCCGGATGACGGATGGACAGAATGCAGGTCATGCCGCAGCGGGTATCCGGACCGGTGAATCGATTGGGATCCTTTAAAATGCCCAGTTCCAGCGCGTATTTGTTAATCATCTGGGTGAAACTCTTCTTGAAGCCGGTCACGTGCGTACCACCCTCGGAGTTGAAGATGTTGTTACAGTACGCCATGATCTTTTCCTCAAAAGTATTGACGAACTGAACCACGATGTCCATCTCGATGTTCTCGGCTTTTCCGTGCACCACGATGGGCTCGTGCATACATTCCTTGCCGGCATTCAGTTCCTTCATGTATGCCAGCAGGCCATCCGGCTCGTGATAAATGATGGTCTCCTCTTCACCCTTCCGGTTGTTGTTCCAGGTGATCTTGAGACCCGGATTCAGATAAGCGGTCTCGTGCAGGCGGAGCTTGATGGCATCGGCCTTGAAGCGGGTATTTTCAAAGATCTCCGGGTCCGGCTTGAAAGTAATGGACGTTCCGGTCGTCTTGGACTTACCGATGACCGGCAGCAGGCCCTTCTGAAGCTCCACCGTCGGAATACCGCGCTCATAGGAGTCGTAATAGACCTTGCCGTTCTTGGAGACCTTGATCTCCAGATATTCGGTCAGAGCGTTGACTACGGAAGAACCGACGCCGTGCAGACCGCCGGAGGTCTTGTAGGAATTGTTGTCGAATTTACCGCCCGCATGAAGCGTGGTCAGAATGACACGTTCCGCGGATACACCCTTCTGGTGCATGTCGACCGGGATACCGCGGCCGTTATCGGTGACGATGGCGGAACCGTCGTCCTCGATCGTAACCTCGATCTCCGTACAATATCCGGCCATGTACTCATCGACGGAATTGTCCACGATCTCATAGACCAGATGATTGAGTCCGGTACGACCCGTTGACCCGATGTACATACCGGGCCTTCTGCGTACCGCTTCCAGGCCTTCCAGTACCGTAATACTGGACGCATTATAATTATCTGCGCTTTTTGCCATGATTTCCTCCAAATGTGCCGCCGGCAAAAGCTCTTCATACCTTTTATCAGCGACCTTTATGTGCCGCGACCGGTTCACGCGGCTTCACACTCTATGAAATGCTGTCATAGATCTTTTTTAACTGTTGATAATTCGTTTCTTCCGAATAATGCTCTGCCCATTCGCCGCGGATCGCCTCCGCGTCAAAGGCAGCCTCTTCCGCTTTCAGGACCGCATCCGCAAGTGACGCAGGATCGTCATAACGGAATTTCAAGCCCGTCCGACCGGCTGTGACCAAATCTCCCGCGTTTCCGAGATCAGATACAAGGACAGGCGTCCCTACGGAGAATGCTTCGACGATCGTCATCGGGAACCCCTCATACCACTGTGTGGGCATGATCAACATTCGCGCCCCGCCGATGAGCTTTATCGCTTCTTCATTCGGCACAAAGCCTTTGAATTCCATATTCAGCCGGTGTTCCTTTGCGAACGATTCCGCTTGATCAAGGTATTCGCCTTTACCGATGACGGAAAGCTTCGGCGCCCGGTCACCGAGGATCCGCCAGGCTTCAAGAAGCACCTTGATGCCCTTCAGTTCCTCCACGCGGCCGGCAAAAACATAGCCTTCCCGTTTTTCGGTAAGCGTGATCTCTCCCGGAGTGTAGGAAAAATTCGGTTTTACAAACACGTGCTCGCGCGGGATCTGTTTCAGATTGAGCAGCATCTCGCAATTAAAGTCCGTGAGGCAGATATAATAAAGATCACGGTACAGTTTGAGCATTCGATAGAGCCTGCTGCTGATCACGCAGGCCAGCGTCTGCAGCCGGCTGTTACGGTAGCATTTGTGCTTTACCGCCGGATGCAGTCCCTTGGTCAGGCACTCTTCACAGATCTTTCCGTCGCGGTAGAGCATCGCACCGGGACAGATCAGACGGAAATTATGAATGTGCTGCACAACAGGGACCTTGCAGGTCTTTGCCGCATAATATACCGCCGGCGAGATCAGGTTCAGCGTATTGTGCACATGGACGATGTCGATGTTCTCCCGGCGAATGATCTTCTTTACCTCGGTATATGTTTTGAAATTGAAGATCGTAGTAAACGGAAGCAGCAGTTTTTTTGCCTTGGGCATCGTATCCAGCTCGTTATTGTTCCTCGTATAAAGGATCACCTTGTGGCCGTGTTCCGTCAGGACACGCGTCTCGTTTTTAACAACGGTATCCTCTCCGCCGGGAATCTTGTATAAATTATGGACCATCAGAACGTTCTGATGTCTGTTCTCATCCATGATCCGCCTCCACTGCCTGTGCGTAAACCTTTTTTCAGCTCAAATACTATATATAGTATATAAGCCATAAAAGTATAGCATATGAACGTTTTTATTTCAAGGGGATCTATGCGATCAAATAAGAACGCAAAAAGAGCATCCTGAAAAGGATGCTCTTTTTATCAATATTTCTGCTTATCTCTGAAGGCCCGCTCGATATCCCGCTGACTCTGCTTTTCAGCCAGCGCGTCACGCTTATCGTAAAGCTTCTTACCTCTTGCAAGTGCGATCTCCACCTTGACCTTGCCTTCATGGAAGTACGTTTCAAGCGGGACCAGTGTATAGCCCTTTTCCTTGATTTTTCCGGCCAGCTTGCGGATCTCCTTCTTGTGCATCAGAAGCTTCCGCACACGGAGCGGATCCTTGTTGAAGATATTGCCCTTCTCATACGGACTGATGTGCATGGAGTAGATATAGACTTCCTCGTTTTCGATCTTTACAAAGCTCTCCTTCAGTGAGCACTGGCCCAGGCGCATGGACTTGACCTCCGTACCCGCAAGGACGATGCCGCATTCGTACTTTTCTTCGATGAAATAATCGTGATATGCTTTTTTATTATTTGCGATCAGTTTTTTAGTCTCTTTCATGGTTTGCCATCCTGAAATCAATGGTGCGGGTATCCTCATCGGTCTGGGAGACGATCACATCGACCTTCTGACCCAGGCGGTACGTCCGGCCGGTCATCTGACCCGCAAAAATGTATTCATCTTCAATGAAGGTGTAATAGTCATCCGTCAGGGTACTGACGTGGACCATGCCCTCCACGGTGTTCGGAAGCTCGATGTACATACCGTATTTGGTCATGCCGGAAATGATGCCGCTAAACTGCTCACCGATGAAACGGCGCATGTACTGTGTCTTCTTCAGCTTGTCCGCCTCGCGCTCGCAGTCGTCCGCGCGGCGTTCCGTCTCCGAAGTCTGCAGTGCGACCTCCGGAAGAATCGTGTCGTAGTGCAGTCTGCGCTGCGGCGTCATGCCGTTTTTCAGGTTCTCCTTCAGGATCCGATGGATCTGCAGGTCCGGATAGCGGCGGATCGGGCTGGTAAAATGGGTGTAGTAATTTGCCGCAAGGCCAAAGTGCATGCCCGGTTCCGAGCGGTACGCCGCCTTCTTCAGGGAACGGAGCATCAGCCGTGAAAGCAGCGCTTCCTCTTCCGTGCCCGCGATCTTTGAGAGGAGTTTGGAAAGCTCCATCGGGTAGATCTCGCCGTTCGAGAAGTGGATCGTGTAGCCGAAGTTGTTTAAGAAGATCGCAAAGCGCTCCATGCGGTCTTCCGCCGGCTTGTCATGGACGCGGTACAGGAACGGAAGCTCCTGCCAGTAGGCGTTTTCGGCGATCGTCTCATTTGCAGCAAGCATAAAATCTTCAATGAGTCTTGTGGCTTCGCTGCGTTCATAAGGCCGGATGTCCGTGACCTTTCCGCGCTCGTTAAGAAGGATCTCCGATTCCGGGAAATCAAAATCGATGGCGCCGCGCTTATACCGCTTTTCGCGAAGCTTTTTGGAGAGTTCCAGCATCAGGCGTTCAAATGCAAGAAGGTGCGGAAATTCCTCATCGGAAATGTCGGTGCCCTTGTATACACTGTTCGCGTCGTTTCCGGAAGCTGTTTCCACAGGGGTGCTTCCACTCACCGGGTATTCACTCTCCCCGCGTTTCAGGTCCGCCATCACACCATGATAGGACAGACGCTTATCCACGCGGATCACGGACTCGCAAAGCTCGTGGCCGATGATATTGCCCTCTTTGTCGATGGTCATCATGCAGCTCATCGCCAGACGATCCACGCCCGCATTTAAGGAACAGATGCCGTTGGAAAGCTCCTCCGGAAGCATCGGGATCACGCGGTCCGGGAAGTATACGGAAGTACCGCGGCGCAGAGCCTCACGGTCCAGCGCAGAATCCTCGGTCACATAATGGGTGACATCAGCGATGTGTACGCCCAACCGATAGGTTTCGCCGTCATACGTCAGGGAGATGGCGTCGTCCAGGTCACGCGCGCTTTCCGAGTCGATCGTAACCGTGTAAAGACCGCGCAGGTCCTTTCTTCCGGTGCATTCCTCTTCCGACACCTCGGATGGGATCTCCTTCACCTCTTCGCGCACGTTATAGTTAAACCGCTGCGGAATATCATATTTTGCGGCGATGGACAGCGTGTCGATGGCCGGATCGTTTTTATCGCCGAGGATCTTAATGATCTGGCCCTCCGGGTTATGCTTTACATCTCCGAAGGTCGTGATCTTGACGATGACCTTCTGATTGTTCTCCGCATTCCTGCTGTTTTCAAACTTGACAAAAATGTCGCGCGCCATTTTTACATCGTCCGGGATGACAAATCCAAAGGATTTATTTTTCCTGTACAGGCCGACTACGGTCTTCACTTCATGGTCCAGGATCTTGACGATCTTTCCTTCCTTCTTGTCCGGAAAACGGCCCTGGATCAGCTTGATGCCCACGGTATCCTTATGGAACGCGCCGCCGGTGTTGCGCTCGGCGATATAAACATCGTACGGTTCTTCCTCTTCCGTTCCCGGAACGCGGACAAAGCCGAATCCGTTCTGATGGGACTCAAAGACGCCGATGATAAGTTGTTCTTTGGCTTTTTTCTTATTCATTGAACCTCTGTTTCACATATAAAAGGGCTCCGGCATATGCCGGAGCCCTCACTTACTTCAACTTAGAAATTGATTGCAAGTACAATGCCGAGTACGAAGAACGCAACCGCTGCGATCGTGGTGATCTTCTGAAGAAGACCTTCCTTGGAACGGCCCTTGTTCTTTTCCCAGTAAGTCTCAGCGGATGACATACCGCCTAATGAACCGAGACCTGCAGACTTGCCTTCCTGAAGCATGATCGTAGCGATCAGGACAATACCGCATATGATGAAAATACTCATTAAAATGTATCTTAATACTTCCATTTTCAGAATACTCCTTATTGAAAAATTGATGCCGGTAGTGGGACTCGAACCCACACGTGGTTGCCCACAACAGATTTTGAGTCTGCATCGTCTGCCATTCCGACACACCGGCAGATGCCTAACGGTAGAATACTAACATACTTTCCGCATTATTGCAAGTGCTTTTTATTCTTTCACGGTTTCCGCCGTTACTCCTTCAGGATCGCCGCCGGACCATCGTTCTCACCGACCTGCTCCACAATGTAGTTGTAGATCCGTTGCGAACATTCACTGTTATAGTGAACGTTGTCCGCCCAGCCGTAGCCGTCCCCGTCCAGGTACTCGCACAGGTCGATATAATACGCGATGCAGTTATTCTTCATCGTTTCGTTGAAAATATCGATATTTTCGTTCATCGCGGTCTCGGAAAGGTAACGTCCCGCGCTCGGATAGTAATTCCGGATATGTCCCACCGATGCAAAATAGAAATACGTGGTCGGATACTGAATGCAGAGTTCGTTGATCAGGTCCACATAATCGTTTACAAAATACTCACGCCATCCGGCGGTGTAATTGGCGCAGTCGTTGACGCCCATATTGATCACGACCGCGTAGTTCGGATCGATGTCCAGCGCCATTTTGAGTCTCGGCACCGCTTCTTCCGCAAACCAGTCATAGGACATGGCGCCTTTTGCAATGACGATATCGCTCTTATTGATCGCCACGGCCGCATCCAGCATAACCGTACGTGAGTCCCCGATCAGGATCCGTCCGGAGAATTTCTTCACCTCGTGCGACTCGGCGACAAAAGTCTCTTCCTCCTTTGCCAGGGAGATGGATTCCATCATCGATGAAAACGCCTCATCCTCCATCGACCGTGATTCCGATTCCGAAGCGTCCAGAGACTGCTCTTCACTCTCCGACGCGCTTATGGATTCCGCTGCCGAAAGCTCCATCGAACTGCGTGCCGCATCTTCGCTGACCGATGCCTGATAATAAGCATCCTCCTCCGCAGCCTTAAGCTGAGTCACATGGACCGCGAGTACAACGAGCAGTGCCATCGTCGTCACCAAAAGGAAATACAGTACACCGATCAGGGCATAATATGCTTTTTTCTTCTTTTTGCTCTGTTTTCTTTTACTCACCTGAATCGCCCCTGTCCGTCTTTTGTGAAAGAACGGATAAACCCCGGAACTTACTCTTCTTCCATGAGGCGGATCACCTCCGCCATGACTTCGCCGATATTCTCACGAATCACCAGATCCGCGCGCTCATCCGCGCTTGTTGCCGACTTGTTGATCAGCACCAGTTTATTTCCCCGGAAATACCGGATCAGCCCCGCTGCCGGATACACGACAAGCGAAGTTCCTCCGATGACAAGCGTATCTGCGTTCCGGATCGCCAGGATGGCACCATCGACCACGTCCTCATTCAATGCTTCCTCGTAAAGGACCACATCCGGTTTTACACGCCCACCGCAGCAGGATTTTGCACACATCGGCACACCGTCCGCCTGCATGACGTAATCTGCGTCATAAAAGGCATGACAGCGTTCGCAGTAGTTCCGCAGCACCGACCCGTGAAGCTCAAATACATTTTTGCTCCCGGCCTTCTGGTGCAGGCCGTCGATGTTCTGCGTGACGACTGCGCTGCATTTTCCCATGGCTTCCAGCCGGGCGATCGCCTTATGGCACGCATTCGGCTCCGCCGCCGGATAGATCAGCTTCTTCCGGTAGAAATCAAAGAACTCCTTCGGGTACCGCACATAATAGGAATGCGATACCATTTCCTCCGGAGAGACCTCATAGCCGAGCTTCTCGTTGTAAATGCCGGAAGCCGAACGGAAGTCCGGAATTCCGGATTCCGTGGAAACGCCGGCTCCGGTAAAGAAAACGATGCGGGATGACGTGGAAAGGATGTCCTTCAGCTGTTTGATCAAAAGATTGCTTGTCATGTTTTCTCCCGTACAGATCTTCGTCATTTAAACAGCATCGGCACCAGATAGATTCCAAGCGCCACAACGGTAACGATGATCGTACCGTACTTCCAGATTCGGTATTCCTTGTCCAGCGCCTTCTTCGTCTGCTCATCCGGTTCGGATATCTCGCCGATCTCCTCTTCGATCGTCGGCATGTGATAATCCTTTTTGTGCGAATAAAGATAATAGAATACTGCACAAAGAATACTGATGATCACTGCGGTAATGAGCGCGATCACATCTGCGAAGATCAGCATAAAGCAATAAACAACGATGGTAAACCAGCAGCCAAAGGTTCCAAGCGGTGCCTTGTACGGCCGTTTCATCTCCGGATACTTTTTCTTTAATCCAAGATAGGACAGACAGCCGATCATATAGCAGACCGCAAGTGAAATCAGCGAAACCGATGCAATGTAATTGATCGAACCTGTTGCGATCAGAATGAAATTGATCACACCAACGACCACGACCGCGATATGCGGCGTCTTGAATTTCGGATGGATCTTTCCGAGAAAGGCCGGAAGCGCGCCATCCTCAGCCATTGTATAAATATAACGCGCGGGAGCCGCAATACCGGGGTTGATCGTTGAGAGATCACCACCAAAAGCAATACCGATGCATAGAAGAATGATCGGAAATCCCACCAGACCGACTGCTTTCAAGCCTTCGGCATACGGCGCATCCGCAACAGCAAGAATGCCATAAAACTCCTTGGGTACAAGGCCGACCAGGAACCACTGGAACAGAGCGTTCAACGCGAAGACCATGAACACCGAGAGTTTTAGTGCTCTCGGAAGCGTATACTGCGGATATTTCGTTTCCGCGCCCATTGACACACAGGTCTCAAATCCCGTATAGCACCACCATACCAGACCGAAAATGTACATGATCTCTTTGAAAGGCGGCAGACCGTCCATGGCGATCCCACCAAAGTATTCTACATGTACTTTCGGAATCATATAGAGGAACCAGCAAACGGAACAGCCCCAGAAAAAGAACATAAATGCGGTCTGAGCCTTGCCGGATTGTTCGATGCCCCGAAAATTAAGAACAAGGAATATTGCCACCAGGACAATGGCAATGATTCTGGAATCCATCCAAGCGATATTGCAGCCAAGCTGTTCCAACAGGATCTTGAAGTAATTCGCAAATGCCAGTGTTTCACCGGCGCCGATAGCAACTACGGACACGATGTAGTGCCAACCTGCCATATTCGCCCAAATGCGGTTCAGTCCCCGCTTTGCATAGTTATAGGTGCCGCCCGCACACGGAAGTGCAGCGGACATCTCTCCGTAGATCAAACACGGCCAAATTGAAATGAGCAATGCTACGAACGTGAACCCGATGATCCAGGATCCCACAAGACCGATCTGCGACGAACCGCATGTAAAAAGCCCTACACCAACGACGGTTCCGATCGTCATACTGATCGACTCTTTAAGTCCCAGTGCCCGTACCAGCTGATTGTTGTTTTCCTTTTCCATAATCTGCCTCTCTGATCGTCATCCAAGAAGATGATCGACATATTTTTCCGCCATATCACGCCAGTTTGTCAGCGCATCGCCCATGACTGCACCGCAGGATTCGCGATAAAGTGCCCAAACAAACCAGTAATACGCAATGATCGCCGTGTAAGCCATAAAATGGAAGAACCGTTTTTCCGTATAACTATCCTGAAGATATTCCCGAATGAACCGTTCCGCTTCGTCAAAATCATACATGGCATCCACGATATAATAACCGACGTCGATTCCCGGGTCCGAATAACCGGAATACTCCCAGTCGATCAGGATCACGCTTCCGTCCGGACGGATCATCCAGTTGGGCTGGTACGTATCGCCATGACAAAAGCACTTTTCAACTCCATCGCCGATCGTTTTTTGATACAAAAGACCGATCTTATGTTTTAAATCCTCGTATTCTTTAAAACATTCCGGATTCTTTTTGCGTAGAAGTTCTTCCGTGTCCAGTGCATCTTCCCATGGTCTCATACCGTAGTCCACCCGGACACCGGATGAATGCAATGAGCGAAGGACCGCCAGTATCTTTTTTGAATCCTCAAAGGATCCGTAATCCGGCTCCCGGAATTCAGGTATGAAAACCGATATTTTCCATCCCTCGTTGACATCCGCATAGATGTACGTGGGATCGATATTGATTTCTTTTGCCTTGATCAGTGATTTCTTTTCGTTACGACGACTGATGATGCTCTCGGTTCCGTCTCCCGGATGCCGATAGATATAATCCACTCCGTCGATTCTGAAAATGAATGATGTATTCGTCATTCCCTTGCTGACATTTCTGAAATCAGCGATATCCTCTTCATCGCAACGGAAAACAAGCTTGATATTGCGAATGATCTCACTGTGTGTGTGTCCAAGGTACTGTGTATCAAACTGCCGGAGGTCTTCAAACGTATCAAACTCAAAAACGTTCCCATCGGCAAACTCTCTGAAATAGAACGGGGGAAGCTCATCAAGCTGATCCCGAACGAGCCATTCCCAGAACGCGTTTGCGTATTTGCCGATACTGCGGTCCTTTTCCGCAAAACGAATAAACGCCTCCGAAAACTCGGCATTCCAATAAGTGTGCCCCAGAAGAATCTGTCCTTTCTCACGCCCCTTTTCCATGCAGATGATACGTCCGTCCGAATCTGTATCAACATACATTTCCGGCGTCTCATGATGCACCGTGACGCCTGCATTGAAGGACTGGTATTCAAACTGATTGAACGGATTCTCCACAAAATAACTGTCGCTTACGCAAACATAAGAATTGCCCAGCTCATTACGTGCAAGATATAAGCTTTCAATATTGTTCTTGATCAAGAAGGAATCGTTAATGATGAACTTCACACCATACTTTTCTTCAAGATAGTAAAACATTTCCTTCTTGTATCCGAGTACAAGGGTGATGTCACGGATTCCGGCCTCGATCAGCTGCTGGATCTGTCGTTCGATCAGTTTCTCGCCTTTTACTTCAAACAGGCCCTTGGGCTGTTCCAGGGATAGCGGAATGAAGCGGGTCGATGCACCCGCCGCCAGAATGACCGCATTCCGGACCCGATACGGTTCCAGAGCCGCAATTCCCGCCGCGGTGAGTCCGCTCGACTCCTGCTTGATCAGGCCTTGATCGATCAATCCGTTATAAACCTCATAATCCGCCAAAGCCTTATTCTTTTCAATGTCTGCACTGCATCCGGCACGCCCTAAGCTTCCGTTATACAGACTATTCAAAACATAAAACTCTGCCTTTGTCATTCTAATCCTCTTTATGCTTTTTGACCGGATGTCAATCCCCGAAGGGCTGCTCTCAGAATATTCTCTTTGCAGCTCCGGTATTCTGTACCGCCAAGATACAGTTTTTCAACTCTAAGCCTCTTCAGCTGTTCTGCCGGAATATCATACGGATTCTCCGAAAGAACGACCATGTCCGCAATTTTACCTGCTTCAAGCGTACCGCGCTTATCCTCATCAAACGTAACAGAATATCCATTCACCGTACACATGCGGATCGCCTGCTTTACCGTGATCGCTTCACTCTTATTGGCGTTATTGACGGCACGATCGATCCATACGATCGGGTCCGGTGACGTACACGGCGCATCCGATCCGAAAGAGACCATAATGCCCGCCCGCTCAAATGTACGAAGCGGATTTAAGCGCGACAGCCGTTCCGGACCAAGGATCTCCTCAAGATAGCTGTCCGGCTCCTGTTTCCAGTTGATAAATGCGCTCTGTACCGGCATCTGGATCCCATACTCGCTGCAGATCCGGATTCCTTCCTCTGTCGGAAGACAATCATGAAGGATGCCGTGACGATGGTCCTTTCTGGGATAATCATCAAGCGCCGCTTTGATTGCCCTGCAGGCCTGATCAAATGCCTTATCGCCGATCGCATGCATTTCGATCTGAAGCCCCGCGCGATTTGCCGCCTTGCAGAAGTCAATGACTTTCTGATCCTCATAATATAGGACGCCGTTACCGGCTTCCGCATCACTGTAAGGCTCGTTCAGCGATGCATCATGGGAACCGAAGCATCCGTCGAGTGCGCAGGCAAAGCATCCGCCGATTCGCGGGAGTTTGCGGCTGGTTGCGGTCTTGACATCAAGTGACTGCGGAAATACCCGGATCTGGAAACCGTTGTTCAAACCTTTGGCAAAGATCTTTTCCATGGTGATATCCAGGTTGCCGGGGAAACCCACACCGCTGACGGTATGCACGCAGCCGATGCCTTTTCCCGCCATAAAATCGACCGCGGTCTGCATATTACCAAAGAGCTCCGGAATCGAAAGTGCGCTTGTAATATAATTTGAAAATTCAAAAAAGGCTTCCTGATTCATCTCGCCGGTATCCGGATGATACCCTCGAAGATTCTTCACTTTCTCATCCATTTTCTGAAGAAGCTTGGAGTTGACGATGCAGGCATGCCCATCATACTTGACGACCATGATCTCCTTGTCCGGGCATACCTCGTCCAGTTCCTCCCGATTGATGAGCCGCCCCTCTTTAACAGAATACGGCGATGCGCCGAAAGCGATCAGCGTCTTTTTCGAGGAGCCCTGCTGAAATTCTCGTACCATCTCCTTGATCTCGATATTGGACTCCGCTTCCATAACATTAAGCCCGGCATGAAACGTGGAAAACGATGCAAAATGCTGATGTGTATCGACAAAAGAAGGCAGCAGCGCTTTTTCACCGAGGTCGATCATCTCCGCTGAAGCATACTTTTCCGGGAGATCATTTCCCACATACTCAATCATACCGTTGCTTTCGACAAGGTACTTGCATACATTGTCATTTCGATCAACCGTAAGAATATTTCCGCAAAAACACTTCATTTACATCTCCGATCAGTTATAGGATGGGTCAAGCTGAGCAAGTTCGTAATAATTATCGATTTCCATAATATCCGACTTGTCGCACTGACGGATCTCAACGGCATATTTTTCTTTTCTGAGAACAAGCGGAATAAACTCCCAGAAATATCCGGTACCGTCTTCCTCTTCTTCATAGACCTGTTTGAAGTCCGATCTCAGTTTTTCGGAATCCTCCGGCGTCCAGTAAGAAATCCCGTAGTAATTGTAGCAATAACGGTTTCCTTTCTGGTAGTTCATAATGTGTCCGTCCGCATCCAGCTGATAACTCCAGTCATCGGTCTCCAATGAATAGGATCCCAGGATGTTGCTGGCGTACTGGTATTTTGTGATCACGTCCGGATTCGTGATATAAAGATCGGACTCACAGAGATAGCAGGCATCGATCTTATCAAGAACCATCATGACGGAAGAAATGTTATTGGTCTCCGCGTAAATATCGTTATCGACCAGCGTAACAAACGGATATTTGACAAGAAGTTCATCAAAGCGCTCTTTCTTGTACCCGCGAATGATCGTAATATCCTTGATCCCGACTGCGGTAAGAGCGTCTAAAAGTGTATCCAGGATCCGCACCCCGTTTACGGTAACAAGCGGCTTCGGACGATCTGCGGTTGCCGGCATCATACGCGATCCGAACCCGGCCGCCAGTATTACCGCGCTTTTTACGCGATACGGTTCCAGGGCTTCGAGTCCCTTTTCCGTTACACCAAGCATTTCTCCCGACTCGATCATTCCCGCATTTGCAAGATCTTCAATGCACTTCATGATCATTGTTCCGGATATTTCAAGGCGGTCGGAAAGTGTTCTCATTGTATAGTTGCTACGACCGTTTTTCTCAAGAAATGCCATTAATTCAAATTCATAACGATTCATCTCGGTGCTCCAAATCTATTTCTTTATCAGAATTCCGAAGGCTTCCGTAAATCCGGATTCTATCGGAATATTCCGGATCTCACAACAGTTCCAGTGTGGAATCGCCGCCAAAGTATCGTTCCGGAATATCCGAACCGTTATACTCCTTGTAACTGACGTTCGGATCATAATAGACGATATTCTCATGGTGTGTACCACGCTTTTCAACCGGCGGAAGCTTCATGTAGTCACCGTACAGCTGTGTAAGGTATTTGTCATTGCCCACGGGGATTCTGGCGCTCGTGTACTCGAACGGCAATTTCCCGGTACTCATGACTGATTCCCGATCGATCATGAATCGACGCTGATTGCCATATTTCGGCAGGGAGACCAAATTATAGTATCCGGTTTCTTTTCCGTCGTATTTCTTACATACCTTCTCGTAAAGCTTCCAAAGATTGGATGCTCCGAATAAAGTCAGCGGCAGCTTACGGAAGAAACCCTTAACGGAACGAATCTCCGGTGTATTGATCATGGAAAGCGCACTGCAAAGCAGCTTGCTCATAAATAACTGCCGCTTCTGTGAACGGTCGTCCCGGACACGATCGAATACATAAATCTCGATAAACGCACCTTTGTTGCGTTCTCTATGACTCTCCCCACGAATGATTCCGGTTGAGCGGGAATCGCGGATACGAAGAAGAAAATCAACACCGGAATTTGAAACGCCGTACTGAATATCGACATATTCCGGGAAGAACCTTTTATAGTTTTTCAGGAATACCTCAAAATGCTCGCGTGTCATTCCGAGATCGATATCATCGTCCCACGGAATAAAACCGTCATGACGTACTGCTCCGAGCGCAGAGCCAAACAGTATAAAATAATCAATGTTCAGTTCCCGGCAAGCATTTTCAAGCATCTCGAGAAGGTCCAGTTCAATGACCCAGAGCTTTTTTCGATTTGAAGAAATCAGATATTCACACTTCAGTTCTTCACCGATATCATAACGGTCCTTCATATTTTACCCCTTTTTCATTTTCGTGATCTGCGGATAAATGAGCTTATACGCGATCAGCAGATTGACTGCGAGGAAAAGTACCCCGACAACCAGACGCAGCCAGAAATGTGTAATAAAGATACAGCTGAACGCATTCACGAGGAATACGCCCGCAATGAACAGCACCAGGATCTTCGTGTTAAATAACTGGAATCCGAGGATCCTTCTGCCGATAATGTAATGGAACAGGAAATACAGGAAATACGCGGTAAGCGTTGTGTAAGCTGCCGCCTGATAACCGAATCTCCGGATGCAGATCGTATTCAGGATCACATTCAGTGCCGCCGCTCCCATCGTTCCGATTGCGATCATCTTCGTCTTTTTAAAATAATACTCGATCGTGGCGGGAAGCGTGTAAAGGAACGTGAAATACGTGCAGTTCAAAAGCGGAACCACAACATATTTGGCATCCCGGTAGGCTTCGGAGCCCATGATCCAAACGATTTCGGGCGCTGCGATCATCAGACACGAGAGAAGTACGAAAATACCGTACGCATAATACGTGGAGACCTGACGGATCGTCTTGTAATCCTTCTCTTCCATCCGTTCGTAGAACCAGGGGCCCCAGACCGTGTCAAGAGAAGTCGTCGTTACTTTTACGATGTTTTCGATCGTAATACCCAGACTGTAAATACCGGCTTCGGAGTCACCGATCATATTACGGATCATGATCTTGTCAAAGGAGGACAGGATGATCTGGGACAGGCCGTGCGGAACGATCGGCAGGCTGTACGACAGGCCGAATTTCCAGTACTCCCTGTTGAATGCCGGTCTCCGCTTTTTGAAGAACGTATAGAAGATATATATCGCTATAAAGAAAAGCGGAACGACACCGCCGATGATCCTGCCGGTATAGCGTTCATTGCTGAACAGCGTGTACATCAGAAGGATCGAAAGAAGCAGATTCGTTACGGTGTTGATAAAAGAGACCTTCAGAAAGCTTTTGTAGTCATACTCCAGGCCGATCTTGTTATTGAACACCTGAACGATCGCCCCGGAAAACGCCTGGATCAACATCAGGTTCAGAATAAACCGGTTCAGTTTGAGAAGGTTGACAAACGGCGCCGGAAATAGATTGAGAATACCGAGAAGTACCGCAAGGAACGCGATCGGAAGAAGCATGATCGAAGATATATAATCATCGAATTTTTCCTTGTACAGATATTTGGCGTTCTTTAAACTACTGTGCAGCGCAAAACCGATCACGACCGCCATTATGGCATCATAGCTCATATAGGTACTGTAAATACCGAAATCGTCCGTATCCATGATACGGGCAAAAATCGGGACCGTCAGGAAGCTGATGCCTTTTAAAAGATAATTACCGACCGTGTATCCAACGCCGGCCTTCAGTGCTTTATTCTTTTTTATTTTGCCGAATAAGTTCATATTTGTTTGACCTGATCTTCCGTGAAGAGCTTTCCCCGCCTTCCGTTCCGTTTGTCGGGAACAGATAGAAAAGGAACAGCGTCATGGTTCCGATCTGCTCCGTATTGATAAAGACAAAGTATGCGCCTAATACACAAAGCATGCTGAGCCATGAACAGCGGTAATGGTTTGCGACTCCTTTGCAGAAGAAAAATGCATAGATCAATGCAAAAGGAAAACCGAAATACAAAAACGCGGTCGAGAACCAGTTGGAGTTATCGGTCACGCCTTTGGTAAGGAGTGCGGACAGTGTATAATTATTGAATAATCCGTAACCTGAGAATGCCCGTTCAAGCGCGATTTCAAATCCGCTGATGGTATCGTTGGAACGCGTACCGTAGGAGCCCTGGCGGTTGATCAGCTTGCGTTCGATGACATGCGTCGTGCTTTCGATATACGCCATAACGACGATCAAAAGAATACACGCAAGTATAAATCCGATTTTGATCCATTTACTGTTTTTCCCGCTGCCGAAAAGCTTCTCTGTGCGCTTCCGGTTCAATATGACCGCAACGATCGCAAGGATATAGGCGACATAAGCCGTAGTTGCAAGTGTCGTGAAAAGGGTCACCGAGTAAACCATCATATAGACCAGCCGCTGTCTGGGCGTCTGTTTGGAATACCCCAGAAGGAGCATCATCAACGCAGTAATAATAAAGATCGCGAATGCCGGTGATTCCCAGAAGATGCCGGCGTTGCGATGGAAGTATTTCCATCGGCCGATGGTATGATAAAACGTGTAAATGTAATACTTTTCCTTGAACCACAGCGTGGTCTGTCCCGGAAGCTCCATCCCCATTTCCGAAAGCAGGAAGCACGGAAGGCTGAGAATACACAGAAAGAAAACGATTCTGCAGAAAAGCGTCTGGAACCGCTCGGTACTCAGATTGGAACAGATGACCGCGAGCGCGAATAAACGCATTAATAAGATGATGATATCGTCCGAGAATTCGAAATACCGGATATTGATCAGCGAATTCACCGTTACAAACAAGACGATCATCAGCGCTGCCCGGATCTGCGATGCTTTACAATGCGGGTCCAAAAAAAGGTACATGAGTGCAATGAATACAAATGCAAACATGCAGAATTTCATGTTGAAAATGCATACGATCAAAGAGCCTGTGGACAGAATGATCCATAAGACGGATATCCAGTCCAAAAAATCTCTGATCATCATTCTTCTCTGCATGCCTTTTGCTCCTTGCTTTGTTATACATCAACCACTGATGCCGGTTACGTCGAAATTTCTTTACTTGAACTTCTTATGGAAGAATTTTTCTGCGCCGACCGCCTGAACCATTCTCCATACCCGCGTTTTTGCCAGCTTATAATACATATTTACACGGGCTTTGAAAGGATCCATTCCGTATTTAATCGAAATAGCGCACCCTTCACGAACATTCTTTTTATACATTTTCTGATTCACTCCGCCCTCTCTGTAGATGGCAAGCGACTCCGGAATATACTTAAAAATGCAGCCATTCACGTAGAACCGAAGCAACAGCTCGCGGTCCATACAATAACGGAGATCGACATCATAGCCGCCGAATTCATCATAGGCACGCTTACTGACAAAACAGGCCGGATGATAGATACACATATTGCGATACAGCTGGTCCAGATTCTCCTTCGGCGTCACGATATACTTATCATCACGGTCTCCGTCCTCACGAATGATGATGCAATTACCGTAATAAACGGCCGTCTCTTCCTCATATGCGGCAGCAACGATCTCCAGCGCGCCATCGGCAAGCATGTCATCGGAATTGATCAGTCCGATCACATCACCATCGGCACGGCCGATTCCCTTATTGAATGCATCACTGATGCCCTTGTCCTTTTCAGACTTGCAACTAAACTCGATTCCCGCCTCCAGAAACCGCGGCTCATATTCTTTCACGATATCCATCGTTCCGTCCGAAGACAGCCCGTCCACGATCACATACTGCAGCGGGCGATAGGTCTGCTTCAGAACAGAATCAAAGGTCTCCCGTACCGTTTTCTCCGAGTTATATGTGACTGTAACCATGGAAATTTTCATTTTCCGCCTCCGTATTAAATGTCTTTAATCTTTTTTGCGGGAACCCCGCCGTATACGCCGGGTTCGGTAATCGGCTTTGTCACGACCGAATTTCCCGCCACTACGACATGGTCACAGATCGTAACGCCCTGACAGATAAGCGAATTGGCACCGATCCAGATGTCCGAACCGATCACGATCGGCGCGGATGTAAAGCCCTGCTTGCAGATCAGCTTTGTCCGATCGTCAAACCGGTGATCATGATCCACGATCACCACATTCGGTCCGAAAAGGTTGTTATCCCCGATCGTGATCCCGCTCTTTGCGATGATCTTTACGTTGGTATTAAAGAAATTATTGAATCCGATCGTAATATTACCGCCGCTTGCCGAAAAACTGCAGTTCTGGCTGATCCAGGTCTTTGTTCCAAGGTCTAAAAAACTATTGTCGTTTCTATTGGTATACAAATGGGCTCCGCTGCAGAAGCAATACTTGTAGCCGTGCAGTTTCAACCGCCTTCCGTTCCACAGCTTCTCTTGAAACAATCTAATAAGCCCAAATAAAATCTGGAGTATTTTTCTCATATTACAAATTCTTTCCGAATGCTTTGCCGATCATTCAACGCTGTATTCCATTTCATGTATTCTCATCAAACTCTACTTTCAGGATCTGATGACGGTTCCACCGTTTCTCTTCAGGCGGAAGCTTCATATAATCACCATATGCGTGAGTCAAATACGCCGCACTGTCCGATGGAGCCGGAAACGTCTCATTTTCAAAACTTACGGAACTTAAGTTGTCCAGCCATTCCTTGCGCAGGATCCATGTTCCGTATCGTGAGATCCCCTGCGGGAAATACCATTCACTCTTTTTATCATCACTATACTTCTGCGCGATTTTTTCATACCACGAAATCATTCGTGAAGAAGAAAACACCTGTGCAAGAGCCACTGCGGGCAGATATTTGAGTCGCTTCTTTAATCCGCCGCCGGCCCAGGGAAGAATGCCCGCTTTGATTTTAATAAGTGCTCTCAGCACAAGGAGCGGATACCCCTGAAGAACCTTTGCGCACTTTGTACCCGGGAAGTTGTCGTAAGGAAATACATCGACATAGATTTCGGAATGCCTGGAGTTTCTGGCTAAATTTTCCACATACAGCGTGTTTTTCCGCTTTACTTTGGCAAATGCCAGACCATAATCATCATAATCATGCCAGTTCAAGCAGTAAAACCGGTCATCAAGTTCAGATCTCGCGACCTTCAGAAACCTTTCATAATTCGGTCGTGTCATTCCGATATCCAAATCATCATCCCAGGGAATGAATCCCTTGTGACGTACTGCGCCAAGAAGTGTTCCGGAATCCAAATGATAAGGAATATCGTTCTTTTTACATACCCGGTCAATTTCTTTCAGGATCTCCAGCTGAACCAGCTGGACCTTCCGGAGCTGCACCTTGTATTCTTCAAACTCCTTATCGTTCATCATCATTCCCCTTTAATAACCGCATGCCAGATAAACTTTGAGTTGGTCTTCAAATACCGGCTGAAAAGACGCTTTGGATCCTGCAGCAGACGATACAGCCACTCCAGATTACTCTTCTGCATCCACATCGGTGCACGCTTAATGTTCCCTGCGAAGTAGTCGAAGGCTGCGCCGACGCCGACCATAAAGCCTTTCACCTCTCCCTGATGTGCCGCCATCCATTTTTCCTGTTTGGGTGCGCCGAGGCCGATCCAGAGAAAATCCGGATCCGCGGAATCGATCATCTGAACGATTCCTGCGTTTTCCTCTTCCGTCAGCGGTCGGAACGGCGGGCTGTACATTCCCGCGATCTCAAGCCCCGGGTAACGGCTCTCAAGAGCTTCTTTTAACTTATCCAGCGTTTCCTGAGTGCTTCCGTAAAAGAAGTGACGATAGCCGTGCTCGGCACTGATGTCGAGGACCTCGCCCATGTAGCTGGGTCCGGTCGTTCTTTCCATTTCCGAAAAGCCGCGTTTTCTGCCGACGGATGCCAGCGGACCGCCGTCCGGAATCGCCAGGATCCCGCTGTTCTGAATCTTTAAATACGCCGGATCCTCCGCGCTTGTGACCGTCGTATGTACATTACTGACGCACATATAATCTCCGGAAAGTTCCTTGATGTTCGCATTCGTGAACTCCAGAAGACGCTTCATATCGACTTCCGCGATATCAACGCCCATGATATTGCATTTACGGATCGCGCTTGTATCGACCTTATGCTGAAATTCCATTTCTCTTCCCCTGAGCGGTCATCAGACCGTTGTTTCAATCGCCACGACACCGAATACCGGAATACCGTGAAGCGCGCAGAATTCCTCGTTCATTGCGATGCTTTCTTCCCTGGACACGCCGATCACTTCCGCAAAGATCACACCGTCTGCCTTTTTTGCATTCTCGAACGCAGCGGCATTCTTGTTGATCATACCACCGGTCACACAGTTAATTCCCTGTTCTTTCAGCGGTGCGGTAATTCTTCCGACGATTTCAAGGCTCTTTGTGTCATCGGCATCGACCGCAACATAAAGCATCTTTGCACCCTGCGCTTCCGCTACAGAAGTCACCGCGGAAACCGTGAGCAGTTCATTGTCCGCTTCGGCATCTTTTTGAGCTTTCGTGTAGAAGATACGAACAAACGCCTTGCTGAGTGCATCGATCTTCTTATCCGGCGCTGTGTAAAGGCTGCCGAGGAGCGGAACACCGGCACTGTCGCGAAGACTTGCCACCGAACGGATCCTGCTGGAGAAGACATAGAAGACACAGGCCAGGAAAAGGACGATGAACGCACCGCCGGCCGCGCCGACAAGGACCTGCTTCTTCGAGATCATGGAAAGCGCAGACTTTTTCGTGACTGCGGCATCATCCTCTGCGTTCAGCAGCTGATTGTAATACGTCGCCACTTTTCCACTCAGCTTCAGGGTATCCGAATCCATTTTAAGGATGCTGTTATAAAGGGAAACGACCTCGCTTGCGGTCTTGCTCTTTTTCTCCGAAATATAACTCTTGTAGGTGATGTTCGGCGTCTTCTGGATCAGATTTGCGGTGCATTTACCGGTGGCATCTTCGATGTTATCGACGGCAGCCGTCAAGCCCTTTTCCACGATTTCCGAAACACGCTCCGCATTTTCCGCGTTGTCCGCATAAGTTATGACCGTAAGGACCGCTCCGTTCACCGCACCCGGCTCCAGGATCATGTCTTCAGAAGTAAAACTGTCCGAAAACGCAACAAGCTCCCGAATATAGATCTTATTATTCTCCACACCAAGCACTGCTGCGATCTCTTCGGACATTTCATCCGTCACAAGTGTCTCTTCGATCCCGCGCACAACGCCAAAAATATTATCCGTACCGAAAACACTGCCTTCAATGTAGAAAGTCATCTCGACCGCACCCATCGAGTCCGTATCCAGATTCAGCAGAATGGAATTCTGAAGGTATTCCGATTTCAGCTGATACGCGGAAGTCAGATTCTGATATGCGGTATAAAGACCTTCCGCACGCATTTGTTCATCGTCGGTGCAGCCTGCAGCCGCGCTTGCCAGTTTTTCATCGCGCGTCTGTGCCGGCTTCACGTTTTTACTGTTCTTCACATAGGAGTAACCGCCTGCAAGGACCGCAAATACGATCATGCATACAAGCACCTTCTTCCACTGAAGCAAAAGATGAAGGATCAGATCCCTGACATCGACCGTTCTTTCTTTATTCATGAACTCACCTCGTGCAAATAACTTTATTCTCTCCCCACAAGATCCAGCTGCAGCGCCTCCAGATAATGGAGGTACACGCCGTTCTTCAGGTTTACTTTATAATTTTTGTCGATCTCCTCGAGCCGGAAGCTTTTTCGCCCCCCGTTCTGCATGCGGTCCCAGAAAAACTTCAGATCGCGGAACGGCAGGTAATAGGCCTCCTGTCGAGTCGTATAATACAACAGAATGAAGGCGATGCCTTCCTGCTTTTCCCAGTCCTCCATGAAACGCACCTGGTGCTCATGGACATTGGCGAGAGGGAACGTGTCGGTCTGACACTCCTTGGCATCAAAACAGACCGGAATGCCCTGTACCACACCGATGTAGTCGACGGTGGACTGCTGATCGAAGTACGCCAGCGTAATGTGCCGCGTCTGCTGATCGATGTTGATGGGCGTAATAGGCGTCGGAACCTTCTGCACAAGCGCCAGATTCCGCGACCGGTAGTCCTCATTTGTGTAATTGATCATTTCCTCCAGTGCGGATCCGCGGAGGCCCCGGCTTCCCCAGGTCGCCATATGCCCTCCTTAAACCGGCCAGTTCTTCGGAATCGGTGCTTCCAGCACCTTTCCGCTGATACCCGGCAGCTCCGCCGTCACCGGGAACTCGGTGCGGTACGAAAACAGACACTGCATGAAAAGATTGTAATCCATGTTAAACCGCGGATCACCGTACTTCGGATCACCCAGGATCGGATGGCCGATGGAGGAAAGATGCGCGCGGATCTGATGGCTTCTTCCGGTCAGAAGATGGACCTTGAGAAGCGTCCGGTCCTTGTAGACCTTGATCGGCTCGTATCGGGTATGGATCGGCTTGGCTTCCGGCGCCGGGAAACTGAAGATTTCCACCTGATTCGTCCGCTCATTCTTCCGAAGATAACCGCGGATCTCACTCGGCTCCGTCACGCGTCCCCTGACCAGTGCGTAATAATACTTCTTTACGGTCCGATCACGGAACATTTCCGACAGCACCTGCAGTCCTTTTTCCGAAAGGCCCGCCGCCATGATCCCGCCGGTATTCCGGTCCAGACGGTTGCACACCGCCGGACGGAACGATTCAAATCTGGAATCGGAAATAATGCCCTTTTCGACCGCGTGCCATACGATCCATTCATTGACCGAATAGTCCGATTCCACCGCCTTCTGCGACAGAATGCCTGCCGGTTTTACAAAAATACAGACATCATTGTCCTCATACAGGATCGGGATCTCCGGGAAATCCGGGGAGCCCGTCGTAATCTCGCGGCCTTCGCCGCGCATTTTGTTATATGTCTCTTCGGACAGGAAAAACTGGACCGTATCCCCGGAAACGGTGATCTCGTTCCCGATGGCCCGCTGCTTGTTCAGCGTGATGTTCTTCTTCCGAAGCATTTTGTATATAAAGCTTTTCGGCGCTTCCCGAAGATGCTTTTGCAGCACCTTGTCCAACCGCTGGTTGGACTGGTTCACGCCTAACGTAATTTCAAACATAATCTACCGCCCGGATATCAACTGAAAGCCTTTTTGCAACTGTGTTATTTATCAGGTCGCAATCGCCCGGATGATTCCCTCCTGCTGAAGCAGATACTCGTCGCAGGTATCGCGGTCGGACGGTTCCAGACTCTTCAGGCGGTTCTTGTACACGCGAAGATCGGTGTAGATCGTATACGGACCATCGCACTGATTCAGGCGAAGGTAGTTTCGCACATATTCCTGAGTCGCGGAAACATCGAGCTTGGGGTTCGGTGAATACGCGTAGATACCGCTCTCATGAATGTAAACATACGGAAATTCAAAGGACGCGCCGTCCTTGTTCGCAACGATGATCTCATAATCCATCACGCCGTTTCCGACGATCTCCGAAATCTCGTCATATTCCTCCTCGGGGCGCTGCTTGAATTTCACGATCGAAAAGAAAGTGGCAAACTCCATGGCCATCGGGATGGCGGAAAGTGCCGCAAAAATGGAGAGCCAGGTCTTATTGGTCTTAAAGACCAGCCAGTTGATGATCATCAGGCCGATGATTCCGAGAAGCAGAATGCTCGCGCCTAAAAGGAGCTTTAATTTGCGTACCTTCAGATAACCGTAATGACCTTTGGTAACGGTGTGTTTCAGTTTGACCGTAGAGGTTGTGACTTCTGCCATTTTTCCCTTTCAAATGCCCGGATCTTCACGGGCTCTAAATACAACTTTACAGGAGACCGGGCAAAATGCCCTGCCCCCTGTTTCAATTGTGCGTTATTCGGTTCCGGAAGCTTTCCGGTATACTATCAGTGGATCTGCTCCTTCAGAACTTCCACAGCCTTTGCAAGGGCATCATCCGTGCCGGCCGGATTCTTACCGCCTGCCTGCGCCATGTTGGGACGTCCGCCGCCGCCACCGCCGACAAGACCCGCAACGGCCTTGATCAGGTTGCCTGCGTGCGCGCCCTTCCGGATCGCGCTGTCGGTAGCGGTCGCCATCAGGGTGACCTTTCCGTCCGCAACGGATGCCAGTACGACAACGGCATCGCCCAGCTTTTCCTTTAAGGAGTCGCCCAGGTTACGGAGCTCGTTCATATCGATGTTGTCCATACGTGCCGCAAGGACCTTGACACCGTTTACATCCTGTGCATTGGAAAGGATGTCGCCGGCCTGGTTCTTTGCGATCTCGGACTTCAGCTTTTCATTTTCGGACTGGAGTTCCTTCATTTCAGCCGTCAGCGCGGTAAGACGCGTCTTCAGCTGTGCCGGAGCCGCCTTAATTACGGCTGCAGCCTCATGGAATTCCTTCTCCATGTTCTCGTAATAAGCCATGACGTTTTCAGCGGTGATGGCTTCGATACGGCGAACGCCCGCAGCGACACCTGCTTCGGACAGAAGCTTGAACGTTACGATATCCGCCGTGTTCTTTACATGAGTACCGCCGCAAAGTTCAATGGAGAAATCCCCCATGGAGACAACGCGTACGCTGTCGCCGTACTTCTCACCGAACAGAGCCATCGCACCCTTCTTCTTTGCGGATTCGATGTCCATTTCCTCTGTTACGACCGGAAGTGCCGCACGGATCTCGTCATTGACGATCTTTTCAACCGCCTTCAGTTCTTCGCGGGTCATTGCCTGGAAATGCGTGAAGTCGAAACGGAGACGTCCCGCATTGTTTAATGAACCGGCCTGCTCGACATGTGTGCCGAGGACGGTACGCAGCGCCTTCTGAAGCAGATGCGTTGCGGAATGGTTCGCGCAGGTAGCCGCACGGTTTGCCTTATCGACCTTCAGCGTGACCTTGTCACCGACGGAGAAGCTGCCGGATTCCACAACACCTACATGTGCGATCTTGCCGCCCTGAAGCTTTACGGTCTCCTTAACGGTAAACACGCCGGATACGCTCTCGATCACGCCGAAATCGCCTTCCTGACCGCCCATGGTGGCATAGAATGCGGTCTCCGGAACGATGACGGTACCGTTCTCACCCTCTTCCAAAGTCTCCACGATCTCACCGTAATCCGCAGCATCTTCCTTGTGAACAAGGACCGTTACCACGGACTCATTTTCCGTCGCATCATAACCCACGAACCTGGAAGTCACGGATGCATCGATATCATCGTATGCGGAAGCTTCCTTGCCCATGTAGTTGGAAGTCTTTCTTGCGGAACGGGCAGCGACCTTCTGTGCCTGCATCGCTTCATCGAAGCCGGCCTCATCCATGGTCAGGCCCTTTTCCTCAAGAATTTCCTCGGTCAGATCACGCGGGAATCCATAGGTATCGTATAACTTGAAGGCATCGGCGCCGGAAAGCTCGGTCTTGCCTTCCGCTTCCAGTGCTGCCATCTGATCGTTCAGAATAGCGAGACCGGTGTCGATGGTCTTATTGAACTTATTCTCTTCTTCGGTGATGACCGCAAGGATCATTGCCTTCTTCTCTTCCAGCTCCGGATAGCCGTCCTTGGAGGTCTGGATCACCGTTTCGGACAGACCGGCCAGGAAGGTGCCCTGAACACCCAGGAGTCTTCCGTGACGTGCCGCACGGCGGAGAAGTCTTCTTAAAACGTAACCGCGGCCGTTGTTACTCGGCATGATACCGTCGGAGATCATGAAGGTCACGGAACGGATATGGTCGGTAATGATACGGATGGAGACATCCGCCTTGGCATCGGTCTTATACTGAACACCGGTGATCTCACCGACGTGCTTGGTCAGAGCCGCAAGGGTATCGACATCAAACAGGGAGTCCACGTCCTGACATACGACTGCCAGACGCTCCAGGCCCATACCGGTATCGATGTTCTTCTGAACGAGCTCGGTGTAATTGCCCTTACCGTCGTTGTTGAACTGGGTGAATACGTTGTTCCATACTTCCATGTAACGGTCGCAATCACAACCGACGGTACAGCCGGGCTTGCCGCAGCCGTACTTCTCACCGCGGTCATAGTAGATCTCGGAACAGGGGCCGCAGGGACCGGAGCCATGCTCCCAGAAGTTATCTTCCTTACCGAAACGGAAAATGCGCTCCGCCGGAATGCCTTCCTGCTTGTTCCAGATATCAAACGCTTCATCGTCATCCACATAGATGGACGGATACAGACGGTCCGGATCCAGACCCACGCGCTTCGTTAAGAACTCCCAGGACCAGTGGATGGCTTCCTTCTTGAAGTAATCGCCGAAGGAGAAGTTGCCCAGCATCTCAAAGTAAGTGCCGTGCCGTGCCGTTTTACCGACATTTTCAATGTCACCGGTACGGATGCATTTCTGGCAGGTACAGATCCGGTGGCGGGGAGGCTCTTCTTCGCCGCGGAAGTAGGGCTTCATAGGTGTCATGCCCGCGTTGATCAGGAGCACGCTGGCATCGTTCTGCGGGATCAGGGAAAAGCTGGGAAGGCGCAGGTGATCTTTGGTCTCAAAGAATTTCAAGTACATTTCTCTGAGGTCATTCAAGCCGTACTGTTTATGCATGTATATTATCCTCCAAACGGTTTTTTCTAATGATAGTGTACTGAGGAACCGGGAACGGCAGCCTCATTCTAAAACGCATCATCGCGCGGTGGGTATCTTGCAGTTCGTTCCCCTCCGAATCATAAATATGCTCCGCCACAAAGGGAACCGGGGTTGTTTCGGGATTCATAAGTTCCAGAGAATCTCCGGAAAAAAAGCGGTTTCTCTGGGTTAAAACGGCGTTGCCCTCTGCATCGCACTCCTCCACAACAGCCACAATGTCGGCGGTCTGGGTGTAAGACGAGGTGCCGTAGTGCTGACCGGGATAACCGAAATAAAACCCGGTGGAATAGGGACGGTGGCTCACTTTCTCGGTCTCGCAGATCCATACCGGATCAGGAGGACTTCCACGTACAGCAGCATCCAGCGCATGCCGGTAGGCATTGGTGATGACAGCCGTGTAATAGGAGCTTTTCATCCGTCCTTCAATCTTGAAGCTGCTGACACCAGCGTCAATCAGTTCCATCAGGTGCTCAATCATGCACATGTCGTTGGAATTGAGAATAAAGGTGCCCTTGTCCTCAGAAATCTCAAAGAACTCTCCCGGCCGGGTTTCTTCCATCAGGTGATATTTCCAGCGACAGGGTTGGGCGCACTGACCCCGGTTGGCGTCACGATCAGTCAGGTAGTTGGAAAGCAGACACCTGCCGGAAAAGGAAACGCACATGGCGCCGTGGACAAAGGCCTCCAGACGCAGCTCTTCCGGTGTGTTTTCCCGGATTTTCCGAATGTCCTCCATCGGTGTTTCGCGGGCAAGAACAACCGTGTCAGCGCCCCGGTCAAAAAGGAAATTCGCCGTAGCGCTGTTGATCACACCCAACTGGGTGCTGACGTGCTTCCTCAACTTCGGAGCAAACTGCGCGGCCAGTGCAAACACACCCAGATCTGCAATGATCAGTGCATCCACTCCCGCTGCCTGTAGAAACTCCAGATACCCGGGCAGCCGCTTCAGTTCATCCTCCCTAGGCAGTGTATTGCAGGTCACATACACCTTCACGCCGTGAGCATGGGCAAAGGCAACGCCCTGTTCCAGAGCCGTATTCTCAAAGTTTGCTGCGGAGGCCCGCATGCCGAACTCTCTTCCGGCAAGATAAACGGCGTCAGCACCATAGGTTACTGCCATAATCAGCCGTTCCATGTCCCCTGCCGGGCTCAGCAGTTCAAGCGTCTCGGTGTGTCTGTACATAGTAGTCAAAGTCCGTGTAATTCGTAAAGAAATTCAGCTTTCCGCTTTCCATATCAGCATAGAAGTAATAGTAATCACTTTCCGCAGGATACAATGCCGCCTCAATGGAAGCCATACCGGGATTGCAGATCGGTGTAGGCGGAAGACCGTTGTAAATATGTGTGTTGTAGGGGGAGTCTGTAGCAAGCATCTCTGCTGTGGGCTCGCCCTTGTGCTCCGGATAAAGGTAAAGGACAGTGGTGTCCATACCTAGAGTCATGCCGATGTTCAACCGGTTATAAATGACGGAAGCAACATAAGCGCGGTCCTCGTCCAGCTTGGCTTCTTTTTCAATGATGGAAGCCATAGTCACAATGTCTTTCATCGTATAGCCAAGCTCCGCCGCACGGATCTTCATATCGTCGGTGAACTTGGTGCTGAAGTTGCTCAGCATCCGGTTGATGGCGGAGGAAGCCTCTGTGCCGACATAGAACTGATAGGTATCCGGGAACAGATATCCTTCCAGCCGTTCTATTCCCTGTCCTTCCGTACCTTCCAGAAAATCGTACTTGAATACGCCATCGGTGGCAGCCGCCTGCAGATTTTCCAAAGAAGAGACCTTTTTCTCAGAGAGGCGCTGGAACACGTCCCGCACGGTAAAGCCCTCCGGAATCGTTACATCCACCGTCCGCATTCCGCCAACGCCCTGCTGCATGTTCTGCACCAGTGCCCGGTAATCATAGGAGGATTTCAGTTCATATTCTCCGGGATCCACCTTCGTCTCCGCGTGAGACAACTGACAATAGAGCTCAAACAGCCAGTCATACTGAATCAGACCGACATCTTTCAGCGTTTTTGCCAGATACTCCGGATCGATTGTCGTCTTTGTCTTTACTTCTTTTGATCCGTCTTCTTTGGTAACGGTGTATTCCTCCGACGTGAACATCTCCATAGGGAGAGTTACGGAAGACGAGAAGTTTGTTTTGTTCAGAGAAAGCATGTCACTTGCAGCCATCCAGCCAAATACTGCAAGTCCCAGAGACAGGCAGAAGAGAAAGGCAAAGAACATGAATCCACCGAGGCAGCCGCTGCGCTGTTCCCGCGTACGGATGGCCTTCGGTTTGGACAGTTCCTGCGTGTAATTAACGTCTTTCTTTGGTGACGGTCGTACAGCCCTGGGTTCACTGTTTTTTCGCTTCAAGGGCATAAAAAGCTCCTTACTGTTGCGTATATCTCTTCACTTTTATCTTCCAGGGAACGCTCAGTGCCGTCAGGATTCCGGAAAGAGATCCGCTTCCATCCATAATAGTCACAGGCGAGGTTCGCCGTGTGAAGACAACGGGAGAGATACGCCACATTCGCTTCATGGATATCTGCGTGCGTTCCGGTATCGATCTCACGCTTACGCATCCGGGAAACAGAGGTTTCCACATCGGTGTCCAGATAGATCACCAGGTCCGGCTCCGGCAGCTTCATTTTGCCGTATTCCAGGTCGTTCAGCCATGCAAAAAAGCCGGGCAACTCATCATCCGGAAGCTTGGACCCCTGATGCACCGCGTTGGATGTCGTATAACGGTCAGCAAGAATAATTCCACCGTCCTCGTACAATTTACCCCAGTCGTCCCGATAGGACGTGAAGCGGTCCACTGCGTAAAAGGTTGAGGCCGTATATGCATTCACCGCGTCTGGGTCTGTTCCGTAATACCCGTTCAGATAAAGACGGATCAGGGCACTGGATTCCATGGAATACCGGGGAAAAACAATATGTGAAAAACGGACATGATCCTGTTCCAGCCGTCTACAGACCGCTTTGTACTGTGAACTTTTACCGGAACCGTCTATTCCTTCCAGAACGATCAGTTTTCCCATAGATTACATCCCTTTTCTGCATAATATAACAGTTTGGTATTATACACCATATTTGCCATAATTGCGAGAAAAATTTTCTTCACAAAAGACTATTGACAAAACGTGCCGTAGACTATATAATAATCAAGCTTTCGGGGTGTGGCACAGATGGTAGTGCGCTTGGTTCGGGACCAAGAGGCCGCGAGTTCAAGTCTCGCCA
>DCHF01000016.1:9880-10687 GCA_002315555.1 Lachnospiraceae bacterium UBA1759 | reverse complement strand
AGTTTGGACCAGCGGCCAGTGGTAAGGTGGCAGCTCGTGTTCAGGCAGGAGTTAAGGATTCATGTCTTCAGGCAGCTAGAGAAGCCATTAATGGTGCGACAAACATTGGAACAGCAACACACTTTAAGCGTGTAGGCAGTCATGATGGTATTGTTATTGGTGATCATGTATTCTGGTAAGATGTGATTAAAAGTAAATAATTATTTGAAACCTATAAAAATTCCCTGGAAGATTTCTTCCAGGGATTTCTTTGTATATAGATTTTATAAGTTAAAAAATTTTCTGAATTAGTGGTTCTTAACCTAAAATGAATGAAGCAAACTGAAGGTGTCCTGTGCCTTTAAATGTGAAGTACAGAGAATTGATTCCATCAGGAATTGTAATATCGCCTTCTGTATAATGCCATACATTTGCATATCCAATTGGAATACTTCCAAGGGATTCGCCATCCCATGCAGTTCTGATTTCCATTTCACCAGTTGCATATCCTTTGGTCTGGATAGTAACTTTGCTGATTCCCTTACAGTCGAAATATTTGAAACCTGCTGTGGCAGTGTCTCTCATATTTGCAATGTAGCCAAGGTTTTCATCACCATCGCCACCTTCCTGTGTAATCTTAGGGAAGCGGTCATCCATCCATCCTGACCATGGAACGTAGAGGACTTCATTTTCTGTGAAGAGATGGCATGCAAGATATGTAGGATATTCACCTTTGCCAACAAGTGGATCACATCCGCCGTTAGATGTTATCTCAGCCTGCTTGAATCTGATATCACCGTCTGGAATAAGCTTTTCAACACAACCCTG
>DCHF01000016.1:9315-9847 GCA_002315555.1 Lachnospiraceae bacterium UBA1759 | reverse complement strand
ACCAGTCATCCTTAATCTGAACCATGCTTCCGTGGTTGTTAGCACAGTAAACTGCAGGCATATCTGCTCTCTTATATGTATCAATATGAACATCACCATTACTTACGAGAACGCCCTGGTATGTGAAGTCACCATCTGGTCTTGAGCTTGTAGCGTAGGCAAGTTCATGGAATACTTCTGATGAGTAAATGAAGTAATATGTATCACCTTTCTTGCGAATTGAAGGGGCTTCGAAAAAAGCATGTCCTTCGAACTGAGTTCCTTTGCTGTACATACAGCCAGGAGCAACAAATACAGGTGCCTTTGTAATTGTAAGCATATCTGGTCCAAGGTAAGTACACATAGCACCATGTCTGCTGTAATCACCACCACCACAGAAACCAGTGTAAAGGTATGTTGTATCACCTTCTGTTAATACACCTGGATCAAACTGTGGTTCGTCCCCTTCTTTTTCTCCTAGTGGTGTACCATCTTCATAGTGAACGTATCCAAGAAATTCATATTTTCCAGCTGGAGTATCACAAACTGCAAC
>DCHF01000016.1:8953-9283 GCA_002315555.1 Lachnospiraceae bacterium UBA1759 | reverse complement strand
AAGAACGTAGAAGAGATAGTATCTTCCGTCTGGACCGACTGTTACGTCTGGTGCATAGAGGTTACCCTGAAGATCACCATTGCCTGGGTCATCACTCTTTTTGAAAATAACGCCTTCGTATCTCCAATTACCAAGATCGTTGATGTCTGCAGACCAGCATACATAATCACCCATACAGTACACATCACCGTTAAACTTATCATGTGAACCATAGATATAAACTCTGTCCCCAAATACATATGGCTCGCCATCTGGAATGTATTCCCAGGATGGAAGATAAGGGTTAGTTAATTGCTTTAAATTTTCCATAATCAACATCCTTCTGTATTA
>DCHF01000016.1:342-8849 GCA_002315555.1 Lachnospiraceae bacterium UBA1759 | reverse complement strand
GAAAGTCATTTGTAAAAATAAGCATTTTTTGTAATAATATTACAAGTGAGTATACGAGATAGTGACTCTGTAAAGTATAGGGAGGAACGTGTGATTATAGATTAATCATGCAAAGGAAAAATGAAAATAAAGGTAGTAGAAAGAGATTATAAAGAAGTGATGGCTATGCCGAAGCCAAAGCATATTAAACCAAAAAGGCAGAATGCATTTTGGAGAAATGTTTTGTATATAGCTTCAAAGGGTGAGATAAATGCTGTTAACTTTAAATGCGATATGAAGTCGGAATTAGATAAGGATGAGCCATATCTTTTTCTGATGAATCATTCAAGTTTTACAGACCTTCAGATAGCATCAAAGATGCTTCGAGACAGACAGTACCATATTATATGTACAAATGATGGATTTGTTGGCAAGGATGGTCTGATGAGAAGCATAGGCTGTATTCCAACTAAGAAGTTCATTACAGATGTAACACTTGTAAAGGATATGAAGTATACAGTAGATACTCTTAAGAGTTCTATCTTGTTGTTTCCAGAGGCAAGTTATAGCTTCGATGGTACAGAGACACCATTGCCAAGCAGCATGGGTAAGATTGTAAAGCTTCTTGGCATACCGGTAGTTTTAATAAGAACAAAGGGAGCCTTTTTGCGAGATCCTTTATATAACAATCTTCAGAAGCGTAAGGCAGATGTATCTGCGGATGTAGAAATAATTGTTGGTAAAGAAGAGATAGAGAAACTTTCTGTTGAAGAGATAAATGACATTATCAATAAAGGTTTTGAATATGACCATTTCAAAGAACAGTTTGAAACCGGTATTACAGTTTCAGAAGGTTTTAGGGCAGATGGCCTACACAGAGCATTATATAAATGTCCAGCCTGCAAAACAGAAGGCAGCATGAAGGGGGAAGGAATTAAGATTACCTGTGGATGCTGCAACAAAGAATATACTCTTCTTGAAAATGGAAAGCTTGAAGCCATTACTGGTGATACTGAATATGAATTTGTATCAGACTGGTATAAATGGGAGAGAGAATGTGTAAGAGAAGAAATCAAAAATAGTGAGTATCTTCTTGATATAGATGTTGATATAAAGATTCTTGCGGATTCATCAGCAGTTTATGCAGTTGGAGATGGTCGACTAATTCATAATGGTAATGGATTTGTACTTGATGGATGTAATGGGGAACTTCATTATGAACAGAAGCCAAGTGCTTCTTATAGTCTTTATGCAGATTATTTCTGGTATGAGCTTGGAGATGTCATCGCCATCGGCACGAGCGACATCACCTACTACTGTTTCCCGAAGGGCGAGAACGTTCCGCCGGTCGCGAAAGCGCGGCTTGCGGCGGAGGAGCTTTATAAGCTGAAAAAAGCGTAACGGAGGTTTTTATGGATCCTGTGATAAAAGCGCGTTCCGGCCGGTATCACGGCTTAGCATTAGAGAATGGTACCTGGGTGTTTCGCGGCGTGAAGTTTGCGAACTGTGAGCGCTGGCAGCGGCCGGTCGTGGTGTCTGCGGGGGAGGAGGAGATCGATGCGACGGTGTTCGGTCCGCCCTCCGACGGCGGGGACCCGGATTGTCTGAATGCGGTGATCTACGTGAATCCCGAGAGCGATGCGCATAATAAGGCCGTGTATATGTGGCAGTACGGAAGCGCGCAGATGGGCGGAAACAACGCACAGCACGATTTTTCGAATTTTGTGAAGAAGAATCCCGATATTATCGTGGTATGTCCGAATCATCGCGGACATTTCTTCGGCAGCATTAATCTGAGCTCGCTTTCGGGATATGAAGAAAAGAAGGAGATCTACGATGCTTCGCAGAATCTCGCACGGCTTGATCTTCTGGCGTGTCTTAAGTGGATCCGCGAAAATATCGGGGCGTTTGGCGGTGATCCGGAAAGAGTGACCATAGGCGGGCATTCGTCGGGAAGCAATAACTGCACCTGCCTCATGCTGATGGAGGAAGCGCATCCGTATTTCAAACGGGCGGCCTGTCAGGCCTCCTTCTGCGCGGATACCAGTCTGCAGTATCCGGATACCGCGGACATCGTGTCGCAGGAACTCTTTAAAGGGCTCAAAATCACCGCACTGGAGGAGGCACTGAAGACTCCGGCAGAGGCAATCAATGAGGCTTTAAAGGGCGTTTTTGCGCGTCTCATGGCCGGAGAGCAGCCCTTTTGCGATATCGAATACAAATTATTCAGCCCGGTCATCGATCAGGTGGTGATTTTTGAGGACGCTTTTGAAAAACTTGCGCATGGCGGCATGGAAGGAAAGGAGCTTCTCATCGGAAACAATACCGGCGAGTACGACGGCCAGTACGAGCGTTTCATGGACGACCGGGAAGTAAATTCGGAGAAGGCGCTCGATTTTACGATCGCGCAGAACTTCGGCAAGCTTTCCGACCGCGGATGGAACCGGGAGCATGCTAAAGACATCATCCGGGAGTATTACAGCCACAACGCGCTGTACGGCCGGGACGATTTCACCGCGGCCATGGACCTGAAAAACGACCTGATGCTTCGCTGCGATTCGATCATCTACGCGAACGCGATGTCCCGCTATGCGCCGGTCTACATGTATCTCAATGACTTTGGCATCGACCGCCTGAAGGGACGCCGCATTTCACACGGCTCCGAATGTGCGCTGATCGCGCGGAATTTTGAAAAGGTACCGGAGGAGATGAGAGCGGGAGCGGAACGGCTCAGTGATCTTTTTGCGGCATTTGTGCGGAGCGGCGATCCGAACACGGAAGCACTTTCCGTGCATTGGCCGCCCTACACCGCGGAGGAACCGAATACACTGCTTATCGATGAAGAACCGCATGCGGAGAAGGGGATCCGGAACGAGGACCTTGCGCTTCTCATGCCGCTTCTTCGTGAGTGGACGATCATTTAGGGAGGAATCATGGAAAGACAGTTTATTATGAGACCCGATTATCCGGTCGTTGAAACGAAGGCCGGCAAGCTGCGCGGCTATGTATTTGACGGTGTGTTCCGCTTTTACGGAATCAAGTATGCGGATGCGGAGCGTTTTGAAATGCCCCGTCCCGTAAAGAAGTGGGAGGGAATCGTCGACGCGCAGGACTTCGGTTATAACTGTCCGGGCAGCAATCTGCCGCGTCAGATCCCGCACGGGGAGGCGATGACACCGCACCGCATCTGGCCGGAGAGTGAGCATTGCCAGTATTTGAACGTGTGGACGGATTCCATCGACCGGACGGCAAAGAAGCCGGTCATGGTCTGGCTTCACGGAGGCGGATATGTGGACGGTTCGGCCATCGAGATGACCTGCTATGACGGCGATAATCTGGCACGTCATAACGGCGTTGTGTGCGTATCGCTGAATCACCGGTTGAACGTGCTCGGTTTTCTGGATGTTTCGGCATATGGAAAAAAGTATGAGAATTCCGGAAATGCGGGATTTGCGGACATCGTTGCGGCGCTTCGGTGGGTGAAGGAGAACATTGAGGGCTTTGGCGGCGATCCCGAGCGTGTCATGATCTTTGGCCAGTCCGGAGGCGGGGGCAAAGTCTCCGCGCTGATGCAGATCCCGGCGGCGGAAGGACTGTTCCAGCGTGCGGTCGTCATGAGCGGTATCATTCCGGACGATAACATGCTGACCAGGACCACGGCGCCCTCCGATCTGATCGTTCGGGAGATCATCCGTGAGTTGGGGCCGGACGCGGATTTCGATACGCTTCTTACCGCGCCGGAGATCATTCTGGAGCGTGCGACCTCCCGCGCGGAGGCGAATATCATTGCGCAGGGATACTGCATCGGCTGGGGACCGCGGAAAAACGGCTGGTACATGGGCAGCCTGTGTCTGAACGAGATCTGCGAATTTTCAAAAAAGATCCCGGTCATCGTCGGTACGGCGTTCGCGGAGTTCGGCCCGGAAAAGCTGATGATCGACCGCGCGGCGCTCAGCGAAGAGGAGCGTGACAGGATCGGCGGTAAAAAGTACGGGCGGAAGAGAAAGACCTATATGAAGCTGTTCCGCGAGGCTTATCCGCACGTCAATGCGTCCTATGCGGGCGATGTGGACACCTTCTTCCGCAAGGATACGATGGAGTACCTGTACAAGAAGGCGGCGGAATCCGAGGCTCCGGTCTATAATTACGTATTTGCGCTTGAAAGCACGATGAACGGCGGAACGATCGCTCCGCACTGCGCGGACATTCCGTTTGCGTTCCACAACGCGGAAATGACACCGGCATGGCAGATCCCGGGCGTTTCCGATGCGATGAACGAGAACTTCTCCAGGATGATGGCAAACTTTGCGGCGACCGGCGATCCGAATATTCCGGAATTCCCGGAGTGGAAGCCCTGTTCCGGAGAGCATCTTCAGACGATGATCGTGGACCGTGTTTCGGAGTGCCGCGAGGATCATGATAAGGCATTGGTCGATTTCATCGTGACGAATACCCCCAAGATCTGGCCGGATTTCTATCACGATAAGAATAAGGGCACAGAGTATTACTACTGATAAACAAAAAAACACCCGATCAGAAGATCGGGTGTTTCTGTTTAGAGCTGACACCGGGACTCGGACCCGGGACCTCATCATTACCAATGATGTGCACTACCACCTGTGCCATGTCAGCGCGTCAACAAAAGAAATAATACAACTACATGTTTTGTTTGTCAACAACTTTTTAATATTTTTTCAAAAATGTTTCCACGCGGGTCTTTTGACCGCGGTCCGGGAAAAAGAACGTTTCAAGTCCGTTTTATGACCCTTACGGAATGCTTTAATGCAGATGGGAGGTGACGGTATGAGCGATCAAAAGAAACAGCATGTATTTTATTTTGACATGGACGGCTGCCTGGCGCGCTGGGAACAGGTTCCCGTAAAGAAGACCGAAGAACGCGGCTTTTATTTAAGCCGACAGCCGGAGCCGGCACTGATCCGGACGCTTCAGATCCTGATGGAGGAGGGCTGCCGTGTCGCGGTTCTTTCCAAGGCATACACGAACGGTTACGCGGGACCGGAAAAGCTTCGCTGGCTCAAAGAGCAGGGGCTCGGTCACATTCCGGTGATCCTCGTGCCGTACGGAAGCTCCAAACTGGATTATATCACATCGCACCGGGAAGCAATCGTCATTTCCGATTATTCCGAGGAGCTTCACGAGTGTGAACGCGCCGGCGTCCGCGGCGTCAAATTTTACAACGGCATCAACGGCCATCACGGTACCTGGCACGGCCCGTACCTGACCTATCTGATGAGTGCGAAAAGCATGGTAAACGCCCTGAACGCTCTTTGAGCGTCCGGGGTGTTTTTTTATTTTCCGGAGCACCTTTGAAACACTCATATTACTTATTGTAAACTTGCATTTATTTCCCGGCTGTAATATAATAGGTCTCATACTGGCTATTTATGTATAAAAATGACGAAAGAAGCGCACAAACGAAATGAGACAGATCTTCGGCTTTTTAAAACCTTACATGAAACGCATGGGTGTCGGATTCACGATCAAAGTCATTGCGACGGTTGCGGAACTCCTGATTCCGTGGGCAATGGCGGTCATGATCGATACCGTTGTACCGCGCGGCTCCATCCTTTACATCGTCCTGTGGGGACTTGTCATGCTGGCATTTGCGGGCATCTCCCTGATCTGCAATGTCAAGGCCAACCGTATGGCATCTTTTGTTGCGAGAAGTACGACGGAGCGTATCCGTCTGCAGCTGTTTTCCAAGATCAATTACATGTCGATGGCACAGCAGGAGGACGTTACGACGGCATCCCTGATCTCCCGTGCCACGTCCGATACCTATAATGTGCACCAGTTCCTGGGGATGATGCAGCGCCTCGGTGTCCGTCAGCCCATCATGCTTCTGGGTTCCCTCGTTGTCACGATCTTCCTCGATGTTCCGCTGACCCTGGTCATGTGCTCCATGCTCCCGGTCATGGCACTTTTCGTTTTCATATTCTGCCGCTACGGCATTCCGATGTTCGGCCGCGTGCAGAAGGCGCTGGACCGCTTCGTTACGATCGTCCGCGAGGACATCACCGGTATCCGCGTTATCAAGGCACTTTCCAAGACGAACACCGAGCGCGAGCGTTTTGAGAAGGTCAATATGGATGTCGTCACCCGCGACCAGCGGGCCAATACCGTTATGGGCGGAATGCATCCCATCGTCAATATCATCCTGAACATCGGTATGGTTCTGGTCATCCTGTACGGCGCAAAGCGTGTGGACGGCGGTTCCACGCAGCCCGGTACCATCATGGCCTTCATGACGTATGTAACGACCATCCTGAATGCGGTGCTCTTCATGTCACGTATGTTTATGATGTACTCGAGAGCGTCCGCGTCCGGACAGCGTATTTCGGAGATCCTTTCCATCGAGGAGGACCTGACCGTCCGTGAAAAGACGCAGACCGAAGAGGAAATCCGGAAGAAGGCGGAAGAGGGCCGTATCATTTTCGACCATGTAAACTTTGCGTACGGCAAGGGCGAAAACGCACTGAAGGATATCGATTTCACGCTGAAGAAGGGGGAAACGCTCGGTATCATCGGCGCGACCGGATCCGGCAAGAGTACCGTCATCAACCTGATGATGCGCTATTTTGACGTAAATGAAGGTACCGTTTATGTGGACGGACAGGATGTCCGAACCTATGACGATGAAACACTGAAGACCAAGTTCGGCGTCGTCTTCCAGAACGATATCATTTTCCACGATACCATCGGCGAGAACATCCGCTTTGGCCGTCCCATCACGGATGAGGCCCTGGAACGCGCCATGTCGGCGGCACAGGCGGATTTTATCAAGGAACGCGGCCTGGATTACGAGCTTGCGATCCGCGGCGCCAATATTTCCGGCGGACAGAAGCAGCGTGTATTCGTTGCGCGTGCACTGGCCGGAAACCCGGAGATCCTGGTCCTCGATGATTCCTCCTCCGCACTGGACTACGCGACGGATGCCCGCATGAGAGGCGCCATTGCCGAATATTACCCGGATACCACCATGGTCATCGTGGCGCAGCGTATCTCCTCCATCATGAACGCGGATAAGATCATCGTCATGGATGAAGGCGAGATGATCGGCTACGGTACACATGCGGAGCTGATGGAGACCTGTGAGGTCTACCGTGAGATCAGCCAGTCCCAGATGGGCGAGGGCGGTGAGACGGCGGAAGTCAGGGAAGAGCCCGGGAAAAAGACCGAACTTACGGAAGAACAGAAAGCGGAGATCCTTGCTGCGGCAAAGGAGCATCCGGTATTCCGTGACGCGGAGACCTATGAAGAGATCCTTGACCGCGTGGTAAAGAAGCAGGCGGAGATCGATAAGTCCAACATGTACAAAGAGTGCATGGATACGGTCCACGGTCAGCTGAAAAAGGAAGAGAAGGCCATCAAGGGAGTCAATAAGAAGCATACCCTGATCCGCCTGTTCAAATATTTACTGAATCACAAGCTGTTACTCGGTTCGGCGATCCTTGTGACGATCGCTGCGAACGGTATCGGCCTGATCACGCCGAAGCTTTCCGGTGCGGCGGTGGACGCCCTGGCCGGCGGTATCGGCAGAGTGGATTTCGAACTGGTCCGTCATTACTGCGTACTCATGATGATCACGGTCGTGGCTTCCAGCATCCTGTCCTACGGACTGAACCTGATCATGATCCAGGTCACGAAGCGCATCGTTTCCGGTATGCGCCGCGACATGTTCGACCGCCTTCTGAATCTGCGTGTCGGTTTCTTTGACACCCATTCCGCAGGCGATATCATCAGCCGTATCACCTACGATATCGACACCATCAACACCAGCCTTTCCAGTGACGTCGTCGCGATCTTCTCAAGCCTCGTCACGGTCATTGGCTCCTTTGTCATGATGATGACGATCTCACCGATTTTAGTCCTGGTATTCTGCCTGACCGTCCCGGTCACGGTATTCTACACGAAGTGGCTTGCGGGCATCACCCGTCCGTTGTTTCGCGCCCGTTCCGGTAAGCTCGGTGAACTGAACGGATTCATCGAGGAAATGATCGGCGGACAGAAGTCCTTAAAGGCGTATCATCAGCAGATCAACACACTGAACAAGTTCCAAAAGCAGAATCAGGAAGCGGTCGATGCCTACTACCGCGCGGACTACATGGCGGCCTTCAACGGCCCGTCCGTCAACTGCATCTCCAATATTTCCCTGGGTCTCGTTACCATCTTCGGTGCGATCCTGTACATGTTCGGCAACATCACCCTCGGTAATATTTCATCCTTCGTCCTGTATTCCAGACGTTTCTCCGGCCCCATCAACGAGGCGGCCAACATCATGTCGGAATTACAGTCCGCGATCGCTGCTGCGGAGCGTGTCTTCCGCATGCTCGACGAGCCAGAGGAGCAGCCGCTCTCCGAGAATGAGCAGATCCTTGAGGAGGCTGTGGGCGATGTGGAGCTTTCCCACGTCCGTTTCGGCTACACCGAGGACCGCGAGATCATTCATGATCTTTCCCTGAAGGCGGAGCCCGGAAAGATGATCGCCATCGTCGGTCCCACCGGCG
>DCHF01000016.1:0-318 GCA_002315555.1 Lachnospiraceae bacterium UBA1759 | reverse complement strand
TCAATCTGCTCATGCGTTTCTATGATATCAACGGCGGTGACATCTTTGTTGACGGCACCGAGACCCGCGAATATACACGCGATTCGCTCCGCAAGGCCTTTGCGATGGTTCTCCAGGAGACCTGGCTTTTCCAGGGCACCGTTTTCGAGAACGTGGCATACGGCAAGGAGGACGCGACCCTGGAAGATGTCATGGAGGTCTGCCAGGCTGCCCATATCCACAAATACATCATGCGTCTGCCGGAGAAGTACGATACGATCTTAAGCGATGACGGCACCAACATTTCCAAGGGGCAGAAGCAGCTTCTGACGATCGCCC
>DCHF01000017.1 GCA_002315555.1 Lachnospiraceae bacterium UBA1759 | reverse complement strand
ATTTGTTGCTCTTACTTTTCGTACTTATCAACTGCTTTCATACCTTCTTTTTGAATAAAAGCAATTAAAGAATTTAATTCATCTGATTCTGGAAGTGTCCCATTGGCAATCGCATGCTGAAAGCTATCTCCAATATCTAATATCGGATGAATCTTCATTGCTTCGATTACCGAAGAGATTTCGTCCTCTGACTTTGCCGACTCCACCATGGCTTTCAGCATATTAGCATTTCGTTCAATTACCGAGATTTTTGTATATTTGTTAATGCTGTTATTCTCGATAATCCATGCGAACCACTCGTTGTCACAGATACGACCAAGAGCATATATTGCTTCATCCTGTACTAAATCAGAATTGCTTTGCTCATAAAACTGTTTGAGAACTGGCGCATACTGTTCACGTACTACATATGCTTCTTCTTTGCTTGTACACTCTTCGTAGTATCCCGCAATCGCAAGGCAGATGGCTCTATTCTTCTCATCGGACACTGCATTATGACTCCAAGATATGCTTTCTTCTACTAATTTCGCCAATTTATCGGGAGCAGCCGCAGCAAGCCTTTTGATTACGGTCACAGAAATTCGACTATCATACATTCGGAATATTTCAACTAATTCTTCCGCTGAAAAGTCGCTTCGTGAAGCGATATATTCTTTTACTTCATCTGCAATATTAGAGTCATCCAGTAGAACAAGTAGCTTGGATGCGTCAAATCCATTTATCGTATATATCTCAACAAATGCACTGTCTATACCGGATAGAGTCTTTTTCTCAGAAATCAACTCAATAAGTTGGTCCTCAGAGAAATCATTAGCTTTATCAATCAATGCAGTATAGAGCGGCAACAGTTTTTCTCTCCCCCACATTGTCGGGTATCTATTTTCTATCCTATTGATTATGTTTATAAGTTGCTTTGAATCAAGTTCACTCATCTGCATATACAGCTCATCTTCAGGAGTGTTAAGCAATTTCTTATCGGAAACAGAGCGAAATACCAAAACCGATATTCCGATAGCAACTATAACCAACACAATCAAAGAAGAAATCAGTATCTTTTTTCTCATAACTCCCATTCTCCTTTTTCGTGTGCTCCACAAATTTAAATTTCTTCCTCATTGCCATGGGTCTCCTGGTTCAGCAAAGCCGAAGGAATGATATAAGGCGGCTACACCTGTATTTTCCGGTTCATATGAGAGGCAGGCGTTCCGAAGGTCCTTTAGGAAATGTTCTGATATAGTCGATTGCAAACTGTTTTATGAAATGAAAATCAGTTCAAAATTGTATTACAAAATTCCTTTATTTCATCTATCCTTGCAGCAATATCTTCTTTATACTCAATAGAGCAAAGACCTAGTTTTCCGCAAGACTCAATTTCCAGATGACCATGAAAATGTTCAATGCTGCTGATGATTCTTTCACACTCAGGCATACTTGGACCTGTTCGGAGCGCAATAGTATATCCTTTTTTACCGGCAGATAGTTTTGCGTGTGGCTCATGTGTATTGCACCAAGGGGTACATCTGTCAATAAACACCTTGAATTGTCCCGGAATGTCCGCCCAATATGATGGAGACACGGACACTATTTTATCTGCCCATTCATACTGTTCCATTAACGCTGCAACATCATCTTTTTGAAAACATTGCGCTGTGATATGGCAGGTTCTGCACCCCTTGCATAAAGCAATTTCATAATCATCAATGCAGATACTTCTTACTTCATTACCTGTATGAACATGATCTTTTACAATATTTACTATTTCTGCAGTCGCACCATTTCTGACCGGACTGCAATTGATAATAAGTATTTTCATAAGTTCCTCACGCAATTCTCACTGTCCAGATACATTACAACACCGCACCGGTCAGAGCGTACTTTACTTTCAAATTCCGTCTTCATAACAATAGTTTCTCATCGAAATACCGAACCCAGCCGCGCCTCAGTACTGATCCGATGACAGCATCACCCGAGCAAACACCGGCTTCAGTTCTTCCTGCAGGCGACGCATGAACACATTGTCCGGCATCTCGATCTCCGGCATGTTATAGGCCTGTCCGATGGAATCATACTTCGCCTTCCCCATGCTATGATAGGGAAGAAGGCGCCACGCGGTCACATTATCCATGGCACTCAGCATTTTTGCGATTCCGCAAAGCGTTTCCCGGTCATCATTGACTCCCGGAATGACCGGTGTGCGGATCTCCACCGCTGCGCCGGCTAAAGAAAGGTTCTGAAGATTCTCCAGGATCCGCCCGTTCGGCACTCCGGTCCACTCCCGATGTTTTTTCACGTCCAAATGCTTCACATCGTATAAAAACATATCCGTATACGTCAGCACCTTCTCAAACGCCTCCCACGGGACCTCACCGCAGGTATCGACCGCTGTGTGGATTCCCTCCGCCTTCAATTCCTTCAATATCTCCACGAGAAAGTCCGCTTGAAGAAGCGGTTCTCCACCGGAAAAGGTCACACCGCCGCCCGATTGTTCATAAAAGGCCCGGTCAGCCAGCAGTTTCACCGTAACTTCCTCCGGCTCTGCTTGAAAACCATAGAGCTTCAGTGCACCGGTATAGCATTCCTCCACACAGGCACCGCAGGCGATGCACTTTTCATGATCCAGCTTATGAGCCGTTTCAAAAGAAAACGTATGCACGCCCTGCCTGCACACCTCCGCACAGGCTCCGCAGCCCACACAAAGTTTTTCCGTGAAGCTCAGCACCGGCGTCATTTTCAGATTTTCCGGATTGTGGCACCATTTGCATCGTAGCGGACAGCCCTTCAAGAAGACCGTCGTGCGGATGCCGGGACCGTCATGGACGCTCATTCGTTTAAAATCCGAGACAAAACCTTTCATTCCGTAAACCGCCCTTCCTAAAGTCAAAATCATACTCCGGTCACAACCGGACAGCGTTTCCAATCCTCAGCACGCTGTCTTATCGCGTTCTCGACCGGACATTTATTTACACCACCTGCATCGTCGTCTCAATGAAGTGGTTCTGCTGCTCCTCGTTCAAAGTCACAAAATAGACGTTCCAGCCGCAAAGACGCACCTGAAGCGTAGCATAATCCTCCGGGTGTTTCTGCGCCATCTTCAGATCCTCTGCGTTCAGGATGTTGAACTGCACGCCGTAACCGCCCTGACTAAAGTAGGTATCGATGAGCTGAATCAGCGTATCGATGCCCTTCTCGCCGTCCACAGCCGACGGATGCAGGTACAGATCCAGCACCGATCCGTTCGGGATATTCGTGAAATCCAGCTTGGATACGGATTCGATCTGCGCGGTCACGCCGGCCTTATCCATTCCGGTCATCGCGCCGATGCCTTTGGCCAGATAATGATGCGCTGCTCGGCCGTCCGGCGTTGCACCCGTGGTATGGCCCAGGAAGAAGCTGTGGTCCAGTGTGAAGATCGACGCGGTAAAAATACCGCCTCGACCGTTCGGTACGCCGTTGACGCGACTGGTGTAGGAATTTGCGACGCGAAGCGCCATGGCATCCGCCTCCGCGTCATTATTGCCCCACTTGGCAACACGGTTCAAAAGATACAGCCTGTCACGGCCACTGCCTTCGAAGTTTGCTAAGAGCATAGCCTTAAGTTCAGCCATCGTATAGCGTTTGTCCTCAAAGACTGTTTTCTTAATAGCGAGCAGCGAGTCCGCGGCATTTGCGAGTCCCGCACCCATGCTGCCGGTATTGTTGATCTTCGCACCGTATTGCGAAATATCACGGCCGTTTTGAAGCGCCGGGATAAAGGTGCCGGAAATGAAAGGTTCCGGGTTGATCATCGCCCACAGGCCTTCGTAGTCACGGATGGCCTGCTGTACCAGTTCCAACTGATGCTGAAGCTGCGCTTCATAGGCGGTATAAAACCCTTCAAAAGTCGTAAATTCCTCGCTGTTTCCGGTGTCGATGCCGATCCTCTCTCCGGTCATCGGGTCCGTTCCGTTAAACAACGCAAGCTCCACCGCTTTCACGAGGTTGAACTTGATGCACATGTTGCAGGCCACTTCCTTGCCCTCGATGGCCGGCTCATAGCAGCCGATCAGCAGGTATTCATAGCTGTCCTCTTTGGAAACACCGCGTTTCCGGATGGCCTCCAGGGTCTCGTCATCATTGACGATGACCATGTTCGTACGGCCGTCCCGCAGGCACTTCGCAATGACGCGCTTAAATTTTTCCGGTGTCTTCCGGTTAATCTTAATGGAAAGCTTGGGGTCGGTCTGGTTCAGTTCGTAGAATACATCTAACGCAAGGTAGGTCAGCGGGCCGATGCCGTTCGTCTCCTCATCTGTGAGGCCGCCAAAATAGAAGTTCTTGCCATTGCCCGAGCCACGGGTGTTGGCATAGTATTTCATCCAATAGAAGCGGATGAGTTCGCGCGCGTCCTCCTCCGTAATGCGGCCGGAAGCAAGATCGGCCTCATAGAACGGGCCGAAATTCAACTCAAAGCTGCCCATGGAGCGCACCCACTCACCCTCAAATTCGATGAGCTGATGGAACAGGTAAGAAAGCTGCAGGGCCTCGTAGAAGGTCTCCGGAGCCCGGTGTCGAAGCGCATTCAGGCAGCCCGCCAGTTTTTCCATGCGGTCTTCGGCTTCCGGATGAACGGTGATCATCCGGCGTGCCTCGGTCTCCAGGCGTGCCATATAAAGGAGCATTGCATCGTAAACAGACAGCACGGAGTCATAGAAAAGCACTTTGTCCGATGCAGAAGCACCGTCTCCGGATTTTTCCGCGCCGTCACGGACCGCAGCCTCTTTCAAGCTTTCCACATAGGCAATTATTCCCTGGACGCCCTCTTTTAAAAGGAACCGCCAACCCGGCGAAATATGTCCGAGGTCCAGTTCCCCATAAAAAGCACCGGTAGCTTTCGCACGCCCGATCACATCGGCGGCATTCTTTGCGGGGCCGTCACTTGCTTCCTTGCGCCACTCTTCCACCTGTCGGTACAGAATCTTGTCCGCACTGTCAAAATGATCCGCAAACCAATCCACCGGATCCACATCGATCCGCGCATTTTCAAGCACATAACCAAACAGACGTGCCTTCAGTGCGATGCGCGGCTCGTCTTTTCCCGCTTCAAGGATCTCGATAAAGCCGGCCTCCAGCGCCTCCGTGGAGAGACCGGAACCATCATTGAATGCGGGGGACTTATACTGATCAAATAAATGATCTTTCACGTCCTCGTAACAAGGTCCGATAGCGGTAAAAATACGTTCGTTCATATGCAAGCCTCCTTTTTATCAGTCAAATCGTAATATTCGCCCAATGCTTCACTCAGCAGATCTCCACCACATTCACCGAATGCGGCTCAACCGTGATCGTCATGTTCTCGTCAAATGCGCCGATTTCCTTCACCGTCGTTACAACTTCGGTGTGGTCCACGTCGTTATAGGAATCCTTGTCCGGGCCATTGATGGTGTGCAGCACCGCCTTACCCTTCAGTCCCGGTACGGAAAGCGTCACTTCCTGCGCATTTTCCGGGTCCTTATTCACAACGGAGAAGGCCATGCCTTCACGGTCGGTATAGGAGGTTGCCAGAAGGTCCAGGGCGGGAACGGTCTTCGGTTTGCCGTCCTTCGTGGTCACATCGAGCATCGGCAGGTCTTCCGGAACCCAGGAGTCCACGATTACATCGCCCAGTACGTTCACATACAGGTCAAAGACATGGTAAGTGCTGCGGAGAACGATGCCTTTCGGATAACTGTAAATACAGCCGCGGGTATTGAGTATCGGCGCGAAATTCGCCATACCGACGATGTCGCAGTTCCGGTTCATGGCATTCAGGAAGCACGCAGTAAAGACAGCATCCGCCATGGTATACGTAGCATTGATATCATTCAAATTGCGCGGAGTGACATAGGATTCCTTACCCACACCCTGCTTCAGGGTATGTACGTTCGGATGATGCCAGCTACGCAAATTCCACTCGTCAAAGGCGATCTTGATCTTTTTATCCAGCTTCATAGCCTGCAATATGCCGCGCACCTCATCCACCTGATGGTCAATGTGGTCCGTATACGCCATGCAGGCATCATAATCGGCCGGATTGTTCTCGTTCGGCATCATGTCCCAATACTCATGGATGGAGATCCAATCCAGGAACTGACCGCAGTTCTTAAGAAGATTCATGTTCCAGTCCATGTCGGAAAGCGCCGCGGCGGAAAGCTCCGCTTCCGGGTCCACATGTTTCATCATCTTTGCGGCTTCTTTTACAAGGAGCCCCCACTCTTCCGCGGATTTTGCACCGATCTCCCACCATCCGTAGTTCTCATTACCCACACTCCAGTATTTTACCTTGTGCGGCTGTTCAAATCCGTTCTCAATTCTCCACTTTGCGAATTCACCCTCGTTTTCCAGGTTGCAGTATTCCACCCAGTCACTCATTTCTTCCGCGGTGCCTGTTCCGGCATTCGTGCAGATATAGGGCGCACAGCCGATCTTACGGCACATCCTGATATACTCATCGGTTCCGAAGGTATTCGGATCCTCCACACGCCATGCCTTGTCAAAGAAGGGCGTGCGGCTCGGTCCTACCGCCTTTTTCCAGTGGTAGGAGGAAACAAAGCAGCCGCCCGGCCATCGCAGGATCGGCACCTTGATCTGTTTCATCGCCTCTATGATATCGGTACGGAAGCCGTCCTCATCGGACAGAGGATTGCCCGGATCATAGATTCCGTCGTAGATCTGTCTGTGAAAGTGTTCAATAAACTGTCCGTAGATCATCAAATCCCGCTGTCCGATCGTACGCTCTTTTGTCACCCTTAATGTGATCATCGCTCACCTCTGTTACCAAATAATGTATTTGTTCACTGTTTCATGACGGTCTGTTTGTCGACCACACGAACCGTAAAGATCAGAACCGCTATACAAAGAACAAAAGAAATGCCACACAGCACCTGCTGTCCGTATACCGTCTTTCCAAAGACAAGGTTGCCGGCATTCTGGATTCTGCTCAGTACTTTGCTTCCCAGAAGAGAAGCTAAAAAACCGGCCACGCCGCCAATACTGCTCTTGATTGCCTGCGCCTGTACGAAATATTCATCCTTCACATAACTGTATGTCATATTGTACGAGTTTGCATTGATCCCGGCCATCGCAACTCCGGCACAGACCGTATAAACAACGATCAGCCACCGCGTATTTCCTGTGATAAACATCCCGGCAGCAAAGGCCGCACAGAACAGCGCGAGCCCAAGTATGTAACCGCGCGCATAGGATGTACGATCGGAAAAACGGCCGATGGGTCTGGACAAAAGAAACCGTGCCAGACTGCCACACATATTGATGATCTGGATCGTGCCGACGGTGAAAAGGAGCTCCTGAGTCTTGAACGTTCCCATAAATCCCACAGAAAAGAACCGTGCCACTTCAAACATCGTATGCATGATGATCACATTCCGGAAAGCCGGGATCCCGACCGTGTTTTTCATCACGTCCGAGGTCTTATGATCCTCATGGGAGGCGATCGCTTCATCATTCTGTCCGATCATAATAAGCGAAACAAGATTGACGACCGCAAGGACAAACATGATCACGGCGACGAATAAGAATCCGCCCTGAAGATCACCGGCTTCCTCATAACGGTCGGTGATAAAGCCCACAAGTATAGTGAAGCCGATGCCGGTCAGCAGAGAGATCATCTCTTTATTCGCGGAGAAGCGGCCGCGTTTCATGGGATCAACAAAGGAATTTCCCCATTTGAAGTAGGTATTCAGCACCAGATATTTCAGGATAAAGCCAAAGGAAATACAGAAAAAGGCTAAAACGCCGGCAGCTTTTCCAATGCCCGGAATCAACGGAATGGCATAGGTCAGAAGGAATAAAAGCACACTGAGCGAGTCAAACAGGATCACATTCCGTTTGACATGCCTCATACGGCGGGCCATCGGTATGGAAAGAAGCTGGCACAGGAACGCAAACGATGCGAGCGACGAAATAACGCCGATCGTAGAATCACTGAGTCCGATATGCTTTAGGAGCTTAGCAAGAAAGGCATCGGCCACAAGGATCGACACAAAGTATTCCGCCGTGCACTGGATCACATAGGCTGCCCGCGATCTTTTGTATTCATTGGAAATAAACCGATCATTCATCAAAACACCACATTCTGTCGGTCTACGACATCTTAATCTAAATTAAGTATAGAGTAATGCATTTATAATGCAATAGAATTTACAAAAGCGGATAAAAAGAAGTTGCAATTGCCAAATAGGGGGGGTATGCTGAAGACAGCAAGGAGGCTGCGACAGTATCGCAGGAAATACAATGGGAAGAGTAATCGTAGATTTTTCGAAATGTACCGGTCCCGTAAAGCCTTTGAACGGCGTGAATAACGGCCCGGTCGGTGTCAACAATGTGCGCGGCGTCTCAAACGCAGAAGCTTACAAAGCAGCAAATATCCCCTTCGGAAGGCTGCATGACAGCGCGTTCAGCAGTTATTACGGCGGAGAAGACTCCGTCGATGTTCACCGCATCTTCAAGGACTTCGACGCCGATGTGGATGATCCCGCATCGTATGACTTTGCCCCCACGGATGCATATCTTCGGACCTTTGAAGCGGTCGGTACCGAGATCGTTTATCGTTTGGGTGCAGCCATCGAACACAATCGTAAAAAGGGCACACTGGTCCCGAAGGATTATCTGAAATGGGCCCGGATCTGCGAGCACATCATCCGCCACTATAACGAAGGATGGGCCGATGGTTATACTTTAGGCATCCGTTACTGGGAGATCTGGAACGAGCCGGACTGCCGGAACGCCGATGGCAGCAATCCCTGCTGGCAGGGCACCGAGGCACAGTTCGCGGACTTTTTTGAAACCGTCGCAAAGTATCTGAAATCCTGCTTCCCGGCACTCAGGATCGGCGGACCGGCTTTCTGCAACATGCATGAACCGGTGGACCGCTACTATTTATCCGAGTTTCAAAAGCGCGGGATTCAATTGGACTTCATCTCCTACCACCGCTACTGCGATTGCCCGGAGGACTTTGTCCGGTACGTCCGTGATTCCAATGCAATCTTTGCGGAATACGGTTACGGCGATACGGAAAAGCACCTGAATGAATGGAACTACGTTTCCGGCTGGCTCGGCGAGGTCTGGAAACAGTCCCTACGCGACGAAAAGAACCTGAAGGGCTCCTCCTTTGTGCTTTCCTGCATCTGCGCTTCGCAGTATGAGGATGTGGACGTGCTCTGCTATTATGATGCCCGTCCGTGCACTATGAACGGTCTGTTCTCCTCCGATGTCCTTGACATTCTGAAGCCTTACTACGCCATCAAGATGTTCGGAGACTTCCGCAAATATGAGACTTCTTATGCTCTGGAGGCCGATGCCCACCTCTTTGGTGCGGCAGCCTTAAACGGCGCGGAAGGCGGCGTCCTCTTCAGCTACTTTGACAATGACCCGACCGCTGCACCGATGCCCGTTGAATTCACGGTAAAGAATCTGCCCGGCAAATATCGCGCGGACTTCTACATTCAGGATGAGACACGCGACCTGGAGCTTGTGCGTTCCGATGTTCTCTCCGCTGAAGAGACCACGATCTATCTTACCCTGAAGGATTTCACCAGTTATCAGGTAAAACTGACCGCAATCTAATCGTCATCGGTAAGAGGCCCGCTACCGGGCTCCTGCGATCATCCAATAAAAGGCCATCCGGACCCGGTCCGGATGGCCTTTTTCAGCGTGTTTCCACTCTTTTTTATTCTTCCGTAACTTCCTTCGGCACCGTCGGCATGGCGGTCAGCTTTGAGAAATCAAAGGGCGACGGCGCGGTATCCAGCGGATCCACCTGATCCTCCGGCGCTTCCATGCCCACCGCGGAAAGCATGTAGTATTCATTCAGGTTGAAGCTGAGGCCAACGTCGGTCAGGCGGTCGATCTCCTGCAGAAGCAGAATGCCGGCGCCGCCGCTCGTGCGGGCATAGTCCACGCGGTTGGCGTTCTCTTCCACAAAGCAGAATACGTTCAGGTTCTCCTTGATCCAGATGTGGAAGCAGGGCTCCTCGTAGAAGGGGTAGGACGGTCTCCACTTTTCAAAATGCTCTCTGCGCTCGCGGCCGTATGCGCTGACCGCAGGGTCATCGGAAGCAATCATGTCCATGTACAGATTGTCTTCATCCACGAAGGAGGTGTTCGGGCCCATATCGGCACGAACGACCGTCGGAGTGTGATAAATGTGCTGGAGCATGAAGCCGTTGTTGTAGCGCCAGTAAATATGGTGGCCTACCATACGGTTCGAGAAATGATGGCGGATCTTGGGAAGTGCGCGGCCCGGAAGCTTGATGGCGCCGAAATGCGGGATCACGCGATGCATCTTCGGATATTCGGGGTCATAGCCGGCTTCGATTCGGACCATCGTGACCAGGCTCTGCTCGGTATCCAGGATCCAGCAGCGGTTGATGGGGCCGGTCGCACCATCGGTCATGACGCGGACCAGGTAGGTGGTATCATCGCCCTTCAGGCACTCGTAGGTCTCAAAAACGTAGGGCTGTCCCTTTTCGGCGATCTGGACGCACTCCCCGTCAATGAAATTCAGCGATACCTCTTCCCCCTCATCCATGATCAGGTGAAAATGTTTTCCGGCCAGTTCGTAGCAAAACGCCACCTTGTACTGGCTGAGTCCCATAAACTCGGTGAATTTTTTCTTCATGATACTTCCCTTTCTTATATGACCGGCACTTCCGCCGTTAATTTATCTTTTCGGTCCGTTCTCTTTTCTGTGTGTCAGGGTTCCTGAATGGCTGCATCTTTGCCGAAATTACCTTTTTCCATCTCCTCGATCTCCCTTATAGCCGCAGCCTCTTCCGCCTGCGCGAATTCATGAAGCGCGGCGGGATCATCGATGATCTCAGCCGGGACATCCGTCAGATGGACGATGGAGGAATAATCCGTCGGAACAAGCTCACCGTTCTCCGCTTCAACATAAGGGTACTCGAGAGACAGTGAATAATAGTCAAAGTGCAAGCCTTTTCCTTCCGCATAAGCCTTTACCGCGCGGAGGAGCTCTTCCGCTTCCGCATACGTGGGAGCCGAACCGGAGGTCTCCGCCCAGAGGATCAGCTCGGTCTTTGCCGGAACATCAGTGAGGTCCAGCGGCATATCCAGATACATACGGTCATAGTCTGCCTCCCAGTCATAGAAGGAAGCAAGGGTCAAGCGGGTACGGTACGGAAGGTCCGCAAGAGCCTCATCTGCTGCTGCATCCAATTCTTCCGCCAAGCGGATCATGGTGTTGCTGAAGCCGCCCACACTGGACTCATAATCATCGCGGACTTTTCCGCTTTCGGAATCCGGATAGACGCGGAACCTGATGTCTTTGCTGCCTTCTTTATATGCGGTGCAAACATACGTATTGCACTTGAAATCATAGACTGCTTTCGATACCGTGTACCCCTCGTTCGGATAAGTCTCCGCAACATAAGCGCGGGCTTCCTTCGTAAAGCGTGCCTTCCGGATCGGGCTTCCTTCAAACGCGAAATAGATCATCGCGGCAAGCGCAAGGACGATGGTCAGGAACACTCCCGCAATGATCAACAGAATATTTCTTCTGCGGGTCTTTTTCAGGAAATCGATCTCCTTCTTCGCTTCTTCGGGCTGTACCGGGTCCGGTGCGTTCATCGCCCGAAGCTTATTCTGACAGTCCGGACATCCGGCGATGTGTTCATCGACCGCTTTGTTGGTAACTTCATTCGTGAGGCCGTCCACGTAAGACGGCAGGATGTCATCCACGATCTCACACGGCAGTTCATATTTCTTCATTGTTTTCAATCTCCTTTTTCAGTTTTTCCTTTCCCCGGAAAAATGTAACTCGAGCCCAGTTTTCGCTCTTACCCATGACTTCGCCGATATCACTGAAGGACAGGTCTTCCATCAGCCGGAGGTAAATGACCTCCCGGTAGGGTTCGTCCATACTGTGCAGCATCTTCAGTACCCGCAGCCGGCTCTCTTTGGAGACGGTTTGGGTCTCAGGTGATTCGCACTCCTTCGCCGCCGTATAGCCATATTCTTCGTCCATCGCTTCCAAAGATTCCTGCGCGGGATTTTTCTTCAAATAAGCCATATACCGGTTCTTTGCGATGGCACACAGCCAGGTCGTCACCTGACAGCTGCCGTCATACCGGTTGGCGCTTTTTACAGCCTGATAAAAAGTCTCCTGGGTCAATTCTTCCGAAAGATCGCTGTTATGGGTAATCGACATCAGATATTTATACACGTATTGCGCGTATTTCTGATAGATTTTATCCATCGGATCCATCGTCCGCTCCCCCTCTCTTTTGTTTTATGACTGTTTATACTGCGAAAAAGCGTTTCGTTACAAAAAAAAGAAAAATCTTGAAAAAAGTTCGGGAAAACACAAACGGCCCCTGTAAAGGGGCCGAAATGAATGTCCGTCAGGAATCAAAAACGGTACGGCCTTCTTCATCCTGAACGCGCTCCGCCATCGGATAATCGAAGGACGGTGCGGCTTTCAGACGGTCGGCGTACATTTTGCCCTCGTAGCGGGCCATCGTCAGGTCGTGCAGCAGATAGTTGCCGCAGTTGATCGGTGCTGCGCCCGGGACCTCGCCTTCGTAATCACTGAGGTGCTCAAACGCGCGAACCATGAGCGGGTAAACCTCCTGCGGGGTCGGGTGACCCTTGACGATCAGGTAGCAGCCGGTAAGGCAGCCCATCGGTCCCCAGTAAATGATGCGGTCCTTCCATTCGTCATCGTTTCTTAAGTAAGTGGCGATGATGTGCTCGATGGTGTGCATGGCATTCGGATGGATCACCGGCTCAATGTTCGGATACTTCATGCGGATATCAAATGTAGTGGCAAATTCGCTGCCCAGGGTGTCCAGGCGGGATTCGTAGATGCCCGGGACGATCCTGGTGTGGTCTACCTGGAAGCTCGGGATCAGTTCAATTTTCTTTTCAGACATGGCGTCTCCTTCATTTTGTCTCAATTTATGGTCACTCACCGGTGAATACATCTCAGCGGCTTAAATCTGTTTCAGGAATCTTCCCATATAACGGACTTCATTATACCTTATAAAAGCGTTTGTTTGCAATAAATACGAGCAAATTCGCTCACTTTTCCCGTGACTGCTCAATATGAATCACTTCTTGCTGCGGTACGGCTATAATTTCATTATATATATAAAAACAGTTGCCTTTGTCAATATAGTTTGCTATGTTGCTTATAACGAACATTTTTACCGCATTTAAGTACTATCGGCCAACGGAATTCCGGACGGCAGTATGTACCGCATGCAGAAGAAAGGACACCATGAACGAAACGATCCGTGTTTTTACGACCGATTATGCGAACAATAAGTTCCTACACGAAGATGCTCCGCTGACTTTTGCGGAGGACTCCCTGGGTCCCGATGGCAACGAATCCGCCAACTTCACCGTTTACCCACAGGCCGAATACCAGACCGTCAAGGGCTTCGGCGGCGCCATGACCGAGGCTGCCGCTTACAACTTCGCCAACCTGGACGAAAAGCAGCAGGAGGAATTCCTGGATAAGTATTTCGATGCTGAAAAGGGCATCGGCTACTCTACCTGCCGTCTCACCATCAACTCCAGCGACTTTGCGAACGAGATCTACTCCTATGACGATACGCCGGACGATTTTGAACTGAAGGACTTTGATATGTCCCGCGAAGAAAAATGGGTATTTCCGACGGTTCAGCGCGTGCTGAAAAAGAATTCGGATGTGGAATTTTTCGCTTCCCCGTGGAGCCCGCCCGCATGGATGAAGACCCACGGCCGCATGGATAAGGGCGGCATGCTGAAAAAGGAATGCCGTCAGGTCTGGGCCGACTATTTCGTGAAATACCTGCTTCGTTTGAAGGAAGAACGCATTCCGGTCTTTGCCGTGACCATCCAGAATGAGCCGCACGCGGAACAGGGCTGGGAGTCCTGCTTCTATCAGGCTGAGGAAGAACGCGACTTTGCGGTCAATTACCTTCGTCCCGCGCTGGACAAGGCCGGCCTTACGGACACCATGATCTTCTTCTGGGATCACAACAAGGAGCGCGTGGTCTCCCGCGGCCTGACCTGCCTGTCCGATGAAGCCGGCAACAAGGCTCTGGGCGGCATCGCCATTCATTGGTACTCCGGCGACCATTTCGAAGCCCTCAGTGTCTTCCACAAGCTGTTCCCGGATAAGATGATCTTAGGCTCTGAAGCTTCCACCGGCGCGCACAACAAGTGCGTCTATGCTTCCGGTGAACATTATGCACACGATATCATCGGCGATCTGAACAACTTCGCAAACGGCTGGGTCGACTGGAACATGCTGCTCGACGAGACCGGCCGTCCGTACCATTGGGGCGACGAGCAGATCGAATTCGGTAAGAAATTCCGCGCAGGCGAGATCACGGATGAGACCATGACGGACATCGAACGCCGCTTCATGCGTCACACCGTGGAAGAAGGCCCGTGGATGGGTGAGGCACCGGTCACTGTAGACGAAAACGGCAATATGCTCTTCCACAGCTCCTACTACTACATGGGTCAGATCTCCAGGTTCATTCGTCCGGGTGCTGTCCGTCTGGGCTCCTCCCTGTACACGAACAAGCTGGAAGGCACCGCGTTTAAGAATCCGGACGGCAGCATCGCCATGGTGCTCCTGAACACCCTGGACCGCGACATGCCGGTCGTGATCCGCTGCAACAATTCCATCGCAAAGACGGAGATCAAAAAGCATTCCATCATGACCTTCGTGTTCTAAAGCATAAACCAGATACAGATTTCCGGATCCAAGGGGTTCGGAAATCTGTTTATGTCAACACGATACACATGTGTAAACCCACAGATCAATCGAGGTAAAAAATGACCACACAGAATTTATGCGCGCTGAGCTGGACAATGCATCAGGTCGGCAGCGACGATATCATTCCGGCGGATGTTCCGGGTTCCGTTTACGGCGATCTTCTCCGCGCCGGGAAAATGGACGATCCCTTCTGGAAGGACAATGAACTGGCCGCCTGCGAGCTGATGCGGAACGATTTCGAATACACCGCAAGCTTCTCCGCAGATCCCGCTGTCACCGCGGAGGACCACGTGCTTCTCCGTTTTGACGGACTGGACACCATCGCCGATGTGTTCCTGAACGGCGAAAAGATCGCCTCCACAAATAACATGCACCGCACCTACGAATTCGAAGTGAAGGACCGTCTCCTTGAGACCAACGAGCTCCGCATCCTCTTCCATTCACCGGTCGAATATGCACAGAAAATGTACGAGAATGACCCGTTCAACGGTGACGGCGACGCCATGCCCGGCTACCCCCAAACCCGTAAGGCGCACTGTATGTTCGGCTGGGATTGGGGCGCGCACCTTCCGGATGCCGGTATCTGGCGTCCCGTCACGCTGCAGGGATACTCCGTGGCGAAGTTTGAATCCGTTATGGTGCTGCAGCATCACGAGGAAGGCCGCGTCCGGCTGGAACTGAAGCCCGACGTCATCTACGGTGAGCCGAATGAGGCCTGGAAGACCGCCGGTCTTCTGGATTACGAACTGAAGATCACCGCGCCGACCGGCGAGATCCTCGTCGAGCGGGAAGTTATTTCCGAGAACGGTGTGCCCGTGGACTGCATGACCGCCGTTATCGATGACCCCGAGCTTTGGTGGCCGAACGGCTATGGTGCCCAGCCGCTGTACACCGTTGTCGTGACGATGAAGATCGGCGAATGTGTCCTGGATTCCTGGGAGCGCCGCATCGGCCTCAGAACCATTACGATGAGCCGGGAAAAGCTGGAGATCGGCGGGGAGGAATTCGCCACCACCGTCAATGGTCTCAAAATCTTCGCCATGGGTGCCGATTACATTCCGGAAGACCACATTCTGGGCCGCATCACGCCGGACACCACCCGTACGCTTTTGGAAAAGGCCGTCTGGGCCCACCATAACTGCATCCGCGTCTGGGGCGGCGGTTACTATCCGGACGACTGGTTCTACGATATCTGCGACGAGCTCGGCCTGCTGGTATGGCAGGACATGATGTTTGCCTGCGCGATGTACGCGCTGACCCCGGAATTCGACGCGAACGTCCGCGCGGAGTTCCGCGACAATCTGCTCCGCCTCCGCCATCACGCATCGCTTGCGCTGATCAGTGGCAACAACGAAGTCGAGGAAATGGCCATCATGCCCGGCTTCTCTGCCCGCCCTGCGCTGCTTCGCGACTATGCGATCCTGTTTGAGTACATTATCTCCGGCATGGTAAAAGAACTTGTTCCGCAGACCTTCTATTGGCCGAGCTCTCCGTCCTCCGGCGGTGCTTTTGACGAGCCGCAGGATCCCGACCGCGGCGACCAGCACTACTGGGACGTCTGGCACGGTAACAAGCCCTTCACGGCGTACCGTCAGTATCGATTCCGCTACCTGTCCGAGTTCGGTTTCCAGTCGTTCCCGTCGGAGAAGACCATCGACACCTTCACGGATGATCCGAAGGACAAGAACATCTTCTCCTATGTCATGGAGCGTCATCAGCGCAACGGTGCCGCAAACGGCAAGATTCTGAACTATATGCAGCAGACGTACCTTTACCCGACGGACTTCAGCACGCTGATCTACGCTTCGCAGCTCCTTCAGGCCGATGGTATCCGCTACGGCGTCGAGCACTTCCGTCGCCATCGCGGCGTGTGCATGGGCACCGTTGTCTGGCAGCTGAACGACTGCTGGCCGGTGGCGTCCTGGTCGTCCATCGACTACACGGGCCGCCTGAAGGCGCTTCACTACTATGAAAAACGCTTCTTCGCGCCGATCATGATCTCCTGTGAGGAAAACGGCATGGTGAGCTCCGGCAAGCAGCTGAACCGCTATCCGTATGATTTTGAAAAGTCCATCCGCCTTTCCGTGGCAAATGAAACGTGGAATGATGAGAACCTCACCGTGAACTGGGCCATCCGCAACACAAAAGGTGAAATCCTCCGCGCGGAGTCCGAAAAGATCGTTGTAAAGGCGTTTTCATCGACCTGGCTGGACAAGGTCGAGCTTCCGGACATGGACATTTACAACGAGTACATCAGCTACGAAGCCGTGAAGGACGGACAGGTCGTTTCCTCCGGCACCGTCAACCTGAGTTACCACAAATACTTCCACTATGTGGATCCGGAACTCACGGCGGCCGTGGATGGAAAGTACATCACCGTTTCCGCAAAAGCATATGCAAAGAGCGTAGAGATTCAGAACGAAAATGATGATCTGATCCTCTCCGATAATTTCTTTGACATGAATGCGGGAACCGTGACGATTGAAGTTTTAAGCGGTGATTCGAGTACGCTGAAGTTAAGAAGTGTGTTTGATATTCGCTAATATATCAGAAGTCGTATATAACGATTTAACAGAAGAAAGCCCCCGACATCCGGCCATACCGTTTACCGTTTCCGGTAGATCAGGTATCCTGAGGATGTCGGGGGCTTATTCTATATATGCCGCCAAACTGCAAAAAACCGGGGGGGTCAGGCTCAGGAAAAGAGGAGGGAAGAGGAACCCAAGTCTGACGCACCCTGCATAATTCAATTACTTTCGATGATGCGACTTTAACATGCTCTTTTCAAGTTGTGATCACATTATCGATTTTGACCGTTTTATTGTAAAATCTGACACCTTTTTGTAACAGATCAGTGTGACGATCAGCTCTTTTTGGTAATATATGCGTTGTCCTGCCACTGATCATCGGTCAAAGACCAGGATGTGTAATCTTTTCCGTCGTAATAAATAATCGTGGAAACATTACCGGTGCTGCTGTTGTAGATCACACTGGCCGTATTTGCCACCATGCGGCTTGCCGTATCCTGATAGTTGTCGTAATCACGGTTGTAGATATACAGGTCCACACTCTTTCCGTCCGGAAGAACAACCGCGGTTTTAATATGGGTGTTCAGCTTACTCGCTGAAAAAATGGCCTGATAATTGGAAGCATTACTTGCGATAAAGGTCGCCAGGTCCTGCTGAACATGATTAAGTACATATTTTGCGATGGAATTACTGTTGTCATAAACGACCGCTTCGCCACCCCAGTCAATGAACATCTCGCCGTCCCGGTAATACACTTTACATGTGCCTTTCGCCTGCGGCTCATTGATCCAGTGTATGTCCGCATAGGACACTCCGCCGATGCTGAGCGTCTCAAATGCACTGCTCCAACCACTGCCCAGCTGTTTCAGCGGGACTTCGATCATATAGAGGTCATCGTTCTGATAGATCGGTGAGTTGTCTTTTCCGTATGTCGCTGTCCGGTCTTCCGTCGTAACGGCTGCTGTCACCTCAGAGAACGCAGCTCTGACATTCATAAGGTCTGTGCTCTCCCGTGATTTTTCGATGTAACGCGTCATCGCCGGAGCGGTCACTCCGACCAAAACAGCCATAATCGCTACAACGACGATCAGTTCCACTAATGAAAATCCCTTATTGTTTCTTATACTCTTCATGCACATTCCTCCACGATCCGTATTCTCGCTTTTCCGTCATCCCACAGACACCTGCAGTAGATTCCACGGGCACAAGCCTCACTTGAGAATTGGTTAATCTGTTCGAACTGTCCTTCAGAGCATTCTGTGTGAATCAGGGTGAACATCACCCTGCCGATTCGTTTCCGCTTGAAAAACACATTCCAACCACGCTCCTCTGCATCCTCAGGCGTTTTTGACGCCTTCTGCAGAATTTCCATCACCAGTTCCTCATAATCCTTGGACATCTCATATTCATTCATCATACCATAGTGGTTCATAAAGACTCCTTTACAGCATTACTGCTGAGAACATAGCATTTTGCATTCTTTTTGTGAGTGTTTTATCGAGTTTGATCACTTTAATGTAAAATTTGTCATAAAAAACGGGACAGTATCAAACTGCCCCGTTCATGTATGTTTGCTCATTCCATGGTGTCAAACACGTAATTATAATATTTTTCTTTCGCGTCCGTCTGATATTTCCGTGATACCGGAATCTCATCGTCACCTAGTTTGAAATTGTCCCGTTTCTGCTCGTCCACAAAGTAGAAGTTGACCAGATAACTCTGGTGGCAGCGGAAAAACTGGTTTGAGGGAAGGTTTTCCTCTGCCTCTGTCATCTTCATATAGCCACTGATCACGGTTCCATCGTCCAGATGGAGCAGAATCTCACGATTGGAGCTTTCAATGTAGCGGATATGGCGCGCATAGATCCGCCGATAGTTCCCGCCCGTTTCCTTGATCATGAGCGATGTCCGGCGTTCCGGCTCGGACATATGATAATAGAAACTGATGCAGTTATGCAGTTCCTTCATATCGAAAGGATACCTGAGGTAACCGGTGGCCAGAAGATCAAAGGCGTTACGCAGATACCGGTCGGTCTCCGACATAAAGGTGATCATGATCTTGTTGTTCATACTGCGGACCCTGGCGGCAAGCTGCACACCATCGCCTTCATTAAAAAGTGTGGTATTCAAAAGAAGAATGTCATATGCGGAACCGTCTGTTTCCAGCTGCTCCAGATAATCCGATGCATTGCTAAAAGCAGTGCCGCGGATGTCCATATTCAGATTTTCGAGACCGGCAAGAACCCGTTCTCTGCGCTCCTTATTCCTCTCGATGACCGCTGCTCGCAGCATGATATCCCCTCCGAAATCCTCTTCAATGCTTCGTGTTAACGCTGTAGCCTTCCTCCGATGTGATATTATTCACACAAAACCAAGCATATTTTTGTACACTATAGCACGAAAACCTGTTTGTGTTAACGATTCAGAAAGACATATTTCAAAAACCCGGGGGTTGTTGAAATATGACATTCGCTGAAAGTCGCCTTATGTTCGTGCTCAATGCATCAAAATGATACTGAAGTACGTCACCGTATTCGCGCCGTTGATATACTTCAACCCCGCTTTTGCAGCCGTTTCCGCCACATTGATCCCATAGCTTTCCATGCTGGCCATGGCAAGGTCAGGAAAACGACAAGGCTCTCCCGCGATCTTTGCGCAGGGTCTGCAGACACCGCAGCCTCCCACGCCAAGGTGAAGATATTCCGGTGCCTTCTTCACATTGCCTGCCTGCACCTTCTCCTCATTGCCGGTGGTTGTTTTTTCCGCATCTGCGGCGTGATTTTCCGCGTTCATCCACGTTTTCAACACTTTTTCCACTTCCATGGTGATCCTTTGATGCTTCATCCGCCCTTCCATCATCCCCTCAAAATCATAGGAATCCTCTAACGGAATGACTGTCTGATAAAGAAATGCTTGCTCAAAGGTGCGGATCTTAGCCATCAGCTCTTCAATATCGCCCACATCCGGCGGACACATATAGCACTTTCCAAACATTCCGCAGCCGTTGCTTGCGCAGATATCACGGAAGCTGCGGTCCGTCACGACATCCGCGGCCGATAGAACGGCGCCGTTCCCGGCCCCTGCCGCTATTACCAGCTGTTTCAACTCTTCTTCACGGATGTTGTCCCAATTATTCGGCATCTTCTCCTCCGCTCCTCAAATTTTCTCCCGTCGCCGGCAAAACATCATCAAACGATCTCCACATTGTCGAGATCCACATCCCTGGTCTCCCGGACTCGCAGCATCAGCACAAGAAGTGCGATGAACATCAGCGGCAGATAGGTAAGCGGCAGGACATACGGCAGGTTCATTGCGCCGGAGACCATCGTAACCACGCTGTTAAATACCATATTCAGGCCGGTTCCCACCATACCGAGAAGCTGCATGCTGCCAACGACGGATGCTCTGGATTCGGTCGGAGTCGATTCCGAAGTGATAACAAAATAGATCATGTCGGAAATGGACCACAGACCGGCGATGGAGATGCCGTACGCAAAGCCCATGACATAGGGATTCATGCCGAAGACGCAGCCCGCGGCAAACAACGCAAGACCGATGGCCGCCCAGCAGCCCAGGATCAGGGAAGATTTCTTACGGCCGAGCGCATCGGTAATGAAACCGCCGATCAGCGTAAAAATACCGTTGATAACAGGATAGAAGATCAGAATCGTGCTGCTGCCCGCCTCGGTCAGTACGCCGCGGCTGACGCCGGCTTCGATCATGTTCTGATACTTTCCGGTATAGCCGGTGGCAATGGCAAACAGGACCGCCACCAATGCGATCGCCGTGGTCTGCTTGTGTGTGAAAATGTAGCGGAATGCCGCGATGACACCGCCCCTGCTCTTCTTTTTCTCTTCCGCCGCCGCAGCCTTCTCCGCCTCTTCGCGTTCCTTCCGCTGCTTATCATCGGCACGCAGATATTCCAACCGCTTCCTGGTGAAGACCGGCGTTTCCTTAATAAAGAAGATCGCCAGGAAGCCTACAACGAGGGCCAGAACGATCGGCACGATGTAGACCAGACGCCAGGTGGCCGGATCCTCGCGGTTGACAAACGCCTTGACCATCACGCCGAGCAGAGATACCGAGATCAGAGCAATGCCCTTCGTGATCGAGCACAGCTTTGCGCGGTGCTCCTTCGGGGCGCATTCCATGATGTAGATGACCTGCATATCGTTCGGGGTAAAGAACGTCATGATCACGCAGCCCATCAGATACATCGTGACGCTGCCGGACACGATGGAGACCAGCATACCGATGCCCATGCCAAGCGTATTGATGATCAGGAACAACCGGCGGCCGAAACGGTCCGCCAGGGATTTGTAGAACGGCGAGATCAGATAGATCAGATAACAGCCGGTCGTAACGAGACCCAGCGTGCCGGATGCGTTATTGTATTCCTTGGAGCCGAAAGTCGTGTGGAACAGGTCGCAGATCGTATAGGAATCGACCGTTCCGCGGACATTGCTGGTCAGCTCATCGACGATGTACACTATCCCCAGCACGATGATGAGTATCAGAAAATACTTACTCGATTTGTGGAACTTTTCAGTCTTTTCCAGCCGCTCAAGCTCCTTCTTTTCTCGTAATAACTGTTTTTCACCTGCCATGATCATTCCTCCCGGGAAGCATTTGAGTAACGGAGCCTCTTCGCAGCTCCGGTCTTTTCTAAACTGTACCACATTCATCGAAGTACCGAAATATGTCGAAATATCCAAAAAACTCCGCAGGATTTCGGCATATTTTTTCACGGAGGCTATGCTATACTGAAGAAAACAGCACCGGAGCTTTCCCCGGCGCATCCGTGAATTCAATTTTCCATGAAAGGAGTTTTCTTATGAACCGGAAATATAACATCGTACGTCTGCCGGATGACGAAGAATACCGCTGGTGGCGCCTCTTTGACGACACCTACATCATTCATTACGGCGAAGCGCTGGACACCTTCCTGCTCCTTGGCACTGAGAAGGCGCTCCTCATCGATACCGCTTACGGACGCGGCGACCTCCCGAACATCGTCGACATGCTGAAGGGCGACCGCGAGCTCATGGTCGTCAATACCCACGAGCACTTTGACCACACAGGCGGCAACCGATTCTTCCCGCAGGTCTACATGCATCCGCTGGCTTTTGAAAACGCCGACCGTGCCTTTGGCCCGTTGCCGCAGGAATGGCTGGACAACATGCCCTACCCGGACTATGAAAAGATCGCCGTGGAAAACGGCCACATCTTTGACCTGGGCGGCCGCGAAGTCGAAGTCATCTACACACCGGCACACTGCAAGAGCTCCATCGCGTTCATCGACCACGGACGCCGTCTGATGTTCCCGGGCGATGAGCTGGACGCGAGCAACGCCAACCTGAACCTCTTTGAATCCGTCGGCGCGTTTCTTAAGAACTGCAAGCTCCTGAAATCCCGCGAAGATGAGTACGATTTCATCATGCCGAACCATAACGGCTGTCCGGTGGCCAAGTCCTACCTGGACGATTTCATCACCGCCGCGGAGCACGTCGTGAATGGCTGCCCGGACAATGTGGACCCGCTCGACGTTCCGGAATATTGCCACGGCTTCTTTAACGGCAGCCTCCGCGCGCAGGTCGGCGACTCCTGCATCAACTATCTTCCGAAGGATTTCGAATTCCCGGAAGGCCCGATGAGCGCCATCTTCAAAAAAGAGCTTGAAAAAACCGAAGACTGATCCTACGGCCCTCGTTTTGTATCCCGGTCTGAGTATTTGAAAGGATAACAAATGAACGAATTACTGACCCTTATTGAAAACGCCGGTGCCGAGCTCACGCTCGAAAAAGACGCGGTTTACGAGATTGACCGTGAGGTCCGGATCGAAAAGGCGATCACGATCCACGGAAACGGCGCCATAGTGCGGGCGGATAAAAAGGCCATCGGCCTGTTAGTCACCGTCTCCTGCGTCACCGTTGAGGACCTCCGCATGGAAGGCTTCCTGTGTGCGGTCCAGGTCGATCCCTTTGGCGGAGAGTGCGAGAATATCGCCTTCCGCAACCTGACGATCGACATGCTGTACCGCGCGTTCCTGGTTTCCTCCTGCGAATCGGAGGGCATCATCCGAAACGTCACGATCGAGGACTGCACCCTCCGCGGCGCCGACCAGTGGAACGAGGATGAAGGTGCCGGCCTGGTGCCGATCTCCGTCTCCGCCGCAAAGCTTCGTGACGGCTGCACCCGCACCGTAAAAAATGCCATCGCGGAAAACATCATGATCAAAAACAACCGGATCCTGGGCGGAATGCGTATCGGCATGTCCGTTTCCACCAGTGTACCGGTCTCCTTCGTGGACGGTTCACTGGACTACGAATTTGAGAACAATGTGGTACGGAACGTCAGCTTCATCGGCAATTCCGCCGAGGCCTGCTGGGATTCCCCGTTCAACATCATGTCCGGCTACGGCAACAGTAAAAACGATTTGATGGAGAACGTGCTGATTGAAGGAAACGACCTCGGTTTCGGTATTTCCGGCTGCTATCTGCACGTCGCGGAGACTCTTTTCGGCGCCACGTATGACCCGAAGATCCGCGGAGTCCGGATCATGAACAATCATCTGAAGCGTGTCATCGAGGACGTGGGCGAGCCCTCCCGCGGCCTGTTCCTGACGGCCTGCCGCGGCGACTACTACCCGGGCGTCCGCTCCTACCATGCGGTGCTCGAGGACGTGGAGGTAGCCGGCAATGTGATCGACGGCGCGGGCATCGTCATCGCCGGAATCTACGCTCTTTTGGACGGCGACATGACCTTTGACCGGAACATCGTACAACGCGTGGACATCCACCACAACCGCATCCTGAACGCAGATTACGCTTTCACGATCGAGACCGCACAGACCGAAGCCCGCATTTACGACTGGAACTTCGGCTATCCGCGCCATGACAAGCGCTGGGCGCCGGACATCACGGACCATTCCGTTCCGACGCTGAAATTCCTGAACAACGAGATCCGGGACCTTGCGATCCACGACAATGAGATCGACGGTTACCGCTATAAAGTCCTCGCCTCCGCTGCGGATCTCCGCGGCCACGCTTACGCCGAGGGCAACAAGCTTACGGAAAACATCACCTTTGAAAACAACACCTACAATGTCGGCGAAAACCACTTCCGCGTGGCCGGTTTCATCGGTGAGGATTATGCAACGGACGGCGGCGGTAACGTCGTTTCCGATGTCTTCAGAACGTTCTGAGAAAGGAAAAACATGTATTCCTGGCAAAAAGCTGACAATGGTTATTTTAATTTACTGGAAGACGGCAAGCCGGTCTTAAGCGCCTATGCTTACGCATTCCATGCGGACGGCCGCCGTGTGGAAACCAAAAACGCCGAGCTCGTCTCCGAGGAGAATGAGGACGGTGTGTTAAAGCTCAAATATCAGGCCAAAAACGGACTCGTTCTGACGGAAGTCCTGGCGCTCGGTTATGACGGCGCGATCGCTTCCTGCGTCCTCTCCGACAGCGAAGGCGCCGATGTGGAGACTCGCCGCCTAGTTCCGCTTGCATACAACGGCGGTGGCAACGAAGGCCTCTCCTGGTGGGACAGCCTCTTCACCCGCTGCCTGCTTCTGCCCTACGACAACGATTTCTGGCTCCGTTTCCACACCGAACCGATGCACGGCAGCAGCACCAGCTACGATATGACCGTGACCTTTGACCCGAAGAGCCGCGACGGCCTTTTAGTCGGCGCGCTGGACTTTGACACCTGGAAGAACGGCATCGCGATGATCCCGTTCGCGACCCGTGTCCTGGAAGCCCGCAGCGGCGTCGCGGACGATGGTACCCACGACTCCCAGCTGCACGGCACGCTCATCGGCCCGGCCGTCTCCTCCGCCCGCTTCTTCATCAAGCACGGCGCCGACTACCGCATCCTCCTGGAGGACTACGGCAAGGTCTACAAGACCGTCAACCCGCCGCTCGAGTGGGAATACGGTGTCCCCTTCGGCTTCAACGCCTGGGGCGGCCTCGGCATCAACATGGACAACGAAAAATATGACATCACCGCCAAATTTATGCGCGAACTCTCCGAAAACGGTTTCGGAAACGGCATGACCTACACGAACCTGGACGGCGGCTGGCAGCGCAGCGATGAAACGGAAATGCTGCGCATCAAGGACGAGATCCACGCCGCAGGTCACAAGACCGGCATCTACGACGGCCCGTTCTGTCAGCATCTGCAGCCCTTCTTCATCAAGGGCGATCTGGAAGGCTGCCCGGGTCACAAGCACGAGGAATACCTGCTTCACGACGAGCACGGAGAGATCCTGCCGGCCATCGACGGTTCGCATCCCATCGACGTCACACACCCGCTCTGGAAGCAGCACATGGCATGGAAGCTGGACCGCTTCATCGAATGGGGCTATGATTACGTCAAGGTCGATTTCCTGAGCCACGGCGCCGCAGAAGGCGTCCGCTACGACAAGTCCGTCCGCACGGGCCGTCAGGCGGTCAAGCAGGGCTATGAATTCATCCGCGACTATCTGGCGGAGAAGAAGCTGGGACGCCCGTTCTTCATCAGCACGTCCATTGCCCCGATCTTCCCGGGCGGCTACGGCCACGCTCGCCGCTTCTGCTGCGATTCCTTCGGTAACAACGAGGACATCGAGTACATCCTGAACGCGCAGACCTACGGCTGGTGGATGAACGGCAATGTCTATGCCTTCAACGATCCGGACCACACCGTTCTTTATCAGAGCGCATGGATGAAGCAGCCGATGACCGTCGGCATGGCACGGGCGCGTTATACCGCATCGTCCATCGCGGGTACCGTCCTGCTCCTGTCTGATGATTACACCAAGGAAGCTGCACGCGAGCGCACCAAGATGTTCGCTTGCAACAAGGAAGTCAACAAGGTCGCCTCTTCCCGTGTGGCTTTCCGTCCGGTCGATGAAAACGGCGCATCCGCCGCTCATTTCTACACCGGCATCGTGGACGGCGAACAGTACGTGGCAGCCTTCTCCTGGTCGATGGAACCGGAGACCCTGTCCGTCACGACCGCGCGCGCGGGCATCGAGCCGGGCATCTATCGCGACCTCTGGACGGGCACCCTGTACAACTTGACGGACGGCGCGCTGACCTGGACCTCCCAGGAGTGCAATGCCCTGCTGCTGAAAAAGGAAGGATAACGCCACTTTATGAATCGTACAGAATTTCCCCGCATCACCCCGGAACAGGCAGGTGTTTCCTCAAAGGCCGTGATGGCCTTTCTGGATGCGCTGGAAGGCGGCCATACGGAAATGCACGGTCTCGTGATCATGCGCCACGGCTGCATCCTGACAGAAGGCTTCTGGGCGCCTTATGCCCGGGGGCAGGTCCATATGTGCAATTCGCTGACCAAGACCTATATGGGAACGGCCATCGGCATCGCCATTCAGGAGGGCCTGCTGACACTTGATACGCGGCTCATCGACATCTATCCGGAATATGCGCCTGAAGAACCGTCCGGGTTTTTACGGAAGCTCACCATTTACAAAATGCTGCACATGGGCACGGGCATGCTGAGTTTTCCTCCGGATGATGCGGACTGGGTGAAGAATTTTGTCAATCATCCGATCATCGAGGAACCGGGCACTACGTTCCATTACAGCAGCGTCAATTCCACGCTGCTCGGCAAGATCATTTACCGCATCACCGGTAAAAACGTCTACGATTATCTGAACGAGAAGCTGTTCGGAAAGATCGGCATCGACTATGACAATCTGGATTGCAGCCGGCAGCCGGGCGGGCGCGACATGTGGGCATGGCGCACCTACTCCACCACGGAGGACAATCTCCGGCTGATGAAGGTTTATCTGGACGGCGGTCTGGTCACGTACCGGACGGACGCCGGTGAGGAGTTCACGGAGCGCGTACTTCCCGAGGAATTCGTGAAGCTCGCGACCACGAGCCGCATCGACAACCGCCCGGCGGAGATGATTAAAAACGGCGAGGATCCAAAGACGGACGGAACGTCCGGATACGGCTTCCAGATGTGGATGTGCAAGTACCCCGGTGCTTACCGTGCCGATGGTGCTTCCGGCCAGTTCTCGATCGTCATTCCGGACAAGGACATGATCATCGCGATGAACCAGCATTCCAACCACCCGGAAAAGTCCCTCGAGTGTATCTGGGATGTCCTGATCCCCGCCCTCAGCGACGAACCGCTGCCGGAGGACCCGGAAGCCCTGAAAACACTGGAAAGACGGCTTCGTCACATGGCAGTGGAATCGCCCGTCTTCAAACCCTATTCCGCCCAAAAAGCCGCAATTTCGGGCTCCTACAAAGCGGTGGAGGGCTCCTTTGATCCGTTCGTTCTCAGCATGTCCCTGATGAACGACCCGGCCGCCAACCCGAACCTGGTGGACACGTTCACC
>DCHF01000012.1:1219-37181 GCA_002315555.1 Lachnospiraceae bacterium UBA1759 | reverse complement strand
GTGCGAAGCACGGAGCGATCCGCTTGTCGGTAAAGTGGCCGGAAATTATATATATCGGAATAATAAGGAGTTCACTATGAAAATTCTTGTAACGGGCGGCGCCGGATTCATCGGCGGCAATTTCGTTCATTATATGGTCAACAAGTATCCGGAAGACGAGATCGTCAATCTGGACCTTCTGACCTACTGCGGCAATCTCGAGACCTTAAAACCGGTCGAGGGTAAGCCGAACTATCGCTTTGTACGCGGTGATATCGCGGACAGAACCTTTATCTTCGATCTGTTCGAAAAGGAAAAGTTTGATGTTGTCATCAACTTTGCCGCAGAGTCTCATGTAGACCGCAGCATCAAGAACCCGGAGATCTTCGTTCAGACCAATGTCCTCGGCACGACCACGTTAATGGATGCCTGCAACAAGTACGGTATCAAGCGCTATCATCAGGTCTCCACCGATGAAGTTTACGGCGACCTTCCGCTGGACCGTCCCGACTTGTTCTTCACCGAGGATACCCCGATCCATACATCCAGCCCGTATTCCTCATCCAAGGCTTCCGCGGACCTGTTTGTCATGGCATACCATCGAACCTTTGGCCTTCCGGTAACCATCTCCCGTTGTTCCAACAACTACGGCCCGTATCAGTTCCCGGAGAAGCTGATCCCGCTTATGATCAGCCGCGCACTGGACGACAAGAAGCTCCCGGTCTATGGCGAGGGCTTAAATGTTCGCGACTGGCTGCATGTATATGATCACTGTGTTGCCATCGACCTCATTGTCCGGAACGGCAGAGTCGGTGAAGTCTACAACATCGGCGGTCACAACGAGCGCACCAACATGGAAGTCGTTAAGACCATTCTGACTGCACTCGGAAAGTCCGAAGACCTGATCGAGCATGTTGAAGACCGCAAGGGTCACGACAGAAGATACGCGATCGACCCGACCAAGATGGAGACTGAACTTGGCTGGAAGCCCGTATACACCTTTGATACCGGTATTCCGCAGACCATCCAGTGGTACCTTGACAACAAGGAATGGTGGATGAACATCTTAAACGGTGAGTATCAGAACTATTTTGAAAAGATGTACGGTTCCAAGTTAAAATAATGACTTTATGGCAGTCTCTTGTTCTCGTAAACAGGGGACTGCCTTTTATTATTCAAAATCGGGGGCTTATCGGGCAGTACAGTAGAAGACCCGCACCCGAAAGAACGAAACGCGAAGGAGACAGCATGAAGGTATTTGTTACCGGCGTTGCGGGCCAGTTGGGCCATGACGTCGTCAATGAACTGAATAAGAGAGGGATCGAGGCCGTCGGCAGCGATATCCATGAGCAGTATGCCGGCATTCAGGACGGTTCCGCAGTGACAGCTGCGCCGTATGTTCCGATGGACATTACGGATGCGGAGACAGTGGACCGCGTGATGGCGGAGGTCGGCGCGGATGCGGTCATTCACTGTGCGGCATGGACCGCGGTCGATGCCGCAGAAGATGATGACAAGCGTGACAAGGTCTATGCGATCAATGTGACCGGTACAAAGAACATTGCCGAAGCGGCAAAGAAGACCGGCGCAAAGCTGATGTACATCTCCACGGACTATGTCTTCAACGGACAGGGAACTACGCCGTGGGAACCGGACTGCAAGGATTATGCGCCGCTTTGTTACTACGGCGAGACCAAGCTGCAGGGTGAACTCGCGGTCTCATCCCTTCTTGATAAGTATTTCATCGTCCGCATTGCTTGGGTATTCGGCCTGAACGGCAAGAATTTCATCAAGACCATGCTGAACGTCGGAAAGACGCATGACGCGGTACGTGTGGTAAACGACCAGATCGGTACCCCCACGTACACCTACGATCTTGCACGCCTTCTTTGCGATATGATCGTCAGCGAGAAGTACGGTTATTATCATGCTACAAATGAGGGCGGTTACATTTCCTGGTTCGATTTCACCTGCGAGATCTATCGTCAGGCGGGCATGAGCACCGTCGTGAACCCGGTAACGACGGCAGAGTACGGTTTGTCCAAGGCAGCACGTCCGTCCAACTCCCGCCTCGAAAAGTCCAAACTCGTTGAAAACGGTTTTGAGCCGCTTCCGGACTGGAAGGATGCGCTGCACCGTTTCCTGATCGAGATCGGTGAGATCGAAGCATGAGAAAGAAAAGAGCCCTGCGATGGAGCCTGACCGCTGCGGCTGTTTTATGGATGGGCGTTATTTTCTATATGTCCTCCAAAACCGGAGCGGCTTCCAATGATCTTTCAAGCGGCATTACCGGAGCGGTGCAGCGGATCTTTCTTCGCGGATGGAACCAGTATTCGGGCGATGAGTTCACGCTCCGCATGGAGTGCCTGAACTATCTGATCCGTAAGGCGGCGCATTTTACGGAATACGCGATCCTGGGCGGTCTTATTTCAGCCGCGCTTTATCAATGGTTTCCGAAATTCCGCGTCAGCGTGTGGTTTTCCTGCATACTCGGAATGCTGTATGCCGTATCGGACGAGTTTCATCAAAGCTTTGTGGATGACCGTTCCATGCAGGTGTTTGATGTCTGCATCGACACGGCCGGGGTTCTTGTGGGCGCTCTCGTGATATGCGGTATCATTGCAATGGCGATTCTGTCTAAAAACGATAATAATTATTGATATTGCTCTTGACATATCCGAAATATATGCTATTATATCAGTAAAGAATACTGATATGGAGTTAAAATGATTAAAAAGAGCAGACAACGGGAGGCCATCCTGACATATCTGGAATCCAGAAAAGACCACCCGACTGCGGAGCAGGTCTATACGGCGGTACGGGAGGAATTCCCGAACATCAGCCTGGGAACCGTGTACCGGAATCTGGCGCTTCTTTCAGATCTTAAGGAGATCGGAAGAGTCACCTGTGAAACGGACGGCTCGGATCATTTTGATTTTGATACATCGCCTCACCAGCATTTCTTCTGCAAGGAGTGCGGCGCGGTGATCGATGTTCCGCTTCGGAACGACGACAGTATTTTACGGATGCTGGAGGGTTCGCTCGGCGTTTCCATCGAGACGCAGAAGACCATTTACTACGGCATCTGCCGGAACTGCCTCTCAAAGAGAGCGTAAACCATGTACTTAATGAACCGGGTGTTTTACCGGTTTTTTAAAAAACTTAAAAACAAGGAGATCTAAAAATGGCAAAATTTGTATGTGCAATTTGTGGTTATGTATTTGAAGGCGAAGCTGCTCCGGAAAAGTGCCCGCAGTGTAACGCACCGGCTTCCAAATTCAACAAGGTCGTTGAAGGCGAAATGAGCTGGGCTTGCGAGCATGTTGTCGGTGTTGCTCAGGATCCGAACGTAACTGAAGATATCAAGGCTGACCTTCGCGCAAACTTCAACGGTGAGTGCTCAGAAGTCGGCATGTACCTTGCTATGGCTCGTGTTGCTTTCCGTGAAGGCTATCCGGAAATCGGCCTGTACTGGGAAAAGGCAGCTTACGAAGAAGCTGAGCATGCTGCAAAGTTCGCGGAACTGCTTGGCGAAGTTATCACTCCGTCCACCAAGAAGAACCTTGAGATGAGAGTTGAAGCTGAGAACGGTGCAACCGCAGGCAAGCTGGATCTTGCAAAGCGCGCGAAGGCTGCAAACCTCGATGCTATTCATGACACCGTTCATGAAATGGCTCGCGACGAGGCTCGACACGGCCGTGCATTCAAGGGTCTTCTGGATCGTTACTTCGCATAAGCTTAGGCGAAGGTAAACACCCCGCAGGGCGATCGTCCCTGCTTCTATACTAAAAAACATGGAGGTACCACACATGAAGTATGTATGTGATGTATGCGGATACGTATATGATCCGGAAGAGAATGACGGTGTTGAATTCGAAGCACTTGAAGAAGATTGGGTCTGCCCGCTTTGCGGCGTAGGAAAAGACCAGTTCTCTCAGGAGTAACGGATATCCTGAAAAGGACAGGGGAGACGGTGAAACGTCTCCTCTTTTCTTTTTGCGATGCTTCGGCTATAATAGCCGCGAAGGGGGTGAGAGAACTCCCGCAGAAATCCGGAGATACGGGGCAGAATCTATGAACAGCAGTGAAAAGACAAAAGGTCAGCTTTCGCTTGAACTCTTTCTTTACTTTTTCAAAATAGGGTGGTATACCTTTGGCGGTGGATGGTCGATCATTGCCCAGATCCAGCGCGATTATGTGGATAAAAAGCATTACATCACGGCGGAAGAACTCCTGGATCTCACCAGTGTGGGCAAGTCGCTGCCGGGTGTCATGGTCGGTAACGTAACGTTGATGTTCGGCTACCATGTGGCGGGCGTCCCCGGGGCATTGATGTCGATCCTCGGCATGTCGATTCCTCCGGTCGTGATCCTGACCGTGATCACGTATCTGTACACGTCCTTCCGCGACAATATCTATGTGGCGCGTGCACTAAGGGGCGTTCGTGCGGCCGTGGTGCCGATCATCTTCTCCGCAACCCTGAAGCTGTATCCCGCAGCGCTCAAGGATTGGCTGACGTATGTGATCATGATCGCGGCAGTCCCGGTCCTTTTGTTTACTGATATCAGTGCGATTCTGATCGTGCTCGCCGGAGCGGCTATCGGCCTTACAGTGTCGATGCTTCGCGAGAAGGGAGGCCGCCATGCTTGAACTTCTTGAACTTTACTGGACATACGTGAAGATCAGCTTTGTCAGTTTTGGCGGTATGTCGATGGTCCCGCTTCTCCAGCAGGAGATGCTGTCCCACGGCTGGATGACAGAAGCGGAAGTGGGCGACATCGTTGCAATCGCCGAAATGACCCCGGGACCGTTATCACTAAACTGCGCGTCCTTTGTGGGAATGCGCATCGCCGGCATCCGGGGCTCACTGTTTGCGAATCTCGGCGTTATGACGCCTTCGCTTACCGTGGCATTTCTTGCGGTCATATTCCTGCAAAAGTTCCAAAAGAGCAAGACGCTTTCCCGGGCAATGTATGGCGTCCGCCCGGCGGCACTCGGAATGATCATCGCAACGATCCTCACTCTCAGCCGGGAGAATTACTTCATCTCCGGCTCGGTGTATTTCCCGACCGTCATCATCGGTGTCATAGCATTGGTGCTTCTTATGGTCGCGAAACTGAACATTCCGTTAACGATCCTTGTGTCGGCAGCCATGGGTATCCTGATCACAAGATGAGGCACGTGCCGGGGAACGGTAAACAGAAACCGCATAGAAGCGGCAGAAGTACTTGCAAATAAAGTTAGGAGCAGCATGAAACTTTACCTTGCCCCGATGGAGGGAATCACCGGCCACGTTTTCAGGACCGTCTACCATCGGCATTACGGTGGGGCGGACCGTTATTTCACCCCGTTCATTTCGCATCGGGACTTTACCGCCCGTGAGCGCGCCGATGTCCTCCCCGAAAATAACCGGAATCTGGAACTCGTTCCACAGATCCTGACCAATCATGCCGATGAATTCCTGGAGATCGCCCACAAGCTGAAGGAAGGATACGGATACGAGGAGGTCGATCTAAACCTCGGCTGTCCGTCACCGACGGTCGCACCGAAAAACCGCGGCGCCGGATTTCTTCGTGTCCCGGACGAGCTTCGCGTGTTTCTGGACGAGGTCTTTTCAAAGAGCGACGTCCGGATCTCCGTGAAAACACGGACCGGTTATGAGGATCACGAAGGATTTGAGCGCCTTGTGGAGCTTTATAACGATTATCCGCTGACGGAGCTCATCGTGCATCCCCGGTGCCGTGAGGATTATTACGCGCGTCCGGTAAATAAGGAGGCCTTTTCCGTTGCGTATGAAAAGAGTCGCCACGCGCTCTGCTACAACGGCGATGTGTACAGTGCACCGGAGGCGAAGGCGACCCTCGCACAGTTTCCGGTAGAGGCACTTATGTGCGGCCGCGGCATTCTCCGGGATCCGGGGCTTTTTGACCGGATCCGTGAAGGCGGAGGGGACAATCGGAAGAACAGCGGCGAACTCTGCTGTGAGAACGCACCGGAAAACGGCAAAGCAGTTAACCGGGAAAAACAACTGAAGGCCTTTGTCAGAGACCTTTACGCGGCCTATTCCGGGGAACTCTCCGGAGAAAAGGACGTGCTGTTCAAAATGAAGGAGCTTTATTTCTACCTGTCCGAAAGCTATGAAAAGGGTGATAAGCTCCTGAAAAAAATCCGTAAATGTCAAAGGGGCAGCGACTTTTTGTCGGTGCTGAACGAAAGCGGCGCTTACGGGTATAAATATTAAATAAGGACCGGTTTTTTATTTTTCATGAGTGTTTTGAAAGAAAAACTGAAAGCGTTAATGAATAAGGGGATCCTGAGGGATTACAGAATGCGTTACCTGATTCTGGCATTCGGTCTGAATCTTCTCATTGAATCGCTGAGTCGTCATCAGGTATTCGGCGGATTGATCTTTCTTGTCACACGCCCGCATCTTTTTATCTACAATCTGCTGATCGTATTTGCGGTCGTTTTTTTGGGCAGTTTTTTCAAGCGGCGTGCGTTTGCGACCTGTTTTACCGCCACGTTGTGGACGCTGTTCGGGGTCATCGACTGCGTGCTTTTGTTTGTACGAAAGACTCCGTTGACGTTCCAGGATTTCGGCAATGTCATTGAGGCCATCCGCGTTCTGCCCAAGTATTTCACAACGTTCGGTATCGTTCTGATCTTCGCCTCGTTGGCCGGCGCGCTGTTTCTGATCGTACTTGCGCTGATCCGTTTGCCCAAGATCAACGGGAAGGTCCCGTATCTGAAGAGCTCCGTGTGCCTTGCGTCCACCGCGCTTGTTTTCATCCTTCTGACCTTCCTCGGCATCCGGACCGGGATCCTTGCAACGAGCTTCGGCAACATCGGCCATGCGTATCGTGATTACGGCTTCAGCTACTGTTACGGAAGCTCCATAGTTGCGATGGGCGTATCCAAGCCGGAGGATTATTCGCCGGATACCATGGATGAGGTGGTCGATATCATCGAGGAAGAGGAGACCGGCACACCGGACAAGCCGAATGTGATCTTCATTCAGCTGGAATCCTTGTTTGACCCCACAAGACTCAAGGGGGTGACTTATTCGGAGGACCCGATCCCGATGATCCACGCGCTGATGGAAAACTATTCGAGCGGTTATCTGAATGTACCATCCTTTGGTGCCGGCACGGCTAATACGGAGTTCGAGATCATCACGGGTATGGACCTCGCAGACTTCGGCCCGGGCGAATACCCGTACAAAACGGTCCTTTTAAGCACTGTTTGCGAGTCGGCGGCCTATTATCTCAAGGATCAGGGCTACGTGGCCTCGGCGATCCACAACAACGAGGGCGATTTTTACGCCCGCAACAAGGTCTTCCCACAGCTCGGCTTTGATACGTTCACATCGCTGGAATATATGAACGATTATGAGCTTACATATACCGGCTGGGCCAAGGATGAGTGCCTGATCGGCGAGATCCGGGAGATCATGAATACCACCCCGGAACCGGACTTTATTTACGCGATCTCCGTGGAGGGGCACGGGGATTACCCGACGGAATCGGAGGGAATTGACCTTCCGATCGAGGTGTACGACCCGGACAACGTGACCGGTGACCCGGAGGCATTCCGTTATTACGTGAATCAGATCCATGAAATGGACGAGTTCATCCGGCAGTTGATCCAGAAACTGAACTACGAGCGGGAGGACGTGATCCTGGTCTTATACGGCGACCACCTGCCCACCTTTGACATTTCGGAAGAGAACATCGACAACGGGGATCTCTGTACGACACAGTATGTGATCTGGAACAACATGGGGCTTAAGAAGATGACGAAGGACATTCCGGCGTACCGGCTTTCCGCAGAGGTCCTGGATCGCGCGGGACTTTCCGGAGGTCTGATCTACAAGCTTCATCTGGCCTATTTGGACGGAGACATCGAAACAGAAGAAGAGTATCATGAGATGCTGAAGCTTCTGGAATACGATCTTCTTTATGGGGACCGGGAGGCCTATGAAGGGGCATGTCCCTATGAACCGACGGATATGAAGATGGGCCACAAGGAGATCCGGATCACGAATGCGGATAATGTATACAATCATGTGCGTATCATCGGCGAGAATTTCACGGAGTATTCCGTGGTCTTCATAAACGGTGAAGAGTGCGAAACGCTGTTTAACGGGCCCGGAGAGCTTTTGGTCAACAAGAAGAAGCTGAGCCCGGGCGATGTCATCGACGTCCGCCAGATCGCCGCTTCCGGCAGCACCTGGCTCAGTGTGTCCGTGCCGTTCACCTACAACGGAAAGACAACGGAGCGGTGAAAGAGAAGCATCCGGCCATCCTGATAAAAATATCTCAAAGCGGGTATAAAAACGCTTGCAATTTAGAGTACCTTCCTGTAAAATATTTCGCAGTGTGCCGAGAGGTACATTCACAATTAAATAACAGGGAGGACTCTAAATGAACAAGAAGAAGATCACACTCGCCGGCCGTATGGCGATTGCACTCGTATGTGCACTGATCTGCGGCGGTATCTTTATGGCAGTACGCGAAGGTCTGAATGCTGCAGACAAAGCGGAGACCTGGAAGACCATCAACAATATCCTTTTTGCTGATATCACTGCCAATGCAAGCGCACTCGGTATTTTCTACATTATCGGTCAGCTTTTCATCCGTGCACTGTCACTCATCATCGTTCCGATGATCTACACGTCTCTGGTGCTTGCGATCATCCGCATTGCCGATGCTTCAAAGCTCCGCAGAATCTCCTTTAAGACCATCGGCCTGTTCCTTTTAACGACGGTCATGGGCCTTGCTCTTGCAGCAATCGTCGGTATCATCGTTTATAACACCGGCGCATTCAATACCGTCATCGAAGGTCTTGAGGCATCCTCCGGCTCCACCGGTTCCAATCCGCTGAATGTGATCCTGAACATCATCCCGTCCAACATCTTCGCTACCTTCCAGACCAACGGTTCCGTTCTGGCAGTTGTATTTCTTGCAGTTGCAACCGGCCTCGCAATGAACACCATCGGCGTTTCCAAGGTCGAAGAGTTCAAGAAGGTTCTTTCCCAGATCAACGACATCGTTGTGACCTTCTTAAACTACGTTGTTACCAAGTTCGGTCCGGTCGCGATTTTCTGCCTGCTGGTTCGTACGATGGCTTCTTACGGCATCTCTTACCTGAAGCCGGCAGTAGCGTACATGATCGTTACCGTAGTTCTCCTGTTAGTATATCTTCTGATTGCGTACCCGGCCATCGTTGCCATCGGCGCAAAGCAGAACCCGATCACCTTCATCAAGAAGGTCGCCAAGGTCGCGATCTTCGGCTTCTCCACTTCCTCATCCGCAGCAACGCTGTCTCTGAACACCAAGACCTGCCGCGAGGATATGGGTGTCGATGAAGAAATCACCTCCTTTGTCCTGCCGCTCGGTATGACCATCAACATGGACGGTACCGCGATCATGCAGGTCGTTGCAACACTGTTTGTTGCAGGTGTTGCAGGCTTTGATGTATCCTTCCCGCAGCTGATCATGATCGCGCTTCTGGCACTGGTTGCTTCCGTCGGTACTCCGGCAGCTCCGGGCTCCGGCGCAATCGTTCTGTTCACGATCCTTTCCGGTGTCGGCTTCACCTCAGACGCAGCACTTCTTGCTTACAGCCTGATCCTGGCCATCAACCGTCCGATCGAAATGCTTGTTACCGCACTGAACGTTGTCGGTGATGCTACCACGAGCGTTGTTGTTGCAAAGTCCGAAGGCCTTCTGGACGAGGAAGCTTTTAACAAATAATCGTTGATCGACAAAGTGTAATAAAAAGACCGGATCCTTCGGGGCCCGGTCTTTTTTGGGCTTTCCGGCCAACGGACCGCATCGATCCGCGAATTCCGGTTGTGATGAACGCTAAAACGTGCTATGATAAAATGAAGTGCTAAAGCACTTTTAAAGAGCTTTCGGGGACCGGGATCTGCCGACCCGGTCTGAATGACATAAGAAAAGAGGTATGACATGAGCGCTAAATGGATCTGGTACTCCGGAGATTATGAAATCTATCACAGCATGCTGCTGCATTCCCGCCGGGAAGAGTTTGATTACGGTTACCCGCCGATGTGGTATGTGGGCCGTCCGGAGGCATTTGCATCGTTTTCCAAAACGGTCACGGTCACGAAACCGACCACGGCGGTGGTCCACGCGAAGGGAACCGGTTATGTCCGGCTGAATGATGTCAAGTCGACATCCTGCCGGCTGAACGTACCCTACACGTTCCCTGTGGGAACCTATGATGTGACGGTCGGTGTTACCAACCTGGAAGCTTTCCCGGCAATTTACATCGATTCGGACGAGATCCAAACGGATGAGACCTGGATCGGCCATTTTGCCGGCGGACACAAAAAGCCGGTCGGAACCGCGGAAGGATTTGATACTCCGGATGCGGACCTTTCCGTTTTCCCGTTTGCGTACAAAGCCCTGGAACCGGTCTCCGTTAAAACGGTGAACGGCGGCACCCTGTATGATTTCGGAACCGAATCCTTTGGCCCGGTGACCATGACCGCATCCGCCTCTATGGGGAGGATCTCGGTCTATTACGGTGAATCCGAGGCAGAGGCGCTTGACATGGAATACGCCTATCTCCGCCAGCATCTGGAGCCTTTTAGCGGTGTTCGGAGACTGAAGGAACGTGCCTTCCGTTATATCTATATCCGCACCGAAGAGGGCGGGGATACCCCGGAGATCCGGGCAGAGCTTCAGTACCTTCCGTTGGAAGACATCGCGTCCTTTGAATGCGATGATGATAAGCTTCCGCCCATTCTGGACATTTGCAAACGGGCCTTCCATCTGAATTCCCGCGAGTTCTTCCTGGACGGTATCAAGCGCGACCGCTGGGTCTGGGCCGGGGATGCCTACCAGTCCTACATGGTCAACCGATACCTCTTTAACGACGCAGCCATTACGAAGCGCACCATCCGTGCGCTCCTCGGAAAGCTGCCCTATATCCAGCACATCAACACGATCAACGACTATTCGGCGTACATGTTCCTCGGCGCCTGGGATTACTACTTTGCATCCGGTGATATCAAGTTCATCGCGGACATCTGGGAGAACCTGACCGCGCTTTACGAGTTCATCGTTTCCCGGCTGGACCCGGAGACCGGCTATGTGGTACAGCGCGACGGCGACTGGATCTTCATTGACTGGGCGGACATCGACAAGGACGGCCCGCTTGCTGCGGAGCAGATCCTGCTCCACGAGGTCTACGGTGCGATGGAACGCCTTTCCGCAGCTCTTCGCGCGAACGGCTACGAAGCGGAGGATCGCGACTACGCCGGCTTGAGAACGGCCCTGAAGGCGCGCATCATGAAGGATTTCTGGCGCGATGAGAAGAGCGGCTTCATCGACACCTATGCTTCCGGCCGCGAGCATCTGACGCGCCATGCCAATATTTTTGCGATCCTGTATGATTTCGTTCCGCAGGAAACGATGGAGGCCATCACGCAGAAGGTACTGTTAAACGACGCGGTCGATGCCATCACGACCCCCTACTTCAAGCTGTTCGAGCTTATGGCCTTTGCCAAAATGGGACGGATGGAGGTCATTCAGGACTACATCGACAGCTACTGGGGCGGTATGGTCGAAAACGGCGCCACAAGCGCGTGGGAAGAGTTTGATCCGAAGAAGAGCGGACTTGAGCATTACGCGATGTACGGTGACAAATTCGGCTGTTCCCTGTGCCACGCATGGGGCGCGGGCCCGATCTACCTTCTGGGCCGTTTCTGTGCGGGCGTACACGAGACTTCTCTCGGTTCGGAGACCTTTGAGATCGTTCCGGTTCCGGGAAGATATGCCCGCTTTAACGCGGTCGTTCCGATGGGAAAGGGCCTCGTGAATGTGAACTATAAGGACGGACATGTGACGGTTTCCGCAACGGTTTCCGGCGGTGTCCTGAAGTTTAACGGAAAAGAAGTACCGGTCCCGACCGGAGAAGAGGTGACACTATGACCTTCAGCACGAATGCACCGATCCTGTTTGTGATCGTCGGCATCATCATACTTGTCGTGTTCCTGCAGTCTGTGTATTTCCTGGTGAAAGCCCTCCGGCGCGCGAAGGAGATCGGCATGGACATGGGTAAAATGAAAAAGACCATGCGTACCGCGGCCATCTTTTCGATCATGCCCGCAGTGGCCATCGTCATCAGCGTCATGACGTTGTCCAAGGACCTGGGCCTTGCGCTTCCGTGGCTGAGACTCAGCGTCATCGGTTCGCTGTCCTATGAAACGATCGCCGCAAGCAATGCGGAATCCGCTATGGGTCTGGTATTCGGTACAGTGGAGAGCCTGACGGCGCAGCAGTATGTGACCATCGCGCTCGTAATGACGATCGGCATCATGGTCGGCATCTGGCTGGCCCCGATCCTCTGTAAGCGCATTTTGAACGGCATGGTCAGGATCGAAGACCGTGATAAAAAGTGGGGCGATCTTCTGCAGGCTTCGCTGTTCATCGGAATGATCTCGGCCTTCCTTGGCTATGTTTTCAGCGATTTCGGAACCGTTTTCAAGGGAGAGACCACCGGTCTGATCCCGGTGCTCGTCATGCTGGTATCCGCGATCGTCATGATGATCGCCGGGGTGCTCGTCAAGGTCACCAAGTGGCGCGGCATCAGTGATTATGCGCTTCCCGTCAGCCTGATCGTCGGCATGGCATCCGCCATTCCGCTCACGATGTGGCTCGGTTGAGAAGGGAGGAGCACCTATGAGAACCAGAGAACAATATATGAACAGTGTTCACCGCGCGGGCCGTATCTGGAACCTTTCGGTGATGGTTTTATTAATGCTTTTCCCGATCCTTGCGGCAGTGATCTTCGGTGTTCTTCCGGACTGGAAGGGCCTCGGACTCGGCGTAATCGCCACCTGCCCGATGTATTGGGCGGTCGCCGTCATTGAGACCGTGACCTACGTGCCGATGCTCGGCGCGGGCGGCTCCTACCTGTCGTTCGTCACCGGCAATATTTCAAACCTCAAGCTTCCCTGTGCCATCAATGCACTGGATCAGGCGGAGGTCAAGGCGAATTCCGAAGAGGGTGAGATCGTATCCACCGTCGCGATCGCCGTTTCCAGCATCGTGACGACGCTCATCATTCTGCTGGGCGTCATTCTGATCGTGCCGCTGATGCCGCTTCTTCAGAGCGAGGCATTGGCACCGGCGTTTGCGCAGATCCTGCCGGCCCTGTTCGGCGGCCTCGGCGTCGTATTCATTTCCAAGAACTGGAAGATCTCCATCGCTCCGGTGGTGCTGATGCTGATCCTGTTTATTTTCGTGCCGGCATTCAATGCCTCCACGGTCGGCATCGTGGTTCCGATCAGCGTCATTTTCACTCTGATCGGAACCCGCGTGCTGTATAAGAAAACAAATTTCCTGAAGGATTAAGGAGGTCATCCCATGCCCGTTTTATTTGCTGTATTAGGGCTTATCGCTGTATTCCTGGCGGTTGTCATTATACGTACGCTTATGTTCAAGCCGAAGGAAAAGGTGATGAAGAACTTCATCGCGGAGGAGTTTGACCGCGACAAGGCGGTCGCAAATCTGCAGAAGCTGATCCGCTGCAAGACCGTTTCCGGCTATGTGAAGGAAGAAGAGGACGATGCGGAGTTTGAAAAGCTGATCGATATGCTTCCCGAGCTGTATCCGAACGTGTTCAAAACGTGTGAGTTCCGGAAGCTTCCGGACCGTGGCCTGCTATTCCGCTGGAAAGGCCAAAAAACGGGGGATCCCGCCGTTTTGATGGCACATTACGATGTTGTTCCCGTTGAAGAGGAAAACTGGGAAAAACCGCCTTTTGAGGCCGTTATCGAGAACGGCGTCCTCTGGGGACGCGGTGCGCTCGATACCAAGGTGACCTTTAACGGAATCCTGACCGGCGCGGATCATCTGATCAGCGAAGGATTTGTACCGGAGAACGATATTTACTTTGCATTCTCCGGCGGTGAAGAGGTGAACGGTCCCGGCGCTATCCGCATCGTGGACTGGTTCGAGGAGCATCACATCACGCCGTCGATGGTCGTCGACGAGGGCGGCGCCGTCGTTGAGGACGTGTTCCCGGGCGTTACGAAGCCCTGCGGCCTGGTCGGCATTGCCGAAAAGGGCATGATGAACTTAAAGTACGAGGTGGCATCGGCCGGAGGACACGCATCCGCACCGGCACCGCACACCCCGGTCGGTGTCCTTTCCGCCGCATGCAGGAAGGTGGAGGACCATCCGTTCAAGAGCCATCTGACCAAGCCGGTCGCGGAGATGTTCGATACCCTCGGCCGTGAATCCACCTTTGTTTACCGTATGATCTTTGCCAATCTTTGGTGCTTTGGCGGCGTGCTCGACATGCTCTGCAAGAGATCCGGCGGCGAACTGAACGCACTGATGCGCACGACGGTCGCCTTTACCCAGATGCAGGGCAGTAAGGCACCGAACGTCATCCCGCCGTCCGCATCCATGGTCTCCAATATCCGCATCAATCCCGCGGATTCCATGGAAAGCGTAAAGAATTACATCGCAAAGCAGATCGATAACCCGGACATCACCCTGTCCGTGGACAGCGGCATGGAACCGAGCCGGATCTCCAGCACCGATTGTGCCGGCTGGGACCGCGTGGTAAATGCCGTGGAAGGTACATGGCCCGGCTGCATCGTGGCGCCGTATCTGATGGTCCAGTGCTCCGATTCCCGCCATTACGGCCGCATTTCCGACAAGGTCTACCGCTTTTCTGCGATGGACATGACCGCGGAGGAGCGCCATACCATTCACGGCAATAATGAGCGGATCCGCCTGGAGACCGTGGGAAAAGCAACGGAATTCTTTATTCGTATAATGAGGCAGTGTTAATATGAGTTTAAAAAATCAATACCGGATCCTGCTTCCTCTGTTTGTGCTTGTGTTTTTATTTCTGGGAGCCCCGGAAAGAGCACATGCGGAGGATGTCTCCGTGGAGATCGATCTCAATGCGGACATGATGGATTTTTACAATAATCCGCAGAACGTGACCGTGACGAGCATCGGCGGACCGGTGAATTTTGTCGTGACCGGTGTAAACGGCAGCGGTAATTACCAGTATTATCTGAATGATGTGGAGCTTTATGATTCCACGATCTACCATGGCTATTATTACGTGGCGGATCCCTCGCGGCTTCCGGGATACCAGACGTCCAACGTCCTGACGTTTCAGTTTACCGCGTCGGGCACCTATAAGATCGTGATCTACATCATGGATATGAATTCGCACGCTTATAAGCGGAAACAGGTGATCATGACAGTGAACGATCCTTCGCGTCCTTCCGTGGAAGCGGTGGCGGACAGTGTCGTTGCCCAGTGCCCGGGCGGATCGGCGTATGACCGCGCGCTGTGGCTGCATGACTGGGTACTGAATCATGTCACCTATGACTACAGCTACATGTATGTCGGCTCGGAGGCGGTGCTTACCCGCGGAACGGGCATCTGTGAAGGCTATGCCCGGGCATATCAGTTATTACTGACCAAGGCCGGGATCGCGAACGGACTCATCGAGGACCGCCCGGACGGACATATCTGGAATGCGGTGAACATCGACGGTGCCTGGTACCAGGTGGACTGTACCTGGGACGATAACGGCGGCGATGCCCTCGCCACGCATAAATACTTCTGCGTGACGGACGCCATCATGACCTATTCCCATCCGAATCACGCTGCGGTCGCAGGCTATGCGTCGAACTCCATGGCGGCAAATTATATGGTGAGGAGCGGAGCTGCGGCGAACTGGGCCAATGAGTTCACGAGCGGCATCCAGAGTAACCTGGACAGTAAAAATACTTCGTTTTCGCTGACGCCGGCGCAGAATTACGACCGCTATTTCAAGATGATCGCTTACACGAGTGCCGCCTATGTGCTGAACGTAAAGAGCTACAGTACCGGCGGAAAAACGGTCTCGCTGCAGGCAACGTATACGCAGGACGGAGCCGGAAACGGTTCCATGAACTTTACCGTCACATATCCGGAAGAAACGACGACCGTCGCGCAGACGACGGTGGCAAAGACCACTAAGGAAACGACGAAGGGTACCACCACCAAGGAAACGACGAAAAAGCAGACGGATAAGGGTTCATCGAAGGACGCGGAAGAAAAAGAGTCCGAAGATGAGGAAAAGACGACGGCGGCCGGAAAGGATCCGGAGCAGAGTCTGGAAGACATGCTGGATCCGGATGCGGAATCCGGTTCCGTAAATGATACGGAGGAAACAGAAGACGCAGAGGCTGCGGAAGAAGCGGTGGATGCGGAAACGGATGACGACGTGAGCGGAGAAGCGGAAGACAGAAACGCCGAAGACGGAAACGCCGAAGTGAGCGAAAATGAGACGGTTTCGGACGGAAACGAAAAGATCGCCGGTTCCGGAGAGAACGGAGATCTCGCAGAAGATGCTGCAGTCGCAGCGGAAGACGTATCCGGAAAAGGAGCGTCCGGGGCCGGAAAGATCTTGGCAGCTGTCATGATCCCGCTTGCGGCTGCCGGAGCTGCGCTTTGGTTCATTCTTTGGAAAAAAAGGAAGAAAGAAGACACGCCGGAAGAATAATAGCGGCGCATAAAAAGACCGGGGCGCGGGACCCGGTCTTTTTTATGCTCTTTCGAAAGTGTAGCCTTCATTCGGGACATCGAACAGGCCGCGGGAAGCCGGAATGGTCGCGCGGCGGTCCAGAAGAAGCCGGTCGCCGTTAAACTTCAGGCAGAGGAATGCGCCGCCGGTCGCGTTCAGGTGACGGACCTCGAGGAGCAGTGTGTTTTCACCGATCCAGGCCGCGGTCGATGCAAATGGCAGTCCGTAGATCTCCTCCCGGTGGAAATCACCGGCAAGGGAGGCCGTAACGGAATGCGTACCGTCGGAGCCCTCGGCCGTCAGAGTGACGGTACCGGCTCCGAAGGAAAGGGCGATCGACCGTAAAACGGCCTCATCGCGGAACAGGCTTCCCGCACCGCCGATCAGCGTCTTTAAGGACGGCATGTTCTTAGGCGCGGCGTAGTTTACCTGCCGGATCTCTTCCTCCAGGGAATAGGGACGCAGGCCGTAGAGCGGCGCGAGGGCCGCATTTTTTACGGTGTCCCTAAGCTCCGACTGAGCCTCCGGATCCTCCGGGTAAGCCTCGTCCCGCATGGAAGCGACGACGGTATCCCACAGGATATTAAGGATGCGCTGTGAGTCGAGCGAGGTGCTCGTGATGGTGACAAACGCGTCCTGATCCGGCATGATGACGGCGAACTGGCCGTACGCACCGTCGGCGCGGAAGACGTTCTCAGGCTGGCACATCCAGTACTGGAAGCCGTAGCCGAGGCTCCAGTCCGGGGAGGGATTATCGTAGCTTTCACTGACGGTCGATACCTGACGCGTGGCCGCGCGGTCAAACCATTCGGAGCGGAGCAGCTGTTTGCCTTCCCATGCGCCGCGCGCAAGGAGGAAGCGTCCGAATTTCAGCTGGTCATCCGGGGAAAGATAGTAGCCGGCGCCGCCCAGGTCATTGCCATCGGCCAGGGTGACCATATGAGGAACCGGGATGCCGAGCGGCTCAAAGAAGCGGGGCGTCAGGTAATCCGTCATGCGGAGGCCGGACTTTTTCCGGACGATGGCCGCAAGCACATTCGTTCCGGCCGTATTGTACATGTAGGAGGTGCCCGGCGCGTAGACGAATTCATTGGCCATGAACTTCCGGATCCATTCCGGATCATCCGCATAGTCACGGATCTCATCCTTATGGCCGCAGGTCATCGTGAGCAGGCTGAAAACGTCGCATTTTTTCAGGTTTTCGGACGGGGACTCCGGCGCGAATTCCGGGAAGATGTCGATCAGCTTCTCATCCGTTGTCAGGAGGCCTTCCTGCTCCAGAAAGCCGATGGCCGTGGAGGTCAGGCTCTTGGAGAACGAGAACATGATCTGCGGCATCTCATTGGTATACGGTGTATAGCAGATGTTCAGGCAGCGCTTGTCGTGGCGCACCACATTCACCGCATGCAGCTCGATGCTCTGTTCTTTTGCGCGCTTTAAGAATTCCAGGATCGCTTTCGAGGAGATGCCCAGGGATTCCGGGGTTACGGATTCGGGTACGTAATTCATGTTATGGACCTCCGATTTCTTATTGGTTTGACTATAACATTCTTGAGAATAATTATCAACTGTGATAAAATAACGGAGAAGAGGAGGGGGCCGACGGGCCGTTCCTTTTCGGAGGATGAAAGAGAGACATACAAATGACGAAGGACTTAACAAAAGGCACCCCCTGGAAGGTGATCCTCATCTATGCGATCCCGATCCTGATCGGAAACCTGTTTCAGCAGTTATATAATATGGCGGATACCGTCATCGTCGGAAATATCCTGGGGCTCGATGCCCTTGCGGCCGTCGGCTCCACCGGCGTCCTCATGTTTTTGATCCTGGGCTTTACGATGGGCCTGACTTCGGGCTTTGCGGTCCCGGTCGCGCAGATGTTCGGCGCGGGACAGGAAAAGAAGCTTCGCCACTTTGTGGGTCTGACCGTTATCTGGAGTGCGGTCGTTGCGGGCGTAATGACGATCGTTGCGGGAATCTTCTGTAAGCCGCTTCTCAAGCTGATCAACACCCCGGAAAACATCATCGATCAGGCCTATATCTACATCCTGATCATTTTCCTCGGACAGGCGTTTTCCATGCTGTACAATACCTGTGCCAGTCTGCTCCGCGCCGTCGGCGACTCCCGCACACCCTTATATTTCCTGATCTTTTCGTGCCTTCTGAACATCGGTCTGGATTATCTCATGATCGGCGGCTTAAAGATGGGCGTGGCCGGCGCAGCCGTTGCGACCATCACCGCACAGGGCATTTCCGGTATTCTCTGCGTGTTTCTCATCTCCAGGAGATTCCCGGTCCTGCATCTGTCCAAAGAAGACTTTAATATGGATTGGGGCATGACGAAGACGATGTTCGGCATCGGTCTTCCGATGGCTTTCCAGTTCTCCATCACGGCCATCGGCGCACTGGTCCTTCAGAGCACGGTCAACAGCTTCGGCTCGACCGTTGTCGGCGCACAGACCGCCGCCGCAAAGATCCAGTTTCTGGCAGAGCAGCCGTATCAGGCCGTCTGTGCGACGATCGCCACCTATGTGGCCCAGAACATCGGCGCGGGTCGCTATGACCGCGTTCGTACCGGCATGCGGAACTGCTATCTGATCATCCTTTTATCCGGCGCATTCGCATTCTTCATGCTCCGCGTCCCGTCGGAGGCACTTCTCCGTCTGTTTGTCAGCGATATCTCGGAGGAGGCCGTTAAGTACGCGATGATCAATCTGAAAGTCTCATCGATCTTTACCCTGTTTTTAGGGTATCTGTTCCTGTTCCGCAACGCACTGCAGGGCGCCGGTCTTCCGGTGATCCCGCTGTGGGGCGGTGTGATCGAGTTTTTTGCACGCATCCTGGTGTGCCTGATCGCAAATCATCTGAATGTGGCAACGGACACGCGCTATCTGGTCGTCTGCATGGCCAGCCCGTCGGCGTGGATCGGCGCCTGTATCATTCTGTTTGTGCGATACGTAATGTTTGCCCGTGAAATCAATAGGAGGGAAAGCAATGGCTGATGAAAAAATCATGACCGGAAACGAAGTGAATGACTGGGAAACTCTTATGTTCCTGTACGGTTCCGCAATCAAGGAGATCAATACGAAGATCGAGATCCTGCGCGATGAGTTTCAGTTCATGCATCATTATAATCCCATCGAGCATGTGACAAGCCGTTTGAAGTCCGCAAAGAGCATCGTGCGGAAGCTGCAGCGCGAGGGTCACGAAACGGACCTTGCCAGCATGCAGCAGTATCTGAACGATATTGCGGGCGTGCGCATCGTGTGTTCCTTTACGTCCGATATCTACAAGATTGCGGACATGATCTCCAACCAGGACGATATCAAGGTCCTTCTGATCAAGAACTACATCGCATCCCCGAAGCAGAACGGTTACAAGTCCTACCATATGATCGTCACGGTGCCGATCTTCATGTCAAGCGGCCCGAAGGAGACCAAGGTCGAGATCCAGATCCGCACGATCGCCATGGATTTCTGGGCATCGCTGGAGCACAAGATCTATTACAAATTTGACGGAAACGCTCCGGAAAAGATCAAGGAAGAGCTGGTGGAGTGCGCGCGCATGATCAATGAACTGGATGACCGTATGCTGTCCTTAAACGAGGAGATCCAGGCCATCAAGGGAAAAGAAGAGGAGCTGTAACGGCGGAAGCCGCATGAAGATAATTGACCGGGCGGGAATAAAAGGTTTGCCTTTTATTCCCGCTTTTGATATAATAAAACCATCTATACGATTCAGGAGGGAATCCCATGGAACAGAATATTATCGAAAAAATCGGAGAGGTGCGTATTGCGGATGAAGTGATCGCAGCCATCGTCGGACTGGCGGCAACGGACGTCAAGGGCGTGGCTTCACTCGGCGGCGGTATCACTCATGACATGATCAGCCGTTCCGGAGAGAAAAACCTGGCAAAGTCGATCCGTCTCAGCAAGGCGGACAATAAAGTGGGTGTCAAGATCGCGCTGGTACTGGACGGTACCGTCAGCATTCCCGAGGTATCCGCAAACACACAGGAGAAGGTAACGAGCGCAGTGGAATCCATGACCGGTATGGAAGTGACCGGAGTTTCCGTTACGATCGCAGGAGTAAATGTATGATTATTTCCAGAAGAGAAGCACGTGAGCTTTGGTTTAAAATTGTTTTTGAGTATGATTTCTATCCGAACCCGGAACTGGATGCCCAGCTGGACCTGTTCCTGGAGCAGCAGCCGTTGCTGACGGATGAAGACCGTGCGGAGGTCCGGGCTAAGGCCGTGGACATCTTCTCCAAGGTCGAGGAACTGGATAAAGAGATCACTGAGAAGACCGAAGGCTGGTCCGTCGCACGTATGAGCCGTGTGGACCTTTCCATCATCCGTCTGGCGCTCTATGAGATCCGCTATGACGATGATGTGCCGGTACGTGTCGGTATCAATGAAGCCGTTGAACTTGCAAAGACCTACGGCGGAGACGAGTCTCCGAAGTTCGTTAACGGTGTTCTGGGCCGTCTGGTAAAAGGACAGGATGAATAAGATCTATACCGTTAAACAGATCAGCGCCTATATCAAGAATATGTTCGCCCAGGATTTTTTATTGAACCGGGTGACGGTGAAGGGCGAGGTCTCCAATCTGAAGGACCACCCCACGGGCCATCTGTATTTTACGCTGAAGGACGATTCCTCGGCCATAAACTGCATTATGTTCGCGGGAAACCGGCGGACCGGCCAGAAGTGCCGTCTTAAAGACGGTATGCAGGCTGAGGTCTCCGGCAGCATTTCCGTATACGAAGCCGGCGGACGGTATCAGTTCTATGTGAAGGAGATCAAGGAGGACGGTGAGGGCGATCTTTACAAGCGCTTCATCGAACTCAAGAACCGCCTTTCGGAAATGGGCATGTTCGATGAGTCGTTTAAGAAGCCGATCCCCCGTTACGCGCGTACCGTGGGCATCGTCACGGCGTCTTCCGGTGCCGCGCTGCGTGACATCATGCAGATTGCGCAGAGACGGAATCCGTATGTGCAGCTGATCCTGGCACCGGCCCTCGTTCAGGGCGACGGTGCTCCGGATAGCCTGATCCGTGCCATTGAACAGATGGACGCGTATCATCCGGATGTCATGATCGTGGGACGCGGGGGCGGTTCCCAGGAGGACTTGTGGGCTTTTAACGACGAAGGCGTGGCGCGCGCCATTTTTGACTGTGATACGCCGGTCATTTCCGCAGTCGGCCACGAAGTGGACTTTACGATCGCGGATTTTGTGGCGGATCACCGGGCGCCGACTCCATCGGCAGCGGCAGAGATCGCCGTGTTTGACGCGAAGGCCTTTGAAAACGATCTGGCGGTATACATGCGCCGGATGGAAAATGCGGTCGGAAACCGGCTTTCCGCTGTACACACCACGCTGGAACGCAGTATGCTCCGCTTGAAGCTCAGTCATCCGGGGACAAGGCTGAACGAACAGAAGCTTCGTGCGGCGGATCTTGAGACAAGACTGCACCGCGCAATGAATGACCGCGTGAGCACGATGCGTACGGAACTGAAGCTGTGCGCTGAAAAACTGAACGGAAGATCACCGCTTTCCAAGCTGACCGGCGGTTACGGCTATGTTTCCACGGAGGACGGTCCGGTGACGGGAGTTCAACAGGTGTCGGTCGGAGATCATCTGAAGATCACGCTGTCCGACGGCAGCATCGAAAGTACGGTAGACAGGATAAATCGGTAATGGAAGAGAAGAGAACATCGATCGAAGAGAATCTGAAGGAACTGGAAACGATCATTTCCGGTCTGGAGCACGGCGACCTCACCCTGGAGGAATCCTTGAAGGAATTTGAAAAGGGCGTGGGCCTTGTCAAGGCATCCAATGAGCTTTTGAACGAGGCGGAGAAGCGCATCCGCGTGCTGACAGAGGATGGAGGAGAAGTTGAGCTTTAAGGAAGAACTGAATCTGCGCACAGAAGGCGTGGAGGAGATCATCGAAAAATATCTTCCCAAAGAGGAAGGTCTTCAGAAGACCATTTTTGAAGCGTCAAACTACAGCGTCCGCGCGGGTGGAAAGCGACTGCGTCCGCTGATCATGCAGGAGACCTACCGGCTTTTTGACGGTCACGGAAAGGTGATCGAGCCGTTCATGGCCGCCATGGAGTTTATCCACACAAGTTCGCTCGTGCACGATGACCTTCCCTGCATGGACAATGATGAGTTCCGTCGCGGAAAGCACACCACCTGGGTGGAGTACGGCGTGGATATGGCCACGCTGGCCGGCGACGCTCTTCTCATGTACGCGGTGGAGACCGCCTGCAAGGGATTTTCCTATAACACGAGCCCGCTGAACGTGGGGCATGCCATTGAGATCCTGGCGCAGAAGACCGGCATCTACGGCATGATCGGCGGTCAGACCGTCGATGTGGAACTGACCGGCAAGGCCCTGACACCGGAACAGCTGAAGTTCATCTACGAACTGAAGACCGGCGCGCTTCTGGAGGCCTGCATGATGATCGGTGCAACGCTGGCCGATGCTTCCCGCGAGGACATCCGCATCGTTGAACAGATCGCACGAAAGGTCGGCATCGCCTTCCAGATCCAGGACGACATCCTGGACCTGACCTCGACGACCGAAGAACTGGGAAAACCCGTTCTTTCCGACGAAAAAAACGAAAAGACCACATTTGTCAGCCTCTACGGAATGGATGAGGCGAAGAAAGCCGTGGAGCGCCTTTCCAAAGAGGCCATTCACGATATGCATCTGCTGACAGGCGAAAACAAGTTCCTGGAGGACCTGTTCGTATACCTGATCGCGAGGGATAAATAAGATCATGTTAGAAAATATACCGGGTCGCGACGAGCTGTCCTCCATGAGCCGCAAGGAACTGGAGACATTTGCTGCCGACATACGGTCTTTCATAATTGAAAAAGTCAGTGAAAAGGGCGGGCACCTTTCGTCGAACCTCGGTACGGTCGAACTCACGCTGGCCCTGTTTTCCGTGTTTGATTTCCCGAAGGATAAGTGCATCTGGGACGTTGGTCATCAAGCCTATGCGTACAAGCTCCTGTCCGGAAGAAAGGACGGGTTTGACACGCTCCGCGATTTTGGCGGCATGAGCGGCTTCCCGAAGCGCACGGAAAGCGAGTACGATGCCTTTGACACCGGTCACAGTTCCACCTCGATCTCCGCAGGCCTCGGTATGGTCGCCGCGCGCGATAATCAGGGGGAGGACTATCATGTGATCTCTGTCATCGGTGACGGCTCATTGACCGGCGGCATGGCGTTTGAGGCACTCAACAACGCATCCCGCATTCGTTCCAACTACATCATCATCTTAAATGATAACGAAATGTCCATTTCACAGAACGTGGGCGGACTTCGTAAGTATCTGACCGGCATCCGTGCCGGACGGGGGTACAACCGTGTCAAGAGCGATGTCAAGAAGGGCCTGACGGGAATCCCGCGCATCGGTGCGGCTATCGTCCGTGTCATTTCCGACATCAAGGACAGTATCAAGGAACTCCTGGTCCCGAGCGGCATGCTGTTTGAAAACATCGGCATCACGTACCTGGGCCCCGTCGATGGTCACAACGTCACAGAAATGAAGCGCATCCTGAAGGAAGCGAAGGAACTGAACCGTTGTGTTCTGATCCATGTTCGTACGAAGAAGGGCAAGGGCTATGCTCCGGCGGAGGAGAAGCCGGATGTTTTCCACGGGATCGATCCGTTCGACATTGCCACCGGCAAGGTGAAAAAAGAAAAGACGGCTCCGACATGGTCGGAGGTCTTTGGCGCGTTCATGGCGGAGGAAGGACAGAAAAACAGGAAGCTTGCGGGCATCACCGCAGCCATGTCCCATAACGTGGGGCTTTCGGCATTTGAAAAGTCCTGCCACGACCGTTTTTACGATGTGGGCATTGCGGAACAGCATGCCGTGACCTTTGCGGCCGGTATGGCAGCCGCGGGCATGCACCCGGTCACCGCCGTGTTCTCATCCTTCCTGCAGCGTTCCTATGACCAGATCGCCCATGATGTCTGCATGCAGGACCTTCCGGTCACGTTTGCGATCGATCGTGCGGGCCTGGTCGGAAAAGACGGTGAGACCCACCAGGGTGTATTTGATATCTGCTATATGAGTGAGCTTCCGAACATGACGGTCATAGCACCGAAGAACGCGGAGGAACTCACGGAAATGCTTCGTTTTGCGGTGAATGAGCCGCACCCGGTATCCGTGCGATATCCGAGGGGAGAAGCCTATACGGGCCTTTCCGGTTTCCGGTCCTCCATCGTGAAGGGCCGCGCGGAGGTCCTGTACCGGGCATCGGGCATTGCGCTCCTGGCTTTCGGCAGCATGAACGAGACCGCGGAAGAAGTGCGGAAAAACCTGAAGGAACAGGGCATTCCGGTCACATTCGTCAATCTTCGTTTTGCGAAACCGTTCGATGAAGCCCTGATCCTGGAACTGACAAAAGACCATCAGCTGTTTGTGACGATGGAGGACGGTGCCGTATCCGGCGGCGTGGGTGAACGGATCGGTTCGTTCCTCGCGGAGAATGCGCCCGGCGCACGGGTCATGAACATCGGCGTGCCGGACCGCTTCATCCCGCAGGGAACCGTTGCCGAACTTCACAAAATGCTGAATATGGATGCGGACAGCATCACAGAGAGGATTCTCAGTACACTGAAATGAAAGAACGTCTGGATGTATTATTAACGAATATGGGGCTTGCGGAGACGCGCGAGAAGGCCAAGCTTTCCATCATGGAGGGACTGGTTTATGTCAACGGGCAGAAGGAAGACAAGCCGGGAACCAGATTCGATATCTATTCCAACATCGAAGTGCGCGGTAAGGCGCTGAGATATGTGAGCCGCGGCGGGCTGAAGCTTGAAAAAGCCATGGAGACATGGCCCATCGTCCTTACGGACCGCGTCTGTATGGACGTCGGGGCATCTACCGGCGGATTTACGGACTGCATGCTGCAGAACGGTGCATCCAAGGTGTTCTCTGTGGATGTGGGCTACGGTCAGTTGGATTGGAAACTGAGGAATGACGACCGTGTGGTCAATATGGAAAAGACGAACATCCGGTATGTGACGCCGGAGGACATCGGGGAAGCGGTGAGCTTCGTATCCATCGATGTGAGCTTCATTTCCCTGACCAAGGTCCTGGAGCCGGTGAAGGCACTAATGGCTGAACGCGCGGAAATGGTCTGCCTGGTCAAGCCGCAGTTCGAGGCCGGCCGCGAGAAGGTCGGAAAGAAGGGCGTCGTACGGGAAGCCGCAACGCACATCGAGGTGTGTGAGAACGTGATCCTGTATGCAAAGTCCATTGGCTTCGGCATAAAGGGCCTGACGTTCTCCCCCATCAAAGGGCCGGAGGGCAATATCGAGTATCTTTTATATCTGCAGAACACACCGAATGAGGAGGAGTGTGCGATGCCGGATCCGGACGTAAAAGCCCTGGTATCGGAATCCCACGAACTGTAAGATGAAGAATTTTTACCTGATCCCGAACACCGATAAGCCGGAAGCCATGCGCTTTTCGCACCTGGTGAAAAAATATATCGATGAGCACGGCGGAAACGCGGTGTTTCCCGAACATCGCCTTTTGAACGGTCATACCGACGCGGACGATGTCCCCGCGGACATCGAGTGCCTGATCACACTGGGCGGCGATGGCACCATCATCCAGGCGGCACGTGATCTTGTCCGCCTCGGACTGCCCATTATCGGTATCAATCTGGGTACGCTCGGCTTTATGGCCGAGGTAAGCACGGCCCAATATGAGGAAGCACTGGATATTCTGCTGGAAGACCGGTATTTCATTGACGAACGCATGATGTTACGCGGCCGGCTCTACCGAAATCACGAGATGATCCATGAAAATCTGGCGCTCAACGATATTACGCTTCATGCGAGCGGGGATTTCCGTGCGATCCGTTACGACCTTCTGGTCAATGACGAGTATCTGAACCGCTATTTTGCGGACGGCATGGTGATCAGCACACCCACGGGCTCCACGGGATACAATCTTTCCGCCGGCGGTCCCATCGTTATGCCGAGCGCGGAACTGATCACGGCCACCTCCGTGAATGCACACACGATGCTGCAAAGAAGCATCGTCCTCCCGGACGATGTCAAAGTGACGCTCAAGCTCGTCGAACGCGAGAATCAGACCGCCAATGTCTATTTTGACGGCTCTGTCTTTAAAAACTTAAGATTCGGTGATGAGATCGTGGTGGAGAAAGCGGCGCAAAAGGTGAAATTCATCAAACTTGCAAAGGACAGTTTCATTGAAGTACTGAGAACAAAACTGGAGAACTGACGATGCTTGAGAACATTCATGTAAAGAATCTTGCGCTGATCAGGGATTGTGAACTGAACCTGAAGGAGAATCTGAATATTTTGAGCGGCGAGACCGGTGCCGGTAAATCCATTTTACTGGGCTCCGTGAATCTGGCGCTCGGCAGCCGGGCGGATTCGGACCTGATCCGGAGCGGCGCGGACTATGCCTACGTGGAACTGGTCTTCACGGAGGAGGACATAGAGATCCTGCAGAAGCTTGCGGAGCTTGATGTTTATCCCGAGGACGGACGGATCATCATTTCAAGACGTATCAGCGGCGGAAAAAGCACCGGCCGCATCAACGGGGAGACCGTCACGCTTGCACGGCTGAAGGAGGTCTCCGCACTGCTCATCGACATCCACGGTCAGCATGAGCATCAATCCCTTTTAAACGAGGAAAATCACCGGAAGGTACTGGATGATTACGGAAAAGAGCAGCTGAAGGACGTCCTGAGCGACTATCTTTCTGTATACCGGTCCTACCGCAGTAAAAAAGAAGAGATCCGCAAAATGGGCGGCGATGACGAGGAAAGAAAGCGCAGGATCGATTTTCTGTCCTATGAGCTTTCCGAGATCGCGGAGAGCCGTATCCGGCCCGGTGAGGAGGAAAAGATCACCGCGGAGTACCGGAAGCTGACATCGTCCCGGGAGATCGAGGCCGGTCTTACGGAAATCGCGGAGACCCTTTCCGAGGACGTTTCCTCGGGTATTTCCGCTTGCGTACGTGCTGCAAACGGCCTGGTCCAGTTCAATCCGGCCATGAAAGAGGTCCTGGAACAGCTTCTCGAGATCGAAAGCCTTCTTCAGGACGCGGAACGGGATGCCAAGGACCGGCTTTCCGACATGGAATCCGATGAAGAGAAGCTTGCACTTCTGGAAGAGCGGCTGGAACTCATCAACCGTCTGAAAAAGAAATACGGCGGCTCCGAGGCTATGATCCTGAAGACCGCGGATAAGCTTCAGCACGAATACGATGAGCTGGTGACCTTTGATGAAAACAAGGAAAGGATCCTGGAGGAACTTTCCGAAGAGAAGCATAAACTGATCCGGGCGGCTAAGGCATTGAACGTGAAGCGCACGGAAGCGGCGGCATCCTTTGATGCAGTCATGACCGAAGCCCTGAAGGATCTCAATTTCCTGGATGTCCGTTTCAAAACGTCCGTCACGGAGAGCAACCGCTATACGCCGGACGGGGCCGATGAGGTCGCTTTCATGATCTCCACGAACCCCGGCGAACCGGTGCGTCCGCTCACAAAGGTCGCATCCGGCGGTGAGCTTTCCCGCATCATGCTGGCCATCCGTACACTGACGGCCGGCGCGGACAGCATCCACACGCTGATCTTCGATGAGATCGACACCGGCATCAGCGGCAGGACTGCAAAGGCCGTTGCCGATAAAATGGACGAGATCGCCCGTGAACGTCAGGTCATCTGCATCAGCCATCTGCCGCAGATCGTGGCCATGGCGGACCATCACTTTTTGATCGAAAAGCATGTGGAGGACGGGGAGACCGTCACCTCCATTCAGGAACTCGACGAGCAGGGCTCGGTCGAGGAAGTCGCACGGCTTCTGGGAGCCGGCGTGCTGACGGATACCAGCATCGAAAATGCCCGGGAAATGAAAAAGATTTTAAAGAAACAGGAGAACTAAAATGAGCCTTAGGGAATCAGCCGCACTGATCATAAAGAATTCCATCCGTGAGGTCCTTCCGGGTCCCAAGACCCGTGAAGCCCTTCAGAAGATCGAGCTGGATGAGGCGGGCAAGACCGTCGTGATCTCCGTCGGTAAAGCCGCTTATTCCATGGCGAAGGCAGCGGAGAGTGTGTTGAAGGACCGCATCGACAGCGGTATCGTCATTACGAAATACGGCCATGTTAAGGGCGAACTGAAATATTGCGAATGCTTTGAAGCAGGTCATCCCACGCCGGATGCGAATTCCTTCCTGGCGGCGGAAAAGGCCCTGGAGATGGTCATGCCGCTCGGCGAACACGACAATGTGGTGTTCCTTCTTTCCGGCGGTGCGTCTGCGCTGTTTGAAAAGCCGCTTGTGGATGAAGCGCAGGTCCAGCGCATGACGGATGCTCTTTTGGCCTCCGGCGCCGATATCACCGAGATCAACACGGTGCGTAAGCATGTTTCCGCTATCAAGGGCGGCCGCTTCGCGCTTGCATGTGCGCCGGCGCATATCAAGGCCATCGTCCTGTCCGATGTCATCGGTTCCGATCTTTCCGTCATCGGCTCCGGCCCCGTAACGCCGGACCGGTCCACCGGTGAGGACGCCTTTGCAATCATTGAAAAGTATCATCTGAAGGTCTCTGCCGATATCCTGGAGATCCTGATGATGGAGACACCGAAGACGCTTGATAATGTGGAAGCGGAGGTCATCGGCGATGTAGCGCTTCTTTGTCAGGCGGCTAAGAAAGCCTGTGATTCCCTGGGCTTCCGTACAGTCATCCTGACGGACAGCCTGGCCTGTGAAGCGCAGGATGCCGGTGCGTTCCTTGCGGGAATCGCACGCTATTATCAGAAGAGCAAGACCAGCCTGGCCTTTGTTGTGGGCGGTGAGACCGTCGTTCACTTAAAGGGGAAGGGCATGGGCGGACGGAATCAGGAGCTTGCGCTTTCCGCGGCTCTCGGCATTCAGGGCCTTGAGAATACCTGTATTTTCAGTATCGGTTCCGACGGTACCGACGGCCCGACGGATGCGGCCGGCGGCATCGTGGATGGAGAGACCATCGGCCGGATGAAGGAGAACCGCATCGATGCGGCAAAGATGCTGGAAAGAAATGATTCCTACAACGCGCTGAAGGCGGTTCAGGGATTGGTCATTACCGGCCCGACCGGAACCAACGTCAATGATGTGGCGGTCGTTCTGATCGAACGTTGATCTTGGCATTTTGAGTACACATCCGAAAAACGTTTTTTTATCGTTTTATTTGCAACCCGTGCGGTCTCTGTTCTGTCCGATACAGTAGAGACTGAGAAAGGATCACGACGTGGAAGATGAGAAGATCGTTTCCCTCTATTTCGAGCGGAACGAGGAGGCTATATCGGAATCGGTGACAAAGTACGGAAACTACTGTCACACGATCTCCTATAACGTGCTTCGAAACCTTGAGGATACGGAAGAATGCGTCAATGATACCTGGATCCACGCCTGGAATGCCATCCCGCCCACGCGGCCGGTTTCCTTAAAGGCGTTTCTTGGTAAGATCGCGCGCAATCTGTCCCTGAACCGTCTTCAGGAGAACAATGCGAAAAAGCGCGGAAACGGTGAAACAAACGCGCTTCTCGATGAGCTTCAGGAGATCCTTTCCGCACCGCAGACGGTTGAGGAAGAGGTGGAAGCGAAGCTTCTTAAGGAGATGATCGACAGCTTCCTCGCGGGCCTGTCCGAAAAATACCGCATCGTGTTCATGCAGCGGTACTGGTATTTCTATTCCGTTGAGGAGATCGCGAAGCTGAACGGTTACACGGTGAATAATGTAAAGTCTCTTTTATTCCGAACAAGAAATCGACTGAAGGACTATCTGGAGAAGGAGGGCATTTCGTTATGACATCGGAAGAACTGGCACGCATCATTGGCGATGTGGATGAAAAATACATACTGGAAGCCGTCCCGAAAAAGCGGGTTCCCGCGTGGAAGGTCGTTCTGCCGATGGCGGCGACGGTGACCCTGCTTCTTGCAGCAGGTACGATCTATTCCGTCACACATTTCGGGGCGAAGAGCAGCGAAACCGCCGATTACATGGCAGTGGCAAATGGCTTTTCGGCAGCGGAGACAACGGCGGCCGCGATGAAGGACGCTGAGATCGTCGAAGAGACGATGTGTGAAATGGCTGAAGGTGATGCCGTGGCCGGCGAAGAAATGGCCCCCGCGGATCTCGGGGACATGGACGGTGCAGTCGAAAACATTGCGGAAGAAGTGTCCGGAACCTACACGGTAATGGATTATTCGGCATATACCTCGGACGGTATCCGGGAATGCACGTTCCGCTTCACGGGACTTACGGATGAGGAGCTTCTGACCATCGAGCTTGAGGACCCCGAAATGCTTTACTGCGTGTCCTTTTCATCGATGGAACTCCTTGAAGAAACGGACGATGTGCTGAAATTCCGGTTCGAGCGTTCCGATGAAGCGGATGAAACCGTTCCGGAGCTGACGCTTTCCATCGGCAAGACCGCCTCGTATCATGTACGCGGTGTGTTTGATGACGGAAGCTCGGGAGATTTTGACATTGATGTCATGAGTGAATAAAACGTATACGATCCGGAGGAAGCGAAGAATTTCTTCCGGATCGTTTTTAAAAGACCGGATTTTAAGAGGTGATCGGAAGATGTCGGTACTGACCGTTTATCAGGGAGAAAAAAGAACAGAGCTTTCGTTTACGGGCAGCAGGAAGGTCATGGACCTTTTGACGGAGAACGGGATCCGTTATCCGCATCCCTGCGGCGGGCACGGACGGTGCGGTAACTGTGTGATCCGTGCGGAAGGTGCGCTTTCGGAACCGGACATCGCGGAGATCCGCGCGGGTGCGCGGCTTTCCTGCAGGACCCATGTACTCGGTGATGCCTCGGTATGGCTGGAAGACCCGGAGGAGATCGTGGTGGAAGGCGCTTCACCGGCAGAAAACGTTTCCGGTGAAAGCAAGGGAAAATGCGAGATCACCTGTGCCATTGACATCGGAACCACGACCGTCGCGCTTCGGATCTATTCGGACGGTACACCGGTCTATGCCGCGGGCTTTTTGAATCCGCAGACGGCTGTCGCAGCCGATGTCATGGGCCGGATCAGCCATGACATGTGTGAGCGGGGATCAAACGGAGACCGGCCGGGAACACTGACCGGAATGATCCGCGAGGGCATCGAAAAACAAATGGCGCTTTCGGGCTATGCCGGCCGCATTTCACGCGGTGTGATCACCGGAAACACGACGATGCTGTATCTTCTCACCGGACGCGGTACAGGATCACTCAGCGCTTATCCGTTTCAGGCGGATCATCTGTTTGACGAAACCGCTGCGCTTTGGGACATTCCGATATATCTTCCCGAATGCATGCATGCGTTCGTCGGCGCGGATATCACCTGCGCGGTACTTGCAAGCGGAATGTGCGAAAGCATGGAGAACGGGGCGGTGCGGCTTCTCTGCGATGTCGGAACGAACGGAGAGATCGCGCTTTTAAAGAACGGAACGCTGTATGTTTCATCGACGGCGGCGGGGCCGGCGTTTGAAGGCGCGGGCATTGCGTGCGGATGTGCGGGAGTGCCGGGTGCCATCGAAAAGGTGACGGTGGAAGACGGTCAGCTGAAGATGAGCGTGATCGGCGGAAGGGACGCGCGCGGCATATGCGGCTCCGGTCTTGTGGACGCGGTCGCGGCTCTTCTTGCGCGCGGCGACATGGATGAGTCCGGCTATATGGAAGAGGAAGCACGTCTCACGGATGCCGTTTATTTAACACAAAAAGACATACGGAATGTACAGCTTGCGAAAGCGGCCGTCTGTGCGGGAATTTTGACGGTTTTAGCGGCTTCCGGCACATTGGTGGAAGAAGTAGACGAATTTTACATTGCGGGCGGATTTGGCAGCCATTTAGATGTGAGATCGGCAGCGGCGATCGGCCTGTTCCCGAAGGAACTCCTGCCGAAGGCAAAGGTGATCGGAAACGCGGCGCTTCACGGCGCGGAAATGATCCTCCTTTCGGAAGAAAAGAAGGAGGAGTCCCGGCGGATCGCGGCGATCAGCAGGCATGTGGATCTGGGCGGAGACCCGGTGTTCAATGAGCAGTTTATTGAATGTATGGATTTTGAGTGAGGTGCGAATACCGCGACACAAAATAAAAACACCGCCCTGCCAAAAGGCAGGCCGGTGTAAAACAGTTTGAGTTTTCTTTTTTTATATTTTCCCATTCACAAGATCTTCAATGGTGATGTTATAGAAGAACTCATGAACCATCAAATCGTATTTTTTCCACATCGGCAACGTCTTGCAGCATTTTTCTCTTGGGCAGGTATCCGCATCCTCATCCAAACAGGCGACAGTAGCCAACGTGCCTTCAGTGATCTTTAATATTTCGCCAACCGTATATTCCGAAGGCTTACGCAGCAGACGATATCCGCCTCCTTTTCCGCTGGATCCTTTGACCAGTTTTGCCTTTACAAGGAGATTAACAACTGTCTCCAGATACTTTTTTGATATTTCCTGCCGTATAGCGATGTCTTCAAGGGGAACCGGGAAACCCTCCGGCTGTTCCGCCAGATCTATCATAAATCGAATCGCATATCTTCCTTTGGTTGAAATCATGCTAAGCACCTCCTCTTGCCTATTCTACCGCGGGGTAATAGGGTAAATCAAGAAAATTAAAATAATTCCAATTTACCTATTGACGTGGTAGGAAAGTAGGGATATGATAGCACCATCGAATTTGAACAACCGATCCGGAAAGGAGAGGAATGCGATGTATAGAACAAATACTTCTTATGAAGTCATCATGTGTTGTAGTCGAATGTTGTTCTCCCGGGCATATCCACATGGCCAGGTGCATTCGTCTGCTTTATGTTGCACCGATGTATAACATTTCGCGGTTGAGCTGAAATGTGATAAATGCCATTTGCCCGGGAGCTTATTGAAGTCCCGGTTTTTTTGTGCTCAGATTCCATCCATCGGTGTAGACCGAACATAGATTAATTCGAAAAGAGGAAATTATTATGAAAAAGTATTTGAAACGAGCAGGAGCAGCTCTCCTTGGATTAACACTTGCAATCACCGCCCTTGCCGGCTGCGGAACAAAACAGACTGCAAATGAAACACAGAACGCTTCTTCAGCAGAAAAGACTGTTTATAGAACTGTAGATGAAATCAAAGAAAGCGGTACGATCAATACCACGATATGACATTTGCCAAAGCAATTCTTTGAGTACTGATGAGGAAACGGAAAAGGCGGTGTTATTTTATGAAGCAATTACTTTGCTATGGTGATTCCAATACATGGGGGTTGATTCCGGGAACGCAGCAACGATATCCATGGGGTGTCCGCTGGACAAGCATTCTTCAGGAAAAGCTGGCATCAAGGAATGTCAGGGTGATTGAAGAAGGGCTTTGCGGAAGAACCACGGTTTTTGAAGATGCCTATCGAGAGAACAGGAATGGCTTGAGGCTATTGACCCCGGTCCTGGAAACCTACGCCCCTATTGACGGTGCAGTCATAATGCTGGGTACAAATGACTGCAAAGCATATTTTAATTTAAGCCCGTATCAAATTGCGAAGGGCATGGATCAGTGTATTCGCAGGCTGTTGACGGTCATTCCGGCTGATAAGATCCTTCTGGTATCTCCTTTATTTTTGGGAGAAAGTGTCTGGAAGCAGGAATTTGATCCCGAATTCAACAAACGATCCGTAGAGGTTTCGAGAGAACTGAGATACGAATATCGGAAGATGGCCGAAGAATTGAAGATTCACATGATTGCGGCTTCTGATTATGCAAGCCCCAGCGATATCGACCAGGAGCATATGAACGAAGAGGGACATGCGGCGCTGGCAAAAGCGATCTATCGGGCATTGGATGAGATAATAGAATAAAAGATGGGAGGATCGGAAAGGATGAACACAATAACAAGGAATGAGGCTATCACCTTACTGAAAAAATACAACGAGGATCCGTTTCATATTCAGCACGCTTATACGGTGGAGGCGGTTATGAAATGGTTTGCAGAAACACTGGGCCATGGTGATGAGGCTGAGTATTGGGGTATTGTTGGATTATTGCATGATATTGATTTTGAACTCTATCCAGCGGAGCATTGCCTGAAAGCTCCTGATTTGCTGAGAGAGGGCGGTGTATCTGAAGATGTCATACACGCAGTGGTGTCGCATGGATATGGTATCACCATCGAATGCGGTGTGACATTGGATGTCGCACCGGAACGGGAAATGGAAAAAGTACTGTTTGCCGTGGATGAGTTGACAGGGCTTATCTGGGCTGCCGCCCTTATGAGACCGACCAAAAGCGCAAAAGATATGGAACTGAAATCACTGAAGAAAAAGTATAAGAGCAAAGGCTTTGCGGCAGGCTGCTCCAGAGAAGTGATTGAGCGGGGAGCTGTTCAGCTTGGATGGGAACTGGAAAAACTGCTGACACTGACCTTGCAGGCAATGGCAGAATGTGAGGATGAAATTGCGAATCAAATGGCAGATGAACAAGGACAATAAAACATGCTGAATCAGTTTTCAAGAACGGAATTATTACTGGGAAAATCCGCAATGGAACGACTTGCCGGATGCCGCATTGCGGTATTCGGCATTGGTGGTGTCGGAGGGTATGTCTGCGAGGCGCTGGCACGCAGCGGTGTCGGCGCTTTCGATCTGATCGACGATGATAAGATCTGCCTGACAAATATCAACCGACAGATCATCGCAACCAGAAAAACCGTCGGTCAATATAAGGCTGACGTTATGAAAGAACGTATTTTAGAGATTAATCCCTCAGCACAGGTAAATATCTATAAATGCTTCTTTCTTCCCGAGAATGCTTCTGACTTTCCATTTGAGCAATACGATTATGTCATTGATGCCATTGATACTGTCACAGCAAAAATTGAGCTGGTGCTGCAATGTCAGAAAACAGGCACTCCCATCATCAGTTCTATGGGCGCAGGCAATAAACTGGATCCTTCGGCATTTTGCGTGGCGGATATCTACAAAACCCGGGTGGACCCGCTGGCAAGAGTGATGCGTCGGGAACTGAAAAAAAGAGGCGTCAGGAGATTGAAGGTCGTCTATTCGGAAGAACCACCGATCCGCCCCATTGAGGACATGGCAATCAGCTGCCGCTCGCATTGTATCTGCCCTCCCGGCACAAAGCGTCACTGTACGGACCGCAGGGACATACCGGGCAGTACAGCCTTTGTCCCCTCTGTTGCAGGACTGATTATTGCAGGAGAAGTAATCAAGGATCTTACGCACATATACGAAAGGAGCTCGCATGGAGTATCCGGTAAACGAAATAACGGTTGAACAGTTAGAAAAATATGATGAATTGAAGCAACAGTTGAAAGCCTTTGGAGGCGTGGCAGTTGCATTCTCCGGCGGAGTTGACTCTACCTTCC
>DCHF01000012.1:0-1028 GCA_002315555.1 Lachnospiraceae bacterium UBA1759 | reverse complement strand
GAGGGTTCCAATCTGGATGACAATGGGGATTATCGCCCGGGCTTGCAGGCAGTTGCGGAATTGGGCATTCAAAGCCCTCTGCGCAGCATTGGTTTTACGAAGACGGATATCCGAGTGCTCTCTAAGTATCTGGGCATTCCAACCTGGAATAAACAATCGTTTGCCTGCCTTTCCTCNNTTTGAGAAAATACAAAAAATAGCAGTGAGTGAAAATATCGCAGTGATTGCTGAGGGCTCCAATTTGGACGACAATGGGGACTATCGTCCCGGCTTGCAGGCCGTCGCAGAATTGGGCATAAAAAGTCCTCTTCGCAGCATTGGCTTTACGAAGGAGGATATCCGAGCACTGTCCAGGTATCTTGGCCTTCCGACCTGGAACAAACAATCGTTCGCCTGCCTTTCCTCGCGTTTTGTATATGGAGAAACAATATCCCGAGAAAAACTCAAAATGGTTGATCAGGCCGAACAATTGCTCCTGGATCTTGGCTTTCATCAAGTGCGTGTTCGTATTCATGGGGCTATGGCAAGAATTGAGATTCTGCCGGAGGAATTTGCAAAACTGATTGACGATGAAGCTCGAAATCAGATTACATCCTCATTCAAATCCTTTGGCTTTACCTATGTAACAATGGATCTGATGGGTTACAGAACCGGCAGTATGAACGAGGTTTTAGAAAAATGAAGCTTGCGCTGTATCAAATGAAAATGTTGGACAGTATTCAGGAAAACTTTCAAAAAAGCCTGGATGCGATTGAAGAAGCTTCAAAACAGGGAGCTGATTTGATTCTGTTTCCGGAAATACAGTTTTGTCCCTTCTTTCCGCAATATGAGAACCTAGATGCGTTGAAATATGCTATGCCGGTTGATCATCCTTACATCCGGCGCATTCAGGCAGTCTGCCGGGCCAAACATATTATGGCGGCACCCAATTTCTACCTTTTTGAAAACGGAAACACGTATGATGCAACTGTTTTAATTGATCGTGACGGAACCATAGCGGGAATTCAGAAAATGGTTCACATTGCCCA
>DCHF01000053.1 GCA_002315555.1 Lachnospiraceae bacterium UBA1759 | reverse complement strand
GTTCGAATCCCTTCGGACGCATTAAAGAAAAAAGTAGAAGCTCCGTCAGTAATGACGGAGCTTTTGTAATAACGGAGAGGTTTATGAAGATCGATATTCAAAAGGAATCCATTCGGAGTGAAGGTTTGCCGGTACTTTCCTGTCATGCCTCCACTCTGGCAGAGGCACCGGACGGAAGTGTGATCGCCGCCTGGTTTGCCGGCTCGAGGGAAGGCGCGGACGATGTTGTCATTTATTCCTCGATCCGCCGGGACGGAGTGTGGCTTCCTCCGCGCGCCGTTACACGCGGGAGAGGAACGCCGCAGTGGAATCCGGTGCTGTTTTATGTGGATGAAAAGACGCTGGCACTGTTTTATAAAGAGGGAAAGCCCATCGCAAACTGGCATACCATGGTGCAGTACAGTTTGGATGACGGGGCGACCTGGAGCGAAGCACGCGAACTGGTCCCCGACGATGTATCCGGCGGAAGAGGCCCGGTGAAAAACAAACCGCTCCGGCTTGCAGGCGGTGCGATCCTGGCACCGGCATCGACCGAGCAGGGGCCGTGGAGACCCTTTGCAGACCGCTCGGCGGACAACGGCCTTACGTGGGAAAAGCACTCGATCCCGGTCACCGGCCCCGAAGCTTCCGTGACCAACATCATCCAGCCCTCCTTCTGGGAGTACCCCGAAGGACAGGTCCACGCGCTGATGCGCAGTAATCGCGGGCGGATCTACGCCTCCGATTCGACGGACAGCGGAGAAACGTGGAGCAGTGCCCGGATGACCGTACTTGTCAATAACAACAGCGGACTGGATCTTGTGCATTTGGGGGAGGGAAGAGTCCTTCTGGTCTGCAACCCGGTCGAAGGGGATTTTGCGGCAAGATCACCACTGTCGGTATTTGTATCCGAGGATAACGGCGCTCATTTTGAGCATGCCGCGAATCTTGAGGACCGCCCGGGCGGAGAGTTCTCTTATCCTGCGGTCATTAAAGGGCGCGACTGTGTGCGCGTGACCTACACCTGTGATCGTGAATACATTAAATATGCGGAGATCAGGCTTCGGTGAAGCTGTCGAAAAGCAGAGAACGATCGGACTCCGAAAGGGCCCGGTTTTCTCAATGATGCTCATAAATCTTTTTTAATATAGAAAAGATACATCTTGAGTATAAAAATGCTTTGCTTTATACTAATAGAAGACATTTGATAAAAACGATAGAACGGAGTAACGGAGTGTTGAGACGGATCGTGCCGTATGTGATCGTGATCGCCCTGTCGGTGACTGCGATCGTAACGGCGATGTACGCAGGAAAAGAATATGAACCGTTTCGTGTTGCGGATCTGATGCCGGCTGTACAGCGGACGTCGGTCTTTGAGAAAACGGAGGGACCGGCGGTCGATTACGCACAGGGCGTGGTCGTGCGCGAGGAGAACGTGATCGTGGAGATCGATGACGTACCGGTACCGGCAGGAAACATCGTTTTGTCCGGTCAGAGCAGTGAGATGAGCGGCCTTACGCGGGAGGAGATCTATGCGTCTGTGATCCGCGGACTTTACGGATCCAAAATGAACGACGGCCTTCGCAGTCTTGTTTACGCGGCCTTCCGCGATAAGACCGGCAGGGTATTTTTGGCCGCAGGCTTCTACAGCAAGGAGAACGGCACGGACATCGGACTGTATCTTGCGGAAGACGAGACCCTTTATGAACTGGGACATTTCGTGGAAAAACTGTGTTACGACCCGGCGAGCGGGGAACTGTATCTTCAGGAGGAGATCGCTTCCTACGCGGTCGATGGTCATTCCCTCGTCCGCACAGCGCTTGAAAAACGTCCGCAGAGCATTTATGCCATCCCGTTTACGAAAAACGGCGCATCGACCGTGGATGCCGCTGCATTGACCGAACTGATCACCGAATTACCATAAATAAAGGAGTTGTCATGAACACCGAAAAGAAACGTGCCGGAAGCGGCTTTGGCTTCTGGATGCTGGTATGGTCCCTGGGCCTTGCGGGCCAGCTTTGCTGGAATATGGAGAACCAGTGGTTCAATACCTTTGTTTATACCAAGATCGCCAAGGATCCCACGATCATCAGCTGGATGGTCGCGATCTCCGCGACCACAACAACGATCTCCACCTTCCTGTTCGGCTGTGTGGCGGACCGTCTCGGTAAACGCCGGCTGTTCATCGCCTTCGGCTACATTCTCTGGGGTATTTTCACGATCGTCTTCGGTCTGACGCAGTTCCTCGGCGGCAACCTTTCCTCCGACGCACAGGCATTTGCCGCGGTCGCGTTCGCAGTCGTTGCGGCGGATGCCGTGATGAGCTTCTTCGGATCGATGGGTAACGACATCGGCTTCAATGCGTGGATCAATGACCATATGGACGACAAGAACCGCGGCCAGCTGGGCGCGGCGCTCGCGGTCCAGCCGGTCCTCGGAACCATCGTCGGAACGGTCCTCGGCGGCATCCTGGTCGGCGCGGACAATAACTACATGCGCCTTTTCATCGTTATGGGCGGCATCGTGATCCTTCTCGGTGTGGTCTGTCTGTTCACGATGAAGGAGGCTCCGGACCTCAAGCCGTCTGTGAAGGGCACGTTCGCGCACCAGTTCTTCTCCATTTTCAATGTGAAGGAATACCTGAAGAAGCGCGAGCTCGTTATGGTCAACCTGACGCTGGCGGTATACTTTATTTCCTTTAATGTGTACTTCACACATCTCGGAAACTACATGATCTATTACCTCGGCTTCACCGCCGATATCATGGGCTACATCGAAGGCCTGGCACTGGCGCTGGCCATGTTGGCAACGATCCCCGCAAGCGGCCTGATCAACAAGGGCAAGTCCCCGATGCTGACCGCTTTTTCAATCGTGATCAGCTGCATCGGTCTGATCCTTCTGGGCTTTGGCGTCAACCCGGGCACGGTCGATCCGACCACCCTCTGGAATCCGTTCCTGCTGTTCTCCATCTTCCTGGTGGGCCTGGGCTACGTGCTCTTCCTTCAGACTATCACTGTCTGGTCCAAGCAGCTGTATCCGGAAGATGCCCGCGGCCAGTTTGAGGGCATCCGCATTCTGTTCTTTGTCCTGATCCCGATGGTCATCGCTCCGCTGATCAGTAACCCGATCATCAAGGTGAACGGTGCGGTTGTGAACGACTACGGTATCAAGGAATACCTTCCGAACGATGTCCTGTTCCGCGTATCCAGCATTCTGGTCCTTCTGACCTTCATTCCGCTGTTCTTTGCATGGAAGCATTATAAGAAGCGCGGATGATCAAAGAGTCACCCAAATTACTGAAATAACATAAAAGCCCCTCCTTCCGGATGACGGAAGGAGGGGCTTTTTCATGTCTATTTCTGAACATTCTGTGTCCTGCATTGAAGTGCCGAAAACTTTCAGGTATAATTAAGGAAAATACATTAAGAGGGTTAAAACTGTTTGCAGGGAAGGACAGGAAAGAAAGAGACATCATGCTTGAACTGAAGAATATTGTTAAAATCTATCCGGCCGGCGGCACAGAGGTGCGTGCATTAAAAGGTGTGAGCCTGAAATTCCGGAACAGTGAATTCGTATCGATCCTGGGACAATCCGGCTGCGGAAAAACGACGATGCTAAACATCATCGGCGGTCTGGACCACTACACAGAAGGCGATCTTCTCATCAACGGCCGCTCCACAAAGGAATACAAGGACCGCGACTGGGATGATTACCGGAACCATACCATCGGCTTTGTATTCCAGAGCTACAACCTGATCCCGCATCAGACGGTCTTGCAGAATGTGGAACTTGCGCTGACACTGTCCGGTGTCTCCAAGGCCGAGCGGCGTAGAAGGGCTACGGAAGCGCTGGAGAGCGTGGGCCTCGGAAATCAGTTGAACAAGCGTCCCGCGCAGATGTCCGGCGGTCAGATGCAGCGCGTGGCCATTGCCCGGGCCATCGTCAACGACCCCGATATCATTTTAGCCGATGAACCCACCGGCGCCCTGGACTCCGAGACCTCCGTGCAGGTCATGGAGATCCTGAAGAATATTTCCGAAAACCGTCTGGTCATCATGGTCACGCACAATCCGGAGCTCGCGGAAGAGTACTCCACGCGCATCATCCGTATGATGGACGGCACGGTCCTCGGGGATTCCATGCCCATCAGCGAAAAGGAAGCGGCGGCACTCGCCGCGGAAGACGCTGCGAAGGAAGCGAACAAAAAGAAGCAGAAGAAAGCTTCCATGTCGCTCGCGACGGCCTTCAGCCTGTCGCTGAAGAATTTGTTTACCAAGCGCGGCCGTACGATGCTCACATCCTTTGCGGGAAGCATCGGTATCATCGGCATCGCACTGATCTCCGCGGTATCGCAGGGCACCTCGGACTATATCGCTGCGGTGCAGGAGGACACGCTGTCCAATTACCCGCTGACCATCATGAAGGAGAGCAGCGACCTCAGCGCGATCATGGCCGGAGTGGGAAGTTCCATGGCCGGCGTGCGGGAAGCGGGAGAGGGCGAGCTCGTCGAAATGCAGGTCATGAACAGTATGTTCGGCGGTGTGGTCTCCAATGATCTGAGATCCTTCAAGGCCTACATCGACGAGCATTACGACGAGATCGATGAGGATGTGAACTCGATCAAGTATGATTACAGCATCACTCCGCAGATCTACACGCGCGATGTGAACGGAGAGATCCTCCGTGCAAATCCCGCAAGCTTCATGTCGTATTTTCAGATGTCCAGCTTCATGTCCTCGTTCTACTCCATGAACGTGTTTAACGAGATGCTGACCAATGAGAAGATGATCGAGGAGCAGTATGACATGCTTCAGGGCCGCATGCCGGAGGCGTATAACGAGATCCTGCTGGTCCTTTCCAATAAGAACAGCATTTCCGATATGATCACGTATTCCATCGGCCTGCATGACCCCAAGCAGCTGAGCTCGATGATCGAGGCCATGATGAATGGTGAAAGCTTTGAAGTGACGGACAACGGTCAGGCGGTCTATACGTATGACGAGATCCTGAATCTGGAATTCCGTCTGGTGCCGAATGCAGCCCTCTACCGTTACAACGAGGAATACGGGCTTTGGGAAGACATGTCGGATAATGGATCCCACATGGAGAAGGTGTATGAGGAGAGCCCGGTGCTGAAGATCACCGGCATCGCCTGTCCGAAGGAGGGCGTATCCGCGTCGGCACTTTCCACCGGTTTCAACTATCTGCCGTCGCTTACCGAGTATGTGATGGGCCGCGCGGCAGGCGAGCAGATCGTTGCCATGCAGATCGAAAACCCGGAGACCGATGTTTTCTCCGGCCGCAAATTCGGTGAAAAGACCACGGAAAACGGTCTGGATTTTGTTTCCATGTTTGATTTTGATGAAGAGAAGCTGCAGGAAGCTTTTGCGGACATGATTCCGGATTACGATATGAGCAGCCTGACGGACGGCCTGGACACGGAAGCCATTACACAGAAAATGGCGGCTGCGATGGAGGCGTCATTAAGTACGATATCGCTCGATTCCATCGATACGACCGGGGCGGAGAAATCCTTTACCGATACCTTTGAGAAGCTGGCAACGGACATGCTTTCGGATTATGTGAAGAAGAATGCGGACAGCAGCGGAAAAGCGGTACTGAAGGTGTCGGAAGCGGATTCGGTCTCGGAGAACTACCTGAAGACCGCGGAAGCGCAGGCAATTTTAAGCAGTCTTTCCGCACAGTACGGTCTGACGAATGACGAACTGATCGAGACCTATCAGCCGATGCTTTCCTCTATGATCAGCAGCTATGTTCTTGCTGCAAACTCAAATATGACCGGAAACGGCGGGGAGATCACCCTTCCGGACATTTCAGGCGGAACGACCGCACCGACGGGATCTTCTCCGGAGGAAACGCTTCCTTCCGAAGAAACGACGGTGGAGGAAATCACCGCTTCCACGGAAGCAGGCGGAGATGAGACGACCGCGGAAACTGCGGCAGGCGGAGATGAAACGGCCACGGCCGATGTCTCTTCGGACACCGGTGCGGCAGACCCCACGCTTCCCACGCTCCCGAGCGATGTCACACTTCCGAGCCTTCCGGGCGATGCTACGCTCCCGGATGCAAGTGACGTGACCCTTCCCTCCGTGGATACGGATGCGGTCGTGGACGCGGTCATCGACCAGCTGATGGAACTCACGGCCCCCATCACCGCGGATGATGTGGATGGCGCGGTCGCGGACTTTTCGGAAAGCGCGCTGATGGAGACGGCTACATCGGCCGGAGGCGCGGTACTGATGGTACCGCAGGCCAAGAACATTGTGATCGGCAAGGTGGCTGAGGCTGTCGGAAGCGCACTTCAGGATGTGATGAGCGATATGGGCGGCGACCTTGCCTCCATGATGGGCGGAAGCACGTCCATGGAGGATTATCTGAATTCGGACAGCGGTTCGGGCATCAATATGGAAATGATGCAGGACGCGTTCTCTTTCAATATGACGGAGGAGGATCTGGTGCGTCTGATGTCCTCCATGTATTCGACGAATAAGACGGCAAGTTATAACGACAATCTGTTGTCCCTCGGCTATGCGCGGGAGGAGGACCCCAGCCAGATCTCCGTTTATCTGAAAAGCTTTGAAGCGAAGGACCGCTTCAAGAAGTTTATTGAGGTCTACAACGACGAGGCAGAGGAAGCTGGTGAAGAAGAGCGTGTGATCAGTTACACGGATATCACCGGCGTTCTGATGTCCTCCGTTACCACGATCATCAACGCGATCACCTATGTTCTGATCGCCTTCGTTGCGATCTCACTGATCGTATCGTCCATCATGATCGGTGTCATTACGCTGATCTCCGTGCAGGAGCGTACCAAGGAGATCGGTATCCTGCGTGCCATCGGCGCGTCAAAAAAGAACGTCTCCAGCATGTTCAATGCGGAGACCGTCATCATTGGCTTTGCATCGGGACTTCTGGGTGTTATCATCACCTATCTTCTGACGATTCCGATCAATATCATACTTCACAAGGTGACCGGCATCGCTACGCTGAGTGCCCGGCTTCCGGTCTGGGTCGCACTGCTGCTCGTGGTGATCAGTATGCTGCTGACTTTGATCGCCGGCATCATTCCTTCCGCGAGCGCGTCCAAGAAGGATCCGGTCACGGCACTGAGAAGCGAATAAAACAGAGGGGCGGCCCGCAGGTGGACCGCCCTTGCCAACTCATTTCCTTCGGAGTATAATAAAGATGAAGAAACAATAGGGGAGAATTGTATGCCGATCGGAGTATTAGTCAATGCCGCATCCGTGCTTGTGGGAGGCATTCTGGGAGCACTTTTAAAGAATAAAATGCCGGAGAATCTGAAAAACGGGCTCACGCTGATCTTCGGTGTCAGTGCGCTCGGAATGGGCATCGGCTCGGTCATGCTGATGCAGAACATGCCGGCGGTCATCTTCTCCGTGATCATCGGAACGGCCATCGGCCTGCTGATCCATTTGGGCGATCTTTTTGCAAAGGCCGGCACGGCGCTTGCAAAGCCCTTCAGTAAACTGAACGGAAGCAAGGGCATGAGCGAGGAGGACCGTTCCCTTCTTGTAACAGCGTTAGTTCTGTTCTGCTGCAGCGGTACGGGTATTTACGGATCCATCGATTCGGGAATGACCGGTGAACAGTCCATTCTGCTTTCCAAGTCGATCCTGGACATTTTTACCGCCATGATCTTTGCGTGCAGTCTTGGCTTTGTCACTGCGGCCATCTCGATCCCGCAGGTGCTGATCTTCCTTGCGATGTTCTATCTCGCAGGCCTGATCTATCCGCACACGACTCCCACGATGATCAATGATTTCCGCGCATGCGGCGGTTTCCTGCTGCTTGCGACCGGCATCCGCATCATGAAGATCAAGGAGATCCCCATCGCAGACATGATTCCGGCCATGATCCTGGTCATGCCGGTAAGTTATCTCTGGACGATGTATATTCTGCCGCTTATTCACTAAACACCGGAAAACGGGGGGCAAGCTCCGCATAAAAGGCTGAACAGATGTGACATGAGGTGTATATGACAGTTCAAAAGAAGAAAAAAACGGGCCGGGAAAAGAGCCGGGCCCGTATGAAAAAAATGATCGTTCTGTTAGTGGCGTCGATCCTGATGATCCTCGTCGGTGCAGGCCTGTTCTTCTTTCTCCATCACGGAAACCGGAAGGACGGCGCGCCGGACTATGTCCGGAAAATGTACCTGACGCGGAATCCTTATTCGCGCCCGGCGGAGAAGCTGCCGGAGGTGAAGGAGATCGTCATCCACTATGTGGCAAATCCGGGCACCAGCGCGGAAGCCAACCGGAACTATTTCCAGAATCTTTCCAACAAACTGAGCAATCCGGACGGTGTGAAAGCGAGCAGTCACTTTATCATCGGCCTTCAGGGCGAGGTGATCCAGTGCATCCCGCTGACGGAGATCGCATATGCGAATTATCCGTTAAATTACGAATCGATCTCCATTGAGGTCTGCCACCCGGATGCGAGCGGCGAGTTCAACGAGGAGACCTATGCATCGGTCATCCGGCTGACGGCAGACCTTTGCAAAACGTACGGGCTTTCCGTGGACAATGTCATCCGCCACCACGATGTTTCCGGCAAGAACTGCCCGAAATTCTATGTGGAGCATGAAGAGGCCTGGCTTCGGATGAAAGAGGACATTAATGCGCTGATCAACGAATGATGTTGTAGATGTTGATGCCGATAATAACGATCATGAGAATGCGGAACAGTATGGTTACTGTTCCGTTTTCAATTTTGCGGTTGATCAGGCGTCCGGCAATGCTTCCGGCGATGCCGGCTGCGGCCATGAGAACGAGCATCATCAGACTGAAGGCCGGAACCGTGTGTGTGATCAGGCTCCAGATCAGGCTGAACAGCTGACAGAACAGAATGATGTACAGGGAGTTCTGCGCCGCTTCCTTTGGCTGCATGGAGAAGAGGAGGAAGAGGATGGTCACATTGACCGGGCCTCCGCCGATGCCGAGGAATGCGGATATCAGACCGAGCAGAAGACCGATGACCGCAGAAAGCGGCATGTTTGTGATCTTCATCGGTTTGACACGGGACTTCATGAAGGAATAGATCAGACAGAGCAGCGTCAGTACCAGCATGCAAACTGCCTGGATCGGTTTGATAAGCGAGGTGTCGGACAGGGAGGCACGGATCATGTTGAACAGCTGCTTCCCGAGGATACCGCCCACGGTCGCGCCGATGGCAAGCATCGTGCCGACCAGGGGATCGATCTCCGACTTTTTGGAGATGCGGACCTCCGCCACCGAGTACGCGGACATCGCAAGAACGGTACAGCCCGAAAGGAAACTGATGACCGCGGCATCCATGATCCCGAGGGAATCCAGAACAGGTTTAATGATGATGCCGCCGCCCATTCCGCAGATGGAACCGGTCAGTGTGGCGATAAAGCAGACGATTGCAATGAGTATATAGATCATAAGATGCACTTTCTTTCCGAACGGAAAATGTAAATCATGATATCATTTTAGACGGGTTCCGGTAACAGTTCAAGCCCCCGCGGCTAATATTTCGAACAGAAACGGCCCCGGGGCATCTGCAAAATGCATCTGCCGGGGGGCCGGTCCGAAAAGGGGAGAAAAATGAAAAAATCTATAATCAGTCCGCCGAACGGACGAAGCTTTTAGGCGCTCCGGTAAGCAGGGGGCCCGCTCGCGGAGCTGTTGTAATCTTTACATTACACAGTATATCGGGCAATTGTGAAAACGTCTTATACAATATGAAAACAAATTATGAATGAGATGTGATAAGTATGTGTTCAAGCGTATAATTCATTGACGAACCGCAGTGCGGACCCTATAATGTAACTGAAAAACAAGCAGAAACGGCCGTGATCTGCGGCCTTATGAAAGGTGGACATCCATGCTGTACAAAAAGAAAACCGAGCCGGTTCTTACTAACGAATTGTTCAAAAACCCCACATCCGAGTTTCGCGGCGCCCCGTTCTGGGCCTGGAACTGCAAACTGGATAAGGACGAGCTTCTCCGTCAGATCGACGTCCTGAAGGAGATGGGCTTTGGCGGTGCGCACATGCATGTCCGTACCGGCATGGCGACCCCGTATCTCAGCGATGAATTCATGGATCTGATCCGTGCCTGCGTGGATAAAATGAAGGCGGAAGAGATGCATGCCTACTTATATGATGAAGACCGCTGGCCGTCCGGCGCGGCAGGCGGCATCGTTACGAAAGATCCCGCATATCGTGCGCGTTATCTTCTGTTCACCCCGGTGCCGTACGGCGCGAACGGTGAAAAGCAGAATACCATCGACTCCCGCGCCGTAGGCGGCCGTGCGGAGAACGGTACTTTTGTCTCAGCCTATGACGTGGAGCTGGACCCGGCCGGCCGTTTGATCTCTTACCGGCAGATCGGCGAGGATGAGACCGCTGAGCACGAGAAGTGGTACGCTTATCTGGAGCTTACGCAGGAATCACCCTGGTACAACAATCAGACGTATGTCAACACTTTGGACAAAAAGGCCATGGACCGTTTCATCGAGGTGACCTACGAAGCTTACAAGAACTCTGTCGGCGATGAATTCGATGAGACTGTACCGTCCATCTTTACCGATGAACCGCAGTTCACCCGGAAGACGGTTCTCCGCTATGCAACGGACAAGACCGATGTTACGCTGCCCTGGACCGATGACCTCCCGGAGACCTACAAGGCGATCTACAACGAGGATCTGGTCGCGGGCATCCCGGAGCTTTTCTGGGATAATTGTGACGGAACACCTTCCGTGATCCGTTACCATTATCATGACCATATCTGTGAGCGCTTCACCAATGCCTTTGCCGACAACTGCGGCGCATGGTGCCGTGCGAACAATTTAAAGCTGACCGGCCACATGATGGAGGAGCCTACCCTGGAAAGCCAGACCGCGGCCCTTGGCGAAGCCATGCGTGCATACCGCGGCTTCGACCTTCCCGGCATCGACATGCTCTGCGCTTGGCTGGAGTACACGACTGCAAAGCAGACCCAGTCCGCCGTTCATCAGTTTGGCTGCGAAGGCATGACCTCCGAGCTTTATGGTGTTACCAACTGGGACTTTGATTTCCGCGGCCACAAGCTTCACGGTGACTGGCAGGCGGCTCTCGGCGTCACGCTCCGCGTACAGCATCTTGCATGGGTCTCCATGGCCGGTGAGGCAAAGCGCGACTACCCGGCGTCCATCAGCTATCAGTCTCCGTGGTGGAAGGAATACCGTCGCGTAGAGGACCACTTTGCACGTGTCAACACGGCGATGACCCGCGGTAAGGCCGTCGTCAAGGTCGGCATGATCCACCCGGTGGAGAGCTATTGGCTGCACTGGGGCCCGGCTGAGTCGACCTCTCTGGAGCGCGAGGAGCTGGACCGTAACTTCCAGGAGACCGCAAAGAACCTTCTTCTGGGCTCCGTCGATTTTGACTACATCAGTGAATCCCTGCTTCCCGGCCTTTGCCCGGAGGCTTCCGCACCGCTTCGGGTGGGTCAGATGGCGTACGATACCATAATCGTCCCGGGCTGTGAGACCCTGCGTTCCACCACGCTTGAGCGTCTGGAGAAGTTCCGCGCGGCCGGCGGTAAGCTGATCTTTGCCGGCGCCGTACCGACCCTTGAGAACGCTGTGAAGAGCGACCGCGCGAAGAAGCTTGCGGAGCAGTCCGTATGTATTCCGCTGAGCCGCGGCTCGCTGTTAAACGCATTGCAGGAGGACCGTCTGGTGGAGATCCGCGATGAACGCGGCGCGCTGACGGAGAATATGCTGTATCAGCTGCGCCAGGACGGCGACTCCCGCTGGCTGTTCATCGCGCATGCAAAGGAATCCTACAACAAGGACGTTTCCTATCACCACGATATCCGCATCCGTCTGAAAGGCCTCTGGAATGCGACCCTGTACGATACGCTGACCGGTGAGATCACCGAGGTCAGCCGGAAAGCGGAGAACGGTCATACCGATATTTTCCGTACCGTTTACGATTACGACAGCATCCTTCTTAAGCTGGAACCGGCGGAGGAGTACAGCGCACTGATTCCGGCGGAAGAAAAGAAGAACGTAAAGAACGTCGAGGTACCGGTACGCGTGACTTATACGCTTTCCGAAAGGAACGCGGTTCTTCTGGACCAGGCGGAATGGGCGTTAAATGACGGCGAATGGCAGCCGAAGGAGGAGATCCTCCGTCTGGATAACGAGTGCCGTCTTTTCAAGGGCTGGCCGGGGCGCGGCGAAGCGGTCGCACAACCGTGGGTCATCCCGGAGACTACGCCGGAGGATGTGATCCGCCTGCGTTACACCGTGCTTTCGGATATTGACACCGGTGCGGTGGAGATTGCCCTGGAGGATGCGGAAGATGTGAAGATCACGGTCAACGGCACGGAGGTTCCGTCCGTCGTGACCGGTTACTATACGGATAAGTCCATTAAGACCGTGGCGATCCCGGCAATGAAGAAGGGTGAGAACACGATCGAGCTTGTGATTCCGTTCGGCCCGCGTACGAGCACCGAGTGGGCGTACCTGTTGGGCGATTTCGGTGTAGCCGTTCACGGTCGCGAGGCGCGGATCATCGAGCGTCCGGAAACGCTGACCTTCGGCGATATCACCTCGCAGGGCTTCCCGTTCTACGGCGGCAATGTGACCTATCATGTGCCGGTAGAGACGGAGGGCGGCGAGATCATTGTCCGCAGCGGCCGTTACCGCGGCGTTCTGCAGACCGTGACGATGGATGGAAGAGAAGAGAATCTGATCTATCCGCCGTATACCGCATCGCTCGGCGCGCCGGAAAAGGGCACGCATATGCTGGACTTCATGCTCGGCGGCCACAGAAGAAACGGCTTTGGCCCGGTGCATCTTTGCAACCTGGCGGTCAGCTGGGTCGGCCCGTCCGCATGGCGCAGCAAGGGCGACGAGTGGAACTATGATTACTGCATCTGTGAGGAAGGCATTCTTTCAACGCCGGTGATCACGGAGAGTGTAGAGTAACGGGGGGACATCGCATGCCGATGAGTAATCAGGGGCAGAAGGTCGTTGTCATCGGACATCGGAATCCGGATACGGATTCGATCTGTGCGGCCATCTGCTATGCAGAACTTAAAAACCGTGAGGGCGGACTCAAGTATGAGCCCCGCCGGGCCGGTAAACTGAACCGCGAGACGGCGTGGGTACTGAAGCGGTTCGGGGTGGAACCGCCGCGCATGTGCACGGAGCTGAATCCCAAGATCCGCAATGTGGAATACCGCCACATCGGCGGGTTGAAAAAGGATGTCAGCATCCGTGCCGCATGGGAGATCATGCGTGATGAGAATATCGATTCACTTGCGGTCGTCGGTGACGAGAATGAGCTGTTAGGCCTGATCACGGTACAGTTGATCGCCATGGCGAACATGGACGTATTCGACAATCGGATCCTGGCAAAGAGCAGCACGAGTATCGATAATATTCTGAAAACGCTGGGTGGTACGATGGTCGTCGGCAGCGGTGAAGGCGTGGTGGATCCGCGCGGCAAGGTCGTCATCGGTACGGCAAGCCCCGATGTGCTGGAGAAAACGCTGGAGGAGGGCGACATCGTCATCCTGTCCAACCGTTACGAAAATCAGCTGTGCGCCATTGAAATGGGCGTCAGTATGATCATCGTCTGTCAGGGCGAAACAATTCCGAAGACCATCATCAAACACGCGGAGGAAGAGGGCGTGGCGATCATGAGCGTGCCCTGTGACACGTATGCGGCCGGCAAGCTGATCAGTCAGTGCACGAATGTCGGTTACTACATGCAGTCGCAGGATATCATGACCTTCACGCAGATCACACCGGTCGAGGACGCGGTCAATGTCATGGCGCGTGTCCGCTATCGTTATTTCCCGATCCTCGATGAGAACGGAAAATACTGCGGCATGCTTTCCAGAAGAAACGTGCTGAAGGTGGAACGCCGGAAGATCATTCTGGTGGATCACAACGAACGGTCGCAGGCTGTGGAGGGATTTGAGCAGGGCGAGATCCTGGAGATCATCGACCATCACCGCATCGGCTCTTTGGAGACACGCGGACCGGTATTCTTCAGGAACCAGCCGCTCGGCTCCACCTGTTCCATCGTCTCCCTGATCTATGATGAGCAGGGGCAGGAGATCACGCCGCAGATCGCGGGTCTGCTCATGAGCGCCATCCTTTCGGATACGCTGAATTTCACGAGCCCGACCTGTACACCGCTCGACCGGGTGATCGCGAAACGGCTTGCCGGAATCGCGGGGGTCGATATCGATTCGTATGTGGAAGAAATGTTCACGGCGGCGGAGGATATGGAAGGACGTTCCGCCGAGGATTTCCTGACCGGGGATTTCAAGGCGTTTACGTCCAGTGATCACCGCTTCGGAGTGGCGCAGGGGAATTTCCAGACGATCGCAAATCTGAATCGTGCGGCGGAACTGGTCTCCGGTGCGCTGGACCGTTTCCGGGTGGAACAGAATCTGGAGGAAATGTATGTCATGCTGACGGATATCCGCAAGTCATCGACCGTGCTTCTGTACGCGGGAAAGCATGCGGAAAACATCGTAAACAGGGCATTTGAGGGCTCTCCGAACACGGACGGCCGATTGACGCTTGAAGGCATCGTGAGCCGTAAAAAGCAGGTTTTACCGCGTCTCATGGAAGCTTATCAGGAGCTGTAGGAATTCATATAAGGAGGAAGATACAATGGCAGAAGAACGCGTGGAATGTGAAGATTTAAAAGACGCGAAGAAGAGAAATATCAAGACCGGAGAGATCCGTGTTCAGATCAAGGATGAAGAGAAGATCTGGATGGATCGTAAGAGAAAGACGATCTTTGCACTTCCCTGGTCCTTTACGAAATATACGCTGACCGCATCACGGCTGCTGATCGAAAAGGGCTTTTTCACAAAGACCGAGGAGGAGATCCGCCTGTACCGCATCAAGGATGTGACCTATTCCCAGACCTTTGGTGAGCGCATCGGCGGAACCGGTTCCCTGTGCATCATTTCCAGCGATGCTTCCATTCCGGAGGTGGAGCTTGAGCACATCAAGAATGCCAGAACCGTGAAGGACGTTATCTCACAGTGCGTTGAGATCGCCCGCCGTGAAAACGGTGTGCGCACGTCCGAGATCGTCGGCGGCGGTGCCGCTCCGGCACACGACGGCGGCCACCCGGCGATGGGCCCGGAGATGTTCCCGGACATCGACCATGACGGCGTAGACGACCGCCTGGAGTGATCCGTTTTATAAAAATGAACAAAAAAGACCGGATCCGCATGGATCCGGTCTTTTTTGAACACTTGTAAGATCTTACAGCATATCTGCAATCTCCAGGATCAGACGCTCGGTCTTATCCCAGCCGATGCACGGGTCCGTAATGGACTTACCGTAGCAGCCCTCGCCGATCTTTTGCGCACCGTCTTCAATGTAGCTTTCCACCATGAAGCCCTTTACCAGGCTCTTGACATCCGGATTGTGCTTCATGCTGTTCAGCACTTCCTTGATGATACGCGGCTGCTCAAGCGGCTTCTTACCGGAGTTCGCGTGATTGGTATCGATGATGGCCGCCGGGTTGGTCAGCGCCGGTGCTTTCTGGTACAGATCGACCAGACGTGTCAGGTTCTCGTAGTGATAGTTCGGCATGGATTCGCCGTGATGGTTGGAATAACCGCGGAGAATGGCATGCGCGTACGGGTTGCCCTGTGAGGTGATCTCCCAGCCTCTGTATATGAAGGTGTGAGAGTGCTGTGCGGCGGTGATGGCGTTCATCATGACGGACTGGTCGCCACTGGTCGGGTTCTTCATGCCGACCGGAACCTCGATGGCACTGGAGGTCAGGCGATGCTCCTGGTTTTCAACGGAACGCGCACCGACGGCAACATACGCGAGGACATCGTCCAGGTACTTGTAGTTGCTCGGGTACAGCATTTCATCCGCACAGGAGAAGCCGGTCTCCTGCAGTGCTGCGATGTGCAGCTCACGGGTCGCGATGATGCCTTTGTACATATCGGGCTTTTCATTCGGATCCGGCTGATGCAGAAGGCCCTTGTAGCCGTCACCGGTCGTACGCGGTTTGTTGGTGTAAATACGCGGAACAAAGAAGATCTTTTCGGAGACCTTTTCGTTCAGCTTGGCAAGACGTGAGATATAGTCGATGACGCTGTCTTTGTTATCTGCGGAGCAGGGGCCGATGATCATCACAAGACGGTCATCCTCACCGCTGAAGATCTTTTTCAGTTCGGCATCACGGCGTGCAACGATATCGGAAAGAGATGCGGAAAGCGGACAGGCTTCCTTCACTTCCATCGGAATCGCAAGTTTTCTTTTGAATTCGGCGTTCATAATTTTCTCCTCTGTTTTCGCGTCTGGATCACGCAGGAAGTACAATTCGCGAAAACATTACTATTTTAGCACAAGATGAAGCACGGGTCAAAGTGTTTTTCTGCACTTGACCCGTGAAAAAGTGTTTATTTTCTTACTTTTTTTCCAACGCCTTCTTCGCAGCGGAAAGCATCAGTTTGATACGGTTCAGCTGGTTGACCTCGCTGGCACCCGGATCGTAGTCGACCGCGGCGATGTTTGCGGCCGGATAATCCTTCTTAAGCGGTTTGATCACGCCTTTTCCGACCACATGGTTCGGCAGGCAGGCAAACGGCTGGATACAGATGATATTGTTCGTCCCTTCCTGAAGAAGCTCGACCATTTCACCGCAGAGGAACCAGCCCTCGCCGTACTGATTGCCCAGAGAAAGATAGGGCTTTGCCAGCTCGCCGAGCTCCCGGATGCTCTTTGGCGGCTCAAAGCGTTTGCTCTTTTCAAGTGCCTTTACCATCGGCTTACGGACGGTCTCGATGAGCCATACCGCGCTCCGTGCCAGAACGAGACGGCTGAAGCCGGCGCCCAGATAGCGGTAGCGGTATTCGCGGTCATAGAAGATCATGCTGAGGAAATTCATGAAATCCGGGACGATGGCCTCTGCACCTTCCCGCTCCAGAAGCTCCACCAGGTGGTTGTTTGCAATGGGCATGTACTTGACCAGGATCTCACCTACGATGCCGACCTTCGGTTTTACGATGCTCTCATCGAGCGGAAGTTCATCGAAATCCTTGACGATGGCCTCCACGTTCTTCTTAAAGCTCTTCACCTTCCGTTTTCCGAGGATCCCGTCGATGATATACTGCTCCCACTTTTTATGCAGCGCCTCCGCGGAGCCCGGGACCGCTTCATACACGCGGGTATGATACAGACAGCGGGTGAACAGATCACCGTACAGAAGCGCACGGAAGGCTTCCACCGCCATCTTCAGATTCAGCTTGAAGCCGGAGTTTTTCTCCATACCGTTGAAGTTCAGCGAGATGACCGGAATATGGGACAGCCCCGCACGGTCCAACGCACGGCGGATGAAGGAAACATAGTTCGACGCACGGCAGCAGCCGCCGGTCTGCGTCATCAGAAGGGCCAGCTTATTCGTATCGTATTTGCCGGACAGCACCGCCTCCATCATCTGACCGACGGTCACGATGCTCGGATAACAGGCGTCGTTATTGACATATTTGAGACCCGTGTCGATGGCGCTTCTCGTGGAATCGTTCAGCATTTCCAGGTGGAAGCCGTATTTGTTGAACACGGGCGCCAGCATGTTGAAATGGATCGGACTCATACCCGGCGCGAGGATCGTGTAGCCTTCCCTGAACATCTCCTCGGTAAACTCGGCACGGTGATAGGAAATATCGGTGTCTTTTGCGTAAATACACTGTTCGCTGCGCATCTTCATCGCTGCGAGCAGGCTGCGCACACGGATGCGGGCCGCACCGAGGTTGTTGACCTCGTCGATCTTCAGTACCGTATACAGCTTGTTGCTCTTTTCGAGGATCTCCGCCACCTGGTCCGTCGTGACGGCGTCCAGACCGCAGCCAAAGGAATTCAGCTGGATGATCTCAAGATCATCGCGCGTGCGTATGAACTCCGCCGCCGCATACAGGCGGGAATGGTAGACCCACTGGTCCACGACGCGGATCGGGCGCGTGGGCGTGAAATCAAGCGGAAGGCTGTCCTCCGTAAAGACATAAAGACCGTAGGAGGCCACGAGCTCCGGAATACCGTGATTGATCTCCGGGTCGATGTGGTACGGCCGTCCCGCCAGGACGATGCCTTTCTTTCCGGCCTTCTCCATCTCTTCGAGCCGGCGCTTGCCCTCTTCACGGATGGCATCCTTTGCGTTCCGCTGCGCCATCCAGGCCTTCAGCGCCGCGCGACGCGCCTCCTTTTCGGGAATGCCCCATTCTTTTTTACAGACATCGACCAGTCGGTCCGCCGCGGTCTTTTCCGACGTAAAGGCAATGAACGGGCGGATGTACCGGACGTCGCCGTCGGCAACACCCTCCACGTTGTTTTTCAGGTTTTCAGGATAAGCGACGACGATCGGGCAGTTATAGTGATTCTGCGACGCGTCGGTCTCCTGGAATTCGTACAGCACACAGGGGTGGAAGATCGTCTTGATGCCCTGGTCGATGAGCCACTGTACATGACCGTGCGCCAGCTTGGCCGGGTAGCATTCGGACTCGGAGGGGATCGATTCCATGCCGAGCTCGTAGATCTTACGTTTGGAGAACGGAGAGAGCACCACGGAGAAACCGAGCTCCTTAAAGAAGGCTGCCCAGTACGGATAGTTCTCATACATATTCAGGACACGCGGAATGCCGATGACTCCGCGCGGTGCTTCCGCCGGCGCCAACACCGGATAATCGAACATGCGGATTCTTTTAAATTCCACCATGTTCGGGCCCTTTTCCACAGCATTCGGGTCCTTCACGACCTTTTCGCAGCGGTTGCCGGTGATATAGCGTCCGCCGTCCGTGAATGTATTCACAGTCAGCATGCAGTTGTTTTCGCAGCCGCCGCAGTGCGTGGTGCGGGTATTGTATTCCAGATTATGGATCTCCTCAAAGGAGAGCATCGAGGTTCCGTTTCCGTTATAGCGCTGCTTCGCAAGAAGAGCGGCGCCGAACGCGCCCATGATGCCGGAAATGTCCGGGCAGACGGCTTCCACGCCGGCAATCTTTTCAAACGCGCGGAGAACGGCTTTGTTGTAGAAGGTACCGCCCTGAACGACGATGCGCGAACCGAGGCCGGCCGCATCGGACAGCTTGATGACCTTGAACAGCGCGTTCTTGATGACGGAGTAGGCCAGACCGGAGGAAATATCGGACACCGGAGCGCCTTCCTTCTGCGCTTGCTTGACGTTGGAGTTCATAAAAACGGTACAGCGGGTACCGAGGTCCACCGGATGCTCCGCAAAGAGCGCTTCCTCCGCAAACTCCGCGGCCGTGAAGCCGAGCGATGTCGCAAAGTTTTCAATGAAGGATCCGCACCCGGAGGAGCAGGCCTCGTTCAGAAGCACATTGTCCACCGTGTGATTCTTCAGTTTGATACATTTCATGTCCTGACCGCCGATGTCCAGCACGCAGTCCACCGCAGGGTCAAAGAATTCCGCAGCGGTCGTGTGGGCGATCGTTTCGACTTCACCCTCATCCAGATGGAAGGCGGCTTTTAACAGCGCTTCCCCGTAGCCAGTGGAGCAGGCATGCACGATGCGGGCGTCATCGGGAAGCAGTGTGCGGATCTCATCCATGGCGACGATCGACGTGCGGATCGGGCTGCCCTGATTATTCCGGTAGAACGAATACAGGAGTTCGCCGTTTTCTCCGATGACCGCAAGTTTCGTCGTGGTGGAGCCGGCATCGATGCCTAAAAAGCAGTTTCCATGATAGGTGCGGATATCGGCCTTTTGAACGACCGCCTTTTGGTGGCGCGTAACGAATGCATCGTACTCGGCACGGTCGGCAAACAGCGGGTCCAGACGCTTGATCTCAAAGGCGATATGTACACCCTGCTTCAGTGTTTCGATCATCCCGCCGATGTCCCGGCTTTCATCCTCCCTGGCCTCGAGCGCCGCGCCCATGGCGGCAAACAGGTGGGAGTTCTCCGGATCGACGATGTTTTCATCCGTTAGTTTTAACGTTCGGATGAAGGCTTTTTTCAGTTCCGGAAGGAAATGGAGCGGACCGCCCAGAAAAGCGACACAGCCGCGGATGGGCTTTCCGCAGGCCAGGCCCGAGATGGTCTGATTGACCACGGCCTGGAAAATGGACGCCGCAAGGTCCGGTTTGGTGGCGCCTTCGTTGATGAGCGGCTGGATATCGGTCTTGGCAAATACGCCGCAGCGCGCGGCGATGGGGTAGATTTCACGGTAGGAAGCTGCAGCTTCGTTCAGACCGGAAGCATCGGTCTGGAGCAGCGACGCCATCTGGTCGATGAAGGAGCCCGTACCACCGGCACAGACACCGTTCATGCGCTCGTCGAGGCCGCCCTTGAAGTAGATGATCTTCGCGTCCTCGCCACCGAGCTCGATGGCAACATCGGTCCTGGGATAATTCGTTTCCAGCGCCGTAGCGACCGCCACGACCTCCTGCACAAATCCGATGTTTAATGCTTTTCCGAGGCTGATCGCACCCGAACCTGTGATGCGGACATTCAGTCTGCAATCCCCGAGCAGGACCTTTGCCTCCTCTAAAAGTTGAGAAAGCGTCTCCTGGGTGTGAGCCTGGTGACGCCTGTATTCTCCGAATATGATATTGTTTTTCTCATCGAGTACAACAAGCTTGACGGTCGTGGAACCGACATCGATACCTGCACGATAAGTGTTCAAATGTTTGCCTCCAATCAGACGTTTTTCCTGCTTCCGATCAGGTTGGTCTTGGATTCCGTGCCGTTTATGAGACGGACGATGTTGGCCTTGTGACGGAGCACAACAAAGAGCACGCAGGTGGTATACAGAACCGATGCCACGAGCGGATAGGTTTCCGGATGCCATTCGGAAAGAAGGAACAGAACGACCGCGCCGGATGTCAGACCGCAAAGGGTGGCCAGTGACATGTACTGCAGGGAGAAGAGAAGAACGGCCATGACCGCGGTCGCGGCAAAGCCGGCTCTCCAGTCCAGGAACCAGGCGGTGGAAAGCGCGACAAGGAAGCCCTTGCCGCCCTTAAAGCTATACCAGCACGGATACGCGTGGCCGAGGAGCGAGAAGACTCCGGTGTGGGCCACACCGAAGACGCGGCTCATACCGGCATCTTCAAAAAGTGTACCGAAAATGATGCAGAGAACGGCTGCCTTTGCGAGATCCAGAAAGAAGACCCACCAGGCATACTTGCTGCCGAACACACGCTTGAAATTGGTGAAGCCCGGATTTTTGCTGCCTTCTGTCCGAATGTCTTTTTTGTAGATCAGGGTGGAAAGAACGATCGCGGGGTTGATACCGCTGACCAGATACGAAACCACAGCCGCAATGATCATGACCGTAATTTTCATAGTTTACTCCAGAATCAGAATATAGTCGTAAATGTCCTGCTTACCGTCGATCAGATAGACCTCGGTGTTACGGTGGGAGGCTTCCAGTTCTCCGCGGATCGCATCGGCCTCATCTTTGTCGGCACCGCGTCCGGCGATCAGGATGCAGATCTCATGATCGGAAAAATCCAGTTTGCCGCATAATTCGTTCACGGCATCCCGGCGGGAATCGCCGGAAGCGAGGATCTCTTTTCCCACAAAACCGATGTACTGGCCCTCCTTCAGGGAAAGGTCTCCGAATTCGGAGTCGCGCGCGCAGCGGGAAACTTCCGCGGTGATGACACCTTCCGTTGCAAAGTTCAGCGCCTCTTCAACGTCATCGGCGCAGCCTTCATCCGGACTGTACATGGTCAGCGCGGCATAGCCTTCGCCGATCGTTTTGGTCTGAATGACGCGGATGTCGGCTTTGTCGTAAAGCTTCGCGGCCTGAAGCGCGGCGAGTACGACGTTGCCGTTGTTCGGGAGAACGAAGATGGTGTCCGCGGAAACGCTGTCAAAGGCGTCGATGAAGGCCTCGGAAGAGGGGTTCATGCTCTGGCCGCCGTCGACGATGACATCGGCACCGAGCTCGCGGAAGGTCTCCTGGATGCCCGCACCCGCGGCAACCGCCACGATGGCATAGGGCTTTTTCTCCGCACCGGCCAGGGTGGCGCGGCGGGTAGCTTCGTTGATGGCCATGGAATCGTCTTCGATCTGTTCTTCCAGGTTGTTGTGCTGCAGAGACATGTTTTCGATCTTGACGGTCAGGAATTCACCGAACTGCTGGCAGAAGGCCAGAACCTTGTCCGGGGTCATCGTGTGAACGTGCAGCTTGACGATGCTTCCGGTCTGGAAGATGACCACGGAGTTGCCGATGTCCTTCAGGTAATCCTTGATGATCTCGATGTTGAAGGTGGCCGGATTCGTTTTGATGTTCTGCAGGCGGAGAAGAAGCTCCGTGCAGTAACCGAATTCCAGCACGCTGTCTTCGTTGAAAAGGTCCAGATCCAGGTCCTGATGCGTGGCGGACATGACGGCGGCACTGTCATGAGAGAAGGCTCCGTCGTCCGGAATATCCTCGCCGTTTAATACGGCCAGCATGCCCTCCGCGATGCAGATGAGACCGGCACCGCCGGAGTCCACGACACCGGCCTTTTTCAGGACGGGAAGCAGTTCGGGCGTGCGCTCAAGGGAGGCCTTGGCTTCCTGGATGAACGCGGTAAGATAAGCGGCCGGATCCTCGCAGTCAACTGTTTCCGCATAGGCGGAGGCCTCACGGATCACGGTCAGGATCGTACCTTCCGTGGGCTCCATGACGGCACGGTAGGCGTGTTTGACACCGGTCGTAAATGCCTTTTTGAAATCACCGGCAGCGGCATCCGTTACGCCGTCAAAGCCGGCTGCGATGCCGTCAAAGAACTGGGAAAGGATGACGCCGGAGTTGCCGCGGGCGCTGAGCAGCATACCATCGGCAATCTTGCGGGCGGCGGTGGAAACATCGTCTGCGGATGCGGCGTTTTCTCCGCCGAGCATCGTGAGCAGCATGTTGTCACCGGTATCGCCGTCCGGGATCGGGAATACGTTGAGATCGTTGATTTCTTTTACATGGCGCTTCAGTGAATGCGCGCCTGCCAGGATCATTTTGGAATACTCCCGGCCGTTCAGGGTTAATGACATAGCGATCAATCTCCGAGTCTGTAGGTGACTTCCTCACCGAATGCGTAAAGAACAAGGGCGTCCGGTCCGATGGATGCGCCGATGATGGGGCCGATCAGCGTGGTGTAGATATCCTTTACCGGGATCTCCGCACGGATCAGTTCTTCCATCTGCGCGATCTCTTCATCGCTGCAGTCGGCATGACCGAAATACAGGGTCTGGCTTTCCGGATCCTTGATAGCTTCCTTCATCAGCTTGACGATCTCCTTCATGGAGTTCTGACGGCCCTTGACCTTCTTGAAGGAGGCCTGATAACCGTCCGCATCACAGATGATGATGGGCTTGACACCCATCAGGTTGCCGAAGAAAGCGCTCGTTGCTTTGACACGGCCTGCGCGGCGCAGGGAATCCAGGGAATGAACGGTGCAGAACTCGTTGACGGTCTTGCGGATCGGAAGGATGGCGTCGCGGATCTCTTCGGCACTCTTTCCGTCCAGGGCCATTTTTGCGGCCTCGATGACTAAAAGACCTTCACCGATGCAGGAGTTCATGGAATCGATGCAGATGATCGTGGAACCCGGGATCTCTTCCATCAGCTTTTCTGCAACCACGTGGCCGGTGTTGATGGAACCGGACTGCTTGATACAGCAGCCGATGTAAACGATGTCACAGCCCTGATCCAGGTACTTGCGGAACACGGTATTGAATTCTTCGACCGGGACCTGTGTCGTGGTGACACGGTTTCCGGCACGCATGATCTCGTAGAGCGCGTGGGCTTCTTCACGGGTCCACTCCAGGCGGGCACGGGAGGTCTCGCCGTTGTACACGGTATTCATGGCCACATAATCGATGCGGTATTTCTCCAGAAGCTCTGCCGTTAAGTCGGAGCAGGAGTCGGTGATGATCTGTACTTGCTTCATAAAATCTCCTTCAGTCTATGTGAATAAATGGATATTCGTATTCGGGTACGGGGGCGGGCCCGTAAAAAATCGGATGCGCAGAGAATGGCGATCCTACCCGCATATTATAGAGCGGGAAAATAAACTCAAACTAAACTTCATTAAGTAAGGGGGAAAAGATGACAGGCATAAGGACGGCCTCCGGTAAGGGCCGGGAGGCCGTCCTTTCTGTTCCTGGATCAGCAGGTGTTATTCAAAATCGTCTTTCGCCTGTGCCATCAGCGCCGGGATGTCCAGATGGTATTCGCACCATTCCAGGCAGGCACCGCAGCCCAGGCATTCGTCGGCCTTGACGCCGGGGAGGGCATCGTAGGCGGCCTTGATGGCGGAGGTGTCCTTATCCACGGCCCTGGCGATGGTCATACGGGCCGCTTCACCGAGGACGCTCGGGATGTCGATGCCCGCAACGCACTCGAATTTCTCCATGCAGTGCGTGCATTCCTTACAGATGTTGTTGAACAGGCCGGCCACTTTGGCGGCTTCCGCGGCAAGGGCGGTGCGCTGCTCTTCCGGCATCGGACCCTCGAGGGAGGCTTCTTCATCGGCGGCAAATTCCGCGGGGTAACGGCAGCCGGCGTCGATGGTGGAAACGTACGGATTCCCGAGGTTGTGACGGAGCATATCCCTGTAGCTGATGTCGACGATGTCCTTGATCAGCTTTGCGGTCGGGACCATGCCGTTTCCGTTGAAGGTCTTCATGTTGACGATGGCAATACCGCGGTCATATGCATATTTGAAAAGATCGACCGGACCGTCTTCTGCGAGTACACGGTTGTAAACGTTATAGGGGAGTTCGATGACCTGGAACAGGCCGGTATCGATGGCTTCCCGGATGACGTCGCCGTCACCGTAATGCGCGGAGAAACCGAAGTAGGTGAAATCTCCGGCTTCCTGCCGCTTCTTTGCCTGCTCCAGCGCGCCGCTTTCCCGGATTCCGGTCCAGCGGTCGTACTTGATTCCGTGCAGGAAATAGACCAGCTTGATCTCGTTATCGCCGATGAACAGCCCGTTTTCGCGCTTTTCAACGCCCAGCGTTCTTAAACTGGTGTCGAGGTCGGTATCGAATTCCTCCGGCGTATAACCGTGTCCCTTTGTCACGATGACGATGGGCTCGTCGATATCAGTCCGGGAACGGATGACATTACCGACGATCTCCTCGCTCTGAACGGTCTTTCCTTCACCGTTCACCCCGTTGTAGGCACGTGCGGTATCAATGAGATTGACACCTCTGTCCAGAACATAATTGACCATTTCGTAGGCTTCCTTTTCCGTGCCCAGCATACGGAGATTCATGGCGCCGAGAGCGACCTCGGAGACCATCAGTTCGGTAGCACCGAAAGGACGACGTTTGATTGCGGATTTCATGGGAGTCCTCCTGTGTTTGTAATCGTTATGAACATCGTACCGCCGTTTCACGAAAAAAGCAATCTTCCCCGGAAGATTGCCTTAAAAAAGCGTGTTCAGGATTGGGTTTTCGGGAGCTCTACCGTGAGCGTGGTGCTGTCTTCGGTGCAGGATGCAAAGACTTCGCCGTGATGCATGCGGACGATCTTCTTTACGATCGCCAGGCCGATGCCGTTTCCGAAGGAAGCGTGCGATTCATCGCCCTGATAAAACTTGTTGAAGATCTTATCCAGCGTGTCGCGCGGGATCGTGCTTCCGGTGTTCCGGACTTCGATGGAGTAGACCTGTCCGTAGTCCGTTACTCTGATTCCCAGCGTGCCGTAGTCGTTTGCGAACTTGACGGCATTGTCGATCAGATTGATGAAGACCTCCTTTAACAGCTCCTCATTGGCCTGAATATCGTATTCGTCAAAGTCGAGGTCCAGCTCCAGATTCTTTTTGTCCCACTTGTCCTCCAGTAGCAGCACGCAGTTCCGGAGCTGCTCGGACAGGTTGTAATCCGTTACGTTCGTCAGAATGGACTGGTTTTCGATTTTGGTCAGATTCAGCACGTTCGTGGCCATCTGCGAGAGACGGAGCGATTCCTCCTCGATGATCTCCACATATTCGCGGCGCTGCTCCTCGGTCAGGTCGTCGGTCTTCAACAGCTTGGCAAAACCGGCGATGGACACGATGGGCGTTTTGAATTCATGCGAGAAATTGTTGACGAAATCCGATTGGAGCATCTCCGTATTCTGAAGTTCCTCCGCCATGCGGTTGAAGCTGTCCGAGAGCTCCCGGATGGCAGGCGCTTTGGCAAAGGGGCCGCGGAAGGTCAGGCGGGCGCTGTAGTTGCCGTCCGCAAGCTCATTCAGCGCGTTAATGACACGGTTGATGGGAATCAGCGGAAGACGGCCTGCATAAAAGGCGATGATCACGCCGAAGCCCAGACTGAACAGAGCGGTATCCACAATGATACGTGACAGGGAGGGGTCGGAAACATCAATATCCAGCACCCCGTAACGTACAAGAAGAATTGTTAAAGAGTCGACCAGCGTGAGAGTGACTAAAAGAATCAGGAAGGTGATGCCAGCGAACAGTAGAGTAATCGTTAAACGGTGAGAACGGATTCTCTTTTTACGTTTTGGAATCTGTAACTTCATACTTTTTTGACGGCCTTGTAACCGAGACCGCGAACGGAAATTATCTCAAATTCATCAAAGTTTTCAAAGCGTTTTCTGAGCCGGCTGATATGGACGGTCACGGTCTCCCAGCCGGTATCGCTGTCATTGCCCCAGATCTCATCCATGATCTGAATGCGGGTGAAGATCTTCCCGGGATAGGAGAGCAGCTTGAAGAGGATCATGAATTCCTTCTGCGGGAGCTCGATGACCTCCTCTCCGCGGGTGACGGTCAGGCTGTCGTAGTCCAGGACCACATCGCCGATGGCGAGCTTGTGCTCGCTGGCGATCTTTGCACGTCTTAAAAGCGCGTGGATACGGAGAAGCATTTCCTCCTCATCGACCGGCTTCGTGATGTAATCGTCCGTGCCGGCCAGGAAGCCCCGCTTCCGGTCCTCCGGCAGCTGCCGTGCGGAGACCATCAGGATCGGAAGCTCGTTTTTGGTCTCACGCAGCGTCCGCGCAAATTCGAACCCGTCCATGACGGGCATCATGACATCGAGCACCACGAGGTCGATGTTTTCGCGGTCCATGACATACAGCGCTTCATCCCCGTTTTCCGCAAGCGAGACGCGGTAACCGGCCCTTTCAAGAACCGCCTTGAAAAGGCGCCGGGTGTTTTTATCATCGTCGGCAACAAGAATGTGAAACATGGAACTCCTTCCGGCCCGGAGGCACAGTATCGTGATCTTATATTGATTGTAGCACAAAAAACTAAACTTCACATAAACTTTATCGGAGGTTTCCGAATAATCGCCTTTCCGTTTCCGGGGCGGTATTTTTTGTTGAAATCGACGACAGAAAATGGTATCATTGTATCTGTATTATTATGGCGTGGTATGTCCGGACAAAGGGCAAACCGCACCGATAAGGAGATATGACTGACTGATGATACTTAGCCCGCTTGCAGTGATCAGCCTGGCCGGTGCGTGGTCCGTCTCCGCGGGAGACGGACGGGAGTTTATCATGAAGCTCCCCGGAACGCTCGATGAAAACAACATCGGACACCGCGACACGCTGGATCCGGACCGGGATCTTCTGAAGAGTTCGGATTCGGACCCGACCAGAAATCCGCTGGATCGACTGCTGGATGAAGAGGGTCTTCTTTTTCACGAACGACCGGTCGTGAAGGAAGAACACATCATCCGCACAAGGTATACAAGAAAATATACATACGAGGGCAGTGTGGCCGTGTCGAAGACCGTAACGGTAAAGGAGCGGCCCGGAAGACGCATGTTCCTGGAGGTGGAGCGCGCGCGGACGCTGGAGCTTTACATCGATGGTGTTCCGGTCCCGCATTTCACCGAGCCTACGCTGGCGACCCCGCACGTGTTCGAAGTGACCGGCCTTATGAACGGCACGCACGAAGTGAAGCTTGTTTCGGACAACAGTTATCCGGACCTTCCGCGGGAAAGTATCCTGTCCTCCAATATGGCATCCGATGACACCCAGACCAACTGGAACGGTTTTGTCGGGTATGTCCGTCTCCGTGAGGAGCGGGACAGCTTTGTGTCCGGCATCACGGTACGGCGTGAAAACGGCGCGCTTTCCGTGTTCCTGGAGATCTCCGCGCTGAATCCCGGAAGTGTGAGCATCAAGCTGTCATCGCCGGTTTTGACCCGCGAATACGAGAGCACCGTTGCCATCAAGGGGACATACTCCGCATTTATGGTGAAGGGGCTGCCGATCCGTCCGGATGCACCGGTATGGGACGAGTACGAGGGCAATCTGTCCGAGTTCACCGTCACGCTGGATGGCATCGAAAAACGGGTGCGCTTCGGCCTTCGCGACTTTACGTACAACATGAACGGCCGTGTGCTGCTTAACAAACGGAAAATGTTTTTACGCGGTGAAACGAACTGCGCATCCCATCCCGAGACGTCCTACGCCCCGGCCGATGCCGTTTCCTGGAACCGCATCTTTGCACTGTATAAAAAATGCGGCGTGAACCTGGTACGGTTCAAGTCCCATTGTCCGCCGGAAGCGGCATTTACCGCGGCGGATGAAGCCGGTATCATGATCCTGCCGGAGCTTTCCGTCGGCAGGGTCGAAAACGGACCGGAAGGGGAGAAAGGCACCTGTGCCCAGTTCGGCACAGAGACGGCCCGCGATTATTACCGCCGCGAGCTGACGGAGATCCTGAAATGCTACGGCAACCATCCGTCCTTTGTCATGCTGGCCTTCGGCGAGGACCTGGTCTACGACGAGGAGACCCTCGCGTTTGCACGCGAGCTGATGGAGACTGCCCGCAAAATGGACCCGACCCGTTTGTATAACAGCGGCATGAACGCATCGCTCCCCGGAGGAGATCCGGACATCGAGAGCGATTTCATTTCCGTCGCGTCTTACAAAAACATGCCTCTGAAGGGCGCGCTTCCCATCACGGACGCCGAGCACCCGGAGGGCTTTATCAACGCGGACTATCCGAACTCGGAAACGGACTATCACGAGGCACTGTCCGAGCTTCTTGCGGTCTGTAAAAAACCGGTCATCGGATTTGAAAACGGTCAGTTTGAAATGCTGCCGGATCCGAATGAGCTTGATCTCTTTACCGGCTTTCTGGAGCCGGAAAACCTCCGTCTCACGGTAGAGGAGATCGAAGCGAACGGACTTCTGACAAACTGGCTCCGCTATATGGAGAGCACAGGAAAGAGTGCCGCGGAAAACTACCGCACCGAGGTGGAAGCCGCGCTTCGAACCAAGGAGCTTTCCGGCCTGATCCTTTTCGGACTTCAGGATTACCCCGGTCGCGGAAATGCACCGGTCGGCATGATGAATTCGCATCTGCAGACCAAACGTTTCCCGGAATCGGACCCGAAGACCATTGCCGCGGTCTTCCGCGACACCCTGCCGATGGCCCTTCTTCCCCGCTTTACCTATGAATACGGGGAGACTCTGACGACGAAGATCGTCATTGCGAACTACGGCCGCGGTGAACTGCGCGAGCCGGTATCGGTCCGTTTGAAGGGAGAGAATGTGGATCTCCGGTTTGCATTAAAGGAAAAACGGTATCCGCAGGGAACCGTGACGCTGGCCGGAAAGATCGAGATCCCGCTCGACTTTGCGGATCTTACGGAGAATAAAGCGGTAGCGCTGGACCTTCTGGTAAAGTTCGGCCGCATTGAAAACAGTTACCGGGTCTATGTGTATCCGTATTCGATCCCGATCTGCCCCGAGCAGGTCTACGAGACGGATGTGCTGGATCAGAACGCGGTGGACACGCTTCAGAACGGCGGAACGGTGTTCTTTACGCCGCCCGCGACGGAAGAGTTCCTGCCGGGCTCGGTAAAAACGCAGTACACATCGAACATTTTCAACAGTGTGTGTTATCCGGGATCCTCCGGGACGATGGGACAGTACATCGATGCAACGCATCCGCTGTTTGAGGATTTTCCGACCGGGACCGGTACGGACAAGCCCTGGTGGACGATGGCTTCCGCCCGCGCGGTCGTGCTTCCGCGCCGCATGAAGACGATCGTCGCCGAGCTCGACGACGCCCGGAAGCTCCGCCCGCTGGCGCAGCTCGTGGAATTTCGCTGCATGGGCGGCAATGTGCTGCTTTCCAGTATGGGACTCAAGGAAAACATGAAATATCCGGAAGTGCGCGCACTTCTTACAAGCATCTACCGTTATCTGGAATCCTTTGATTTCTCGCCGTCGCAGGAAATGCGTGCGGAGGAATTGAAGCGGATCGTGAAGCAGCGGTAAGCATCAAAAGACCATGGAGAAAGGAGGCATGAAGTGGACAGAGAAAACAACGGATCCGGCAATGACGGATTTGACAACGATGAGTTTGAAAATGAAGAGCTCAGTGATGAAAGAACACCGGAAGAAGAACGGGAGTTTTCACGTGAAGAGCTGAGAAGACGGCTCAGGAGAGAGACGCGGAGAGTTACCAAGGCCATGCAGGATGCCGCCTATCTCCGGATGGAACGGGACCTCCGCCGTGATAAATGGCGCGGTCTTCTGATCGCCGTGACCTTTGTGCTTGTGTTTACGGCAGCGGCGGTCTTCTATATGAAGAATTATACCTATACGACCTATTCGGTGGACAGTGAGACCCGCATGGGTTCTTTAAACCGCGCAAAGCTCCTGAATTTCGGGAACGGAACGCTGGTCATCGGAAGCGATACCATCAGCTACATGGAGGGGGACGCGATCCTTTCTTCGGAGACCGTCAGCTTCCAGACGCCGGTCGTCGCCATCGAAGGGGACTACTACGCGGTCTGTGATAACGGCGGTTATCAGGTGTACATCGGCGATAAATCCGGCATCATCAGCACCGTCAAGGTCTCCCGCCGCGTCCGCGGTCTGGACATCTCCGCGTCCGGCGTCATCGCCGTGTTCACGGAATCCAACGATGCCGCGTATATTTCCTACTTTGACCGTTTTGGCTCGCGTCTTGCGGTCGAGGTCAAGACCGTCCTCGATGCTTCCGGCTATCCGATGGACATCTCCGTCTCTCCGGACGGACAGAAGCTTCTGGTCTCCTATTATTCCACCGCAAACGGCATCGGCGAGAGCCGTCTGGTCCTTTACGATTTCGAGCACGGCCGCTCGGATGCGAACTACATCGCCGCATCCTGGGAGAATTTTTACGACACCAACACACTGCTCGTGGACGGCGACTTCTTCGATGACAACAATTTCGTGGCCATCGGCGATAACGAAGCGGCCTTCCTTTCTTATGATAACCTGAACGGAGCGGCCGAGCCGGTCATCATTCCGTTTACGGATCCCGTGCGTTCCGTCCTGATCTCGAACGGCTACTTCTTCATGGTGACCGAGACCGCGGAAGGCAACCTGATGACCGTCTGCGATAAAAAGGGCGCGGTCTACAGCAGTTTTTCCGTTCCGGAAAACTACGACTGTATCCGCACGAACGGCCGGAACGTCCTTTTGATGAACGACGAAAACCTGTGGTATTACAATTTCTCCGGACGGAGAAGATATGCGGGCGCGCTGGTTTCCGTCCCCGTCGATGTCTGCTTCACGGGGAAAAAGAGCCTGCTCGTGAACAATGGGACCGTCATCGAAAGAATTACATTGAAGTAACAGAAAAATGCTTGTTTACGCAGAATTTTTCTGTTAGTATAAATTCATAGTTTTACTAAAGGAGAGTCAATATGAAGAATATTGAAGAAATGTCGGTAAACGCGATCCGTGTGCTTTCGGCAGACGCGATCCAGAAGGCGAAGTCCGGCCACCCCGGTCTCCCGCTCGGCAGTGCTTCCGCAGCTTACGAACTGTGGGCACACCATATGAAGCATAATCCGAAGGATCCGCAGTGGGTAAACCGAGACCGTTTTGTTTTATCCGGTGGTCACGGCTCTATGCTCCTTTATTCCCTCTTCCATCTGTTTGGATACGGTGATCTTTCCATCGACGAACTGAAGAACTTCAGACAGTTCGGGTCCCTGACTCCGGGTCATCCGGAATACGGTCACACCGTCGGTGTTGAAGCTACGACCGGCCCGCTCGGCGCAGGTATGGGCATGGCAGTCGGTATGGCAATGGCGGAAGCTCATCTTGCCGCTGAATTCAATAAGGAAGGTTATCCGGTCGTTGATCATTACACCTTTGCGCTCGGCGGCGACGGCTGCATGATGGAAGGTATCTCTTCGGAAGCCTTCTCTCTGGCAGGAACCCTCGGCCTGAGCAAGCTGATCATCCTTTACGATTCCAACCGTATCACCATTGAAGGCAATACGGACATCGCATTCCGTGAGGATGTACAGAAGCGCATGGAAGCGTTCGGTTTCCAGACGCTGGAAGTTATGGACGGCAATGACCTTGAGGCCATCGGCGCTGCGATCGAAGCCGCTAAGGCCGATACGACCCGTCCGTCCTTCATCACCATCCATACCGAGATCGGTTACGGCTGCCCGAAGAAGCAGGGCAAGGCTGCCGCTCACGGCGAACCTCTTGGTGAAGACAACATCGCTGAGATGAAGGAATTCTTAGAGTGGCCGTCTCAGGAGCCGTTCTATGTTCCGGATGAAGTATACGCAAATTACAAGGAGATCGTTGCAGGCCTTCAGACCGCAGAGAACGAATGGAACGCACTGTTCGCGGATTACTGCGAGAAGTATCCGGAAATGGCTGCGAAGTGGGCTGAGTACAATGATCGTGAGAACATCGGCGCGAAGCTGGACACCGAAGAGTTCTGGGCAATTCCGGACAAGGCAGAAGCAACCAGAAACCTTTCCAATGTCAGCATCAACCGTGCTAACGCAGTCCTTCCGAATCTGTTCGGCGGCGCAGCGGACCTCGCTCCGTCCACGAAGACCAACATGAAGGATGCCGGTGATTTCTCCGCTGAAAACTATCTGGGCAGAAACCTGCACTTCGGTATCCGCGAGCTTGCAATGGCTGCGATCGGCAACGGTCTTGCACTGCACGGCGGCGTGATCCCGTATGTTTCCACCTTCTTCGTATTCTCTGATTATACGAAGCCGATGGCCCGCCTGTCCTCCCTTATGGGACTGCCGTTAACGTATGTCTTCACGCATGATTCCATCGGCGTAGGCGAAGACGGCCCGACTCACGAGCCCATCGAGCAGGCTGCAATGTTCCGCGCAATGCCGAACTTCCATCTGTTCCGTCCGGCAGACGCGATGGAGACCAACGCTGCATGGTACAGCGCACTGACCTCCAGGAAGACCCCGACCGCGCTGGCTCTGACCCGTCAGAACCTTCCGCAGCTGGCAGGCTCTTCCAAGGAAGCATTAAAGGGCGGTTACGTTCTGCAGGATTCCGTTAAGGAAACTCCGGATGCCATCATCATCGCTTCCGGTTCCGAAGTCAGCCTCGCTGTCGATGCCAAGGCTGAGCTCGCAAAAGATGGTATTGACGTACGCGTAGTTTCTATGCCGTGCGTGGATATATTTGAAGAACAGGATGAAGAATACAAGGAGACGGTACTTCCGAAGAGCATCCGCAAGCGCGTTGCTGTGGAAGCCCTGATCGGCTACGGCTGGGAACGTTACACCGGCCTGGACGGTAAGGTCATCTCCATGAACTCATTCGGTGCTTCCGCTCCGTATTCCAAGCTGTTCCCGCATTTCGGCTTTACGGTTGAAAATGTCGTGAATACGGTAAAAGAATTATTCTAATCAATTTATCAGGAGGATAAACAAATGTTAGTTAGCGCTACTGAAATGCTTCAGAAGGCAAAAGCAGGCCACTATGCAGTCGGCCAGTTCAACATCAATAACCTCGAGTGGACCAAGGCTGTTCTGCAGACCGCTCAGGAACTGAACTCACCGGTCATCCTCGGCGTATCCGCAGGTGCAGGTAAGTACATGACCGGCTACAAGACCGTTGCAGCTATGGTCAAGGCTATGGACGAGTGCCTCGGCATCACCGTTCCGGTTGCTTTACATCTGGACCACGGCACCTATGATGATTGCTATAAGTGCATCGATGCAGGCTTCACCAGCATCATGTTCGATGGTTCTCATCTTCCGTTCGAAGAGAACGTTGAGAAGACCAAGGAACTCGTAGCTAAGGCTCACGAGCTGGGCATGTCCATCGAAGCAGAAGTCGGCTCCATCGGCGGTGAAGAAGACGGCGTTATAGGTATGGGCGAGTGCGCAGATCCGGCAGAGTGCAAGAGCGTTGCAGACCTCGGCATCGATTTCCTGGCTGCAGGTATCGGCAACATCCACGGTGTATATCCGGCAAACTGGGCAGGTTTACAGTTCGATGTTCTTTCCAACATCAGCGATGCTGTAGGCGCTATGCCGCTCGTTCTGCACGGCGGTACCGGTATTCCGGACGAGCAGATCACCCGTGCTATTTCTCTGGGCGTTTCCAAAATCAATGTTAACACCGAGTGCCAGCTTGTATTCGCAGCTGCTACCCGTGAGTACGTTGAAGCAGGCAAGGATCTTCAGGGCAAGGGCTTTGACCCGAGAAAGCTTCTGGCTCCGGGCACCCAGGCAATCAAGGACAAGGTCAAAGAAAAGATGATCCTGTTCGGTTCTGTTGATAAGGCTTGATCGGCAAGATAAATAAAGTGAACAGCCGTCCCGCATGCGGGGCGGCTTTTTTGTGACACTCCTTTGGGAAATATGCACTGAAAAATACGACGGAAATTGGGAATAATCCATAAACAAAAGGCGGTTTTATCGAAAATACGGCCGATATTCGGCAAAAAGCATAATGTTACAGGCTAATTGATTAAATTATTCGGCAATTTTTATTGAATTTACGACGTGAATGTGGTATGGTAGTACTAATAATTTGCAGGTTTTCGGACGTTGTGAAAACCGATAGTAACGAAAGTGAGGAACACACGATATGAACGTTTATAAGACAGAGGACATCAGAAACGTCGTACTCTTAGGTCATGGCAGCAGCGGTAAGACCACCCTTCTTGAAGGTATGGCATACTTAAACGGCCTGGTTTCCCGTATGGGCACCATCGCCGCAGGAAATACGATCAGTGACTTTGATAAAGAAGAGCAGAAGAGAGGATTCTCTTTAAGCGCAACCGTACTCCCGCTCGAATGGGAAGGCAAGAAGATCAACATGATCGACACCCCCGGTTACTTCGACTTTGTCGGCGAAGCTGAGCAGGGCGTTTCCGCAGCAAACACCGCTGTTATCGTTGTCAATGCAAAGGCCGGCGTACAGACCGGTGCAGTCAAGGCATGGGATATGTGCGAAAAGGAAGGCATCGCAAGAATGATCTTCGTTACCGGCATGGATCAGGCTGAGACCAAGTTTGAAGACGTTATCGCTGACCTTAAGGATAAGTTCGGCCAGAAGGTTGCCCCTGTCGTAACCCCGATCTACACCGGCGCAAAACTGACCGGTTACTGTGATGCAGTCCGTGAAGTAGCTTACGAATTCAAGGAAGCCGGCAAGCGTCAGCAGATCGACATTCCGGAAGCCTGCAAGGCAGAATATGAAAGCTGCCGCGACTCCCTGATGGAAGCCGTTGCTGAGACCAGTGAAGAATTCATGGATCGTTTCTTTGACGGCGATGTTTTCACCGAAGAAGAGATCCGTGCCGCTCTGAAGGAAAACGTTCAGTCCTGTGAACTTGTTCCCGTATACATGGGCAACGGCCTGACCGCTCACGGTATCCGCAAGCTCCTGAACGACTGCCTGTCTTATGTACAGCAGCCCAGCGTTTGTACCGCTACTACCGAAGACGGTGAAGAGTATAATGCAAACTATGACGAATCCAAGCCCACCTCACTGGTTGTATGGAAGACCATGGTTGACCCGTTCCTCGGCAAGTACTCCATGATCAAGGTCAAGTCCGGTGTTTTAAAGACCGATGACCAGTTGATCAATGCACGTACTTCAAACGCTGAAAAGGTCGGCAAGCTGTACCTGCTTCAGGGCAACAAGACCATCGAGGTTCCGGAACTTCACGCAGGCGACCTCGGCGCACTCGCTAAGCTCGATGACGTTAAGACCGGCGATACCATGTACACCAAGGGCACCCCGATCACTTATCCGATCCCGAACTACACCAAGCCCTACACCTATATGCGTTACGTTGTTCCGAACAAGGGTGAAGACGATAAGGTTTCTTCCGCACTGACCAAGCTCTGCGCAGAAGATATCACGCTGAAGGTCGTCAATGACTCCGCAAACAGCCAGATGCTTCTGTACGCGATCGGCGATCAGGCACTGGAAGTTGTTAAGAGCAAACTGCAGACCCGTTACAAAGTTGAGATCAAGCTGGAGCAGCCCAGAGTTGCATTCAGAGAGACCATCACCAAGAGCTCCGATGTTCAGGGTAAGCATAAGAAGCAGTCCGGCGGCCATGGCCAGTACGGCGATGTTCGTATGCGTTTCTCCAACTCCGGCGATTCCGAGACTCCGTACATCTTCGAGGAGCAGGTCGTTGGCGGTTCCGTTCCGCGTAACTTCTTCCCGGCAGTTGAAAAGGGTCTGGCAGAAGCAGTTGTAGCAGGTCCTCTGGCAGGCTACCCGGTAGTTGGCGTTAAGGCTGTCCTGTACGATGGTTCTTATCATCCGGTCGACTCCTCGGAAGCTGCATTCAAGATGGCTGCACATCTTGCATTCAAGGATGGCTTCATGAAGGCAAATCCGGTTCTGATGGAGCCCATCATGAACTTAAAGGTAACCGTTCCGAGTGATTTCACCGGTGATGTTATGGGTGACCTGAACAAGCGCCGCGGCCGCGTACTCGGCATGAATCCGGTATCCGGCGGCAAGACCGTTGTTGAAGCTGAAGTTCCGGAAATGGAACTTTTCGGCTACTGCACCGTTCTTCGTTCCATGACCGGCGGTATCGGTGATTTCGAAGTCAACTTCGATCACTACGAGCAGGCTCCGCGTGACATCCAGGAGAAGGAAGTTGCGAAGAAGGCTGCAGAAGACAAGGAATGATGATTCCCTTCTGAAAATATTCACAAGCCTCTGCATTTGTTGTGCAGAGGCTTGTTTTTATCACGGAAATAGTGTATTTTTATTTTAAGATCTAGAAGGAGGCTTACACATGCAGGAATATGTAGTAGGTATTGATATTGGCGGAACAACGATTAAACTGGCGATCTTCCCGAAGGGCGAGAAGGATATCTGCACATGGGAGATCAAGACCAAGGGCTTTGAAAACGTCAACGGAATCTGGCAGGATATCACGGACGCGATCCGTGCAAAATTTGATGAACTCGGCATTCCGCAGGCATCTCTGGTCGCAGCAGGTCTGGACCTTCCGGGCCCGATCCGCGAGGACGGTTATATTCCGTGGTGCGTAAACCTCGGTATGGGCGAATGCTACCCGGCAGATGAACTCAGCAAGTGCCTGGGCGTTCCGGTCAAGGCCGGCAATGACGCCAATGTAGCAGCGCTCGGTGAAGTTTATTACGGCGCGGCAAAGGAATTTGAAAGCGCAGCTCTGTTCACGCTGGGAACCGGCGTTGGCGGAGGTATCATCGTCAAGGGCAGGATCGTAGCCGGTAACCGCGGCATCGGTGGTGAGGTCGGTCACTTTGTTGTCAACCCGGATGAAGAACTGGCTTGCAACTGCGGCAACCACGGCTGCCTGGAGCAGTACGCATCCGCAACCGGTATGGTACGTACCGCAAAGCGCATCATGGCAAAGTCTGACAAGGCTTCCGTTCTTCGTGACCTGGAGGTCTCCGCAAAGGATATCTGTGATGCAGCCAAGGCCGGCGATGAGATCGCTCTCGAGACCCTGGAAGTATTCGGTAAGTACATGGGCATGGCCATCAGCTATGTCTGCCAGACCGTGGATCCGGACGCTATCATCATCGGCGGCGGTGTTTCCAAGGCGGGTCAGATCCTGATCGATGTCATTGAAAAGCATATGGGCAACTATACACATATCGCAAAGGAGAAGGCGAAAGTCGTACTCGCGGGTCTGGGCAATGATGCCGGTACCTACGGTGCTGCAGCGCTTGCAATGGAACTTCTGTAATGAATAAAGATACACTGAAAAAAGTACTGCGTGCGATCCGCCCTTACCGTTTCCGGTTGGTGTTATCCATAGGCATGGCCTTTTTGACAGTTGTTTCCACTCTGTACATCCCGATTCTGATCGGTAACGGCGTGGACTGCATCCTTGGCGCGGGGAACGTGGATTTCCCCGCACTGAGGTCCATACTTATCAAAATGGCGGTCGTGATCCTTGTCACGGCCGTTTGTCAGTGGGTGATGAATATCGTGAACAACCGGATCGTGTATTCGGTCGTGAACGATCTGCGCCGGGCGGCGTTTGAAAATATCCAGCATCTGCCCATCGGCTATCTGGACCGCCATCCGTACGGCGACATCGTGAGCCGTGTGGTGGCCGATGTGGACCAGTTTGCCGACGGCCTTCTCATGGGCTTCACACAGCTGTTCACCGGCGTCATGACGATCCTCGGTACCCTGATCTTCATGGTATCGGTCAATATCTGGATCGCCCTGGTGGTCATTCTGATCACGCCGCTTTCGCTGTTTGTCGCGAAATTCATCGCTACAAAGTCGCATGCACATTTCAAGGCACAGTCGGAGAGCCGCGGAGAAGAAACGGCCTATATCAACGAGATCATTACCAATGAGAAGGTCGTGAAGGCCTATGGCCGCGAATCTTCCGTCATGGAACGCTTTGATGAGATCAACGAGCGTCTCGGTAGGAATTCGATGAAGGCGATTTTCTTCTCCTCCCTGACCAATCCGTGCACGCGTTTTGTCAACTCGATCGTATACGCGGGCGTTGGCGTTTTCGGAGCGCTTTTTGTCCTGCGCGGCAGTTTGTCCGTCGGTCAGCTGACCTGCTTCTTGACCTACGCGAACCAGTATACCAAGCCGTTCAACGAAATTTCCGGCGTGGTGACCGAGCTTCAAAACGCGATGGTCTGCGCGGAGCGTCTGTTTGAACTGATCGAAATGGAACCGGAGGAACCGACGCCGGCGGAACCGGTGCACAATAAAGCGCCGAAGGGACATGTGGAGTTTGATCATGTATCCTTCTCCTATGTGCCGGATAAGCCGCTGATCCGGGACCTTTCTCTGGAGGCGATGCCCGGACAGCACATTGCCATCGTCGGACATACCGGCTGCGGTAAGACCACACTGATCAATCTGCTTATGCGTTTCTATGATGTGAACGAGGGCGAGATCCGGATCGACGGTGTGAATATCCGCGACATGGAGCGCGGCGAGCTCCGGCAGATGTTCGGTATGGTGCTGCAGGAGACCTGGCTGAAGAGCGGGACGATCCGCGAGAACATCGTGACCGGGAAGCCGGATGCCACGGAAGAGGAGATCATTGCGGCTGCAAAGGCCTCGCATGCGCACAGCTTCATCAAGCGTCTTCCGAAGGGCTACGACACGGAGATCGGGGAAGAGGGCGGAGGCCTGTCTCAGGGGCAGAAGCAGCTGCTCTGCATCACGCGTGTCATGCTGTGCCTCCCGCCGATGCTGATTCTGGACGAGGCGACATCGTCCATCGATACCCGTACCGAGATGCGCATCCAGCGCGCCTTCAACAAAATGATGGAGGGACGCACAAGCTTCATTGTCGCGCATCGTCTTTCCACGATCCGGAATGCGGATATCATCCTGGTTATGGATCAGGGACATGTGGTGGAGCAGGGCTCGCATGAGGAGCTGCTTGAAAAGAAAGGCGCTTATTACGAACTTTATCAGAGCCAGTTTGCCGGAGTGGCGACCTGACGGACATAAAAAGGTACCCCCTCGCTCCGGGCGAGGGGGTACCTTTTGTGATATGTGTTTTCATCAGTGTTTTTTCAACACAGTGCTTTCAGGATCATTTTTAATTACAGCAGAATCACGTTGTGCTCTTCGCAAGCCTTCCGCATATCCTCCGGCCACAGGCTGGACTGAACTTCGCCCACATGGACGCGGCCCAGAAGCAGCATGCAAAGACGGGACTGACCGATACCGCCGCCGATGGTGTACGGAAGCTCGCGGTTCAGAAGCATCTTGTGATACGGAAGCTCCGCGCGTTCCGGACAGCCGGCTTTCTCAAGCTGGGAAGCCAGAGAATCCTCATCGACACGGATACCCATGCTGGAGATCTCCAGGGCGCACTGTAACGGCTCATACCAGAAAAGGATATCGCCGTTTAACTGCCAGTCATCGTAGTCCGGTGCACGACCGTCATGCGGCTCGCCGTTTGCCAGCTTCTCGCCGATGCGCATCAGGAAGACACAGCCGAGCTCCTTCGTGATCAGGTTCTCACGCTCCTTTGCGGTCTTGTCGGGATAACGTGCAAGCAGTTCCTCGGAATCCACAAAATGGATCTCGCTCGGCAGATGATAGAATGCGTTCGGATACTTGTACCAGACTTCATGCTGCATGTGCTTGATGACCTTGAAGATGGTCTTGACAGTTTCCTGCAGCGTTTCGATGGTACGTTCTTCCTTCGTGATGACCTTTTCCCAGTCCCACTGATCCACATATACGGAATGCAGATTATCCACATCCTCATCGCGACGGATCGCGTTCATATTGGTGTAGAGACCTTCACCCGGCTGGAAGCCGTAGGTCTTAAGTGCCATTCTTTTCCACTTTGCCAGGGACTGAACGACTTCCACGTCCTGACCGGGCAGCGCCTTGATATCAAAGCCGACCGGGCGTTCCACACCGTTTAAATTATCGTTTAAACCACTGTCCTTGGTGACGAACAGCGGAGCGGAGATACGTTCCAGATTCATTTCCTTTCCGAATTCCTTCTGGAAGGTATCACGGATATATTTGATGGCTTCCTGCGTCTCACGAACGGTAAGATGCGGATCGTAGTTTTCAGGTAAGTACAGCATAATCATTCTCCTGACTCAAAATCAAAAATAATACTTTATTATAGTAAAGTGCGGACTAAAAATCAAGAGAAATTTTCGAGAGCCGGTTCCGGCATTGAAGTATGAGCGGTGCACACGGATCTGCACTCTCGCGGGAGTTCGTGCTTGCCTCGGGAGGCCGTGAGTGGTAGACTATACCTTATCATACATCCGGGGGCCGGTTCTATGAATTACAGAAGACCGGGTAAAACGGAACGGACTACATCGACATCGCGATGGTCAATAAATTCTATGATCCTGCCACCATGCAGGACGGAGTCCCGGTCACGGAGTGCATGGCGCTTGCCAAAGAACTGTTCGGCCTGTAATTACATTTGACGGAGGAGAGTACGAAACGATGGAGCTTCTTGAGTTTCTAAAGAAAACACCCACTGCGTTCCATGCAGCGGCGGAAATTGAAAAGATTCTGACGGCGGAAGGCGCGGTAAAGCTTTCCGAGCGTGAGAACTGGAATCTTGAGTACGGGAAAACCTATTTCACCGTGCGGAATGACTCGGCGGTCATGGCGTTTTGCATCCCGGCCGATGCAAACGCGATGCACAAGGGCTTCCGCGTCTTTGCGGCTCACGGGGATTCCCCGACCTTCAAGGTCAAGGAGAACCCGGAGATGGTCGTGGAGGACAAATATGTCAAGCTGAACGTGGAGCGTTACGGCGGTATGATCATGTCCACCTGGTTCGATCGTCCGCTTTCCGTTGCCGGTCGTGTAATCGTAACGAACGGGGACGCGCTTGAGAGCAAGCTTGTGAACATCGACCGGGATCTTCTGGTGATCCCGAATGTGGCCATCCACATGAACCGCGAGGTCAACAGCGGCTACGACTACAACGCCCAAACGGATCTCTGTCCGCTGTACGGCGGCCGCGAGGCTAAGGGCACCTTCATGAAGAGCGTCGCGGAAGCGGCCGGTGTGGAGGAAAAGGACATTCTGAGCCACGATCTGTTCCTGTACAGCCGCACCGAAGGCACGGTCTGGGGCGCGGAGAACGAATTCATTTCCGCGGCAAAAATCGACGACTGCGAGTGCGCATTCGGCGGTCTCAAGGGCTTTTTACAGGCACGGAAGGCTCATCACATTTCCGTCTTTGCAATGTTTGACAACGAGGAGGTCGGTTCGCAGAGCCGTCAGGGCGCAGGCTCCACGTTCCTTGCAGATGTCCTGGCGCGGATATCCGAGAGTCTGGGCGATACGGCTTCCGCATATCAGATGCGCGTGGCGGATTCCTATATGATCTCCGCAGACAACGGTCACGCGGTCCATCCCAACCATCCGGAGAAGACGGATCCGACCAACCGTCCGGTCTTGAACGGCGGCATTCTGCTGAAATACAGTGCGAACCAGCGCTACACCACCGACGGCTTTTCCGCCGCGGTCTTCAAGAGCCTGTGCGAAAAAGCGGAGGTCCCGTTCCAGATCTTCTTCAACCGCTCGGACATGCTGGGCGGCAGCACTCTCGGCAATATCAGTACATCGCAGGTTTCGTTCAGCACCGCCGATATCGGCCTTGCGCAGCTGGCTATGCACTCCAGCTATGAAACGGCCGGCGTAAAGGATTTTGACTATCTTGTCCGTTTTACGGAAGTCCTGTTTGAATAAGATGAGATCACTACTGAAAGAAATCAAAGGTTATACAAAAGAAGTTATTCTGGCGCCTCTTTTCAAGATGCTGGAAGCGGTCTTTGAGTTGTTCGTTCCGCTGATCATGCAGCGGATCATCGATATCGGCATTCCGGACCGCAACACAGCGTACATTCTGAAAATGTGTCTGGTGCTGATCGCCCTTGCGCTGATCGGCCTTGTGTGCGCGGCCACAGCGCAGTATTTCAGCGCAAAAGCGGCCACAGGCTTTTCCACAAGACTGCGCCGTAAGGTGTTCCGCCACATTCAGACACTGAGCTTTACGGATGTGGATCACATCGGTGCCTCTACGCTGATCACCCGCATGACGAGCGACATCAACCAGATCCAGAACGGTGTGAATCTGACGCTCCGTCTGTTCATGCGCTCGCCCTTCGTCGTTTTCGGCGCCATGATCATGGCATTTACGATCGATGTGAAGGCGGCGCTCATCTTCGTGGTCGTCATTCCGCTTCTGTCGATCGTCGTCTTCGGTATCATGCTTTGGACGATGCCCCTCTACAAAAAGGTACAGGGGGCGCTGGACCGCGTGACCGGCAAGACCCGCGAGAATCTGACCGGTGTGCGCGTGATCCGCGCCTTCAGCCAGGAGGATGAGGAGGCTGAGGCATTCATCGAAGTCAGCGAGACTCTGAAAAATTTCCAGCTGATCGTGGGCCGGATCTCCGCGTTCATGAACCCGGTGACTTATATCATCATTAACATCGCGATCGTCGTCCTGATGTACACCGGGGCGGTGCGTGTCTCTATCGGCGTCCTGACACAGGGCATGGTCGTCGCACTTGTCAACTACATGAACCAGATTCTGGTGGAGCTGATCAAACTGGCCAACCTGATCATCCAGATGACCAAAGCGGCTGCCTGCGGAAACCGTGTGGAAGCGGTGCTTTCGGGCGGCAGCGCAGCGGAAGAGAAGGCGCTTACCGGAAAAGGCACGCCTGAGAATACGAGTGCGAAGACGGCCGTTTCCTCTGAATTTTCCGTGGAATTTGACCATGTTTCCATGAATTACAATGTTGCGTCCGAAAACGCGCTTTCCGACGTTACCTTCCGTGTAAAGAAGGGCGAGACGGTCGGAATCATCGGCGGCACCGGCTCCGGTAAGTCCACGCTGGTCAGTCTGCTTCCGGCGTTTTACCCGGTCAGCGAAGGCTCATTAAAGGTCGATGGCCGTGAAGTGAGCGACTACGACGTGTCGGAGCTTCGCGCAAAAATCGGCATCGTGATGCAGAAGGCGGTCCTGTTCCAGGGAACGATCCGTGAAAATCTGCTCTGGGGAAGAGAAGACGCAACGGATGCGGATCTCTGGGAAGCGCTTGAAAAGGCGCAGGCGGCCGATGTGGTCCGCGGTAAAGAAGGACAGCTTGATGCGGAAGTAGAGCAGGAGGGACGCAATTTCTCCGGCGGCCAGAGACAGCGGTTGTCCATCGCCCGTGCGCTTGTAAAGAAGCCGGAGATCCTGATCATGGACGACAGCGCATCGGCGCTGGATTTTGCCACGGATGCCAAGCTGCGTCAGGCGGTCTCCGAAATAGATCCCGACATGACGATCTTTATCATTTCGCAGCGCGCGGCATCGGTCATGGGAGCGGACCGGATCATTGTTCTGGATGACGGACGCGTGGCCGCGATCGGAAAACACAGCGAGCTTCTGGAAAACTGCGACGTCTATAAGGAGATCTATGATTCACAGTTCAAGTAAAAAATACATTCTCTGGGACATGGACGGAACGCTCCTGGATTCCGAACCGCAGCACTACCGCGCGTGGAAGCGGATCTTTGCCGAGGAATTCGGAATCGAGGTGGCATGGGAACATTATAAGCATGCCATCGGCGCGACGGAGCAGGCGCTGGACCGGATCGTTGAAGAGTATTACGGAAAGGTCTTGCGCGGTCATCCTGCCAGAAAACGCTATCGGGAAATGGTCATGGCAATCGAGGACGAAGAAGGATTCCGCCCGGTAAAAGGCATCCGGGAGATTCTGGACCGGTTGGACGAACAGGGGTATGTGATGGCGGTGGCGTCATCGTCCCCGTTGTTTTATGTGGAACGCTGTATAAAGGCCATCGGGATCGATCACCATTTCAAGGTGGTGTTTTCCGGGCAGAGCGTGAAGAATTCAAAGCCGGCGCCGGACACGTTTCTGGAGGCGGCAAGGCTTCTCGGGGCCTCACCGGAGGAGTGTGTGGTCATCGAGGATTCGGAGAACGGGACCCGGGCCGGAAGAGCGGCGGGAATGTTCACGATCGGATTTGTGAATCCGGGAAGCGGTGATCAGGACCTGTCTGCGGCTGATGTTCTCATCACGGACATGAGTGAGCTTCAAGAAGTTTTGAGAGGAGCAAACAATGAAGGAAATGCTGAATGAGACCTCGCTGGATACCATCGCGGCGGCTCTTTGCTACGCCATGGGTATCGAGGCGCCGAAGGAGGCGCACGAAAAGAACCGGATCCTTTCGGCCTATGTGGACGAGGCTTTGAACGGTGAAAAGGCAGATCGCGTGCTGATGTACAATCCGGATGCGATCGCGCAGTGGGTGTATAAGAGGTACCCGGTGCAGCTTCGCGATATGGTGAATCATACCGAGGTCGATGTGCCGCTTCAGACGGTCATGCCGTCTGTGACACCGGTGTGCTTCGGTACGATGTATACCGGCGCGCAGCCGGAGGTCCACGGGATTCAGGCCTATGAGAAGCCGGTCATCACCATCGACACCGTGTTCGACGCCCTGATCCGCGCGGGAAAGCGGGCGGTCATCATCGGCGATACCACCTGCAGCCTCGGAAAGATCTATCTGAACCGTGCCATGGACTATTTTCTTTATGATACGATCGAGGAGATCACGGCCAAGGCAGTGGAGGTCATTCTGGAGGATGCCTATGATTTTGTGGTGGTCTATCACGGAAATTACGATGCGGTCATGCACCGTTTCGGGCCGGAGAGCAGGGAGGCCATCGGCGAGCTTCGCGCGAACAGCGGCGAGTTTTCCATGCTCAGCGTGCTTGTGGAAAAGCACTGGAAGAAACATAATACACTGGTCGGATTTGCGATGGATCACGGATGTCACGAGATCGACGGAAACCTGGGATCGCACGGACTTGCGATGCCGGAGGACCTGAACATCGTGCACCGGTATAAGGTATATCCGAAGGAAAATTCATAATTCAAGAAGGCTCCGGCAAGAAACGGTCATAAAGTGTGACGCTCTTTGCCGGAGCTTTTTGTGTCCGTATTATGGGACCGGCGATATGCATATGGAAATGTGTTGAAATTCGAACTTGCGTTCGAATGCCGGGGATGGTATACTTGAACTATGGAAATTCAGCAGTCGATGACAATTAAAGAAAAACTGGAGATACTTTCGGATGCGGCAAAGTACGATGTGGCCTGCACCTCCAGCGGTAACGACCGGGCAGCGGTGAAGGGAAGCTTGGGCTCGGCATGCGCCTCGGGGATCTGCCACACCTTTACACCGGACGGCCGATGTGTGTCGCTTCTCAAGATCCTGATGACCAATGAATGCGTTTATGACTGCAAATATTGTGTCAATCGGCGGTCCAATGACGTCCGGCGGGCGATATTCACTCCGGAGGAGATCTGCACGCTAACCATCGAATTTTACCGCAGAAACTACATTGAAGGACTGTTTCTGTCATCAGGCGTGTACGGTTCACCCAACCGGACGATGGAGCTTCTCTACGAATCTCTATACCTTCTCCGCTACAAATACCGCTTTATGGGCTACATCCATGTAAAAGGGATCCCCGGCGCGGATGCCTTGCTTTTGGAGAAGGTCGGCTTCCTCGCGGACCGCATGAGTATGAACCTTGAACTCCCCACATCGGAGGGCCTGAAAGCACTGGCTCCCTCCAAAAAGGAGGAGAGCATCCTGGGCGGCGTGAAGCATATCCAGGAGGGCATCCACGGGACCGGGCAGTACTGTAACTCTGCCTATGAGACCACGCGGATCCGCCTCGGAAGCCGCACCCCGGACATACACGCGCTCTGGGAACAGGCCGTTCCCAAGGAGCAGCTGACGGCAACGGAGCGGGAGATCACGGACGCTCAGGCAAACGGCAAGATCATCACATCCTCCGGCGCGCTGACCGCAACCGGTGCCAAGACCGCGCCAAAGACCATGTGGCTTCCGGAGAAGACGCACCTTCAGGACCGGCAGTGGATGGCCGACGGCCGGCTTTCCAAATTCGTTCCTGCCGGCCAGAGCACACAGATGATCATCGGCGCCACCAGGGAAACGGATTTCGATATCATGACCAAGGCCGAGCTTCTTTACCAGAGCTACGACCTGAAGCGGGTATTCTATTCGGCATTCATCAACATCACCCATGACAGCGCGCTTCCGGAGAACCCGGACGGTCCGCCGCTTCTCCGCGAACACCGGTTGTATCAGGCGGACTTCCTGCTCCGCTATTACGGCTTTGTGGCGGGCGAGCTTCTGAGTCCGGATCGTCCCAATCTGCATCCGCTTTTGGATCCCAAGTGCGGCTGGGCACTCCGTCATCTGGAGCTCTTCCCGGTCGAGGTGGAAAAGGCGGATTACGGTACACTGCTTCGCGTGCCGGGTATCGGGCCCAAGTCGGCGGAACGCATCGTCAAGGCCCGCAGGACCGGCCGTCTGGACTATGACGCGCTGAAACGCATGGGTGTCGTTCTGAAACGCGCGCATTACTTTATCCTGTGCCACGGACAGCAGATGTTCCGTACCCGGATCGAGGAGCGCTTTATCACGAATGAAATGATCAGCATGGACCGCGAAAAGAACTGGAAGACTGCGCGGCAGGAAAACTTCCGGCAGATGAATCTGTTTGCAGATCTTGGGATGAAAGCGGAAAGAATGTGAAAAATGAAGACGTTTTATTGCGAGGATCGCGCAGAATCTGTTCTCAGCGCTATATATGATGCGTGGTCGGACCCTGTGCCGAACAGCGAGATCCATCTTAAAATCGGAAAAAATGAACAATTATCCTTCGTGTCCGAGCTTGTGCGCCCGGAGGAATCCTATGAAAAGGCGGAGAAGGTCATAAACGGGATCCGGAAGAATCTGGGTTTCCGCACATGGAAGATGACGGAGGGGGCACTCTGCGCCGGAACACCGGATAAGGCGGAAGCGGTCTTTCAGTTCCTCCGTTACAGCTTTTACCGGGGAAAGGATGTGACGGAAGAATTGGCGGTGCCGCAGGTCATGCGGGCCTTTGAACTGAACCGGAAGTCCCGGAACGAGGCTCATCTTCTGACCGGGTTCGTGCGTTTTGACAGCCTGGATAACGGAGCGTTCTTTTCCAGGATCGGCCCGGTGAACGATGTTCTTCCGCTGATCGCGGACCATTTTGCGGAGCGGTTCAACACGCAGGCCTTTATGATCTATGATGAAAAGCGGAAGAAATCCGTGGTCTACGCGCCGGGGATGAACTGGTATTTCGTGGAGGGGGAGATCGTTCTCGGTGAGAACGGCCTGATGCCGGCCGATGCCTACTGCGGCCTTTGGAACACCTATTTTGACAGTACGACGATCGTCCAGCGGATGAACCCGGTCTGCCAGCGAAATCATTGTCCGCTGCATTTCCGCGAATATATGACGGAATTCGACTGAGGGCAAATTCTTTCATCATTGACAGTGGGCCTTCTTTTGGGTATACTTTTATCTGTATATCTATGTGCTGTTTTGCTGTATTTTGTACGGCATATAAGCACGGAACCAAGAGATCATCAGCCGGCAAGAGGCTGTTAAAAAGGAGAGAAAAATGACAAAGAATGAACTGATTCAGAAGTTTGAAGCTGTGTTCGGTGAAGGCGGAGAGATCGTAACCGTATTCTCACCGGGACGTGTCAATATGATCGGTGAACATACCGACTATAACGGCGGTCATGTATTCCCGTGCGCACTGACTATCGGCACCTATTTCGCAGCAAGAAAGAGAGAGGATACCAAGGTCCGTTTCTTCTCCGGCAACTTCGAGAAGGCAGGTGTCGTTGAGCGCGATATCACCGCGATGGAATTTGACAGGGAAAAGGGCTTCTCCAACTACCTGATGGGCATGGTATGGACCTATGCACAGAAGGGCATGGTCGTTGATGCCGGTATGGATATCTACCTTTGGGGCAACATCCCGAACGCTTCCGGTCTTTCTTCATCCGCTTCCATCGAAGTCGGTATGGGCAAGGTCATCAATGTTCTGTTCGGTTTTGACGTCTGCAATAAGGACATTGCTCTTTTAGGCCAGTACTCCGAAAACAACTACAACGGCGTTAACTGCGGTATCATGGATCAGTTTGCCATTGCCATGGGCAAGAAGGACAACGCGATCTTCCTGGACACCGCTACGCTGGAATATGAATATGCGCCGATCGTTCTGGATGGCATGAAGATCGTCATCATCTGCACGAACAAGAAGCGCGGACTTGCGGATTCCAAGTACAATGAGCGCCGTACCGAGTGTGAGACCGCTCTTGCAGAACTGCAGAAGGTCCTTGACATCAAGGCACTCGGCGAACTGACCGAGGCTGAATTCGAAGCCAATGTTGACGCGATCAAGTGCCCGGTACGTCAGAAGAGAGCCCGTCATGCGGTCTACGAGAACCAGCGCACCGTGAAGGCTGTCGACATGCTGAAGTCCGGTGATGTGGAAGGCTTCGGTAAGCTGATGAACGCTTCTCACGTTTCTCTTCGTGATGACTATGAAGTTACCGGTATCGAACTGGATACCATTGCAGAAGAAGCATGGAAGATCGAAGGCTGTGTCGGCGCAAGAATGACCGGTGCGGGCTTTGGCGGCTGCGCGGTTGCAATCGTTAAGGACGAGGCTGTGGATGCCTTCATCAAGAACGTCGGTGAGAACTATGTCAAGAAGATCGGCTATGCCGCAGACTTCTATGTCGTTGAGATCGGCGACGGTACCGGTATTCTGGAGTAATGAAGGAGCAGACTATGTTTTACGATTCCGTAAGAGAACTGATCCGTTACGCAAACGATACGGGCATTCTCCCCAAAGAAGAGAATATCTATGCGATCAACCAGATCCTGGCACTGTTCAAGGAAGATGCGTTTGAAGGCGAGGTCCTTGAAGGGGACGGAACCTATGCCTGCGTCGGTGATGCGGACCATAAGGACGGTGCAGAGCTCGAGGCTATTTTAAAGGATCTTCTGGACTATGCCGCGGAGAAGGGGCTGATGGAAGCGGATTCCACGACCTATCGCGATCTGTTTGATTCCAAGATCATGAATACGCTGATGGCAAGACCGAAGACGGTCATCGACACGTTCTACAGCCTGTACAACGTGGATAAGAAGGCGGCTACGGACTGGTTCTATAAGTTCAGCCAGGATGTGGATTATATCCGTCGCTACCGTCTGTGCAAGGACGTCCGCTACACCGTGGATTCCAAGTACGGTCCCATCGTTATTACGATCAATCTTTCCAAGCCGGAAAAGGATCCCAAGGCCATTGCCGCAGCGAAGAGCGCACCGCAGAGTGCGTATCCCAAGTGCCAGCTCTGCGCTGAAAACGAGGGCTATCAGGGCCGCGTTAATCATCCGGGCCGTTCCAATCATCGCATTATTCCGATGGAACTGGCCGGCGCCCGCTGGGGCTTCCAGTACTCTCCGTACGGCTACTATAACGAGCACTGCATTCTGTTAAACATGGATCATGTGCCGATGAAGATCGAGCGCGCGACCTTTGACAAGCTGTTAAGCTTTGTGGAAGTCATGCCGCATTACATGCTGGGCTCCAATGCCGATCTTCCCATCGTCGGCGGTTCCATCTTAAGCCATGACCATTATCAGGGAGGTCACTATGATTTCCCGATGGCGCTTGCGCCCATCGATGAGACCGTGACTGTGGACGGTTTTGAAGACGTGACCATCGGTCTGGTACATTGGCCGCTGACCTGCCTGCGTCTCAACGGTACCGATAAGGACCGCATGATCGACCTTGCGGAAAAGATCCTGAACGCATGGCGCGGTTACACCGATGAAGCAAGCTTCATCTTTGCCGAGACGGACGGTGAGCCGCATAACACCATCACACCGATCGCCCGTATGAAGGACGGTCAGTATGAGCTGGACCTTGTACTTCGCAACAATATCACGACGGAAGAGCGCCCGCTGGGTGTTTATCATCCGCGTCCGGAATATCATCATATCAAGAAAGAGAACATCGGACTGATCGAGGTCATGGGCATGGCGGTGCTCCCGGCCAGATTAAAGGATGAGCTTCAGCATCTGAAGGAAGCGATCCTTGCCGGAGAAGATCTTTACAAGATCGATGATCTTGAAAAGCATGCGGATTGGGCATATGCATTCCTGAAAGAATATGATGAGGTCAATGCAGAGAACATTCAGAAGATCATCGATGCAGAAGTCGGTAAGGTCTTTGCCGGTGTTCTGGAAGACTGCGGCGTATATCCTTGCACCGCTGAGGGCAGAGAAGGCGTCAAGGCATTCCTGAAGACCGTATAAGTTACTACGTACAATTCATCGTTGTGCGATGTTTTAGCCGCCTGTGCCGGAGTGTGTACAGGCGGCTGCAACTTTAGAGTACAGTTCCATTCGCTGTATTCGTAAGGAGGTAAATCATGGAAAAGAAACCCTATTACATTACAACGGCCATTGCTTACACGTCCGGCAAGCCGCACATCGGAAACACCTATGAGATCATTCTGGCGGACTCCATCGCCCGCTTTAAGAGAATGCAGGGCTATGATGTACGCTTCATGACCGGTACCGACGAGCATGGTCAGAAGATCGAAGAGAAGGCCAAGGCCGCAGGCGTTACCCCGAAGGAATTCGTGGATGGTGTTGCCGGCGAGATCCGCCGCATCTGGGACGAGATGAATACGTCATATGACCGTTTCATCCGCACTACCGATGAGGATCATGAGAAGGTCGTACAGAAGATCTTCAAGAAGCTCTATGACAAGGGTGATATTTACAAAGGATCCTATGAAGGTCTGTACTGTGTTCCGGATGAGGCGTTCTTCACGAACTCTCAGGCGCCGGACGGCATCTGCCCGGACTGCGGAAGACCGCTTGTCAAGGCAAACGAGGAAGCTTATTTCTTCAAGATGAGCAAGTACGCAGACCGTCTGATCCAGTATATCAATGAGCATGACGAATTCATTCAGCCGGTTTCCAGAAAGAACGAAATGCTGAACAACTTCCTGCTTCCGGGTCTGCAGGATCTCTGCGTTTCCCGTACCTCATTCAAGTGGGGCGTTCAGGTTGACTTTGATCCCAAGCATGTCGTTTACGTTTGGATCGATGCGCTTTCCAACTACATCACCGGTCTTGGCTACAAGCTGGATGAAGAACCGGATGAACTGTTCAAGAAGTACTGGCCGGCCGATGTTCATCTCATCGGCAAGGACATTCTCCGCTTCCATACGATCTATTGGCCCATTATGCTGATGGCGCTTGATATTCCGCTTCCGAAGCAGGTGTTCGGTCATCCGTGGCTGATCCAGGGCGGTGAGAAGATGAGTAAGTCCCGTGGCAACGTGATCTATGCCGATGACCTTGCGTCTGTTTACGGTGTCGATGCGGTCCGTTACTTTGTTCTTCATGAGACTCCGTTTGAAAATGACGGTAATATCACCTGGGACCTTGTGACCGAGCGTTTTAATTCCGACCTCGCAAATACCCTGGGTAATCTGGTCAATCGTACCATCTCCATGAGCAACAAGTACTTTGGCGGCGTTGTTGAGCCGAAGGGCTGTGTTGAAGACGTGGATATGGATTTGAAGGCGACCGCGGAAGCTGCAATCGAAAAGACGCAGAAGTGCATGGAGACCCTGCATGTCGCAGACTGCATCACCGAAGTCTTTAACCTGTTCAAGCGTTGCAATAAGTACATCG
>DCHF01000002.1 GCA_002315555.1 Lachnospiraceae bacterium UBA1759 | reverse complement strand
ATTCCGTTACAGCCCGGTGATATTCTTGCGGTGAGCAGAAAAGGCGGGGTATACCAGCACTTTGCTGTATATATAGGGGATCGTCGGGTTATACACTATGCAGCTGAACAGGGGGATTTTTCCGGCAGAATCTCAATCCATGAAGCTCCGTTTGAAGAATTCAAACTGGAGTCTACTTTTGTGTATGTGCTTGATTTCCCGGAAGAAAGCGGCCAGCCGTCCGGAAGGGGAATGAACCGGAAGATCACTGAGGAAGATGCACTGTTCAATTATATCAGGGCAGCGGGGTATCACCTTTTTTCTCCGCAGGAGACCATTGAAAGAGCAAAAAGCAGGCTTGGGGAGGAAAAATACTCACTTCCTTTCAATAACTGTGAGCATTTTGCAATATGGTGCAAAACAAATGTGAAAGAGTCCCATCAGGTCAATCAATGGATCACAAGACTGTACAGAGCAGTGAATATGAACTGATTAACAGTAAATCAGATACCGAAATTAATGCAGAAAACGGAGGCATTTAATGCCGGTTTGGATGAGGAGTATCTGATCATTCTCGGAAATGCCGCCAGCCGAAAGAAAAACGGTCCCGATTACAAAGAAATCAATTATATTGGCTATCTTTATGATCGAAAAAAAGGTGTTTTCACCAAACGGGACGACTGACAGTGCTCAAAAAGGACGTTCTAAGGGCCGAATATATTAAACAGCGAAGGGGTACTTGATTGGACGCCAGGAATAAGCGCAGAATCTAAAAAGGGCTGTGGAGATCCAATTATCCTTTTCAGAGAATATCGCCGAAATTAGTCTCCGTACAGGCTGATAGACGAAACCGGCACCGGAGAATTTTAAAAGATTCCCTCAATAATAAGACAACATTTGAATAGTTTTCACATAGGAGCCCACATCATGAAATCCACAAGCAAAACAGCAATCGAAACTATCCTCCTCAAACTCGACGCATATCAGAACGAACTTTCCGAAATTCAGGACCGGGAAAACTCTGAATACATTGATCAGGCTCTCGATGATCTCGCTATGGTCATTGAAGACCTAAACAGTGCAATGGAAGAGTGAACACGTGAAAAACCAATATGTCGGAGATGCCGGGGACCACGGAAAATACGGAATGCTCAGATACCATGGAAAAACGGCAGTAACCATTTCACAAAAGAATACATTTTATAACATATGAGTGATTTATCCCGCTTCCTGGAAGCACAAGAAGACACATACGAGCAGGCCCTTTCTGAAATCAGGAATGGTCGTAAAACCAACCATTGGATCTGGTATGTATTTCCGCAGCTGAAAGGCCTGGGCATGAGCCGGACTTCAGAATATTATGGGATCAAAAATCTTGAAGAAGCCAAAGCCTACCTTGCCCAACCGGTCCTGGGAAAACGCCTGATCGAGATCACAACTGCTTTGGCGGAACTCCCGGAATATGATCCGGAAAAAGTGCTTGGCTATCCGGATGATTTGAAAGTCTGCTCCTGCATGACACTTTTTCACATCGCTGACCCAGATGAACGAATCTTTCAGATCGTTCTGGATAAGTATTACTCCGGTCAGATGGACAAACTGACAGTGCAGTTATTATCCAAATAATATTGAACATGCGATAAACATCTCTAAGAAAAAGAACCTGTGCATGGATACAATACAATTGGAAAAAGTCCGTCAAAGACATAATCAACCCTTGATATTGATTCAGACAACCTGGGAATATTCAGCTCCTTATGACAATTATGACTAAGGAATTCAAAAAACTTACCGGCTCAGAAAATTTTACCAAAGACGGCAATCCGATTGAACTTGACGTGTTCGATTTCTGGCGCTGGCATTTCTGCGACCGTTTCGACCTGCAGGACAAGATCGCCGAATACATCGTGACTAAGGCGCTTGGAAAGACTGAAGCGGACAATGTTGGATCCTGGACTCTTTGCGGCATCAATTACAAGGGGAAAGCGTGTTGAAGTCAAGGAATCGGAATGCTGAGGGAGTACAAAAAGACGGTGGATTATTACAACCAAACGGAAAAAGAGATATTGCGGCTTTATGATAGGCTAAATCTGGGAGAATGCTCTTTGTGCAGACAATGCAGAGAAGGAAGGAATCTTTCTGGTCCGATTGGTTGTTGGTTGGTAGGAGAGAAGTTTAATGAAGAGGATAAGCGGATCCTTTTTATAGGTAAAAACGCACGTGACAATCCGGGAAATAAATATCATACCTATCAGAATACATTTGAGGATACAAGGATGCGGCTTTGGAATAAGGGCTATCCATATTGGAGGTATACGAAAGAAATAACCGAAAGGATATTCGGAGACAATTCCTGTGAGCACATAGCTTTCACAAATATTGTTAAATGCAATGATTCCAGCGGGAGAGATACTACATCTGATGATGTTAAAAAGATATGTATTCTGGATCTGCAAGTGTTGCGGAAAGAAATTGAAATCATTCAGCCGACAAACATCGTTTTTTATACTGCATTGACATACGATTCTTTTATTCCACAGGTATTTGATTCTTTTGAAAAGCGACAGTATGGAGAGAGGATAATAGGGGCAAAGAGTGTTCCCTGGCTTTGTGCAGATGCGGTCATTGGTGGTGACCGAATCAACGTCCTTCGGACAGGGCATCCGGAACGAAAGAAGAGAGAAGACTTTGTGAATGCGGTGTGTGAGTGGTTAAATACAGCTTCTCAGTGATTTGGTTTTTCATTTTCTGGAGTTGGAAGTTTAAAGTGATCCAATATATGTCTTTGCAAGGAAAAAAACCTTACTGCGCACACTGAAGATTCTTTTTGTATTAGCCGTATACTGCACTTTTAAGCATTCTTTCCTTTAAGCCTATCGAGATAAGCAACGATCTGTCTGCAGAGTGATTCCGTGATTTCGTCAAGCGTTGCATTCGTCGGGATGTGGAGAGCAAATACAGGATGGTAGTCCGGATCGTATTTCTCCGACTGGGGGACGCTGTCAAATAATCGTTGAATCTTCGGAGTTATTTCCCAATTTTCATCTCCAATGCTTAACCAAAGCGGAACCTCAGCATCGGAATCCATCCAGTACTGCCAGTTGTATTGCACACCTACGCCATACTTCGGCAGAAAGATGTATCGGGCGTATCCCCTGCGACTGGGTGCCGCCTTTAGCCCTTTTTTGGAAGCCTTGAGTTCTTTCATCTCACAGAGCCTGTCGATCGTCGCATCCACAACCTCGTAATACCGTTCCGTCTTTCTTGCCATGTCCGGACCGAAGTCCTCCGGCTCAAACGGAATAAATGCGGTACTGTCCATCTGGTCACAAAAACCCTTGAGCTGTCCTATATCGGAAACAAGGTCCGTGGCAGAAATACTTGCTGTGTTATAAAGATCTAAAAGAATCTCGTCCCAGGTCAAGATGGTCATTGGAACCCCGTCAATTCGAACAAAATCATCCTGTTCGTCCGCAATTGCCCGCCCTTCACAGCTTTCTACAATTTTTCTCCACAGGGAGGACTTTCTTTTTTTGGGACAGATGAAGAACAGACCCAGCCCACCGTTTTCAATGATTCTGTCCAGATAGGTATTCGGTTGATTCACCGTGAGTCCCGCATAGAACTTTGCCTCACCGAGCACCAGCTCGTTTCCTTTGGGATCGATTCCCGCCATATCGGGTCGTTCCTGGTTCTCCCCAACCGCCTGGCAGATGAAGTGCATCTTCTTCGTGTCGATCTTCAGCTTCGACGAAATCAGCCGGATGAATGAGTTATTAAGGGGTTCCGACTGCGAAAGGATGTATTGTATGGAATACGTTGCAACATCTTCCTGTGATCCCCGGATCCTTGAATATAAATGTGCTAAAAGCGACTGCGCCATTTGCTGCCTCAATTCTTTCACTGTTACGGATTATATTTCTTGTGAATGTCAAGCGGATTTTTACCTGGTGGGCAAAATCATCTTACCGCGCACACAATCCGGCTTAACAATGTCGTGCACCTTCCGGCAGTGGATTTTCAAATCATCCTCATTGTCGATTGCAGCGATCTGCACGGAAGGTCCGGACATGTTGTGATGGTTCACCGGGTGCTTTTTACTTCGCCAGCCTTGCCGCTGTGCCTTCGATGATCGTAACCACACTGTCCATCTTCTGGATGGAGGCGAATTCGTGGGCGCCGTGGCAGTAGTATCCGCCGACGCTTAAGTTGGGGCAGGGCATTCCCATTTCGGAGAACCGGGCGCCGTCGGTGCCGCCGCGGACCGGTGTCTCTTTCGGCTCATAGCCGGCTTCCCGGATCGCTTCCCTTGCCGCATCCAGCAGGAAGGGGTATTTCGGAAGGATGTATTCGATCATGTTGGGATAGCTGTCGGTGATCTCCGCCGTTACGGTGTTCTCCCCGTATTTGAGGTTCATCAGCTCCGCAATTTTACGGAAAACATCTTTGCGGTGCTCCAGGATGCTGCGGTCGTGGTCTCTCAGGATGTAGTACATCTCGGCGTTGTCCACGGTGCCGGTCATGCCGGTCAGGTGGAAAAAGCCCATGCGGTCTTTTGTAGCTGCGGGGTTTTCATAGACCGGCAGCATGGACTGGAATTCCATGGCTAGCAGGGCGGCATTTTTCATGATGCCGAAGGAGGAACCGGGATGGACGGATGTTCCGTGGATCTTTACATAGCCGGCGGCAGCCTGGAAGCATTCGTACTGCAGGTGGTCCACACCGGTGCCGTCGACCGTGAAACCGTAGGCGGCATTTACTTTCTTCATGTCGGCATGGTCGGGGCCGCGGCCGATCTCCTCATCGGGCGTGAACAGGATGCGGATCTCGGGATGGGCAAGCTTCGGGTTGCGGACGGAGGCACGGTTATCGCTGATCCACGCTTCGGCAGCGCACATAATGGCGGCAATGCCGGCCTTATCGTCGGCGCCCAGCAGGGTGGTTCCGTCGGTGACGATCAGATCATCGCCGATACATTCGGAAAGCTGCGGAAAGCTCTTCACATCGGTAACGATACCTTCCGCTTCGTTGAGGACGATGTCGCTGCCGTCGTAGTTATTGATGATGCGGGCATTGGTGACTTTGCCGGGCATCTCCTGAGCCGTGTCCATATGGGAGCAGAAGCAGAGAACGGGTGCCTTTTCCGCGCCTTCGGAAGCGGGGACGGTGGCATAAATATAGCCGAATTCGTCCATGAAGACGTTCTCCGCGCCGATCTCTTTCAGTTCTTTTACCAGCAGCGCGCCAAGATCTTTCTGTTTGGCGGTGGAGGGGCAGGTCTCGCTGCTCTCATCGGACTGGGTGTCGTAGGTGATGTAGTTTAAGAATCGTTCGTAGGCTCTCATATGATCTCCTTTTCTCGGTTGTGGTTTTTTCAGACGGAGCGGATACTGGAATTCAGGAAAGGATCTGCCGGATGACGGTTTGGTATTCGCTTACTGAAGATGCCTTGGAAAGTGCTTTTTTCAGTTTCGGTTCAAGAGGTATTTCAAGTTCCCAGAAGTCCCAGAGTTCCTTCATTTTGTGCAGGACGGGCGTTTCACCGAAGAGAACGCCCCGGTATGCCTCCAGCAGGTCGTCATGGAACGCACGGAACCGTTTTCGAACAGGAGGGACGTTCCCTGTTAGCTGATTTCGGAAGTCACGGGACTGCTCTCTGACGCCGACGCAGTCGGAGGAAGTGACTGTCCCTGACGACGAAATCCCCTGAAACAACCGGGACTGCTCTCTGACGCCGACGCAGTCGGAGGAAGTGACTGTCCCTGACGGCAAGATCCCCTGAACCGACCGGATCTCCTCCGCCAGCGCGGGATTCGCGACCAGACCGCGGCCGATCATCAGACCGGTCAGGCCGGGGTAGGAACGTTCAAAACGGAGAAAGTCATCGGCAGAGCGGATGCCCGGGTTCAGGCAGACCGGTGCTTTGGAGACTTCATAGATCTTCCGGAAAATATCCTCGTGGATGCTGCCTTCATAGACCTGCGTCATCAGGCGGGGATGGACGATGAGTTCGGAAAGAGGATAGCGGTTCAGCACTTCCATCAGGCCTTCCCATTCGGTTTCATTGCTGATGCCGATGCGCATTTTGACGGAGAGTTTTGTACAGCTGACCGTGAAGGCCTTTTCCAGAAAACGGTCCAGACTGTCGGTATCGGCAAGCATCCCGGATCCTTTGCCTTTTTTCGTCACGGTGGCGGAAGGGCAGCCCATGTTCAGATTGATCTCCGTATATCCGAGACCGGCGATGTATCTGCTGGCTTCGCCCAAAGCATCGGCATTTTTCGTAAGGACCTGCGGGATAAGGCAGATGCCTTCGTTGTTTTCCGGAAGGATATCGTTTTTGCTGCGGTTTTTCATGCCGCCGTCGGAATTGATATCAATAAAGGGCGTGTAAAAGCGGTCCACGCCGGAATAGTGGCGTGCGAACACGCCGCGGTAGATATGATTTCCGATCCCCTCCAGGGGAGCAAAATAAACTGGTTTCATTAAAATCGCACACAAGCCCCTCCGATGGGGGACAGTTGGTAAAGCTGTTATCCGGACGGCTTACGCAAAGATCATTTTGCCGAAGCACTCCGGGTTATGGAAAGCGCAGTCGCCGATGCCCAGATCGACCGGCGACCAGGAAAGCAGGTGCATGGGTTTGCATTTGTCGCCGCACTTATAGCAGTTGGCCATGATGTACGTGCCGGGCTTCGGGTCGAATGCGGGGAAGAAGTAACGGATGAATGTGTACGGGATCTCGTAGGTGAGCTGCCAGCCGTCTTCCGTGCGTACAGCCTCCGGTTTGAAATCGAAGGGGGTATCAGTCTTGTCGAGACGGAACAGCTGAAGACCGTCCGGACGGCATCCGATGCCGAGATACATGGCGCAGTTGGGGTTCATCTCGATATTGAAATACTTTTTCTGGCTGTTGTCGGGGCTGAAGAAGAATTCCATGCAGGAATCCTCGCAGGGCTGGGACGTCACGCTGTCAGTATAGGTCGCGCGGATATTCTCCTCGTGGGCGATGAGACGCACATAGAGTTTTTCATCGTCGTAGCAGATCTGTGCTTTTGCGCGGATGTCTGCCTTGAGGGGAAGGGGAGATTCCGAGATCTCCAGGGCGGGAACATTTTCCCAGCCGGTTTTGCGTACGATGCTGTATTCTTTCATATTCTCTGTTACAGGCAGTCCTGTTTCGTGACGTGCCTGCAGTTCCTCCTTCTTCGGCGTGACCGCTGTTTCCCCGGGCCTGTTTCTCCGGGTTTCGGAGATCTGTCCGGCTGTCTGCCGATTTGCTTCCTATTATATGGTTTGCGTGGTAAAATGTCATCATTATGAAGGCAATCATTCATGGAAAACTTGTCTTTCCGGAGGAGATCCGGGAAGGGATCCTGCTGACGGAAGGGGATAAGATCCTGCGTGTCCTGCAGAAGGACCGGGCGGACCTGATCCCTGCGGGGGCTGAGATCATCGACGCGCAGGGTCTTTACGTGGGTCCCGGTTTCATCGATGAGCACGTGCACGGCTACAGCCGGGGCGGGGAGGATTTCGACATTCTGCGGGACTTAAGGAGTGTGGCTGCCGCCCATTTAAAACACGGCACCACGACGATCACCCCATCGCCGTCTTATTCCCTGCGTCTTGGCGGGTATCTTGATGTGATCCGTCAGGCGAAGGAACTGTACCGGGAAAATGAGGCAGCATCTCTCCGCGGGGAGACCGGGCCGCAGCAGCGGAACAGCATCGCCGGTATTCATCTGGAAGGACCGTTTATCAATCCCCACATGGGCGCGGGGCGGAAGTTCGCCTGGAAGTATTCCGACGAGGTGTTTGAGCAGCTGTTTGAGGAAGCGTGCGGCCTTGTGCGGCACTGCACCTATGCGCCGGAGATGCCCTGGGCAGGGGACGTGGAGCGGATACTGCAGAAACACGGGGTCGTCATGGACATCGGTCATACGGATGCCGGGCCCGCGGACATTGAGCGGGCGGTGGAGGCCGGCGTCACCATCGTCACCCATCTGTTTGACGGCATGGGCAATTATCAGGGCATGCATGCCTTTGATTTCACGGGCGATCCTCAGGACTGTGTCTCCGATGTGGTGCTGGGCATTCCGGGACTGTATTACGAGCTGGTCTGTGATTCCCGCGGGGCGCATGTGACAAAGCACAGCCAGCGGCTGGCACGGCGTGTGGCGGGTGAGGACCGGATCATTCTGGTGTCTGACTGTACCTGCTGGAATCGAAGGGATGTGGATCCGTCTGCGTATCCGCCGGAAGATCTGCGCAGCGCGGAGGACCTGAATGTGACGGGTGCGGGCGTGCTGTTCGGCTCCAGGCTTACGGTGAGTGAGTGCGCGAAGAATTACCGCGCCGCTACCGGAGCAGGTGTGCGCGAGACCTTCAAGGCGGCTTCCACCAATGCAGCAAAGGCGCTGGGACTGTACGGGCGGGTCGGTTCCATAGAAGCGGGAAAGCAGGCAGACCTGGTCTTCGTGGACGAAGATTTCAACGTCAAAAGAGTAATATTTGCGGGAGCAATGCTTCCGGAAGCAAAAGAGTGACGGGAGGCGTTTTTCGGAAGTCACGGGACTGCTCTCTGACGCCGACGGAGTCATTGGTCAGTGACTGTCCCTGACGATGAAAAGAGAATTTCAGCCAGAAGAAACGTCCCCTCCGCCGAAAACGACCGGAAGAAACGTCCCTCCCGCTGAAAGGAGTTCATATGAAAAAATCGATTTTAAGGAATTACGCGAAACTGATTGCCCGCATGGGCGTGAATGTGCAGAAGGGTCAGGAGGTACTGCTGTATGCCTGCCTGGATCAGCCGGAATTTGTCCGGATGGTGGCGGAGGAATGCTACCGTGCCGGCGCATCGAAGGTACAGGTGGAGTGGGAGTATGATCCTCTGAAGATCCTGGATGCCAGATGGCAGACACAGAAGAAACTGGGGACGACGGAGGAGTGGGAAAAGGCGAAGCTTCAGCACATCGTCGATGTGCTCCCGTGCCGGATCTTCCTGGAGTCTCAGGATCCCGACGCGCTCTCGGGTATCCGGCAGCCGAAATATACCAATGCCATGCAGGCAAGGAGAAAGGTGGCGAAGCCCTACCGTGACGCGATCGAAAACATCCATCAGTGGTGCATCGCCGGTGTTCCCGGTGACGGCTGGGCAAAAAAGGTATTCCCCGGTCTGACAAAGAAACAGAGGGAAGAAAAACTCTGGGAAGCGATCCTGACCGCATCCCGGGCGATGGAAGATCCGGAAGCCGCCTGGAAAGCGCATAATCAGGAACTGCATGAGCGCTGTGCCTATCTGAATTCCCTCGGCATCCGGAAGATCCGCTATCAGGCGTCCAACGGCACGGATCTGACCGTGGGATATATGCCGGAAAGCAGATTTGAGGCAGGCAGCGCAAAGACGCTTGGCGGCGTGGAATACAACCCGAATATTCCCTCGGAAGAAGTGTTCACCTCTCCGAAACGCGGGGAAGCGGAAGGCATCGTATACGCGACGAAACCGCTTTCCTTCATGGGGCAGCTGATCGAAAACTTCAGCGTGCGCTTTGAAAACGGAAAGGCTGTGGAAGTCCATGCGGAGAAGAACGAAGAACTTCTGAAAAAGCTCATCAGCATGGATGAAGGCGCCGCCTATCTCGGCGAGACTGCTTTTGTACCGGCAGGTTCGCCCATCGACGCCTGCGGGATCCTGTTCTATAACACGCTGTACGATGAGAATGCCGCCTGCCATCTGGCACTGGGAGAGGGTTTCCCCGAGTGCGTGGCCGGATTTGAAGACATGACACTGGAAGAGTGTCATAAACTCGGGGTCAATGATTCCATGATCCATGAGGATTTTATGATCGGAACGGCGGATCTGTCCATCGACGGCTACGATGCGGAAGGCAGATGCATCCCGATCTTCCGGAACGGTACCTGGGCATTTTGAATCAGCGGGAGGGACGTTTCTTCCCGCTGAAAATCACAGAAAGAATACGGTCGGCCGCCTGTTCAGTTTCAGCAATTTCAGCGGGAAGAAACGTCCCTCCCGCTGAAAAGCCTTGACTTTTGCACACAAAAGCGTTAAAGTACAGAAGTTATTAGATTCGCGAAGTGTTTTCCGGGGGGTTAACACGTAGCACTTATTAAGGAGAAAAGTTTATGGAAAGAGAAAGACTTGGCAGCCGTTTAGGTTTTATCCTGCTTTCCGCAGGCTGCGCGATCGGCCTTGGAAACGTATGGACCTTCCCGTGGAGAACCAGTATCAGCGGCGGCGGTGCATTTGTACTTATTTATCTTCTCTGCTGTGCTCTGATCGGTCTTCCGGTCATGGTTGCGGAGTTTTCCATCGGCCGTAAGGCACAGGTCAGCCCTGTAAAGATGTGGGATAAGCTCCAGAAACCCGGTCAGAAGTGGGGATTCTTCGGAAAACTCGGCTTACTCGGCAACATCGCCCTTATGGCGTTCTATACCACGATCGCCGGTTTCCTCTGGTTCTATTTTTTCAAGTTCCTGTTTGGAAATTCCATGGATCTGTCCTTCACTTCGACCTATGCGAACATCCCGGTCTCCCTGGGATTCATGGTCCTGGTCGTAGTCCTTGGTTTCTTTGTTCTTTCCTTCGATCTTCAGAAGGGACTTGAGGCTGTAACAAAGTATATGATGGTAGGCCTTTTCGTCCTGATGGTGGGTCTTGCAATTTACGCATGCACCCTTCCCGGGGCAGCAAAGGGACTTTCCTTCTATCTGAAGCCCGACTTCTCCGTTGTTACTCCGATGACCTTCGTCAAGGCACTGAACCAGTCCTTCTTCAGCCTGAGCCTCGGTATGGGATCCATGGCGATCTTCGGCAGCTACATCGGCAAGGAACGTTCCCTGCTCGGTGAGTCCATAAACGTTGTTGCACTTGATACTCTGGCAGCTCTTCTTGCCGGATTCATCATTTTCCCCGTTGTTTATTCCTACAGCGACGGAATCCAGATCCCCGGACCGGAGCTTCTGTTCACGACGATGTCTACCCTGTTCAACAACATGGGCGGTGTCGGCCGCATTCTCGGAACCCTGTTCTTCCTGTTCATGATCTTCGCATCTATGTCTACTGTTTTCGCAGTATTCGAGAACATCCTTGCCATGGTCAGAGACCTGACCGGCTGGGAGAGAAAGAAAGGCTGCTGGATCCTGTGCATCGGCATGATCATCCTCTGCATCCCCATGGCTCTGGGCGGAAGTGTTTTCCGTGAGACCTTCTATTTCGCAGAGGACGGCAAGGGCTACGGCTTCCTTGATTTCTGGAGCATGATCGTTGAGAAGTGGTGCCAGCCCCTCGGTGCCATCGCTATGCTTCTGTTCTGTACCTGGGGCAAGATCGGTATGGGCTGGGAGGCATTTCTCGAGGAAGCAAACCAGGGCAAGGGTCTGAAGGTCGCAAAGTGGATGAAGATCCTCTTCGGTGTGATCGCTCCCGCAGTCATCCTGTTCGTATTCCTTTACGGTCTCAAGACTTACGGCTGGGCATTCCGTCCGGAAGGCTGATTTACAAAAGGCTGAATTCCGCAGGAACGGTTTCTGCAGCGGCTCTTCATACGGGATCCGCAGGTGAGACCGGTGTAAGCTCCCGGTTGGAAATTCTCCTTGCGGAAACAGGCATTCTTATTGTAGAATAAGAACTCACAGGGCTTCCGGGTCGCCGGAAGCCCTGTTTTCGGACAAACGCAGGAACCCGATGCCGGCAGTTTTTGCGATTGTCATGATATCACAATTAATTGGGGGTATTTTATTATGAAAAAAGAAGCAAGGGGTATCGCGCTCCTGCCGATCCTTGTGTTCCTGGTATTCTACCTGGGACTCGGCATCCTGTTTGAGTATGTGCTCAAGATCTCCATGGGATTCTACAGCATTCCCATCGTCGTCATTTTCCTTCTTGCCCTGTTAGTCGCATGCGTACAGAATAAGGAACTCAGCTTCGATAAGAAGCTGGAACTTATGGGTCAGGGCATCGGCGATAAGAACATCGTGACGATGATCCTCATCTTCCTTGAGGCCGGCATCTTTGTCGGTGTCTGCGGAAGAAGTGCGGCAGAAAGTGTTGCTTACTTCATGCTTTCCTTCGTAAATCCCAAATGGGCCGCTGCCGTCATGTTCGTCGTCAGCTGCTTCGTTTCCACGGCGATGGGTACTTCTGTCGGTACGATCACTCTGATCAGCCCCATCGGCCTTGCCATCTCCAATGCTTCCGGTGTCAGCCCCGCATTCATTCTGGGCGCGATCGTCGGCGGCGCCATGTTCGGTGACAACCTGTCCTTCATTTCCGACACCACCATTGCTGCCTGCAACGGTCAGGGATGTCAGATGAAAGACAAGTTCCGCGAGAACTTCAAGATCGCTCTTCCCGCTGCCATCGTGACACTTCTCGTCATCATCCTGAAGTCCCTGAGCCTGAATATCGCTGCAGTCGAGAATCCCGGATATAACTTTATCCAGATCATCCCCTACATCCTTGTTCTGGTACTGGGCATCATCGGTGTCAATGTATTCATCGTCCTGCTGATCGGTATCGTGACCGGTTCTGTCATCATGCTGGCAACCGGAGCCATCTCTGCCACCAGTCTGCTTGCTTCCATGGGTTCCGGCGCTGCCGGAATGTTTGAGACCACGATGGTTGCCATCCTGGTTTCCGCGATCTGCGCGCTGATCCGTGAGTACGGCGGATTCGAAGCTCTGCTTCAGTTCATCAAGAAAGTGTTCAAGGGAAAGAAGGGCGGACAGCTCGGCATGGGATTACTTGTCGGTGCGATGGATATCGCTACCGCAAACAACACCGTTGCCATCGTTATGGCAAACCCCATCGCAAAGGAAATGTCCGAGACCTACGGCATCGACAACAAGAAGGCCGCTTCCATTCTGGACACCTTCTCCTGCATCTTCCAGGGCGTCATCCCTTACGGCGCACAGATGCTGGTCGCGCTTTCCGCAGCCGCAGAGATGGGTGTTGTGGTTTCCGCGTTTGACATCATGCCGAACCTGTTCTATCCCTATCTGCTTCTTGTCAGTTCACTGGTATTCATTTTCCTGATTCCTGACAAAAAGAACGCGTAAGGATCTGAGACGGACCGGAAGATCCGGAAAAGAGCCTGAAAACAGACAGATTAATCTGCAAAAGGCTCCACCGGGGTTTTCCTCCGGATACAGTATAATTGAAAACAGAGCATCCCTCCGGGGCGGCTCTGTTTTTTTGTTGCATAGCATCCGGAGAAAAGCATCGGAAAACCTTTAGCAGGGGCAGGAAAGAAATTAAATTTACCGGAAAACGACAGGCAGGGCATCCGAAAAAAATGAAACGTGCCGATTATTGCGCCAAATAAGATATATCAAAGAAAAAAAGACATAAAGAAGAACATAATGCGATTAAAATGGTTGACAAAGAAAATAAATGGACTATTATTATACTTAATTGGAACATATTGGGTTTGATCCAGTAACTTTATTAATACGGAGGTATAGTAATGAGAAAAAGGAAAAGCAGGATCGCATCGGTTTTGCTGAGTATCGTAATGGTCCTCGGCTTATTGCCGGTGAATCCGATCACGGCGTTTGCGGCAGCGGCGACGAATGTCAGTTACATTGATGCAGATGGCAAAGCACAGACATGCGCATCAGCAACTGTCGTAACGGACTCGGATCTTACCTGGGGCGATGACGGCAATGACGGCTGGTATGTGGTCAACAGTGATATCACAGTTACGCAGGGATACAGAGTATCCGGCAACGTCAAACTGATTCTTGAAGACGGGTTCACGCTGACTGTGACCGGACAGACAGGTATGGCGGGCATTTATGTTTCGCATGAAGGTTACAGCCTGACAATATACGGTCAGTCAGAGGGAACCGGCACATTGAACGCAACCGGCGGCAATAACGCAGCCGGCATCGGCGGTGACAACTATGATACCGGGAAATACATTACCATCAACGGAGGAACAGTCAATGCAACCGGCGGTCCGTGCGGAGCCGGCATCGGCGGTGGTTTAGGCGAAACCGGAAGGGATATTACTATCAACGGTGGAACGGTCACTGCAACCGGTGGCTCCGGCGCAGCCGGCATCGGCGGAGGAAGTAATGGAGCCGGCAAAAACATCAACCTCAACGGCGGAACAGTCACTGCAACCGGCGGCGGAAATGGTGTATGTGGAATTGGTTATGGCCAAAGTTATCAGGGTATGCCTTCAGGTAATACCGTTGCGGACTGTGTTTTAGTGAAGGCGGATAATGGTATAAATCCTCCTGAAACAGTGATTGAGCATGCCGGCAGCACCTCATTTCCCCTGGGCCTTTATGAAAAGCAGTATGTTACGGCAAAAGAACTTCATTCAACCGTCATTTACTTTACCAATGATGTTCACGGCAACTTTCAGAATGCCTCATTGGAAAATGGTATGAGCTATGCGACGGTCAAGGCGCTGATCGAAAATGAGACCCGGAAAGGCAATCTGGCTATTGCGGTCGATGCCGGCGATCATATTTCGGGAACAAACTATGTAAACGAAGATTTCGGTAAGTCTGTGCTTGAATTTATGGAAGATGCAGGCTATGAGATCGCTGTTCCCGGAAATCATGAGTTTGATTATGGCTCAGAGTACTTTCTGAATACGGTTAACAGTTCCGAAACACTGTCTTATATTGCCTGCAACTTCCTGAACGGAAGCGCGGCGCAGCCCGGAGACACAGTACTGGAACCCTATAAGATCATTGAAGGAGCAAACGGAGAAAAGATCGCTTTTGTAGGTGTTATGACTCCGGAGACACAGACAGGAACAGCACCCGGATATTTCCAGGATGAGGACGGTACTCAGAAGTATTTTATCAGTGATGCTGAGGCACCCGCCGGCCAGAAGATCTATGACTGTCTCAACGCTGCAATCGAGGATGCTGAGGATGCAGGCGCCACGATCGTAATTGCCGTCGGACATCTTGGAGATGAACAGGGCGCAGCGTCGCTGGGCATTGATGCGAAAACCGTGATCCAGAATTCATCCGGGCTGACTGCTTTTATTGACGGTCATTCGCATTCAGTTCATAAAGGTACCGGTTCGGATCTCGTAGGCGACCGGGACGGTAAGAATGTTCCGTGGCTGCAGGCGGCTTCCGGAATAGAAGCCTCTTCAAAGACAGAGCAAACGGGCATGAACCGCATCGGAAGAATTGAGATCAGCGGATCCGGAGCTGTCAGCTTCAATCTGCTTTCAGCAGCTGACGGTGTTTACAGTGAGGTAACGCCCGATGCGGACCTTTCCGCGGATGAAAAGGAATGGATCAGCGAAATCGATGATAAGAGGGCGGAAAAGGTCTGCAGCAATCAGATCGTGTTTGACGCATCAAGCGGTGTTCAGCGTGTAAAAGCGAACAATCTTGCAGATCTGGTTACAGATGCCTGTCTCTATTATGCAAATACGGAAGAAGACAGTAACGGTGTTCTTGTCGGCTGTGATGCGGCGATCGTATACGGAGGTGCTATAAGAGTAGCCATCCCGACCGGTGATGTTTCTGAAGGTCAGCTGAGGGCAGTCGTTCCGTTTATCAATACGATCTGTGTAGCTGAGATCACAGGACAGCAGCTGCTGGACGCGCTTGAGTATGGTGCAAAAGATACGCCTTCAAAGAATGGCAGATTTTTACACACGGCAGGAATCACGTATGCTATCGATACGGGAATAACATCGACGGTACAGGTTTCTGGTGGTATCTGGACCGGACCTCCGACAGGGGCATACCGTGTGAACGGAGTCAGAGTATTCAACGCAGCAGAAGGAAAGTACGAAGACCTGGATCCTGAAAAGACATACAAGGTGGCGATGACAGATTGCATGGCCAATTTCGGCGATGGTTTTGCAATGTTCAAGGGCGCTGTACGTCATAATAATTACGGAACAGCCGGTTATACTTCAAAAGTAGTTGTTGATTATGTAAGGGATTTCGCAAACGGTGTTCTTTCAACAGCAAATGCCCCCATTACATCTCTGGAAGGATATGAAAACTATTTAATCAATTATGAAAGCCAGGACGGAGCAAAGCGTATTCTGAACGGCAGGATAATGTCTGTTACCTGTGAGGATTACAGCGGTGTTTACGACGGGCAGTCTCATTCTCCGGAAGCGGTACCTTCTGTCAAGAGCGGCACGACCCTTGAGTATTCGACGGATGGCACGAACTGGGAAACTACTGTTCCGGAAATTAAGGATGCCGGCGAACTGAAAGTTTATGTAAAGGCGGAAAATACGGGATATATCACGGCGACCTGCGAATGCACACTGACAGTGACCCCGGCGGAAGTGACCCTGACATCAGGGTCTGCCACAAAAGTCTATGACGGAACTCCTCTGACAAATCCGGAAGTCACTGTAACAGGTGACGGGTTTGTATCCGGAGAGGGCGCATCCTATAATGTGACCGGAAGCCAGACGGAAAT
>DCHF01000056.1:65858-68448 GCA_002315555.1 Lachnospiraceae bacterium UBA1759 | reverse complement strand
CAACACGTTTTGTCCTATATCTCACAGTGGAAGCATCCCCATTATCCCTTGACGGCACTGTCTAAGGAGCCCTGGATGAAGTACTGCTGCAGGAAGAGATAGATCACAATTACGGGAATGATAGCGACACAGGCTGCAGCTGCTGCAGTACCGAAGTCACTGAGATTCTCGGAGAAGAACTGCTTGATGGTCAATGTAACATTGTACATCGCAGGCTTCTGTAAAATGTAAAGGGAGTAAGCGTATTCATTCCATGCACCGATACCCTTCATAATGATTACGGATACCGTAACCGGCTTCAGCTGCGGAAGAATGATCTTAAAGAAGGTCATTGCCGCACCTGCACCATCGATGGCTGCCGCCTCATCGAGAGACTTCGGAATCGATGAAATGAAGTTGGAGTACAGGTAGATGGAAAGCGGAAGACCAAAGGCCGCTGTTACAACGATGATACCCCAGTAGGTTGAAATTGCATGGAATGCAACAAGCTCTGTGTAAACACCGACGACGATGGATAATCCGGGGATCATCATAACGCCGAGGATCAGAGACTTGATGAGGCCGTTCAGCTTTGAACGGTTTCTGGCAAGCGGGTATGCGGCGAAGCATCCGACAACAACCTCCAGCACAACTACACCAAGCGTAATGATCAGCGAGTTCTTAACAGCCGTCAGCATGTTGCCTCGACCAAGCGCCTTGATGAAGTTTCCAAGATAGAAACCACTCATCGGAACCAGTCTGGAGCTGTTATCTCCTGCCGGCGTAAGTGCAACAACAAATACAACATAGATGGGAAGTAAATAACCGATCACGGCGATCGCACTGATCAGATATTTCCACCATACGGACTTATTGACGAATTTGTTTTTACTCTTTTTCTGCTTAACAACCATTACATTTCCACCTCCTTCTTGGCGAAGATCTTATTTCCTACAGTGGAAACAAGTAAGATAAAGAAGAAAATGGCAATACCGACAGCTGCTGAATAACCGGCCTTTTCCTGATCAAAATACAGGTTCGTTACGTAGGACATAACGGAATGCGTTCTGAATACCGGACCACCGTTTGTTAATGCGATAACACCTTCGTACAGCTTCAGACCACCGATCAGGTTAATGATGACCGCGGACTGAATAGACGGCATAAGTAACGGTAATGTGATATATCTAAAAGCGCCGAAACCATCAACGCCATCGATTGCACCAGCCTCGTAATACATCTGGGGAATGCCCTGAAGACCGGCAAGGTAGATGATCATACAGTTACCCATATACTGGAACGAGTTGATCAGGGTGATCGCAATGACACCAAACGTACCGCTTGCAAGCCAGTCGTGAGGCTCAACACCGAAGATGCTGATAATATCATTCAGAACACCATTATCGAAGGTGAAGAAGAATGACATAATGAAGCCCATGATCAATGCAGAGATCATAATGGGCATGTACACAACTGTACGTACAACATTATTGCCTTTGAATCTGGAGTTTACCAGAAGGGCAAATGACAGACCTAAAATATTCTGGATCAATGTAGATCCGAAGCCGTAGATGATGGTATTTCTGAAAGCCATCCAGAATCTTTTATCGGAAACCATCTTGGCATAGTTTTCAATACCGACATATTTCATTGTCGGTGAGTATCCGTTCCATCTGAAGAATGAGATCTTAATGGACTGAGCAAAAGGATAAGCGACGAATGTCAAAAGGAGTAAAACCGCAGGGATATAAAAGAGATTCATTCTCCTATTTCTTTTTGCCATAACTGCCTCCCACAAAAAACCGGTGGCATGAGGACCGGTTCGTAAATGAACCCAATCACTCATGCCACCAGTTTAATCAATTATTAGGTTTTTGAGTTAACGCCTCACTTAACGGCTTAGTTTGAATGCTGCTGCTCGTAAAGGTCGGTGTAGTTGGTCTTCAGTTCTTCAACTGCCTCTGCAACGCCATCAGCGGTCGGGTTGTCGATTACAGTGTTAACTGCAGCACCCATGATGCCCCACATGCCTGACGGGAAGTACTTACGGTCAAATACGTTATCGTAGTTGATGTCTGCGATAGCATCCTGAGAAGCCTTGTAGCACTGGATCGCATAGTTGTCATCGATGTTAGCGCCCTTGATTGCCGGGATAGAGCCATCCAGGTTAGCAAGCTTAACACAGATTTCAGCGCGGGTTACATACTCGAGCCATGCCTTAGCGGCATCAGCATTCTTGGTGTCTTTCCAGATACCGAAGGTGCAGCCTTCACCGATCTTATAGGTCGGAGCGCCCTTACCGTCATTCGGGATCGGGATAATGCCTACGTTACAATCCGGAACGTAAGAACGAGCAGCGGTGATGTTCTGGGAAGCACGGAATACGAATGCGCAGGTGCCTTCGCCAAGAGCGGTCTGCATTTCTTCAGTGGTAGCAGTAAGAGCGTTCTCATTTACATAGCCCTTAGCAACCCAGTCAGCAAGCTTTTCAAGGACCTTCGTACCTTCAACGTCCCAATCATAGGTGCCGTTCTGAAGGTTGTCGCCCTGGTAGTTGTCACAACCGGTATCTGTCTGCATTGCCGGCATGATGGAACCTAAGAAACCTGCG
>DCHF01000056.1:13257-65812 GCA_002315555.1 Lachnospiraceae bacterium UBA1759 | reverse complement strand
GAACCGCCGATGTAGATCGGGGTAACGCCAATTGCAAGAACCTTGTCACAAGCCTCTTCGAACTTGTCAAGAGTAGCAAGATCAAGCGGATCAACGCCGGCTGCTTCAAGAACATCGGCATTGTACATCAGACCTGAGCAGGACTCTGTGATACATGCAGCGTAGATGTCACCGTTCTCATCTTTGAGCACGCCGAATACGGAATCGTCCATGCTGTCTACCCAGGACTCACCGGTAAGGGTCATCAGGTATGAAGAGTAACGAATTACGGACCAGCCATGAGTCTGCCAAACGTCCGGCAGATCATTGGAGGACATACGGGTCTTCATTACAGTTTCGTAATCACTACCCGGGGTGATCAGTTCAACGGTAATACCGGTTTCCTTTTCGAAGTCAGCTACGATTCCCTTGAAACCTTCAAGAGAATCATCGGTGTAGGTAACTTCCATTTCAATAGTACCGCCCGCCTGAGTGTCGTCGGCCTTTTCGGTAGCCTTTTCGGTAGCCTTCTCAGTAGCCTTTTCAGTAGCGTTGGCAGCAGTCGTCGTGTTGTCAGCCTTAGATCCACAACCTGCAACTGCAGCAGCAGTCATCATGGTAGCTAAAGCAATCGCTAATACTTTTCTCATTTTTTCTCCTTCCCTTTATTACCATAGCGGAGTAATAAAGTACTTTTTGTTAATTGAATAATAGCATTATTAATTTACTCTGAAAATGCATTATGTTGCCTCTTTATGCACAAAATTGCTATTATTGCAAAAAGATTTCGTTGTTTTTTTATCAACTTGCACAATGCTTGATTTGATTATTACAAATTTACTCCTTTCATATTGTAACAGTACTACATTCTCCTTCCGATTGTACTTGCATTTTCACGCTTTGAAATATGATCTCCCAAAGAAGCTCTCAATTCCATAAAAGCAGGAAATGCCATCTTTTCGATGGCATTTCCTGTATTCTATGACATATTTTATTCAGCAACTGTGTCCAGCTCCAGATTGGGGATGTACTTGCAGAATTCTCTGAAGACCTCCGTGTATCCGCCTTCCACTTCGGAAACATGATGGATGTACGGGCCTTCGATCAGTCTTCTCTCCCATGCCGGCAGGTTCTTGAATTCGCCCCACATATAGGTACCGAAGGTGTACGGTCCGGTGGTGGAATCACATTCGCCGACCAGGATGGAGTACTTGCCGTCCTCCTGATCCATTCTTGCAACCGTGTAATGGCTGTCTTTTACATGAAGATATGCTCTCATGTTGACCAGCTTGACCGGATCCTCTTTGTTTGCAAGAGACGGAGCGAACGGTCCGCAGTGCCACAGAAGCTCCGCGTTGCGGTTCTCCGGATGACGGGTCGTAAACTCGCCCAGGAACGGAACACTTTCACCAAGGGACGCACTCTTTAACAGCACCTGGGTAATGGTAGCGTGAGTATCGCTTTCGCAGCCGATGATGTAACCCAAATCAGCAAGCGGGCCGTAAGCTGCACAGGGCATTGCGCCGACTAACTGCTGCATTGCGGTCCAGCACTCAGCGGAAACCGCATCCAGATTAAACTCTTCGAAGATATCCTGATAAGTCAGAATGAAGCAGCACATCTTCTCCAGCGCTGCGAGGGAATCCGCATCCGGTTCGTAAACACCGATGAACTTGGATTCGAGAGCCTTCAGCTCGTCCTTTCTGGTTTCCAGATTCTTTTCGAACCTCACCTGGAAATTGGAAAGGTTCACGGGGATCACACTGATATCGAACTTCTCCATCAGCTCGCCTTCGTTGTAAATAACGGAGGTGAAGGGCTTCGGACGCATGCCCACCATACCGATACGAAGACCGGTAAAGTTCTTTACCATGCAGGCCACACGGACGAACTTGTCGAAGCCTTCCGCGAAAATATCCTCTTCCACATGGCAGTTTTCAATATAAGTAAACGGGATGTGTCTTCTTAAAAGTAAGCGGCTGATGCCGAAAAGTCCGCACTGGCTGTCATAATACCGCATACCGTCGGGCAGGAACTCATCATCGATGGGGCCCCATAAAAGAACCGGCTTGCCGACTGCCTTTGCGACCATTGCCGCAACCTCCTCATTACCGAAGTTGCCGTTAATGATCATGATCGCATCGACCGCTTCGTTTTTGAAGCGCTCAACAACTGCCGGAACATCATTTTCACTGTAAAGAACATCGACATCATTAATGCCCTTCAGATCCACAAAGGATACATGCTCGCTCGCGAAATGTTCCTCGATATACGCAACCTGCTTCAGCGCGCGCGCTTCACCCTTTTCCCAGTTAAAAATGCCCGGGCGCGGTGTACAATCTCTGCGGATCGGTACCATGCCGATCTTCACCTGATAACTTAACATGATCGTCCTCCTTGGTTCATCATCTCATTCTGTAGATCGGTGCCAGCGCATCGTGAATGAGTTTATATTTTTCAAAAATTGCTTCATACTTCTCGCAATTTTCAGGAACAGGTTCGGTGACGGAATCCACCTCGATGCAGGAATCGGTGATCTCCTCATAAGAGGCAGCCCAGCCAATACCCACGGCGGCCAGCATGGCCGTTCCAAAGGAGGAATCGTCGATTTTATTCTTTTCCATGGGCATTCCCAGAATGTCCGTTACGATCTGACGCCATAAAAGGCCCTTTGCGCCGCCGCCAATGATACGCACGCGGTTCATCTTCATGCCCAGCCCCTGCGCGGTCGCCAGACAATCCTTCAATGAAAACGCTACACCCTCTAATGTCGCGCGGGTGAAATGCGCCTTGGTATGACGGGCGCTGATGCCGGTATAACTGCCCTTTAAGAGCGGGTCGTTATAGGGGGTCAGCTCGCCATTGATATAGGGATGGAACATGAGGCCGTCCGATCCCACCGGGATCGTTTCCGCGCCGCGGTTCAGGTCCTCATAGTCCGAAAAGCCGATCGCGTCTCTGTACCAGCGATAGCTGTTGGCACAGGAGGCCGTCGCCGTGCCGGGGTACCAAAGGCCCCGTACCACATGACGGTAATTGAAAACAAAGGGCGAATCGATGGGCTGGTCCGTGATCACACAGATCCGGCCTGCGGTCGCAAGCTTGACCGTACCATTTCCGGGCTTGACAGAACCTGCGGCAAGCACCTCCATGACGGTGTCCGTGGTGCCAACAAGAACCCGGGTATTCACAGAAAGATTGAATTCCTTCGCTGCAGCCTCAGTAACATAGCCTGCCACATCCTCCGGTGCGCATACCTTCGGCAGCCAGGCCGGGTCAATGTCACCCACCTTCATCAGTTCCTCCGACCAGCGCTGCTCCACAGCGTCGTAGAACATGGAACCCATGGCATCGATATAATCGGTTTCAAGCGTTCCCGTAAAGCGGTAACGCAGATAATCCTTCGCAAAAAGGATGTGACGGATACGACTCCACACCTCCGGCTCATGCTTTTTCAGCCACATGAACTGTGGAAGCGTCCATACCGTCGTCGGCGCATTCATGACCTGTGCGTGGATCAGCTCCCCGTAATTTTCCGAAAGGAAAGCGACCTCCTCCACACTTCTCTGGTCCGTCCACAGAATAGCATTTCGGATCGGTCTGATATTCTCATCCAAAAGAACTGCGGTATGTGTAGCCGCATCGACGGCCAGCGCCTCGATTTCAGCAGGCAGGACCGCGGTTTTGATCAAAAGCTCGGAAAAAGCCTTTTTAAAGGCTGTACACCAGTCCTCTGCATTCTGTTCCGAATACCCGACCTGAGGATAAAACGTCGGATATTCGGCTCCTGCAGTGCCTGTTACCTTCCGTTCAAAGGATAACAGCGTCAGCTTTACGGATCCGCTTCCGATGTCAACACCCAAGACATATTTTCCCATAAAAACATCCTCCGGTACTTCTATCTGATCTAATTATAGCGCATTTTACAGTGGTGAAAATATAGACAAAATTGTGAAATATATACAAAAATGTGCGAAAAGCACATGCCGTGGATGGTAAGAACCACCTGTCACGGGCATGTGCTTTCCTTTTGCATTATTTCTTACATACTGCTGGCGTTCCGGACGATCAGAAATTGATATTGTCGGAATCCGGCGCGAAACCGCAGCAGCCGGTGAGGCCGGAGATCAGCGCCATGTCCTCGTCGGAGATCACGAAGTCAAAGACATTCGCATTGGCACTGACGCGCTCCGCGGAGCCGGACTTCGGAAGCGGTACAAAGCCCCGCTGCAGACTCCAGCGGATGCATATCTGTGCTACGGTCTTACCGTACTTGTCCGCCACCGCCTTCAGCTCAGGAACCTTAAATGCCGCGCCCTGTCCAAAGGGACTGTAGCCCTCTAAAAGGATGCCCTTTTCGTTGCAGTAGTTGATCGTCTCCATTGGAGTATCGCCGGGGCAGATCCGGATCTGGTTCACCATGGGAAGGATCTCGCTCCGCTCCATCAGCGTCTCGATATGATGCGGCTTGAAGTTGGAAACACCAATGGCCTTGATCCTGCCGTCCTTGTAAAGCTCCTCAAAAGCCTTCCAGGTACCCACCATGGCATCCTCCCAGATCATGCGGTACTGGATCGGAATGGGCCAGTGCATGAGATAGAGGTCAATGTAATCCAGCCCCAGCTTCTTAACAGAACGCTCAAAGGCCTGCATGGTAGCATCATAACCGTGATCTGAGTTTCTGAGCTTCGTGGTGACCACGATCTCCTCTCTCGGCACGCCGGCAGTGCGGATGCCCTCTCCCACATATTCCTCCGTATAATAGGCTGCCGCCGTGTCGATCAGACGATATCCGGCCCCGATCGCGGTGCGGACCGTTTCCACGGTATCCGCGCCGCTCTTATAGGTTCCGAGTCCGATGCATGGGATCTTTACGCCGTTATACAGTTCAAAACAATCCTGCAGTGAATTCATGTAAGCTTCTCCTTACCACTTTGCGCGCTGGTCCAGGATCACATGAAGGGAATCTCGCATATTCTGTTCGATCTGCTTGTAGTCCTTGCGAACCAGGGCCTGATGCTGAGTGAACATCCAGTCACCGCCGCAGGCGAAGGTGTACTTGTAATCGCTGATCTCCGGGAAGTTGGTCTCATCCAGAGCACCGGTGCAGACGAACTTGATATTGCCGAAGGGGCCGCCGTTTAACTGCTTCATGAAGGGAACGCCGCCCATCTCGAATACCGGATAGAACTTGACGATGTCCAGGCCGGAATCCATAGCCATCATGATCTCAGTGGGGGTATCGCAGCCCGGGATCACATAACGGTCATGGGCCAGGCAGTAGTCAACGACCTTCTGAGAATAGCCCGGAGATACGCAGAACTTCGCACCAAGGTCAATAACACGCTCAGCCTGTGCTACGTTCATAACAGAGCCTGCGCCGACGATGAAATTCGGGCGTTCTCTTGCGATGATCTCGATGCTCTTATAGGAATCCTCGTTCTTTAAAAGGACCTCTAAAGAGGGGCAGCCTGCAGCAGTCAAAGCATCTGCGATGGGGATCAGATCCTCTTCATCGCACTTTACAAGGATCGGGATGATACCGGTGATCTTTGTGAGCTCCATTAAGTCAACTTTCTTATCGATTTCCATGATATGTTCTCCTTTATGCCGCCAGCCGGGCGGCGCGGCTATATGATTTCAAAATATAATGATTTAAGCCTCGATCCATTCGATCGGAATACCCGTAAGCTCGGAAAGCTTTGTAAGCTGGGTCACCATGGCATCCGTTGCCGGGATACCGTCTGCAATAGCCTTCGTGCGCTTGTTCCATTCCATCTCGCCCGGTGCAAAGACACAGTCCTTGCCCTTTGCGGGAACGGTCTTATGGATCTCCTCGTTCATCTTATCCATCATGCCGAGGAACGCTTCCTTCGAGGTCATTGCCGCCGCATCGATGGCGATGAATGCATGGCTGGCTTCATTCTTTGTGGCAGGATCCAGATTCCAGCTGCGGACACCGCTCATGAGCGCGCAGCCTGTGATCACGGAGGTCAGGGCCTCGACCATCACTGCAAGGCCATAGCCCTTGTGGGCTGCCATGGGCTGCAGATGAGACTCGTAGGGGAAGCCGGAGGCATCCGTGGTGGGAACACCGTCCTTATCCACAAGCCAGGTGCCCGGTACCGGATCGCCGCTGGCCTTTGCCAGAACCACCTTCAGCGCTGCCACACTTGAAAGGGCAATGTCAAGGAAAATGCTGGTACCGTCAGAAAGCGGCGCCGCATAAGAGAAGGGGTTGTTGCCGATGGTAACACCGCTGCCGTTCGGGATCGTCATGGTGGGATCCGCATTGGACATCGCGAGGCCGATCATGCCGGCTTCCGCAGCGATATTGGCATAGTAGCCGGCAGCGCCGAAGTGGCAGCTGTTCTTTACGCCGACGTAAGCAATACCGGTCTTCTTTGCCTTCTCAACAGCAAGCTTCATACCCATGGCGGAGGACACCATACCCATGGCGTCGTGGCCGTCTACCAGCGCCCAGGAGGGACCCTCGTTCACGATCTCCGGAACTGCGTTCACATCCAGGCCACCGGCCTTTTCCTTCATGATGTACTCGTAGAGATTTTTGGTTCCGTGGGAATTCACACCGAAGGTGTCCGTGGTAACCAGTACCTCTGCAATGGTCTTTGCATCCACCTCGGAGGATCCCGTGGCGATCAATGCCTTTTCACAGAATGCAGTAAGCTCCTGCACGCCGATCTTTTTCATTGTATTCCCTCCCTAATATCGATCAGACAACGATGCTGACCTGCTTGAAATCAAAGTATTCATCCAGGGACCACTTGGACTTGTCACAGCCGATGCCGGACTGCTTCGTGCCCGGATGCGGGGTCTGGTCGGAGCCCGGAGCACCGTTGATGAAGATCTCACCGGCTTCAAAGGCCTCGATCGCCTTCATCATCTCACGGGAATCATGACCGTAGAAGTACGCGGACAGGCCGAAGGGGGTGTTGTTCGCTGCCTTCAGGGCTGCGTCGAAATCCGTGAAGGGCTGGATCGGGATAATGGGTCCGAAGATCTCTTCGGTGGAAACGCGCATGTCGTCCGTAACATCCTTTAACAGCGCCGGGGTCATGAATGCGCCTTTGGAGAATTCCTCCGGAACCTCACCGCCGCAGACCAGCGTCGCACCTGCAGCCTTTGCATCCTCGATCAGGTCTAACATTCTGTCTCTTGCAGCCTTGTCAATAAGCGGTCCCATGACGTAGCCCGAATCGCGCTTGCTGCCGAGAATGACATTGCCAAGCTCTTCCTTAATCGCCTCGCAAAGCTCCTCGTAAATATTCTCCTGAATATAGATTCTGTTGTAGTTAACACAGGTCTGGCCGGCGAAGCCAACCTTCTTTGCTACGATGCTCTTTGCAACTGCAGTGATGTCCACATCGTCCATAACGATAACGGGAGCATTGCCGCCGCACTCCAGGGCATACTTCTTAATGGAGGTAGCGCCTTCCTTCATAACCTGAAGACCGGTCTCTGAGGAACCGATGAGGGAGATCAGACGCGGAATGGTGCTCTGATTCAGGGTGGTAGCAACCTCGGATGCCGGGCCGGAAATAATATTGACTACGCCTGCGGGAATGCCGGCTTCCTTACATAACTGACCGACATAGAGCGCTGAAAGCGGGGTCTGGCTGGAGGGCTTGACGATAGCGGTGCAGCCTGCCGCAATGGCGGGGCACATCTTGACGCTTAAGTTGCCCAGGGGGTAGTTCCATGCCACATGACCGACAGTTACGCCGAGAGGACGGAACTCGGTAATGTGGTAAACACCGCCGTAGGGGGTGGAAACATTGGGGAAGGTGGTGCCGTAAACGCGGCGTGCTTCCTCAGCATAGAAGGTGCAGCTCGTAATCAGCCAGTCCACATCGCCACAGGCTGCGGGATAGGGACGTCCGGACTCTGCGGAGACCAGATCTACGAGATATTCTCTGTCGCGGATCAGAAGCTCGCGGAGCTTGTAAAGCAGCGCCACACGGGTGGCAATGGGAGACATCTTATAGGTCTCAAAAGCCTTGGCTGCTGCATCTAAAGCCTCCAGGGTCTGCTCCTTTGTAGCACCCTTAAAGGAGTCGATCAGTTCACCGGTCGCGGGATCATAGACCTCCATCAGTCTGCCCTGACCTTCTACCAGTTCACCGTTAATATACTGTTTGTACATGTTTTCTCCTTTCCGTAACGATCATTACTGTCCAAGCTCGTCGGCTCTCTTCTGGTTTCTTTCGCCCTTCAAGCCTCTTGCGCCGATAAAGTGTGCTCTTTCGCCCAGTTCCTCTTCGATCTCCAGGAAACGGTTGCCTCTGGGGCCGATGCCGCTTTCACGGATGGAGCCTGCATTGATACCGACCGCATAGTCCGCGATGGATTCGCCCTCGCCGCGGCTGTCGGACGGCATAACTGCATAACCGAACTTATATGCGTACTGGATCATTTCCAGCGCTTCCGAAATGGTGCCGACCTGGTTGACCTTTAACAGGACTGCATTGGCTGCGCCCTTGGAAATACCGTAGGAAACACGTTTCGGATTCGTGGTGAACAGGTCATCACCGACGATCTGGATACCCAGCTCCTTCGTGGCGATTGCCGTAGTCTCATAGTCATCCTCATTGAAGGGGTCTTCAATGATCACGAAGGGATAATCGCTGACGATCCGCTTATAGAAATCCATCAGCTGGTCCTTCGTCTTCGGCGTTCTGTCGAATAATCCGTAGTACTTATCGTCCTCTTTATTGTGGTAGGTGTCCGTCGCCACGTCCATCTGGAAGCCGGCCTTTCCTTCGTATCCTGCCTCGCGGATGGTGTCGCACATTAACTCCCAGATCTCCAGGTCACTGTTAAAGACGCCCTCGGGAATGCTGATGAAGTCTCTGATGTTCGGAATGCCGCCGAAAAGCTTCTTCATTTTTTCTGCCCAACGGGTGTGAATATCCCAGCAGGCGTAGGAAGCGTCTGCGAATTTGTCAAAGCCAAAGCACATGACGGACATGGTGGGCTTGCCGCCCGGAGTGGTGATACCGCCGCCGTAGCGCGCGTCACCGGCTGCCATTGCAACGCCCGGTACCGGAAGATACATCGCGCTTGCGCCGCCGATGTGGCGGTAAAGCGGAATGCCGAGCGCCTGTGCGCCGGCCTTTAAGCATGCTGCGGAAACTGCCGCGGTGGCATTGCCGCCGATATGTTCCTTCGCATCGGGCATGATGCCGAGGATCGCCGCGTCGATCGCCTGCTGATCGGAAGCATCCATACCGATAATGGCCGGAGCGATAATGTTGCTGACGTTGTTCACGGCACGCATAACGCCCTTGCCTCTGAATTTCGCACCACCGTCAAACTGGAACTCGATCTCATGCGTACCGATCGAAATACCGGACGTGCACATCGCTCTTCCGAGTGCTCCGTTCTCCGTGATGACAATAGCTTCAACGCCGGGATTGCCGCGATTGGTATATACCTGATGCGCATACACCTTTGTAATTGTAGTCGCTGACATAATGTTCTCCTTTACTGTATATTTTCGTTTTACTGTATCAAAGTGATCCTTAAATCCAGAGCCGATACATTATGTACGGCGCTGACGCCGCTGTTTAACCGCCAGAGGCTTTCGGAGGTACCGTGGGTCTTCAGTCCCGCGGAAAGATCAATGCCCATTTCCTTTGCTTCCTCCACCGTATAACCGTCCACGATGGCACCTGCCAGACATTCCGGCGCGCCCTCATAGTCAAAGCCGCCGGGGCCGTCCGTTCCGTCCGTATCCACGGCACCGATCACGATCCGTTTGCTGCCTGCGATCCGGAAAGCCGCCTGCGTGCAGTATTCCTGATTTCTTCCGCCCACGCCGGACTCCGCGCCGACGGTGACGACATTTTCACCGGAGGACATGAGCACGATCGGCGGCTTAAAGGGCTCGCCGAGCCGCTCCGCCGTAAGGGCGATCGCCGCGTCCACATTGCCGGCTTCCTTCGCTTCCGCCTCCTGATACTCGGAAAGCATCAGACAGGGAATACCGAATTCCGCCGCCTTTTTCTTTACTGCGGGATAGACGGTGGAATCCTTGAAGATCAATCCGAAGAACCGGGCACCGATCGATTCGAATTCCTCCACGGACATGTTTTCGGTTTCCGGAGTGCCGGACATCAGATGCTTTTTGATGCTTTCCGGCGTCTCCTCCCAGACATCCCACTTTTTAATGATCTCAATACATTCTCCGTAGGTGTATGCCGCGCATACCGGCGGGAAGAAGGTATTCGTCCGAAGCATCTCGAAATAGGGTACACGGAGGACCGGCGTATTCAGCTTCGAGGGATCTGCCGTGGTCATATGGATCAGGGTCGCGGGAAGGAACATTCTGGAGATCCTTCCGCCCTTAAATCTGTCAATATGCGTTCTGATGGGGTTCAGGTCGCTGGTCGGCACACCCTTTTTGATCTGCATGAGATGGGTGAATGCCGCGATATCGTCAATGGTGATATCCCCTGCGGGATAGGTCATCAGGGAACCGCAGCCGCTGCCGGAGATCGTAATGACAAGGTCACGCTCCGTAATGTCCTTCGCAAGTGCCTCGATCTTTTGGCAGCCCTCCACGCAGAACTCATCGGGGACCGGATGTCCTGCCAGGGTCACACCGATCTTTTTACAGATGATGCCGTCCCCGTGCTTACCGATGACATGGCCGCCGGTCAAATGCTCGCCCAGCGCTTCCTCCATGCCCAGTGCCGCGCGCTGGATCCCTTTGCCCGCGCCGATCACATAGATGCGATCGTAATCCTTCAGGTCGTAGACCGCCGGACCGGAATGCGGATCCTCCCGCATCTCAAAGCCCCGGTCGTCCAAAACCAGTTTGTTATCAATGACCTTTACCAGCTCCTTTACACGGTAGTAGGGATCGAGTGCATCAAGACCTGCGTCCAAAAGCTCGCAGACGATCCCTCTGCCCTCTTCATTCCCGTGGGAAACAAGCTGTTCTTTATTGAGAATTCTCATGATCTTCTCCTGTCTTAAAGCCCCTTATTTATGCTCCTCCAGGAATTTCAAAACCTCATCCTCGTAGGGTGTGCCGTCTGCACCGCCGATTCTGGTGCACTTGATCGCGCTGACGGCCGATGCGTAGGTGCAGGCTTCCTTCGGAGCCATGCCCTTGACACAGGCTGCTAAGAACGCTCCGTGGAAAATGTCGCCTGCGCCGTTGGAGTCCACTGCTTTAACGGAGAAGGCGTCATAACGTTCCATTTCACCGTCCTTAATGATCAGGCCGCCCTTCTTTCCGAGGGTGACGACGAGAAGCTCCGGCTTCATTTTTTCGTAAAGGATCCTTGCTGCCTTCACGGGATCGCTCTCGTCCGCATATTTTGTTACGAACTGCTCGGAGGGGATCATCACATTGACATAGGGCAGGAGGCGCTCTACTGCCGGGCTCATCACATCGCAGTCAATGGCGACCCTGATGCCACGTTCACGCGCGGCCTTCGCCACATATTCCGCCACCTCGATATTGGAGCCGTCCAGATGCACATACTCACAGCCGTCCAGAACCGAAAGGTCCACATCCTCGGGACGCATGGCAAAGGACGCCTCGCCGCCCGCGCCGATGCAGGTTCTGGAAGCATTTTCCGGATTGACAAGCACCAGACATACACGGGACATTTTGCCTTCAAAGGTCTTCATGGAAGAGATATCCACACCATAAGAGGTAAGCACCTTCTTTTCGAACTCACCATAGGTATCGGCACCGACGCCGCCGATAAATTTGACCGGAACGCCCAGCTTGGACGCCGCGATCATGGCCACGGCACAGGGGCCGCCGCACTGGATCCGAAGCTCCTTCGCGCTCTGCTTCATATCCTCCACCGGGAAGCCGTCCAACACCATCAGCATGTCATAAACCGAACCGCCTACGCCTACGATCTTACTCATTTCCATCCTCCGTTTTCGAATATTGATTTTATAATTCAATGGTAAATTCACACGCTGAGAACTTCAATACGCGTTTTTTTATGATTTATACACAAACTTGCTTTTCCCGAAATGCTTTTCTCTATAAACTATGCACTATTCTATGGAAAAGGGCCCGGCACAAGCCGGGCCCCTTTCAGGTATTCCAATTATTTGTAATCACCAAGGTAATCCTTGTTTGCTTCAAAGAGCTCTGCACACATATGTCTGACCTCATCCAGACTGAGCACTGCGGAACACAGCGGATCCAGTGAAACCGCCTGAATCACCTTTTCCTTGTTCTTTTCCATGCAGGCATCCACTAAGAGATTCTCAATGGAAGCGGTGTAACTGACAAGTGCCGCAGGACCTGAGGGCATCTTTCCCCGGAAGGTTCTCGTATAGCCCTCCGGTGTTGCGATGACCGGGATCTCGACACAGCAGTCGTACGGCAGGTTTTCGATCGTGCCGTTATTCAGCAGGTTTGCATTGAACGCAAAGGGCGTCTTGTCACCGATTCTGGCATTGAAGATATTGGCTGCGTATTCCTTGCCGCGGTTCGGGTCAATGGGTTCGTCCATGAAGGCCTTGATGAGCTTGTCGTAACGCTCGGGATCTCTTCTGTTGTTTAAGGAGAAGGCGTACTCGCCCGGATTCCAGTTTGCGCCGTCCTCATTACAGTACTTCAGAATAAGGTCGGGGCGCTTTCTGAACCATGCACAGTATTCGGAGTTGTGTCCGCTGGATTCCGTGACATAGTATCCGAAGGTCTTGAAGATCTCGTTACGTACCTTTTCCTTCTTGAAGAATTCAGGATCCTGAATCTTCTCACGGATGATGGGATACAGGTCCTTTCCATCCTCGGTGATCTCGGTGATGAATGCCTGATGGTTGACGCCGAGGCAGGTGTATTTGACCTTGGAATAGTCAGCGCCGGCCCATTCGGTCAGCATTTCGGTGGTACCCTGTACGCTGTGGCAAAGACCGGTCACATCCACCTTTGTATAGGTCAGCATGGCCTTGCAGAGCATTGCCATGGGGTTCGTGTAGTTTAAGAAGATCGCGCCCGGGCAATACTTGTCGATGTCTGCGCAGATATCCAGCATCAGCGGGATGTTGCGAAGGGCCCGAAACATACCGGATACGCTTCTTGTGTCACCGACGTTCGTGTCGACGCCGTATTTCTTGGGGATAATGATCTCGTGCTGCCAGACATCCACATCGCCGTTGAATACGGTGCAAAGCACACCATCGGCTCCGGTAAGCGCTTCCGGTCTGGACATGGTCTTTGTGATGGTGATGTCGGACTTCATTTCGGCCTTGATCCGCTCCACACACATGGCGATCTTATTCAGATGATCCTCATTGATATCCATCAGGCAGATCTCCGCATCGTTAAATGCCGGATAAGTGACCAGATCCTTGACGACCTTCGTGGTGAACTGCACACTGCCTGCTCCAATAAAAGCGATTTTCTTCATACAACTCTCCTTTCCTCGTAAAGAGTCATTATTCGATGATTACCGATTCTTAAGCTTCAACGCCTGCAAAAACCTTCATGGCACGCATAACGTCATTCTTCATGGCCTCACGAACGGATACCATGGCATCTAAGAAGAACGGAACCTTGCCCTCCGGAAGAGCGTCGATGTATTCCTTTACAGCTGCGCCGCCGGCCTTGTTCATGTAGGTCCAGTAATTGATCTTACGAACACCTGCTTCGATAGCCTTCTTATAGTCCTCGTTGCTCACGCCGGAACCGCCGTGCATGACAACGGGGATGTTGTTTGTACGGGCTCTTACGCCGGTAACAACATTGAAGTCCAGTCTCGGAGCGGTCAGATATAAGCCGTGGGTGGTGCCGAAGGAGCAGGCCAGAGCGTCAATGCCGGTATCAGCAACAAAGGCTGCCGCAAGCTCCGGATCCGTGTAGATCTTCGTGTCATCGTCCGCACCCGCGCCGGTATCGCCTGCGCCGGTCTCTCTCTTACCCATGGAGCCCAGCTCGCCTTCAACGCTTGCGCCGAATTCAGCGGCCAGCTGTACAGCGGCCCTGGTGTTCTTCAGATTCTCGTCATAGGAAAGCGTGGAGCCATCATACATGATAGAGGTGAAGCCCATTTCCATGGCTTCCTTCATGCATTCCATCGTCATACCATGGTCCAGATGGACACATACCGGAACCTTCGCGCGCTTTGCTGCTGCAACCATTGCCGGTCCGATCACTTCAAGGGCGATCACTCTGCCGTGACCCTCCGCATGCTGAATAATGACCGGTACGTTCAGTTCTTCCGCCGCAGCGATAACAGCCTCGATGGATTCCAGGCAAGGCGTATTGAAGGATCCCACTGCGATCTTCTTTTCTTCTGCGTATGCCATTACTTCGTTCAGAGTAGCTAACATAATTGTTCTCCTTACAGTTTCTTGCTATTTTGCTTTTACGATCACGGAGATCCCATTGGGGATCACCGTTAATTCTGCATCCTTTCCCTTGATCTCCTCCGCCATCTGAAGCGCGGTATCAAGGTCCTTTGCGTAGGTCATCTTCATGTCTGTGATGATGCCCTTCAGCTCCGGCCGTGTCACGAAGATCACCCGATGTGACGAAAGCACTCTTGCCAGTATCTGGCTCTCCCACTGGTCCGGAATTGTCTCACCCTGCGGCGTTTCGGAAAACGCTTTAAAAAGCGCCGCCGGTGAGGTGCAGTTTTTCAGACTCTTGTAGAAGCCGTCGCCGCCGGTTCCGTCCGCGCACTCCGCGCAGATGATAATGACGCCGCCCTCCTTTGCCGCAGCCTCAGCCGCCGTCATGGATTTGACGCACTGGTAGATGTTCTGGTCAAGCGGCGCGCCGCCGTTCGTAGTGATCACGATATCCGCCGGTTCCGTTTCCACCTGACAATACTTCTTCAAAAACTCACAGCCTGCCTCATGCGCAAGGAAGGGGTCTCCGGCAAAGGCCGCAGCCGTTTTCTTTTCCTCATCGATGACCACGTTCACTATAAACTGAAGCCTCGCGATCCTTGCGGCCGCACACATATCCCGGTGAAGCGGGTTGTTTTCCAGAACGCCGGTACGCGCAAAGGGGCTTGCAATGAATTCACCGCAGTGATTGCCCAGCACCGTCTTTTTATCACAGACGCCCGGAAGCACGCTCTTTCTGCCGCCGGAGAAGCCGGCAAAGAAATGCGGCTCGATGAAGCCCTCGGAGATCAGAAGATCCGTTTCCACGGCCTTCCGGTCAATGATCAGCGGGGCACCTGACGGCAGCACGCCGATCTCCGTGTTACTGTTCGCGTCGGTGCTGTCATGCACCACGATCTTCTCACGATTATAAATCTCGTCTCCCAGCTTATTTCGAAGCTCGTCGATCGTCGTCAGACGGTGGAAGCCCGTAGCCACAAGCAGGGTCACATCAATGTCCGGATTGCCCCGTCTCAGATCCGCAAGCATTTCCGGAAGGATATCCTTACTGGGTACCGGACGCGTGTGGTCGGAAATAATGATCGTGCAGGTCTTTTTGCCCTTTGCAAGCTCAGAAAGCGTCGTCCCGCCGTAAGGCGTGTCCATGGCCTTTCGCACCAGCTCCCTGCCGCTCGTTTCACTCTTCATCTCATCGATGGAGGAACGAAGCACCACCGCACTTCTCTTTGTTTCATCAAACTGTATAAAACCATGTCCTGACGGAAGTTCGATCATAAAGATACCTCCTTATTTCTCAACGGATCAGTCAATGATCTTTCCCGGATTCAGAATACCGTTCGGGTCGAAGGCCAGCTTGATCCGCTTCATGAGCGCGATCATATCCTCGCCGTAAATGTCCGCCATATAGGGCTTCTTTGCGTATCCGATACCATGCTCGCCGGATACCAGGCCCTTATATTCCTTCGCCTTATCATACATCAGCTTAAAGACCTCGGAGAGTTTTTCCTTCCACTCCTCCTCGGAAAGCCCGTCACGGCAGATGTAGATGTGCAGATTACCGTCACCGGCATGGCCGAAGGACGGAATGCGGATATTGAACCGGTCGGACAGCTCATGTGTATACAGAATAAACTCGGCAATACGGTCTCTCGGAACGACGACGTCACATTCGTCCATTTCCGTGGTAGAGCCCTTGATCGCCTCCAGGAATGCGGATCTTGCGGACCAGACAGAGGTCTTTCTTTCCTCCGTGTCCACGATGAACGCGTCCGTTGCGCCTTCCTCCAGGCACACGCGGGCGACGCGGTCCGCTTCCTTGTCGATGACCTCCATGTCATTTCCGTCGACGGTAAGAAGCAGGTACGCCGGAGCGGAGGAATCGGGGAAACGCTTGCCGAGATAGGTCTCCGCAAAGCCAATGGTCTCCTTCTCGAAGAATTCAATGGCAACCAGGGACGCCTTGCTCTTTACCAGCTTCGGCACGGTGGAGATCGCAGCCTCCATGCTGGTGAAGGGCACCAGAAGGGACATGGTGAATGCCGGAAGCGGGATCACCTTCATGATGGCTTCCGTGATGATGCCGAGGGTACCCTCGGAACCGCAGAGCAGGTCCTTAATGGAGTAGCCGGTGGAGTTTTTAACCACCTTACCGCCGGTTTTGATGATCTCACCGGTGGGCAGGACTATCGTCAGGCCTCTGACAAAATCTCTCGTGGTACCGTACTTGACGGCTCTCATGCCGCCGGCATTGGTACTGATATTGCCGCCGACGGTCGCGGACTTTTCGCCCGGATCCGGCGGATACATAAACTGATGGCTCTCACAGAAAGCGGCAAGCTCCATGAGCAGCACGCCCGGCTGAATGGTGACGGTCAGGTTGTCCTCGTCCAGTTCCAGGATCTTATTCATTTTGGTCATATCCAGCATGATACCGCCGTAAAGCGCAACGCCTGCGCCGACAAGGCCGGTACCGCTTCCGCGAACGACGACCGGGATCCGGTGCTCGTTTGCGTACTTCATGATCTCGGAGACCTCCTCCGTGGTCTTTACCGTGACAAGGGCCTCCGGCATGTTGGAAATGCCGCCCAGCTCGTCGTGGCTGTAGTCCTCGGAGATCTCACCTCCGACGAGCACACGCTCCTCGGCTGTGACCGTTTTCAAAAACTTCACATCGGCTTCGGTTACTTTATTGAACATCTTTCGCCTCCTTGATCTTCTGAATAAGCTTCGGAACGATCTCGTACAGGTCACCCACGATACCCAGGTGTGCAATGTCGAAGATCGAAGCAGAAGGATCGTTGTTGATCGCAACGATGTAGTCGCTGTTCTTCATGCCGGCAGCAAACTGAACAGAGCCGGAGATACCGATGGCAATGATCAGCTTCGGCTTTACGGTTCTGCCGGACAGACCGATCTGCTGTTTGGCATCCAGATAGCCGGCCTCCACCATGGGACGGGTGCCCGCCACCTGCGCGCCGAGAAGCCCGGCCAGGGTACGGATCATTTCGATATCGCTCTCCTTGGTAATGCCTCTGCCGAATGCCACGACCATCTCAGCTTCCGAAATATCCACCTCGCGGGCCTTTTCCATAATGGCGAGGATCTCCGTGTCGCTCTTCTTCATCTCCTCTGAAATCGCCATTTTTACGATCTCTCCGGAGGGTGCGTCGCTTCTTTCCGGCGCTGTGAAGATCTTATAACGAACGGTGCAGAACTGCGGTCTGGTGTTCGGTGTAATGATCTGGGCCATGATATTGCCGCCGAATGCGGGACGGATCTGAACCAGGTCGGAATTCTCCTTCATCTCCAGAATGGTGCAGTCGGCGGTCAGGCCGGTGCCCTTTCTCGCCGCAACTCTCGGTGCCAGTGAACGGCCGATGTTCGTCGCGCCGACTAAAATGCTGGAGGGCTTGATCTTATCGATGAAGTCAGAGAAGACCTCCGTGTACGGGCTGATCAGGAAGTTCTCAAGCGCCGGATCGTCGTACAGGAACACCTTATCCACACCGTAGTGCAGCAGCTCCTCCGCGATCTTTTCCTGCTCATATCCGATAAGAAGCGCGTAGACCGGATGGTCGATCACCGCTGCCAGCTCTCTTGCTTTTCCGATCAGCTCCAGCGTTACCGGATGGACCTTTCCGTCGCGTTCCTCCGCGAAGACCGTAACGCCCTTCCATAAGGACTTGTCGATCTCCTTTTTCTCCGATGCCTCGTCCTCCCAGGTGATGACGCCTGCCGGGCCCTTGCGGACACACATCTTGCAGTTTTTGCATCCGCCGTTAATGGAGAGACTGCCGTTTACATAATCAATTGCTCCGAACGGACAAAGGGATGTCAAAACGGAAGCAGCTTCATCATTGACTTTTTCCTGATGTATTACGAGTCCCATCTTTACCCCCTTATATGTACTTCTTTTCAGTCAGAATGCCGAAAAGGTCCGCCGCAAGCTCCTCGGAAGTTCCGTTCAGAATCAGCTTGTCACTGTTCTTTTCCGGGGGAAATATGCGTTCTACCTGTGTCGGAGAGCCCTTTAAGCCAAGCGTGGATTCATCCGCCTCCGGGATGTCCTTCACCGCCAGCACGCGGATCTCCTCCCTGCCCTCGATCTCCTTCTTTTTCACGAACGAGGGAAGTCTCGGGGTATTGGTATCCTTGTCAATGGTAAGAAGGCAGGGCAGCTTGATCTTCAGCGTCTCCACCGCCGTATCCAGGTCAATGTCCGCAGTGACAGTATCCTCAGTCACCTCGTGGATCCGAAGAACATTGGCCGCATGATCGATGCCGAGGCGTTCCGCAAGCTCCGGTCCCACCTGGGCGGTATCGCCGTCGGTGGTCTGCTTTCCGCAAAGGATCAGGTCATAATCGCCCATGCTCTTTACACCCAGGTATAAGGCCATGGAGGTGGCTGCCACATCCGCGCCGCCGAATTTGCGGTCGGATAAAAGCACGCTTTCCTTCGCGCCCATCCACAGGGTCTCCTTTAAGGCTTCCGCCGCCTGGGGCGGACCCATGGAAAGTGTTTTTACGGTGCCGCCGGTTTTTTCCGCCAGCTGGAAAGCCATTTCCAGTGCGAACAGGTCGTACGGATTCAACTTGCTGGATACACCATCACGCTTTAATGTGCCGGTCACCGGGTCGATCTCGACCTGGGTCGTGCCGGGCACCTGCTTTACACATACGATAATATTCAAAGCGATTCCTCCTGTCAGTAGACTTGTTGATTGTAGGATACTCCAATTGTCTGAAAAATTAACTACCCGAACTTGCTTAAAGTATGGACATAATTGCTTTATTGAGAAAAATTGTTCCGGTACGGTCAGCAGAGCCGTACTTCTGTCCCCTTTTCCGCAAATACCGTGTGCAGTCCCTCCGGATCGTAGTACAGCACATATCCGGAGGCCGCTGTTTTCAGTGTAAGCGAATCTCCCGCTTTGTCAATAGATACGGCCTTGACACCCACGTACTTCTCCCGGAGGCCCAGGACCGTCGGGCCGTCCTTTGAGAGCAGGACCAGAGTGAACAGACAGAAATCCTCCGGCGACTGAAGCTCAAATTCATACGCTTCGCCTGCCGCCACTCTGACCGCACGGTTTGAAAAGTGCTCATAGAGGACCGCGTCCTCAGTAATGCCGTATTCTGCGGGGACGATCCTGCCGGTGACCGCGCCGCCTTCCGCCACGTTAAAGGAGGCGAAAAGACAAGCTTCTCCTGCGCGGTTGAATACGGTAAGGGCCTTATTTTCAAGGGAAGGATCCTGCATCAGTGCGTCCCGCACGGGAATCAGTGCGTCATCGCAGCGCAGGATCCGGCCATCCTCTAAGCACAGCGGCTCCAGAAGCTCCTTCCGGGTCCGTTCCAGCCGGTCGCTGACGTAGACCGGGCCTCCTGACAGCGCGCGGAGCACACTGTTTTTTACCGCCTGATTGTCATCGGTCCACCACATGTCCCAGTCGCAGACATGAAACTGTCCCTGGAACAGGCTGTTATAAGCGCACTGCTTCAGGTGCTTTGCAAACCAGCTTCTGTTTTCCGGCTGGAAGTCATCCGATGCGCAGGAGATGCAGGAATAGGGCCGGGAAAACATGTTTTCATAGGCCATGCCCATGCAGTTGATCATGGTTTTATCAAAGACCTCCTCCACTGCCTTTTCCAGTCCCCGGTGCATGCTTTTCGCTGCGTCAAGGGGCGGACAGATCTCGGAAAACTGGGTTTTCAGGCAGCTTTGATCGTCGATCTTAACGAAGGAGACGTCGGCATCCTTAAAGTAGTCATACACTTTTCTGTAAAAACGGTATACCTTTTCCTCAGAGGAAAAGTCCGGATAAATGCGGCCGTTTGAAAGCGTGACGGTATTATCCGAAAGCTCGCTCATCGCCTCGCCGTTTTCCGTAATGCCGGCCCAGTAGCCGGTCACCGGATGCCACATGCCAACGGCGAGCGCCTCGCCGTTCACCCGCGGTGCCCGTTCCTTCATCTTCCGGATGCAGTCCTTCAGCCCCTCCGGGAATTTCTCCGGATCCGCCTTGTAATGCTTCATTTTTGAGGCATGCATCACATCAAAGGAAATGCTGTGGTCCGTGAACTGCGGAAGTTTCTTTGTCCATTCGATCTCCGCCCACATGTCGTCCAGGATCGCGAAACGGACCGGAATGTCCTTTTCGGAAAACTCATCGCACTTTTTCAAAAGGTCGGCTTCATTGATCCAGATCTCCATGGCATCCCAGGAGCACCAGCCCAGGTATTCGAAAATCTCCGGATATTCCCGCTCCTTCCGAAGCGGTACATGGAAATATCGGGCGGCCTTTTCCGCAACCAGCGCCAGCGCTTCCAGGGGGTCTGTGCTTTCCGCCGTAAAAAAATCAAAGCTTCTTGCGGTCTCCGGATTACGAAGACGTGCTTCATAGCCCCCGTCATCATAAAGGATCAGAAGGCCCAGGATCTCCTCCGGCAGCGTTTCCGGGGCGTCTACGGAGAGCTCCTCAGCGCCGTACCACACCGGCTTACACCAGAAGGGACTGAATAATTCATTTGCAAGGACTGCTGTTATTTTTCGTTCCATATGTTCCTCTTTGCAAAGAAGCTGCTCCGTGTTGAAGCAGCTTCCTTATTTTTGAGGCCTTGAAAGCAGGCCTCCTGTTTATTTTACTGTAAGCTCGATCACCCCTGAGGCCAAGCCTGCAGATTCCGCATAGACACGGATCTTTCCGCCCTTTTCGCCGGTCTTTACGGCGACGGAAACCCGGCCGGCATACATGCTGCGCGCGTTCATTCTCGGCGGAACATGATCGGTGTGATCGGAGCCGGTACCGATCACTGCACTGCCGCCGTCGGAGTAGAACAGAATACGGTCTATGGCAGCATCCGGAACTTCTCTGCCTTCTTCGTCAAGCGCCACGCAGGTCAGAAGGAGGACATCGCCGGGCTTCACATCACCGGCATTCTCCGGAATCAGCTTCAGGGATACCGGAAGTCCGGTGGTCTCCTGAACATCTCTGCAGACGATCTCGCCGTTATTGTAGCCGACCACCTCGATCGTACCGGGCCTGTAGGTCACATTCCACTCGGCGTGCTGAACAGGCTGAATGGATACCCGGCCTGCGCTCCTGCCATTCACAAAGAGCTCCGCCTCTTCACAGTTCGTGTAGGCCCATACCGGGATCTTCTTTCCTTCCATGCCGGGGTGATTCCAATGCGGAAGCACGTGGATCATGGGACGGTCTAACCAGAAGGACTGGTTCTGATAGAAGGCATCCTTCTTCTGCAGGTACAGGTCAATGGCGCCGGAGACCGAGCACAGTCTGGGCCATTCCGCCTCACCTCTGTGCTCGAAGGCGATCCACTGCATGCCGCCCATGAGCCAGGATCTGTCTAAAATGTACTGCCAGGTCTTCTCTCTGGACAGGAACCAGGCATTGGTATCGTGGTCAAAGGATGAAATACGTCCAAGCGACGACACGTTATCGTGATACCAGCCTCTGGAGGTGCCGGTCGCAGTATTCTCAGTGGAGAGAATGGGCTTTTCCGGGTACATGCTGTGCAGCTTGTCAAAGAGCTCCATGTGATAATTCACACCGACAATGTCACTGTACTGATAAACGGTCGCCACCTCGGGGTCCTTGTCATTGGCCGTGAGGATCGGGCGGGTCTTATCCAGCTTATTGGCCTCGGCATAGAGTGCACGGGAAATACGCGCGCCCTGCTCGGTGATGAAGAAGGGCTCCTCGTTACCGATAGACCACATGATGATGGAGGGATGGTTGCGGTCGCGCTTCATCAGGATCCTCAGATCGTTTAATGCAGCCGGCGCGGAGCTGAACCATCTGGTCTCGTCCATAACGACGATGCCGCGGCGGTCCATTTCGTCCATCCAGTATTCCGCCTGCGCGTAATGGGAGCAGCGGTAAGCATTGGCGCCCATATCCTTGATGAGCTGTGCCTTATAACGGAAAACGCTTTCCGGGACAGCAAGGCCGGTAAGGCCGTAGTCCCCGTGGCCGCACACGCCCTGAAGCTTCACATTCCGGCCGTTTAAGTAGAAGCCGGTCTCCGGTGAGTAGCTGATCTCGCGGTAACCGTAGGAGGTCTCCTGCACATCCGTCACCCTTCTTCCGACAGTAAGCGTAGTGACAGCCTTATAAAGCACCGGTGTATCGATGTCCCAAAGGGCCGGCGCCTTCACCAGAATATTCTGACTGACGCTGCCAATGGACCTTGCAGGCACCTCGATCTTTTCTTCCGCTTCACCGATCACTGCGCCGTCCTCTGCCACAAGCTTCGTGTTCACCTTCACCGTCACATCACGGTAATTATCATTCCGGATCTCCGTTTCCACCGGCGTATTCCAGTTCTTCCCGCTCTTCTTATCGGGATGCACATAGACACCATAACGGGCCACGGATACCGGGTCATTATACTCAAGCCACACATTTCTGTAGATGCCGCCGCCCTGGTACCACCAGCCCTCGCCGGTGCCGCACTCCACGTGAACGGCGATCACATTGTCCTCTCCGAAGCGGATGAAGTCCGTCAGGTCGATCTCAAAGGGAGTGTGCGCTTCGTAGTTATCGTACATGTACACACCGTTGAAATAGACTGTCGCATGGTCCGCAACGCCCTCGAAATAAAGGACGACGCGTTTGTCCTTATCCTTTTCATCAATGATAAAATGCTTGCGGTACCAGGCCGGATGATAATCAAAGAAGCCCCAGGCCTTATTTCTTTTTTCCTCCGGCACCTGGGTAATGATATAGTCATGCGGAAGGGTCACGGACTGCGTTTTTCTTAAATTGATCTCCGCCTTCATGCCCGGCGTCAGGAAATGATCCACCGCATCAGGAAAATGAATGGACGCGGGACCGGCAAGGTAATGCTCGGTCTTCGCCTGACAATACGAAGGTCCCTTATCCGGTGCCTGAGGTGTTTCGATCTCACCATCGAAAAACAACCAGTTATCATTAAAAGCAATTCGCTTACTCATGGCCAAACTCCTTTCTCACTCCGCTTTCAGTAGAATGTTAATGATCTCCTCCTTTGTCACTTCAAAGGGAAGCGAACCTAACGTTCCACTTTTCATAATAGTATTTTCCACAGCTTCTTCAAGCATTTCTTTTGTAACATCGGTAAGACCGATCTCTGCAAGAGTCGTCGGGATCCCCACATTTTCCAGAAATTCCTTATAGGAGCGGATCTCCTCCTCCGGAGCGCCGGTATACCCTAACATCATCTGAACCGCCATGCCGACGCGGAGGCCGTGCATGCAGGAATGTACACCGTCGAAATAGAGGAATACCTCATCCAGCACATGGGCAAAGCCCAGGGTGCAGATGGTCCACATGGGTCCCGGATTGTGCAGGATCATAGAAACGATGCTTTCAAACTCCGGTGTGATCTCGCCCCGTTTCGCCGCTTCGATGGCAAGGGGACCTTTTTTCTTCATGATCTCCACGCCCATTTTAATACCCTCGTAGGAAAGATCCGCGAAACGGTCCTCCAGGCCGGCCATACGGACATTGCATATGCCCTCATAGTAAGTACTGACAATGTCACCGATGCCCGCTGCCAGGATCTTCGGTCCGTTCTTCACAAGGATCTCCGTGTCCGCAAGCACCAGCTCCGGCGCGTTGTTCATACGCCAGTATTCGCGGATGGTGCGGCCGGTATCGTCATAGATCACGCTCAGGGTGGAGATGCTGGCATTCGTCGCGCAGAGGGTGGGGACCAGGATCACCTTGACCGGGGTGAAGTGCGTAATGGCTCTTGCAAAGTCCATGCCCTTTCCTCCGCCGATGCCGACGACGGTATCATAGCCCTCTTCCTTTACCATTTCAGCGACCCGGCGGACATTGCTTTCGCTGACTACCATATCACCGATGTCATAAAAGCCATAGACGGTTTCTCTACGGACCTCATCCAAGGTTTCCGACATGCCCTTGTAGGATGCATAGCGGGGGCTGGACTCCAGAAGGTCCGCCTGCAGAAGTTCTGCGCTCGTCTTTCCGATACCGCGCTTGATCTTATCAAGGACCAGGTCATAAACCGGCACGCAGGCCGTGATGACCAGGATCTTCTTTCCGATCAGGGCCGCGTAACGGGGAAGCTCCTCCAGTGCGCCTTCGAACTGAACATATCTTTTTGCAACATGGTATTCATAATAGCTCATGGTAAATTCCTCCGTTTTCTCAACTGTATTACGAAACCGCTCTGCAGTAAATCCACCAAAACTTTCACTTTATAAACAAAATTGCTCACATACTGCGAAAAAAGTCCGGAATGCGGGGTGTACTTACCTGATAACTGCCCTATCCGCTCTTACAAAAAAAGGGCCGTGCGCCCTTTCTTTGTGATTTTTTCCGTTCAAAGCATTCACAAAGTTCATTAGAACGCACAGCCCAATTGTAAAATTATCGATTCTTCTTTACCATATTTTCCGCGGCGGACACCCAATCATGCGCCGGATCGTTGGAACGATAGAAGCCCTGATGATCGCCGGCCATCATCCACAGGAAATAGGAGTTGTAGCCGGGGGTGGTAACGGTGGTGTGGTAGCCTTCCGGGAATTCCACCAGATCGTCCTGCTTTACGCGGTAAGCCTCATCAAACTTGCCGTCCTTGTAGGTACACTGTACAGCGAAGCCCTGCTCCGGCTGGAAGAGGAAGTAATAGATCTCTTCAGCAACGCCTTCGTCCGGCATATTGTCGGTGTCGTGCTTATGCGGCGGGAAGCCTGCCCAATTGCCGGGGGTGCACCACGCTTCACCAACGGTAAGCTTCTTCGCATTGGTGGTGCCGTCTAAGTTGAAGCTGGTCACACGCTCGAAGGGCTGAACACCCAGGGTCTTGAAGACGACCTTGTCCGGGGTAAGCCACTGGGGCTCGGAATCCACATCAATGGGGGTATCACATACAGCGATCTTTACATGCTCACAGCCGGTGAAGGTGACCTTCTCATGACGGCCTGCGTATACCGTATGTGCCTGACCACCGAATACGGAGGTTCTGCCGCCTACATATTTCCAGTCAGCCTTTCCTTCGATCACAACATCCGCATGACCGGATAAGAACAGAAAACCATATTCCTTCTCTTCCGTTTCAACAGTGACCGTATCGCCCAGCTTCAGCTCGATGATACCGAACTCCAGCTGCTTTAAGGAGCACTTACCGATCTCACAGATCTTCGTATAACCGATTGCAGGTACATAAGATTTCTTAAAGTTCATGGTTCATTCCTTTCTTTTCTTTATAATTTTTTCAAAATTTCATCCAGTGCATTTCGCCAGTCCCCGTATATGCCGTAATCCGCATAATCGAAGATCGGTGCTTTTTTATCCGTATTGACTGCCACGATATAGCCTGAGGACCGCATACCGATCAGATGCTGCACCGCTCCGCTGATACCGAAGGCAATGTAGACCTCCGGTGAAACGATGATACCGGTCTGGCCGATCTGGTGGGAGTAGGATGTAAGTCCCATCTCCACGGCCTTTCTCGTCGCGCCTGTACAGAAGCCCGCTTCCTGTACCTTCTCTTCAAAGTACCGGAAATTCTCGGGTGTTTCGAGCCCCGCGCCACCGGCAAATATCACGCGCGCCTCCGATAACCGGACTGCCGCTGTTTTTATCCGTGAGGTACGGGTCGTTGTTGTTTTACGATCATGGTCAATGACCGTGACCTCCTTCTCCGCCTTGCCGCAGGGCACGGGAAGATAAATGCCGGGTCTTACGGTCGCCATTTGTACCGGGCTGAGCGTTCTGATGGAAGCCATCAGCTTATTGCCAAGTGCCGGACGGACCTGGATCAGACGTCCGTTTTCATCCAGGGAAAGCTCGGTACAATCCGCGGTAAGTCCCGCCTGAAGCAAAACCGCCAGGTAGGGGAACGCTGCGCGGAACAGCACGGTTGCAGGCGCGAGCAGGATCTCCGGCGGGTCCTCCCGGTCAATGGCAAGCATCAAAGCTTCACCCATTACCCGTTCGCCGGCAGCCTCTCCGGGCACCCGGATCACCGTCACCTCATCTGCGCCGTATTCAAACAGCTTTTTCGTTTCCGGCAGTGTACTGCCCTCCGAAAGAACAGCAGCCTTCACTGAAAGTCCGGCAGAAGCCGCCATCTCACAGGCTCTTGAAACCAGCCCCAGGTCCGGTTCCTCTGAAAGAAATACAAGGATCTCCTTTTTCATCGTTCATCCCCGCCTTTCTTCAGAAGTGATTTCAGGTCCTCTGCGGCCTCCGCCGCATCTCCGGTCCTTTTGCCCTTCCGCTTTCCGGTCTCAAACATGGTACTTGAGATCACCTTCGTAAGGGATCCCTTCATGCCGATGTCCTCCGCTTTCATCGTAAGCGCCGCCGCATCCAGCACCTGCACCTCCGTTTTCATGGCATTTCGTCTGCCCCTGATACTGGGAAGCCTCAAATGGTAGCTGTATTCACAGAAGGAAAGCACGGCCTTCTCCCTGAGGATCAACGTTTCCTCACCGCTATCCAGCATTCTTCTGACAATGAGTCCGCCGCCCTCTTCATGGGCTACCGATAACACATTCGTGATCAGCTCCCATCCAAGCCGGGCTGCGATCTCCGCGGGAACCTGGCCGGTCTCTCCGTCCATTGCCCGCCTTCCGGCAAAAATAAGATCCGTGTCCGCCGGAATGGCCCCGGCAAGTGTGTACGCGGTCGCATAGGTATCCGCGCCGGCAAAGGCCCTGTCGGAAAGGAGCATACAGTTGTCTGCTCCCCTCGCGATCAGATCGGAGAGGATCGGCTTCATCTTCAGTGTTCCCATACTGAGAACACGCACAAGTCCCTCCTCCCGGTTCTCGCCCTTCCGGTTCTTGCAGAGGCCGAGTGCCGCTTCCAGTGCAGATTCATCCGCAATATTCATGCTGAGCTGGGTCTGTTCACGGTCGATGTTCATGTCTCCGGTCATTTTGACCTCGGTCTCCATCGGGACCGCTTTCACAAGAAGCAGTATATTCATATTATTTTGCAACAGCTAAAAGCGCACTGAACAGGTCGACCAGTTCATAGCCTTCCGGAACAGTATCAGCAAGGCACTCGTATGCTTCGGGGCTGACCGTCAGCATGACCTTCGCTTCCGTACGCTTTAAATCATCCCATCTGCCTGCCGCAACACCGGAAACGATCTCCGGCATGTAAGCCTTGGCAACGGAGGTACCTGCGGATTTTGCAAGATCGAAATGATTGAACATTTCAACAGTCTCGTAGCCGCAGGCCTTGGCAATGGCACGTCCGGATTCATAATCCTTGTAATATCTTGCCATTCTGTCGTCGTCGTGGTAAGCGGCAATGCCCTTCGCGGTTTCATTGACCGTAAGCTTGCCCGCCTTCAGAAGCTCTGCCACATAAGCAGCTGCGGTCTTTACGGGAGCCTGGATCTCAACGCCCCATTCCGGATACTTTTCAGCCATGATCTGACCGTCATAGGAATCCATCACAACAACGGCTGCAGCGCCGACTGCATTGATCTTCTCGGAAAGGACACGAGCCTCTTCCTGAACCTCATCGACATAGCCCATCAGGTCGCCCAGCATCAGGCCGCTTTCCGGTTCGTCTGCAAGGACGGTATAGCCGACACCTGCGCGGTCCAGAAGTGCCATGTAAGCCTTGACCATTTCGGGAGCCTTGATAGCGGCGGTCGCACCCACATAAAGAAGAACTTCCTTACCGGTCTCCTTTGCGCAGGACGGCTTTTCCTCGCCGTAGATATTGCCGGTCTCTTCGATCTTGTCGAGGACCTTCTGAACACTTTCCGGAACCAGGTCCAGAACCATCGCTTCTGTTCTTGCTTCACGGATGAATAACGGCGGGTTGTAGCCGGTTGCGCAGTCATTAGTGCAGGCATCACAAAGCAGGCACTCGTACATAACTGCAGCGGTATCCTTATCAAATTCAGCGCCGCGCTCGATCATGGACAGAAGAAGGCCCTTGGCACGGGGAGTATTGACCTCTTTACCGGATACTAACTGAACCGGGCAAAGATGACGACACATCCAGCAGAATCTGCATTTATTGGCATGTAACTTTGCATCATTACTAATCATCTCTATTTACCTCCTTACAGACCCAGCTTATAGGGATTCATGATACCGTTCGGATCCAGTTCCTTCTTTAAGCCCTCAAATACCTGGAAGGCCGGACCGTACTGTTCCTTCATTAATCTTGAAAGCTTCAGACCAATGCCGTGGTGATCGTTGATGACACCGCCGTTCTCCATAGCTGCGCGAACGCCGGTATTCCAGATCTCGTTATGAAGTCTTAATGCTTCTTCCTTATCCTCCGGAACCTTGTTCAGGATGAAACGGTCGTAGATCATGGTGCCCCAGCCGTACCAGTGTGAGCAGTGAGCGATGAACTTGACATCCGGGAAGTTCGTCTCGATGGCATTCTTCATTGCCCAGTAGATCTTCTCAATGTGTTCGAAGTCCGCTACGGTGTCCATTGTACCGAACATCTGCGGGATGTCCATGATATTGTCCGGATAGAAGAAGGTGATGCGGTTCTCGAACCACTTTTCGCCGTATTCTGAGCCCATGTCTCTGCCGCCGTGCTTCTTGCAGATCTCCATGGCGATCTCCATCTCGATATCGACGATACGCTCGATACCCTCTAACGTGAAGTTCATGAAGTTGCCCTTCTCTTCCACACCGATGATCTTCTTAATAATGGAAACGGTCTCAGCCTCATCGAAAAGTCTCATGATAGAGGGCTGTACCTTGTTCATGATATCGCGGCCCGCTTCCAGACCGTCCTTCATGCTGGGGAACATGAATGCGCGATGCTTTCTGCATTCCGGCTGCTCGAAGAGACGGAAGGTAGCCTTCGTGATGATACCCAGCGTACCCTCGGAACCGATGAAGATCTGGTTCAGGTCCGGACCTGCTGCATGCTTCGGAACCGGCAGGGTATTGATGATGTCACCGTTCGGGAGAACGATCTCCATGCTCATGCACTGGTCGTCGATCTTACCGTACTTGGAGGAGAAGATGCCGATGCCTCTGTGGCCCAGCGCGCCGCCAATGGTACCGCAGGTCAGGCAGGACGGAATATGCATGCAGGAGTAGCCCTTTTCATTGGCGTACCACTCCAGCTGCTGGAAGATCATGCCGGCTTCGGCGGTGATGGAATGAGAGTTCTCATCGATATTGATCAGGTGATTCATTCTCTTCATATCAAGAAGGATACCGCCTGCCATGGGAAGCGCGCCGCCCTGTGAGCCGGAGCCGCCGCCCCAGGTATGGACCGGAATCTTATAATAGTTCGCGATCTTCAGTACCTTGGAAACCTCCTCCGTACATCCCGGACGTACAACAACATCCGGAAGCGGTCCTACGCCGCCACGATCCTGCCACATACGGCTGAGCCAGAAATAGTCTACGCTGTATACTCTAAGTTCAGTCAGATTTGTCGATACATTCTCTTTTCCGACTACATCCTCTAATTCGAACAAGATCATGTCGGTCATAAAAGATCTTACCTGCATATGATTCCTTTCTGCGCATTTTTAAAACCAAACTGCGCATCCATCTATTTTTTATGTACTATACTGCTTTAATAGTCAAATTACAATATCCTTTATTGCTTTTTGTAGTTTCGCTACTTTTTTATTGAATTATTTCCTAAATTATGCTTATATAGAATCATAGAATTTTACGGGAGGTGCTTGTGACTATGAGTCGTCCCGGAATCTGTTATTATCCTGAACCAGACCAGATACCGGCAGGAATTCCCGGAGCCGGAGGGCGCTGAAATCTACGGCGTCACGAGAAGCAATAAAGGAGACACCTACTACTTTGTATTTAACTCCGCTCCCACGCCAAAGAAGCTTAAATTCCGCACTCCTGTTGCGGATTCCGTACCCGGTGACATAATAGAAGGCATCATCGAGGTCAGGGAAAAAGATTTCCTGATCCTGAAAAAGCTGCCACATAAGGAGGCATAATATGAATACACTGGAAGACACAAATATGAAAGCCGCGGAATCATATGCCATCGTTTTTATGATGCATTCCATGATGAGCAGCTTTACAAAATCAGAAAAGAAAATCGTTACGGTCATTGAGAAGGATCCCGAAAAGGTCATCTACTCTTCCATCGCCGACATGGCAGCCAACTGCAAGGTCAGCGAGCCGACGGTCATCCGCTTCTGCAGAAAGCTGGGATTGAACGGTTATCAGGATCTGAAGCTGAAGCTGGCGAAGGAGCTGGTGAACCCGCTCCAGGCCATTAACGAAAATATCACCAAGGAGGACAATACCTCCACCATTGTTTCCAAGGTCTTCAACAGTACCGTTGAGACCCTGACACTGACAAAGGAAAACCTGAGCCTCCCCGACCTGGAGGCTGCAGTGGACCTGCTCACCGGCGCTGCACGGATCACCGTTATCGGTATGGGCAACTCCCATGCGATCTGCCTGGACCTTCAGCACAAGCTTTTACGTCTGGGCCTGAACGTTACCGCCTATTCGGATCCGCACCTTGCGGCGATCAGCATTGCCCATAAGGACGAGAACGATGTCCTGTTCTGCATCAGCCATTCCGGCTCCTCCAAGGAGATCGTGGATCTGGCCATGCAGGCCAAGGAACACAACGCAAAGGTGATCAGTATCACAAATACCGGTATTTCACCCCTCAGCAAGTATTCGACTATCACACTGCACACCTGCTCCAACGAGACCAAATACCGTATTCTGGGACGCGAGAGCCGCATCGCAGAGCTGGCGATCATCGACTCCATTTATACGATGATCTCCTTAAAGTACAATTCCAATGATTTTCTGGACGTGGAAAACGCCCTGAAATACCACAAATACTGACAATGACCCAGGAGGATCATCATGCCGATTGTATCACAGACAGAGAAAAACATCGGAATCGGGCTTCGAATCGTTAACGGTACCAACCCCTTTAATTCCGACTATGTTTCTTCCGATCCCATTCATATTAACTCTTGCGGTTACAATCTGTTCGACCCAAGCATTAAACGCGTGGAGATCTCCAGACCCGCAGGAAGACTGGATTATCAGCTGATCTACATCCAGGAGGGAAAGGGCGATTTCATCATCCAGGGAAAGAAGCAGGTTCTTTCCGCAGGCTCACTGATTCTATATACACCGGGGACACCCCAGGTGTATTCCTTCCATAACAGCGAGCGCACCATTTCATACTTCATCCACTTCACCGGTGAATGGATCCCGGAGCTTTTGAAGACCATTTCCAGCGACAATCACATGGTATTCTCTCTGGAAAACGGCCTTTTCTTCAGCGACTGCATCCTGAAGATCTACCGCGAGCTCCAGCTGCATGCCTACAATTATGACCTGATGTGCGCCTCCACCTTTGTCGAACTGATCACCACCATCAGCCGCTCCATTAAGACCTATTCTGTCCAGCTGGAGCAGACCGACAATGCCTTTGCTCCGGCACTGCATATCATGAACAACCAGTTCCACAAGGACCTTTCCATCGAGGAATACGCCGATCTTTGTGGCATGAGTCCCTACTATTTCGTGCACAAATTCAAGGAGTAGGTGGGCTATTCTCCTCATGCGTACCTGATCAAGGTCCGTCTGGAGCGTGCCAAGGAGCTTCTCATCACGACCAGCTTCAACGTTTCGGAGATTTCCTTCGCGGTAGGCTATGAGAACCCGCTGTATTTCAGCCGCATGTTTAAAAAGTATACCGGCGTGAGCCCTGCCAATTATAAAAAGCAGATGTCCGCGCCCGTTATCTTTGTTGAGGAGCATGATAACTACCCGGAATTCAATTTCGATACTGAAGAATGAAAGAACCGCCGGCTTTCCGGTGATATGCGCCTGCTTACCGGTGATCCGGTAAGCAGGTACACGTCACATAGCCGACGGTTTTTTATTTAAATTTTGATCACGCTGTGACCTTTACTCTCCCTGCGCATTCGCCCGGTAGCTGCTGGGCGAGGTGCCGAATTTCTGCTTAAACGCCTTACTTAGGTGGAACTCGTCATGGAAGCCGTAGGCCGCCGCGATCTCGGAAAGCTTGATACCGGGTTCCATTTTCAGCTGAAGCGCGATGTGCTCCAGCTTCTGATCCTTTTCATAGGCATAGAAGGTGGTTCCGGTCTTCTTCACCATGGCATTGTTCAGCGTCCGGGGGCTCACAAAAAGAAGCTCCGCCATCTCCTCCGCCTTAAAACGACGGTGAGGTGAAAGATTCAAAAGCCGGATCGCCCGCTCCGCAAGGTCCGCCTTTCCGGCCTGCTGCTTTTCATATTCGCTGCGGATCTCCAGAAGAAGCAGCGTAAGAAGCGCGCTGATCCGCTGCTCCTTAAACGCATCCTCCGACCACCAGGTCATTACAAGCTCGCTGAAGTACTGCCGCATCCTGTCGGAATGCTGCACATGCAGATGAGTCGGCAGCGCCTGCGCGGTACTGCTCCCCTCCTTATCCCCTGCGGTCGCCGTCACGTGGAGACAGAAGGTTCTGGTTTCCGGCGAACAGGGCAGGCGATTAAAATGGTGACGACCCGCCGCAAGGAACAGGACATCGCCCTTTCTTAATGTGTATTCCCGGTCCTCCTCCGTCATGCACCAGGCCCCCTCATCAATGTAAACCAGGTCATGATATTCCACCACACGGTCCATATAATGGGGCTCCGTCGGCTGCTTATAATAGTGCTCATTTGCCGCCATCAGCGTACGCGGCGCCTGAAGATCGATATGGATCATTTTTCTCCTTTTTACCGAAAGAAAAACCCGTGATTTTCTTAACGGGCTTCCGTTTTTTACATACGGTTGTCACTTTTTTCCATATACACAAACACAAAATCAGTGTATTTTTGAACTAACATATTATCAGTATCGTACTTTTTTTACATTATGTCAATCAACAGAAAGGAGGTCGTTGCCACTTATGGCACGGATATGCTGATCGCTCAGAGTATTCCGGTGGACGGCGCGAGAAAGCTCATCTGAGACCGGTGTTTCCTGCAGGAAACGGCATATAAAACCGGTATTTTCCTGCAGGAAAGAGCAATTGAGACCGGTATTTCATTGAAAACATTTTAAGGAGATATTTTTATGAAAAAGATCAAGATCGCCCAGATCGGCGTTGGGCACGACCACGCATCCTGGATTTTCCGCACCATGCGTCAGATGACCGATGTTTTCGAAGTCGTCGGCTAAGCGGACCCCGAGAAGGAACTGATCTACGAGCCCTTCACCGGTAAGCAGACCATTGGCGGATATGAGTATAAAGGAAACATGCTGGGCAATGATGCCTCCGCCTACGACGGCATGCCGGAAATGACCCTGGAGGAGCTTCTCGCTATTCCGGACCTGGATGCAGTTACCGTTGAGACCTCCGAGACCAATCTGTTCAAATATGCCCAGATGGCTGCGGAGCGCGGCCTGAATGTCCACATGGACAAGCCGGGCGGCATGGAATACAAGGATTTTGAAACGCTGGTCAATACCTTCCGCAGGACCGGCAAGGCCCTGCACCTGGGCTACATGTACCGCTACAATTCCGAGGTGCAGCGCACCCTTCAGGAGATCAAGGACGGCAAATACGGCGAGATCTATTCCGTGGAATGCCAGATGAGCTGCCGTCACCCGAATGAAAAGCGTGCCTGGATGGGCCGCTATCCGGGCGGTATGATGTTCTTCTTAGGCTGCCACCTGATCGACCTGATCTACCGGATCCAGGGCGAGCCGGAGGAGGTCATTCCCTTAAGCTGCACCACCGGCGTCGATGGCCTTGAGACCGGCCAGGACTTCGGATTTGCGGTCCTCCGCTACAAAAACGGCGTGTCCTTTGCCAAGACCTGCGCAGCTGAGCCCGGCGGATTCCTTCGCCGCCAGTTCGTTGCCTGCGGCTCCAAGGGCACGGTGGAATTCAAGCCCTTCGAGGCCTACAGCAACATTCCCGGCACGCCGGAGCTCACCACTAAGGTCCGCGACGTGGAAGGCGATATTCTGAACTGGGCAAACGACGGTACCCGCCGCGAAACCAAATTCAATCGCTATATTCCCATGCTGACCTCCTTCGCGGAGATCTCACAGGGCCTGAAGGAAAACCCCTACACCATGGATTATGAGCTTGCCATGTACAAGGTCTTTATGAAGGCCTGCGGCAAGCCGGTAGAATAAAGGAGAACGCTTATGGAAATGAATTTTACAAATAAAACCGTGATGATGACCGGTGCCGCCAGCGGCATGGCGCTTCTTTCCGCACAGAATTTCGCTGCCTGCGGTGCCAATGTGGTCATGATCGATATCAACGAAGAAGCGGTAAAGGAAAAGGCCGCTGAACTGGAAGCACAGTATCCGGGCCATGTGCTTGCGCTGAGCTGCGATGTCCGCGATTATGCTCAGGTAGAGGCCGTGACAAAGGCTGCGTTTGATACCTTCGGCTCCGTGGATGTCATGATCAATCTGGCCGGCGGCGCGGAATACCGTATGCTGGGCGTGAGCGGTGACATTGAGTTCCCGGACTGCCCCATTGACGTATTTGACTGGTCCCTGGATGTCAACCTGAAGGGTCAGTTCTATTTCGACCACGCCGTCATGAAGTACATGCGTGATCAGCGCTCCGGTGTCATTATCAATATCGGCTCCATCACCGGCCAGGAGGGCTGCGACCACAATGTGGCCTACTCCACCTCCAAATCAGGCGCCATGAACGGCCTGACAAAGTCCCTGGCGCTCTACGGTGCCAAGTACGGTATCCGCGTGGTCTGCGTCTCTCCGGGCCCGGTGCTCACCCGCCCCGGTATGGCAAAGATGAAAACGCCCATGGGACGTGCCGCAGATCCGCAGGAGCTGGTGGATGCCTTCCTGTTCCTGGCCTCCGACCACTCCGCCTTCACCACCGGCGTCAATTTCCTGATCGACGGCGGCCGTGATATTGCAAGAGATAAGACCTGACAGGTGGCTGCACGGCCGTTGCGAGAGATAAACCTGACAGGCAGCTGCACGGCCGTTGCAAGAGATAAACCTCTACCGGCGACAGACTCCGGAATGCCCTTCCGGAGCAGACGCCGTACTATACACAGGAGCAATTTTTAAATATGAAAGCGATTTTATTTACAAAAAAGGACACCGCTGAACTGGTGGATATTGAAAAGCCGCAGGTCACGCGCGGCAATGTACTGGTAAAGCTCATGGTCTCCACCATCAGCTCCGGTACGGAGCGCGCGAACCTGACCGGCGAACTGAATATCAGCCGCAATCCCGCGGACTGTGTCGAAGCAAAATGGCCCCGTCAGGGCGGTTACTCTTCGGCCGGCATTGTTGAAGCCGTCGGTGAAGGCGTCACCTCCGTGAAGGTCGGTGACCGTGTGACCCTGTCCTGGTCCACCCATCAGCAGTACGTTTCATTGATCGAGCGCAATGTGCACAGGATCGAGGACGACAATGTTACCTTCGAGGAGGCTGCACTCTGGCACATCGGAACCTTCCCCATGGCGGCGATCCGGAAATGCAAGCTGGAATTCGGCGAAAGCGCCATTGTCATGGGACAGGGCGTCCTGGGGCAGTTTGCGGTTCGTTTCCTGCGTACCGCCGGCGCGGCACCCATCATCGCTGTGGATCCGGTAGCGGAAAAGCGGGAGCAGGCATTGGCACTCGGTGCGGACTACGCACTGGATCCGAACGCGCCGGACTTCGCGGAAACGGTGAAGAAGCTCACCCGGGGCGGCGTCAAGGTCGCCATTGAGGTCACCGGCATCGGCAAGGCACTGGACCAGGTGCTGGACTGCATGGCCCCCTTCGGTCGCATTGCCCTTCTGGGCTGCACCCGCCATTCCGACTTCACCATTAACTACTACCACAAGGTCCACAGCCCCGGCATCACCATGATCGGCGCTCACACCAATGCCCGTCCCACGTATGAATCCTACAGCGGATGGTGGACGGAGGGTGACGATGTCCGTGCGGAAATGGACCTGTTCCGGTACGGGCGCATCAGGCTCAGCGATCTGGTGGAAGAGACCCACTCACCGACGGAAGCCTCCGAGGTCTACCACAGACTGGCAACGGAGCGTTCCTTCCCGTTGGTGCAGTTTGACTGGAGAACGTTAGCGGACGAGGAAGAATAACATTTCAAAGAGGAAAGCATCATGGCTGAAAAATCATTCTTAAATCATGACAAGCCCTGGCTCACCGGCTTTATTATGGCCGCGGAGTTGGAGGAAGCGATCGGCATGGTGGAAAAGACCATTCGTGACGGCGGAGATTCCGTTGCCATTGAGGTGACCCGCTTGAATCCGGAATTTCATAACTGGGAGGCGCTGACGAAGCTTTTTGCTGCGGCAGGGGATCTTCCCATTTACTCCTGCTGCTACCGTAGCGGCTACGGTGAGGGAAAGACCGACGATGAGATCGCTGCTCTCTCTCTGCTGTGTCTGGAATGCGGCGCGACGCTCATTGACGTTATGGGCGACCTGTACGACCCGCACCCCTGAGAAATGGCAGAGGATCCCGCGGCGATCGAAAAGCAGAAGGCGCTGATAAACGAGATCCACGCCCGCGGCGGTGAGGTCCTGATGTCCTCACACAATCACGCGTACTACCCGCCGGAGCAGGTTCTGGCCTGGATGAAAGAGCAGGAGGCCCGCGGTGCCGATGTGGCAAAGGACATCTGCGTTTCCGATACGGAGGCCGAGCTTTGCGACGCATTGACCACCTACAAGCTGTTAAATGAGAACCTGAAGGTTCCTTACCTTTATATGACCGGCGGTGCATGGTGCCGCGCGACCCGCCTCTTTGCGGGTGCACTGGGCTCCTTTATGTACCTGGGACGGGTATTTGACGAAGGTGTCCAGCCGGAGCTCATTACCCTGAAGAAGTTTAAGGAAACTGCGGAAAATGATTTAAAGCATTGAATCATTGAAAATTAACCGATGTACTGGATATGAAAGGAAAAACGATATGCATGCTGTATTAAACGGAAACGACGGACACATTTACTGGAGAGAGGTTCCGGATCCCGTCATCGCTGATGATCAGGTCCTTTTGGAGGTCTCTGCGGCCGCACTGAACCGTGCGGACCTACTTCAGCGTGAAGGCTCCTATCCGCCGCCCCCGGGCTGGCCGGAATGGTTTGGTCTCGAGGCAGCCGGCACCATTGTAAAGGTGGGCAGCAAGGTTGAAGCTGAAGGCAAATGGCACGTGGGCGATAAGGCCACCGCACTTCTCGGTGGCGGCGGTTATGCCGAATACGTCGCCGTACCTGCTGGTATGCTGATGCCGATCCCGGCCGGTCTTTCCATGGTGGAAGCCGCTGCACTTCCCGAGGTCTACGGTGCCGCTTACCTTTTCCTGTTTATGGAAGGCAATTTAAAGGCCGGCGATACCCTCTTAATGCAGGCCGGTGCTTCCGGTCTTGCCAGCGTAGTGATTCCCATGGCGAAGGCCTTTGGCGCGCGTGTTATTACCACCGTCATGAACGGTGAGCTTGCAGAAGCCATTCAGCACCTGAACGCAGACCGCGTCGTCGATACCTCGAAGGAGGATCTGGCAGAGGTCATGAAGGAAGAGCTGGAGGCCGGACACGGTGTGGATATCTGTGTGGACTGTCTGGGCGGCGACACTGTCGGTAAATGCCTGCCCTACATGAACTTTGACGGCCGCTGGATCATGATCGCGACCCTTGCCGGTGATCCCACCAATGTGGACCTCCGCAAGATGTATGTCCGTGGCACCCGCCTGATCGGCACTACTCTTCGCCGCCGCTCCTCTGAAGCAAAGGCGAAGCTTTTGTCCGATATGGTAGATCTGATCTGGCCGAAGATCGAGGACGGAACCATCCGCCCCACCATTTTTAAAGTCTTCCCCATTCAGGAAGCAGAAGCCGCTCAGGATCTGATGTACTCCGGAAAGAGTGCCGGAAAGATCGTCCTGACGGTCAAAGAGTAATAATATGTCAAACAGTATCCATGATACTATTTTGACGCCGGCCGTGAAATTCCGGTGACCTGCGAGTATGATGCTGTGGTTGCCGGTTCCGGTCCCCGCGGGTGTATCCGCGGCGATTGCTCGACCGAAGGCATCTGAATTGAGGATAGTCCGAAGTGTCATAGGACTAATACCTTCTTCATTGAAGAGCCTGCTCTGATTCCGTATTTACTCCGCCACGATCGTGATCTCGTCTGTCTCCACTCTGCAGGGCAGATACAGAACCTTCACCCCTGCAGCCTCCGCTTCACGAAGCGCCGCCGCAAACTTAGGATCCGTTTCCTCATTCGGCAGAACCTTTTTCACCTCCGGCATCGCAATGACAAAGGCAATATAGCACTCATAACCCTGCTTCACCGCGCCGGCAAGCTCCCGGAGATGCTTCACGCCCCGTTCCGTCGGCGCATCCGGAAAATATCCCATGCGCTCCCGCTCCAGCGTACAGCCCTTCACCTCAATGAGGATCCTCCGTTCCCCGCACTCCACATAGAAATCCACCCGGGACGCGCCGAAGGTATACTCCGGCCGGATCCTGTCCGGTGTACCGAACACAGACGCACCGCTTTCCAGCCACTCCTTCACCACGGAATTCGGCACCTGGCTGTCAATATTGACCCAGCCCAGGCTCTCCTTTTTCACCGTAATGAGATCGTACTTTGTCTTCCGCGCCGGATTATCCGCCACCTCGAGAATAACCTCCGAATCCGGAAGAAGCAGTTCCCGGCAGCGTCCGGTATTTTTCACATGAACGGTCTCAATACGCCCGTCCACCTCCACATGGGCAATAAAACGGTTCGGCCGGTCAATAAACCGGCCGCAAACAGTATGCTGATATTTCATGATCAATACTCAAACTCGCAGTGTGACAGGAATTCCTTCGCCATGAGCGTCGCACCGACAAGATTCGGATGGATACGGTCCCAGGCAATGTAGCTGGAATGGCGGATCTTGCAGTAATCCTCGTACATCTGCTGGAAATCCACAAAAATCAGGCCGTGCTTGTCCGCCAGCTTTTTGCAGACCGCAACGTACTCATCCATGCGCGCACGCATCATATCCTCCCGGTTCGGCTCCATGTAGTACGGAGAGCAGATGAACACGCCCTTGACCTTTTCCGGGATCATGGCGATCATCTTTTCCATGTTTTCCTCGTATTCATCGAGCTGCACCTGATCACTCAGGATCGCCGGAGAGTCAAACTGACGCCACACGTCGTTGATACCGATGCAGATAGAGACCCAATCCGGATCCAGCTGTACCACATCACGGTCAAAACGGTTCAGAAGATCGCGGCTCGTATTACCGGAAATACCGGAATTGGTCACGCGGATCTTGGTCTCCGGGTACCATGCGGCCAGCATGTTTTCAATGACACGCACATAGCTGCGGCCCACGTTGTCGAACAGTCCCTCGCCCACCGGCTGCGCACTGCCCATATCGGTTACGGAATCACCGGCAAAAACGATCCGGTCCAGGTTTTCAAAAATCATATATGCCTCCTGATTATTAAGGTCCGTGAAGACAGCCTCCCGTCTTCCGGTTCTTTATTTTGATAAGCTTCTGTGTTTAAGGTCTCACTCCCCGTAGTCCAGGTAAGCGCCCTTCATCGGCGATGCCGCAAGGTCCGAGAACAATCTCAGCGTTCCCCTCGGGTACTTCGAGGGCTTCGGCTGCCAATGCTTTTTCCTTTCCAGAAGCACCGCATCAATTTCCTCCGGGCTCATCTCCTGCCCGTGGATGCCCACGATCTCCAGCACGCGTTCCTTGACGTCCAAACGGATCAGATCACCCTCTTCCACCAGGGCGATGGGACCGCCCGCCTGCGCCTCCGGACTGACATGGCCGATGACCGGTCCGGTAGATGCACCGGAGAAACGGCCGTCGGTGATCAGGGCGATCGACCGGCCAAGCTCCTTATCCGATGAGATCGCTTCCGACGTGTAGAACATTTCCGGCATACCGCTGCCCTTCGGGCCCTCGTAACGGATCAGGACCGCATCGCCGGGCTGCACCCGGTGACGGAGCACCGCATCGATGCACGCCTCCTCGGAGTCAAACGGCCGCGCCTTGAGCACCGCGGAAAACATCTCCTTCGGACATGCCGTATGCTTGATGACCGCACCTTCCGGCGCCAGATTGCCCTTCAGGATGGCGATGGAGCCTTCCGTCCCGAGCGCTTTGTCAAAGGGCCGGATGATATCCTCTTTTGTGATCGCGGTCCCGTAACGGGCATTGGCCTCTTCCAGCCACTTTCCGCACTTTTCGTAGAAACCGCTCTTTTTCAGTTCTTCCAGATTTTCCTCAAGCGTCTTACCGGTCACCGTCATGACATCCAGATGCAGCATGCTCCGGATCTCCTCCATCACGGCCGGCACACCGCCCGCATAATAGAAAAATTCCGCGGGCCATCGTCCGGCGGGGCGAACATCCAGAAGATAATGCGCGTTTCGGTGGAGACGGTCAAACGTATCGCCGTCGATGTCGATTCCAAGCTCATGCGCAACGGCCGGCAGATGCAGCAGGCTGTTTGTAGAGCCCGAGATGGCCGCATGGACCATGATCGCATTCTCAAAGCTTTCAAGCGTCAGAATGTCGGACGGCCTCATATTTTCTTCATAGGCCATCTCGACCGCGCGTTTTCCTGCCCGTCTTGCGTATGCCGGAAGGTCCGGGCTGGTGGCCGGGAGCAGCGCGCTTCCCGGAAGCGTAAGGCCGAGTGCCTCCGCCATGATCTGCATCGTGGACGCTGTGCCGATGAAGGAGCATGCACCGCAGCTCGGGCAGGCATTTTCCTTGGCCCAGCAGAACTTTTCTTCATCGATCTCCCCGCGCTCGAACTTCGCCGAATACATGCCGAGCTGCTCCAGCGTCAGCATGTCGGGGCCGGCTGCCATCGTCCCGCCGGTGACCACAATTCCGGGAATATTCACGCGTGCCAGACCGATCAGATTTCCCGGCAGGCCCTTATCGCAGCTTGCGATATACACGCCGGCATCGAAGGGTGTTGCGCTCTCCTGGATCTCGATCATATTCGCGATCATTTCGCGACTCGCGAGCGAATAATTGATTCCGTCCGTTCCCTGGCTCTCGCCGTCACACATGTCCGTGCAGTAATACCGCGCGCCGTGTCCGCCCGCCTCCGCGATGCCCTCACGCACTGCTTCCACGAGCACATCCAGATGGCCGGATCCCGGATGGCTGTCACCGAAGGTGCTCTCGATAAAGATCTGCGGTTTTGAAAGATCCTCCTTCTTCCAGCCGGTGCCGAGCCTGAGCGGGTCCAGCTCCGGGGAAACAGTCCTCATTTTCTGACTGATCAGTTCCATATGTACTCCCCGTAAGGTCAGCGGTCCAGGCCCGCATAGATCGCACTGCGCAGAAGCGGCATGAAGATTTCTTCACGCGGATTCAGCTGATGCTGGGTAAAGAAGGCCGCAAGCTTGCGCTCCGGTTCAATGTATGCCATTGCGCCTGCAGCGCCGCCCCAGCCGAATTCGCCGATGCCGGACAGCGATCCGCCGGCCATGCGATCGACCATGGTGCGCACACCGAGGCCGTAGCTGTAGCCCAGCATGCTTTCCCAGTTGAAGTCCTTTTTCAGTTCCGGAGACAACGCATCCGTACGCATGAGTTCGATCGTGCAATCGGACAGAATGCGGCTTCCGTTCAGACCGCGGCCGCCATCGGCCAGTGCGGCAAGAAGAAGGGCGTAATCATCGAGCGTAGTCGTGATGCCCGCGCCACCGGAATCGTACTCCGTGCCGAAGCAGTATGCCACATCGTTGCCGCTGCAGACAAAAGTACCGCCTTTTGCTTTCCCGTTCTTTGCGGGATCCACACACTTCACCGCACCGGGGTCCTCTCCGTCTGCCACAAAGGTATACTGTGTCGCAAGACGCGCCTCGATCTCCGGTGTCATCTGATAAACCGTGTCCGCCATACCGAGCGGTTCAAAAATATACTTTCTTACATAATCGCGGAATTTCATGCCGCTTACAGCCTCGACATAGGCTGCGAGAACGTCGTGGCAGAGCGAATACTGCCAATGTGTTCCGGGCTCAAAATCCAGCGGATACTTTGCCAGACATTTGATGGTCGGAAGCGTGTCCATTTTGCCGTTTGTGATCTTTCTTGCATCGTCGACAAACGGAGCGTCCAGGTCATAATTGAAGCCTCCGGTCATGGTCATCAGGTGACGGACATTCACCGGAGTCTTCGCCTCCGTGATGTTTCCGTCCGCATCCCTGACCGTCATATGACGGAACTCGGGGATCACGTCGTAGATCGGATCGTTCAGACGGAAAAGTCCCTGTTCAAAAAGCTGTAATGCGGCAATGATCGTGGTGATCTTTGACGCGGAATAGATATGGTAGGTGCGATCGTACGTCAGCGGCGTACGGTCGGCAAGGTCGGCATAGCCCGCCGCATGACGGAATACTTCCTTTCCGTTCCGATAAATGACGATGGCGGAGCCCGGCGTGTATGTGCCTGCGGCATTGTCCATCAGATTCTTAAGATATGTGAAGTCCATCAAGGTCTCCTCCGGTTCAAAATGGTACTTCTATCATCGCACCTTTTCCGGTCGATTTCAAGAAAAAAATAGGGGAGACTCCCGGTCTCCCGCACCTGTACGCTCTCAAAAACGCAAAAAAGAAGGGCTGTCAGATTTCTTTACATCTAACAGCCCTTTTAATGAATTTCCTGGAGCTTCACTTTCTTTACCTCTCTCTCTTCAAAATGCGGAAATTAAATCAAGTGTTCTTTGGTTTGTCCTCCTTATTTAGTTTTACGGTTTAAGGATTACTTAAGCCATCGGACTGATCCTCCTGTTTTTAGAAGTTTTCTCTTCATTTGATTTATTTCTGTTACATTTCTGTTGTCTTTATACTAAATCATTTGTTTCATTTTTACAATACTCAATATTGCACAAACATTTTCATTGGTAATTATGCACAACGGAGAACTTTCTTTTTTGGCACTGATTTCACTTGCAAGCGCTTATTTGCAGTGCTATGATAGATTTGTTGGGCGGCTCGGTGGAGGCGCCATTTTTTGTTATTTTTAAGCCCCATCCGTTTTTATTCGGCCGATGCCGGAAAGGAGCTCTTTATGAACAACACTGTAACGTTCCCGATCGCGGGAAATGACCATCCGTACGCCGGAATGCCGCTGTTTGACGGCTGCCCGGAGCATCTGAACGATTATCTGGACGCGCTCCTTATGTACGCCGGCGATGAAGGCGCCCTCCTCTGGGCCAATGAGTACCGGCATGACTACGTGCTGACGACCGGCGCACATGCCGGAAGCCGGATCCCGGGCACGCTGTTCTGGGGACCCGCGACCGACAGTGTCCAGGGCTACAAGACGGATTTCCCGTGCATGCTCGGCCTCGGCCAGTCCTGGAACCGGGAGCTCGTCCGAAAAGCAGGTGAGGTCCTCGGAAAAGAATATATCACCCAGACCGATCACAATAACATCGACTCTGCCTCCTTCTCCGCCATGGTCTGTACCGCGATGCAGGATCTTCGCATCAATCCGCTCAGTGGCCGCTTTGACGAGGGCTACTCCGAGGATCCCATGCTCTGTTCCGAAATGGTCGATGCCATGGCGCGCGGCGTGTCAGGCATCGACGATCCCGGGAATCCGGACGGCTTCTATACCAGAAGCATCGTTCTGACCAAGCATTTCACGACCTACGGCGGCCAGACCTTCCGTATGGCACAGAGCAGCGACATCGGCATCCGTGCACTGATGGAGAACCAGATCAAAGCCCCGGTAAAGGGCGTCCGCTCCGGTGCGCTCAGCGGTTTCATGATGTCCTTTGGCCGCAGCAACGGTGTTCCAAACACCATCAGCCCCGCGGTCTCCCATCTTCAAAAGGAATCCCCGTACGGTCTGTACACCACGCCGGATATTTTCGGCACGTCCATGTTCTGGACGCAGGACTCATACAGGGACGGTGTCGGTAACTTTTCCAATCATTATGAGAAGTCCTACCTGGAGCCGGAATACAAAGCGACCTCTGCGGCACTGATGGCCCACGCCAAGTCCGGCGGCTTCATCATGACGCCGGAGACCGTGGAGAACGACATGAAGGAGCTTCTCCGGATCCTCGATGCCGGTGTGGCATCGGTGACGGCCGATGAGGTCCGGGCCGAAGCCAAACGCAATCTGGTCCCCTATGTCCGCATGGGCTTTTTGAATGCGGACCTTTCGCGGTACCCCTTCCTCGATGAAGAGACGTCCGGTGCCGATGAGACTGTGCCGATGCACCTGGAAACAGCCCTGCAGGCGGCGCGCGAAAGCATCGTTTTACTGAAGAACAACGGCATCCTGCCGCTTACCGGAAAGGAATCGCTCGCGATCTCCGGCAACATGGCGGAAAGCCGTTTCAAGACCGTCTACGCGGCGCGCAATCTTCCGGATCTTCCGGACTGCGGTCTGACCGTAAAGGAAAGCCTGCAGGCACGCTATGAAAGAACGGAGGGCACCGCGTTCTTCCACAACGACTGTAAGAAGGTCCGGATCCTTGCCGATGGTCTCTACCTTACGATCACGGACCGCGATCCCGTTTCTCCCACCTTCGGAAAGCTCGGCTTTACGGCGGACCGGGATCAGGCGGAAGTTTTCGAACAGTATTCCTGGGGCCAGGCCCGCGCGTTCAGCTTTAAGAGCATATCGAGCGGCCTCTGGTTTTCCACGAACGGCGTGCAGGAACACTTCATCGCCCCCATCGTCCCGACGCGCCTTGCGGTCAACGAGGCCATGGATCTTGTCATGCGGAACACCACACTGTCCGGCGTGCTGTCCGGCATCACCCTGCCCACCCGCATCCGTCTGGAGGAACAGGCGGACCACCGTTTCCTTTTCCTGATCCACGGTTTCAACGAGTCCCTTCTCCAGCTGGCACCGGATGCTTACTACACAATGGGCCGCTACATCGTAAAGGACGGGGATTCGATTCACTTTACGGAACCGCTCACCTCTCCCGAGCATGCGGAAGAGCTGAAGGCCGCAGCGCTCCGCTTCACCTTTGAAACAGTAAGCGAGATCGCGGAAGACACGGTTTCTGCGGCTGCATCCGGCACATGTGATACCGCCGTCGTTGTGATCGGCGCAGGCACCCGCCACAGTGCGGGCGAGGGCGTGGACCGCTCCGATCTGGCCATGGGCGAGGATTCCTATGAGCTGGTGCGCCGGGTTGCCGATGCTTATCCCGGCCGTACCGTGGTTGTTGTGAACTCCAGTTTCCCGGTCCTCATGAAGGAGATCGAGGAGGATCCGAAGGTCGCAGCCATCGTCTACCAGCCCTATGCCGGCCAGTATGACGGCTATGCCATGGCGGACGTACTGACGGGCGCTTATGCACCGACCGGACGGCTGACATCGACCTGGTATGCCTCCGTCGATGCCCTCCCCGCGCTCGACGCCTATTCCGTCCCGGAGGGTCCCGATTCCGAGCACAAGCCGGACCGTATGGACCCGCGCCTCGTTTCCGATCTTCGAAAACAGGACCTGATCGCCGAGAAGCTGACTTACCAGTACACGGATGCCGAGGTCACCTACCCCGTCGGCCACGGCCTCTCCTACAGCACCTTTACCTACTCGGATCTTGAAGTCGCCGCATGGGACGATGTCACCATACCGCTTCAACTCTCCGTCAAAGTCACAAACACCGGTGCCGTCGATACCGCGGAAGTCGTTCAGGTCTATGTGACCAACCCGGACTCCGCATACGGGAACACCGCGCCGAAGAAGATGCTCGCGGCCTTTGAGAAGGTCACGATCGCTGCCGGCGCGTCCGCGACCGTGACGCTTAGGATCCTGCCGGAGGACATCGCCCTGTGGGATGTCAATGCCGGTGAATACTTTGTGGAAGCCGGCACGTACCGGCTGCAGGTAGGCACTTCCTCAGAGACGATCCTTCTTGAAGCTAAGCTTCCGGTCTTCGGCCGCAGGCTTACGGTCCTGGATCCCGAAAAGACCTTCAGCCTCTTCGGCCGCACCGCGCTCTCCGACCGCGTGACCTACCGCGAACGCGGCAAGAAGCAGACGGTTGCCTCCTTAATGAAACAGGACGGATGCCACGGCATGGACAATGAATACTTCAGCATCATGAGCAAGGAGGACGGCGCCTGGGCCAAGCTGACACGGGTGGACCTGACCGGGAAGACCGCAGTCACCGCAGAGATTGCCTCCATTCACAAGGTGAACCGCCTGGAGCTTCATCTTGATACGCCGGACGGCGTGCTGCTTGCCGCCATCGACTGTGACGGCACCGAGCCGGTCCGTTACACCCTGCCGAACACCGGCGCACAGCCGGAAGCCTATCCGCCGATGCCTGCATACGAGCTCGGATACCGTGCGGAGACCGCACCGTTATCCGCGGCCGTAAGCGGCATTCACGATGTCTACATCGTCTTCCGGAATCCGGATCTCCGGGTCGGAAGCATGAGCATCCGCTAAATAGAACGCAGAAAGCCCCCCGGGTCGTTCAAACGGTTCCGGGGGGCTTTGTTTTATCAGTAATTCTTTTCCGCAAATGCAACGGCTTCCTCGATCCAGCCTTCCATGCAGGTGCCGATGCCCTCTGCGAATCCATGGTCACCGGTCGGGCCCACGTGAAGAACGGCCGGAATGCCGGCGGCATCGAGCGCTCTCTTTAACATTCTGGAGTGCTCCGGATTTACCAGACGGTCCTCCTCGGTGCACGCGATGTAGCACGGCGGGAAGTCCTCCACATGCTCATCGACGTTCCAATCGGAAACCGCCGCTTCCTTTAACGTCATGCCCAACGAACGCACGGTGAACTCGTCCCTTCCGGCCTGCTCGGCGATCAGTTTCCAGGAGACCGGCGGATAGACCGGCCACATAACGAGCGGCTTCGGAAGCCCCTTAACGGCGTAGCCCTTGTTCTTCATCGCCCAGGTCAGGATCAGGCTCGCGCCGGCGGAGAAGCCGGTGGTCAGATACTTGTCCCACTGAACGCCGAAGTCTGCGGCGCGGTCACGGATGAAGCCTAATGCCTTCGCGTAGTCATCGATGGCCGTTTTAATGGATTCCGGTCCGGCCACGCGGTAAGACAGTACGAAGCAGTTGTAGCCGAGCTTGTTCAGATGCGCGGCGATGGGCCAGCCTTCGGTCAGGTTCCAGACGTTCACATAACCGCCGCCCGGGACGACCAGAACGTAGGGCTTTTCAGCTGCCTTGGGATCCGCGCTCGGCATCCAGACCAGGCTGGCTTCCTTCTTCTGCGGGTCTTCGGCCATCTCCTTTTCGGTATACAGCGGATAATACCAGTTGCCGGTCGCAGCCGCCTCATACAGACGGTTCAGGCCGCTTCTCATGCTCTCCGCATTCCAGTAGCCGTATGCCGGCATTTCCTCAAAGGTCAGTTCGTACGCCTTTTCCCCGGTATAGTCGATGTTGGTGACATAGTACGGAACCATCGGCGCGATCAGCGCTTCGTTCATCGTATCACGGAACAGGGACTGCTTGGTAAATCTTTCCATATGTGCCTCCTTATGTTCAGCCCAGCATTTCACGGATCATGGCAGACATTTCCGTCTCCAGTTTCTCCAGTTCTTCCACAAGCTTGAACTGGTTGCGCGCACGATCCAGATTGTGCTTCGGGCGATGGATCTTGAAATAGGTATCGCCGTTTAAATAATCCCCGAGAAAACGGATGCCGCACTCGTAGGTCATCAGGCGGATGGAGAACGGAAGGAGCTCGATCTCACGCGGAGTGAGAACGTCCTTCATCTCCTCCAGGTAACCCCTGGTAAACGCCTTGAAGGACTCCATGTCCACGTGGACCTTGGTAAGATCCGTCTCATCCTCGTCGGCGGTGCTGCCGCCGCCGCGGAGCGCGTCGCCGTAATCGTACAGGCGGCTGCCCGGCATGACGGTGTCCAGATCGATGACCGCAAGCGGTTCGTCCGTCTCCGCATCGAACAGGATGTTATTGATCTTGGTGTCGTTATGGGTAACGGCGAACGGAATCTCGCCGCGGACCATCGCATTCAGCACCACGTCCGCAATTTGCGTCCTTTTCAGCACGAATTCGACCTCATCCGGGATTTCCTGCAGTCTGCCCGCACGGTCGCTGAAAACGGCCTTTCTGAAGTCCACAAGACGGCTTGCCGTATTGTGGAAATCCATGATCGTTTCGTGCAGAGTCTCGCTCGGGTAGTCGGACAGAAGCTTCTGGAACTCGCCGAAGCCGCGTCCGGCGCCGTACATGTCCTCCGCCGTCTTGGAGCCCGGCTCCACCTCTTTGGTCCCGCCGATGTTATCATACATACGGAACGCCTGTCCCTCATAGATGGTATAGGTCTTTCCGTTTTTGGTCCGGATCACGTTCAGCGTCCGGCGGGAAGGATCCTCCCCTATCTCGCGCAGCTTCTTCTGCACAAATGCCGTGACATTCTCAATATTCTCCATCAGCTTTTCGGGATCCGTAAACACGTTCGTGTTGATCCGCTGAAGGATGTATCTACCGTCTTTTGAGCGGAGCGTGTCATTGATGTGACCGTTTCCGCAGGGCGCAAACTCGCCCTCAATACCAAATCGTAAAGCAATTTCGCTGTAATTCATGAAAGTCAGACCTCATCGCTCATGTACTGGAAGAACGGCAGCGGGAACCAGCTTCTGACTGCAGCGTTCAGATCGTAACCGTAGTCCGTGTTGAAGGCAGTCACATCGAACATCATGTTGACGGCCTCGAGTTCGCTTACAAGCATCGGCGGCATGCCGGCATAGGGTTCCACGGCCGGAACACCGTCCGTTACGGAAAGCTTCAGCACTTCGCCGTTGTCAAAGCCCATGATGACCTCGCCGTCCGCAAGCGGCCGGTAGGCTGCGGCCATTTTCATATACGCCCGCAGGGTGCGCTCGTAATTCAGGATCTTGATCATCTGACAGCCCGTGATCTGCGTGTCTTCAGCGATGCGGGACAGGATCATGATCATGTTCTTTTCATACGGCGGAATGTGGTCGATGGCCACGCGTCCGTCCTTCACGCCCGGCAGCTTCTTCAGCATATCATTGACCACGCGCGCCACCATCTGGTCATCCATAAGACGCAGGTCGTGCAGGACCGCTTCCCTGGGGCGGTACATAAAGGTACCGAAGAACTCGCCGTCCTTTGTGATGACATAGGGTCTGCAATCCATGGAGAACAGAATGTTAAATTCCTGGTCCCGCTCATGTACCGTGCTGGTGAGTGCGGATTTCCGGAGAAGACGTTCCTTGGTGATGAACTCCTGATCGTCGCGTGTCAGTTCACGGAACTCATAACCGAAGTCCGCATCGGCGCCGTAGATATGACGCATATTGGTGAGCGTCACGCCAAAGCCCGGATTGATGCCGGCACGGCCAAAGCCCCAATGCTCGTAACGCTGACGCTGGCCGCCCAGGACCATGAAATCCGCGTCGACTTCCTTCGCGTGCTCGAGTGACATCGCCATCATCTTCTTCATATGACCCGCACGGCGCGTGTCGGGATGCGTGCTGACCGTACCGATGCCGATGACGTTCAGCGTCTCATCCGCAACCTTCGTCGTCAGGACAAAATTGCCCACACAGCCCACGATTTTGCCGTCTTCCACGGTGATCACGTGCATCGGAGCCGTCCTGATATTCTGATAAAGCTTGGGCAGGATCCGCGGGAAAAAGGACTCGTTTGAAGTATCCTTCTCAAAATCGCCGGTCCAGTTCTTACCGTCAAACGCGTGATTTGCCTCGTCGATGATGTTCTTATAATCCGCCTCTGTGGCCCATCTGTATTCGATCATACTCTTCCCTCCGCATAATTTGCCGCGGCAATGGCCGCGACCGCACCGTCCGCTGCCGCTGTTGCGACCTGACGGATCCTCTTAGAGCGGCAATCTCCCGCCACAAAAATACCGGGCGTCTTCGTGGTGCAGAATTCATCGGAATCCGCATATCCCCAGTCATTTAACGCGATCTGCGCCGTAAACGGTTCGTTCTGCGGCACCAGGCCGATGGCCACGAACAGACCGGTCAGATCGTAATCCTTCTCTTCACCGGTCGTGCGGTCATAGACCGTCACACCGGACAGCTCGCCTTCGCCCTTGAACGCCTTCACACCGACGCCGGTAATGATCTCCACGTTATCTGCGGCTTCCAGCTTTTCCTGCAGTTTCTTTTCACCGGTCAGGTACGGCAGGTCCTGGAAGATGTAAAGCTTCTCCACCAGGCCGGAAAGCAGGACCGCTTCCTGCAGCGCGGAGTTTCCGCCGCCCACAACGCCTACGGTCTGATCCTTGTAAAACGCACCGTCGCAGACCGCGCAGAAGGAGATGCCGTTTCCGACATAGTCCTCTTCTCCCGGCAGACCGAGCCTACGATGCTTCGCTCCGGTCGCGATTATGACCGCTCTTCCCTCAAAGACCGCGCCTTCCGCCGTCTCAACAACAAAAGTATTCCGTCCGTTTTCTTCCTCCGGTGCGGCTTCCCTGATGCCGGTCACTTCCCCGCTCTCAAAGTCCACGCCCTGCGCAATGGCCTGATCCACCAGTTTTTCCGCAAATTCGCTTCCGGAAAGGGACACAAAGCCCGGAATGTTTTCCACACAGGGAGAGAACGTGATCTGACCGCCAAAGGTCTCCTTTTCGATGACAACGGTCGTCTTGTTGGCCCGGCGCGCATAGACTGCCGCCGTCAGGCCGGCGGGACCGCCGCCGATGATGATGATATCGTACATGATGTCTCCTTGATTCTGATTGAAACCGGCCGGATGACCGGTGCCGGATAACACGGAAGAAACGGCCGCGGGCAAAAGTGCCGCGACCGTTCCCTTATGCATTATGCATTGACCGTAAGGGTTGCAAGATATTTCTTGATCTCCGGAAGACCGACGATCTTCTGAACTTCACCGTCCGCTTCGATCACAAGCGTGGGTGCCTGTCTGATACCGTACGCCTTTGCGGCTTCCGGATCCTGGTTTGCGTAGATCTTGTTATACGCGATGCCCATCTTGTCCATTTCCGCAGCAACGATCTTGCAGTTCGGGCAAGTGGTCGTTGCAAACAGCTTCAGGACCGCATCCGTGGCCTTCGGCGCTTCTTCGGTGACGACCGGAGCTTCCTGTACCGGAGCTTCCTTTACGCCCGCAACGACATCGGCTCTCTTCTTACGGATGAGCTTGGAGCCCGCCATATCGTAGACCTTACGATCCTTGTACTCCTGCGTCTTACCGTCGTTCCAGTTCTGTACCGGACGATAGTAACCGGTGATACGGCTGTATACTTCGGTCACCGCACCGCACTCCGGACACTTGAACTGTTCGCCGGCCAGATAGCCGTGCGTCTTACATACGGAGTAGGTCGGGGACATCGTGTAGTACGGAAGCTTGTAATTCTCTGCGATCTTGCGGACCAGATCTGCGGCCGCCTTCCAATCCGGAAGCTTCTCACCCAGGAATGCATGGAATACAGTGCCGGAGGTGTAAAGAGTCTGCAGCTCGTCCTGGATGTCCAGTGCGGAGAATACATCGTCCGTGTAACCGACCGGAAGGTGGGAAGAGTTCGTGTAGTACGGAGTGTCATCGCAGGACTTGGCTGCGGTGATGATGCCCGGGTACATCTTTACGTCATGCTTGGCAAGACGGAAAGCGGTGGACTCTGCCGGGGTCGCTTCCAGGTTGAACAGATCGCCGTACATTTCCTGATAATCGGAAAGACGTTCTCTCATGTGGTTCAGCACTTCAGCGGTAAACTTCTGGGTCTTTTCATGAGTCATGTCGGCGCGGAGCCACTTGGCATTGAGGCCGACCTCGTTCATGCCGACCAGACCGATGGTCGAGAAGTGGTTGGCAAAGGTGCCGAGGTAACGCTTGGTGTACGGATACAGGCCGTTGTCCAGAAGGCGGGTGATGACGGCACGCTTCGTATCCAGAGAACGGGCGGCAACATCCATCATGTGGTCCAGGCGCTTGTAGAACTCTTCCTGATTCTCGGACAGGTAAGCGATACGCGGCATATTGATGGTGACGACGCCGACGGAGCCGGTGGATTCACCGGAGCCGAAGAAACCGCCGGACTTCTTGCGGAGCTCGCGGAGGTCCAGACGAAGTCTGCAGCACATGGAACGTACATCGGACGGTTCCATGTCGGAATTGATGTAGTTGGAGAAGTACGGGGTGCCGTACTTTGCAGTCATTTCGAACAGAAGACGGTTGTTTTCGGTATCGGACCAGTCAAAGTCGCTCGTGATGGAGTAGGTCGGAATCGGATACTGGAAGCCGCGGCCGTTGGC